>QULU01000018.1 GCA_003481775.1 Clostridiaceae bacterium OM02-2AC
TCTGCCTCTGTTGCCGTAAGTCTTAGTTTTATGCTGTATTCTTTCATGTTCTTGTCCTTCTTTCTTTCGTTTTCGTCAGCAAGGGGATGCCCCTCAAAAGGCTATTTAAGAGGAAACTTATGGTTGTCATACTTCTTCGAAAACACCCTTGCACAGATTTTTCAATGCTGCCTATTTTTTTGCAACTCCCTTATCTCTGCACATCTGAGTACATGCGCCACGGCTTGTTTTCAGCCGTTTTAGGAGTTGTTTCTTCGATATAGGTTTAGGCATACCTGCTAAATTAACGTATTTCTATAGCCCTCGTTTCCGCTTGTGTTTAGGTCACGGACACATCCAGATCACGTACTAGGTAATCCAGGGCTGTCTGTGCATACCCCATCCATTTTTCAAGCTGTTGTTGCCTTTGATAGGTGAGCCGTAGTCGATAGTCATCGGTTTCTCTTCTTTCCTTCAGCCTATCCATGTAATCTTTTAATAAGATCTTGAATCTGGAGGGATTCTGCTTGATATGCTGCAGGTCCCTCGTGACTAGAGATCTGTCGACCGCAAGGATATCGGCGATATCTTTGTTCTTCAGATGATGTACGTTCTTCAGTTCACATACTCTCGTTCTCCTTTCCAGGATCTCCTGCTGTTTGGGTGTTAGATTCGTCAGTGTATTCTTGCGTTTCCTTTTGGCATACTCTGATTTCTTCAACCACTTCCGCTTAAGTACTCTTAGCCTTTTTTGCTCAACCACCACGATATTCAGTTTTTCGATGATCTTCGCAATCGAACATTTGTGTCTCCCCGGCGATGGTCTGCAAACAGTTTCCACTTCCTTTTCAGACAAGGGCTGATGCATCTCCTTATTCAGCTCCATAGCAAGGTCGACCGATTCCTTGATCGTATATCCCGACTAGACGGCTCTTTCTCTTACAAGATATAGCAGCAACTCTCGGTATCCTTCATACTGGCAGTTATGATTCCTTAGGATGATCAGCTTTCGCATGTCTTCATAGAAATCTTTAAAATAAGGTTTCCTTGCCGATATGTCCTTTTTCACTTCCTTCTCCGGCTTTTTCTTTTTTTCCTTTTTCAGCCGATGTTGCTTGACCTCCATCACTGACCAGGGGAGCATTTCAATGAAATCCTGGATACGGTAATCCGTATCCTCATACTGCAAGATCCTTACCTGTCTTCCGGATTTACTGTTGATCGTACCGGGTAGTCGTATCACCTGCGTGATGAGCATCGCACCGGCATCGATGCATAATTCTTCAAAACGGATATAGAACGCCTTCATGATGGCTCTGTAGAGACCTTCCATATGGTAGGAACAGTGCTGGAATGCATAGATGACATAAAGACCACGACCGGAATCCATGACAGCAGTCGGAGGGAAGGGAAGCTTGTCCTTTACCTTCTTTTTGTAAAATCTTTCAGCTTCCCAGTCCATAAACCTGTCATCCTTGTAATAGTCAAAATCCAATACCATAGCATTGATATGTCTGACATTACTGCCTGCTTTCTTAGGCTTATAAAAGCTATTGAGTGAGTAATAGACATCTTCCGCTTGAGCGCATATCATTTCTTCACATTGGTCCAGAAAGATAGAGGTCTGTAGCATATGATCATACATACATCGTTTTCCTTTATCCATCCGGATATGTTCGCAATCCTTCAGCAAAGCTTTTGCGCCGGCCGGAGTGATATGCAGCTGATTTACAGCCGTTTGCATATCCATACCTTTACATAAAAGAGACATCAGTTCTTCCAATCGTTCATACCTCGATTTTTCTTCCCAAGTGGTGAGGATGGAGGAATAACAGGTATCATCAGCACCGGCATGGATCTTTTTTATCAACTCAAGTCCCGGGACCATTCTTTACCTCCTCTCCATCCCCATCGAACACCCCCTGATCATTCAGAATATCCAATGTGTCGTCAAGCTTACTAATCAATGCTATATTTTCTCTGATGTCCTCAGGTAAGTCATCCCAAACATCATCTTTAGAAGCAAGGAACGCAAACTCAGGGTTTCTGGCAATGGCAAGTAAGATAACACGAACTAATTTTCCATAGGTATTGATATTTACTCGCGTTCTAAGCTCTTCCACTTGCTCCATTTCTTGCGGAGTGAAGTTAGAAACGATTCTTTTATTGCGTATAATGTCCGTTTTATCAGCCATATCCTTACCTCCGAATAACAAAAAAGTGGTACCCGACTATAAACTTTAAGGAAAGATTATAGTCAGATACCACAGATTTATAAAAAAACGAACTATTTGTCATAGTTCGTTAAATTTGTACATGGTGACGCGTACGGGATTCGAACCCGTGAATGCTTGCGTGAAAGGCAAGTGAGTTAACCGTTTCTCCAACGCGCCATACTTCTAACTGCCTGTATAGTATAACAAATAATATTCCATTACGTCAAGCGTTTTTTTTATTTTTTAGAAAAAACATTCCTTTTCACACCACGATTGCCTCAGGGAATACTATATACCACCGCCTATAAGAAACACACCTCGATTTATAAATGACTTATAATGTTATCCTGTTTTTGCATTCTCGATAGCATAGAGAAATCCTGCTTCGCTGCCGGTATTGGTTTCCAGTATTAACAGCATAAAGAAAGACCGAAAATCACAGGATTCCCGGTCATAGCTTTCTTTATTTATTGATGATATCCATGATGCTCTGGTAGTACGTATAACGCCCGTCAACATACTGTAATGACTCATAGGCAAGTGCTTTCGCCTTGTTGAAGTCAATGCTTTCATACACAGAAGCAAAACGGTAATAAATATAATCCTTAATCTGGTTGTCGCGCAGGATATAGCCGTAGCATTCATCACCATGACCGAAATCACCATGCTTGATATAAAGATCCGCTACATCCAACAGGATATTCAACTGATATTTCTCATACAGATCACTGTACTGGGATAGAACAGCGAATGCAAAATCCTCATAGAATTTTACATCATCATACTGCCAGCTTGGCAGAATCGCATATGCAAACTGGAAGAAATGCGCTACAAATGCATCCACATCCGCACCAATCAGATCACTAACGATTGCTGCATCGGTAATGTTTTTGCGCTGCCCGATCATCAGCAGCTTCTCACACACCTTGAATTCCTTCAGGTATTCCGCAGCATTTGCTTCTGCATCGTCTTTCATCTCAGCCTTCAGACATGCAGCGATATCCTTCTTCAGCTCTTTATAATCCATAGCCTTAACATCCATGGTATCTGCCACCTTTTCCAGAACGACAGAAATCAAGTCTGTATCGAAGCCGTCCTTATCATATGTGAAGCCTTTGTCTAATAGAGCGTTTCCATCAATGATGTTTTTCGCAATCTGCTTACTGTCTGCCTCATCAAGAAGGAATCTTGTGTAGTCTTCATATACATGCTGTACACCCATCGCCTGTGCCTTCTGAATCGCTTCGTCCAAAGACAATGCAGCATAGGCTTCCAGCTTTTCCTTATCAGCCTTTTTCGGTGCAGCTTTTTTCGCTGCCGGCTTTTTGACTGCCGGCTTTTTGACTGCCGGCTTCTTCTCTGCCTTCTTTTCCTCGCTCTTCTTCACAGCCTTTTTTGCTGCTGGCTCAGCCGCCTTCGCTGCTGCTGTTTTTCCCGCTGATTTTTTGGCAGCTTTCTTTGCAGGCTTCTCTTCAGCCTTTGCCGCTTCCTCTTTACTCTCTTCTTTTTTCACTGTTTTCTTTGCTGCAGTTTTCTTCGCTGCCGGTTTCTTCTTAGCCTCCGCTTTTGCTTCCGTCAGCTTTTCTTCAGCTTTTTCTGAAGCTTTCGCTGTCTTTGTTTCCAGCTTTACAGCTTCCTTTGTCTCAATTTTTTCCGGTGCAGGGGCTGTCGTCAGCTTTTCTGCCTCCTTGGCGGTTGTGATTTTCTCAACCTTTTTCGTTGTGATTTTTTCCGGTTCCTTCTCTGCGGTTATTTTCTTCGCTTCCGGCTCCGCTGTCAGCTTCAGCTGCTCCTGTGCCGCTTTTGTTTCAGTCTTAGCTGCAGCCTTTGTAGTTGCCTTTGCTGTCGATTTCTTAGTCAATGTTTTCTTTTTCGTAGTTTTAGCCATGTGTTTTACCCTCCGACTTTTTTACTTCTCTTTTCTCTTATGTTAATCGCAAAATACAGACGATATTCATTTCTTTTCAGAAAATCCCTTTTCATTATAGCACAACATGTCTGTATGGTTAAGGAAGTTTCCGTGTTTTTCTGCGTAAAATCTGTTTTTTTCGATTTTTTGCGGCATGTTTTCACACATTCCATCCAGAATTCATAAGAAATTCACACATTTGCTATATTTTTCTGAGATAATGTTTTTGTAAAATAAGACACGTAAAATGACTATGTCACTTGTAGTCTTATGCATAAAAGGAGGACACACACATGGAAGACTTTGAAGTATATGAAGAACATAATGAGGAAGAAACGAAACAGAATTCGTTCAATGAAAAAACACAGAACCCTGAAATGAACATGGATGCTTCCGGGCCAGCCCCGCAGAAGGATAGGAAGCCATCGTTTGTCAAACGACACCGCAATGCCTGCATTATCAGCGGATGTCTGCTGGTATCCATCGGAGGCGGCTTTGGAGGTGCCACACTGGCATATCAGCTGAGCAAGGGCGATGGAAATGGAACCGTTCTTTATCAGGCAGTTGAGAAAACCAATTCTTCCAAGAACAATACTGCAAATGCAACCAGTATGTCGGTTAAGGATATCGCAAACGAAGCAATGGACAGTGTTGTGGAAATCAAAACGGAATCCGTTTCCACAAATGAATATTTCCAGCAGGCGGTGCAATCCGGTGCCGGCAGCGGTGTCATTCTGAGCAAGGATGGATACATCGTGACAAACAATCACGTCATTGAAGGTGCAAGTAAAATCAAGGTGACAACCAAGGATGGAAAATCCTATGATGCCAAGCTGATCGGAACCGACGCATCCACCGATCTGGCGGTTATCAAAATAGAGGCAGCGAATCTGAAGCCGGCGGTCATGGGCAGCAGCTCCAAGCTGGAGGTCGGTGACACGGCGGTCGCTATTGGAAATCCACTCGGTGAGCTCGGCGGCACCGTAACAAGCGGCATTATTTCCGCACTGGATCGGGAGGTTACGATCGACAATCAGACCATGCACCTTCTACAGACAAATGCTGCCATCAATCCGGGAAATTCCGGTGGTGGATTGTTCAATGATCAGGGCGAATTGATCGGTATCGTAAACGCCAAGTCAAGCGGCTCCAATATTGAAGGGCTGGGCTTTGCCATTCCAATCGACCGTGCGAAGGATGTCATAACAAACCTGATTGAAAACGGTTATGTAAAGGGCCGTGCATCACTGGGGGTGACGCTGACGCTTGGCACCAGCAACAATCCGTTTAGCTCCGATACAAGCACACAGGTCTATATCAACAGTGTAGTAAAGGGCAAGGCTGCAGATAAGGCAGGCTTGCAGGCCGGCGATCAGATTTTAAAGGTGGACGACAAGGATGTGGAAAGCATCTCCGATGTGAAAACAGCCGTCAATTCCCACAAGGCAGGAGAAACGATGAAAATTACCGTGCTGCGGGATCGTTCTACAAAAACCTTTACCGTAACACTCGGTGAAGCAGATAATACAGCATCCTCTACGGATGAGGGCTCCTCTCAGCAGGCGCCAAACCAGAATCGCTGATTTCTATCATATCGCAGAAATACCGTACAGGCATCACTATAAAAGCAGTATCTAAACAGGCTTTTCCATTCCACCACGGATGGGAAAGCCTTTTCTATGTGCGGCAGCCCCGCTTGCTTCGATTTCCTTTCCTTTTATTGTATTTTGCAATGTGCTGCATACAATAAAAGCACAGATATAAAGAAACCTTTACTTTCAGGTGTTTATGAAAAGGGTAATCCAGCCTGCCATTGATACCTTCAATCGTTGGATTACCCTGTTTTATTTTCTCATACATGCATGCGTATGAAGGCTCTGCCTCCTGCACGCTTGCGACGATCAGCTACGCCCGCTTGTTTGAATCCATTCCCCCAGCTTAGGCAGCAGCGCATAAAATTCTTTGAGATTCTTAACCTTCCACTCCCAGTTGGGACTGCCAATCGTTCCCGGTGTATTCAGTCGCCCCTCACTCTTTAGGCCGAGAATATCACTCATTGGAAGAATTACAACATCGGCAGCACTATCCAGACAATAGCGAATTACCAGCTCATGGAACATCCGGTTATCATAACCGCAGTTATGGAAAAATCTGCGCAGAGCAATGCGGCGATTTTGTGTCAGCTGCTGATAAAAGCCCTCCAGTGTGTCATTATCATGTGTTCCCGTATACAAAATGATATGCTCCTTACGGGGTTTCTTGAGCAGCTTGGGCTGCAGCTCAAAGGAAATGACATTCATCCCCATCAAATCGTAATGGTCACGCAGCTTGCCAACCTGTCTGCGTAAATCGCCTAAATCCTCTGCAATCAGGCGAATATCCGGAAATCTGCGAAATACCTCATCGAAAAACTCATAGGAAGGTCCCATGATCCATTCCCCGTCCTTCGCAGTCGGACAGGATGCCGGTATTTTCCAATAGGTATCAAAGGCACGGAAATGATCCAGACGGATGATATCATACTGCTGCTGATTCCAGGCAAGACGCTCCATCCAAAAATCATAGTGATCCTTCTTCATCTGCTTCCAGTTATAGATCGGGTTTCCCCAGCGCTGTCCGTTTTCACTGAAATAATCCGGTGGTACCCCTGCGATATGACTTGGATTTCCCTGCGGATCCAGCAGGAAGTCCTCCTGATTCTGCCAGACATCCGCACTGTCAAGTCCGACATAAAACGGCAGATCTCCCATGATTTCCACACCATGTGCATTCGCATATGCTTTGACCTGATTCCATTGCTTATAGAAGATGAACTGCAGAAACTGCTCATAGCGGATTTCCTCCTCAAACTCCTTCAACGAAAAGCGCCGGTTGCGAATCCATTCCCGCTGTTCCTTTGGCCACTGTGTCCAGCTTGCCATTTGATTATGCTTCTTCAGCGTTATGAAAACAGCATATGGATACAGCCACTGAGCAGTGGAACAAAACAGCTGATATTCCTGAGAGAAGGTATCCTGCATTTTCAAAAAGGTCTTATATGCCTTTTTCAGATACGGTGCCTTGAAAGCACGCACGCCGTCATAGTCCACCGTTTCTGAAAATTTATTATAATTGCGAATAGAGCTTTGCTTGAGGAGTCCATAATCTGCTAATGTATCCACACTGATGTAGATTTCATCCCCTGCATATGATGAAAACGGCTGGTAGGGCGAATTCCCATAGCCTACAGGATTCAGCGGCAGAATCTGCCAGATGCGGATATGCTGCTTACTGATGGCATCTATGAGCCGATAGGTGTGTTTGCCGAAATCACCGATTCCCTGATTTCCCGGCAATGACGAAATAGGCATTAAAATTCCAGTTTGTCTCTCCATAATTCCTCCTATCTTAAGTTCCAGATGTCACGGTCATAATCCTCAATGGTACGTTTGCTGGAGAAGAAGGAGCTGCATGCGATATTGTGCAGCATTTTCTGTCCCCAAAGCTCTCGGTTTTCATAATCCTTCAGCATCTGTTCCTTACATGCTATATACTCTCTGGTATCCAGCAGTGTCATGAACCAGTCCTTGTTCAGCAGCTCCTGATAGAAACGATGCAGTGATTCCTGATCTCCTGTCGCAAGCATCTCCTCACCGATTATATAATCCACCAGCTCCTGCAGCATAGCATCCTGTTCATAGTAATCCCGTGAACAATAATCTGCCTTTTCATAATGTGCAATGACCTCTTCACTGCTCTTACCAAAGATATAAATATTATCCTCTTTCACCAGATCGGCAATCTCCACATTAGCACCATCCCTGGTCCCCAGCGTCAGCGCACCGTTTAGCATAAACTTCATGTTTCCGGTTCCGCTGGCCTCCTTGCTTGCCAGCGAAATCTGCTCAGATATATCACTTGCCGGAATGATGAGCTCCGCTTCACTCACATTGTAGTTTTCAATAAAGCAAACCTGCAGATACGGAGATACCTTGGCATCATGTGCGATGATATCCTGCAGACAGAGCAGCACATGAATGATATCCTTCGCGATCGTATAAGCAGGTGCAGCCTTAGCTCCGAAAATACAGGTGATCGGACGCATCGGCAGATTCCCCCTGCGGATTTCCTTCAGTTTATAAATAATCCACAGCGCATTCATCTGCTGCCGCTTGTATTCATGCAGGCGCTTGACCTGCGTATCAAAAATACTGTTGGGATTGATTGCCACCTTCTGCTTGTTTTGAATATGTGTACACCACTCCCGTTTCTTTTCCTGTTTAATTTCCTGCAGTCGTGCAATGACCTCCGCATCCTGAGCATAGGCATGCAGCTGTGCAAGGCGCTCATCCTGCCAGGTATCCATATGCAGCAGCTCCATCAGATACGTATACAGCTGTGTATTGCAGGCATGCAGCCAGCGTGTAAAGGTGATGCCATTGGTCTTGTTGTTAAATTTTTCGGGATACAGCGCATAAAAGGCATGCAGCTCGCTTTGCTTCAGTATCTCTGTGTGCAGCGCTGCAACCCCGTTGACGCTTTTCCCGAAATGAATATCCATATGTGCCATATGCATGCGATTGTCCGCATCGATCAATGCCACGGCAGCTGCACTGCTGCGCTGATCTGCTGCTGTATCCAGTGCCTGCAAAATGCCGCATAAATGCGGAACTACGGTTTCCAGATAGGACATCGGCCAGGTTTCCAGAGCCTCTGCCAGAATCGTATGATTGGTATACGCACACGTTTTTTCAACTATGCGCACCGCCTCCTTCATATGGATTCCCTCCTGCATCAGCTGATATATCAATTCCGGTATGATCAGGGATGGATGGGTATCATTGATCTGAATCACGGCATGCTCATACAGCCTGTGCAGATCATGCCCCAGCTGCTTCTGCTCCTCCAGAATCATATGTGCACCGCAGGCTACCATGAAATACTGCTGATAGATGCGAAGCAGTCTGCCCTGCTCATCACTGTCATCCGGATACAGAAACAGCGTCAGATTATGCTGAATATCCGTCTTGTCAAAATGGATTCCCTCCTTGACAATGGTTTCCTCTACGCTTTCCACGTCAAACAGATGCAGGCGGTTCTTTTTCCCATCGAAGCCGATAACATCCATATCATAGCGTACCGGCTGCAGCGTACAGTCGGGAAGCTTTACCTGAAAATCAACCGGCACCTTTTCAAACCAGCTGACCGTGTTGTCGATCCATGCATTTGGCAGCTCTGTCTGCTTATGATTATGAAAACGCTGCTCAAACAGACCGAAATGGTAATATAAGCCGATACCGTCGCCACACAGATTCAGCTCTGCTATGGAATCCAGAAAGCATGCGGCCAATCTTCCCAGTCCGCCGTTTCCAAGACTTGGCTCCTGCTCGATATCCTGTATTTCCTTCCATGTTCTTCCATATTCCGCGACGAGGGCCTTTACCTCGTTTAGTGCATGCATATGAATCAGATTGCTTGTCAGCATCTTTCCCAGCAAAAACTCCGCAGAAATATAATACAGCTTTCGCTCGGATACAATAGGCTCCATATTCGCCATCTGCTTACGCAGTGCGCTGTTGATTGCCTTGTATAGGGTTCTGGCAGTTGGCTTCTCACCGACTGCATCTCGTATATCCTGAATCAGTTCCTGTCTCATGAACGTCATAAATTGCCTCCTTTATACAAATATGTAAGCGTTTATCATTTATCAATATTTTAACACAAATCAATAAGGAATACGTTAAGAATTTAAAAAAAGTACAGTTTTTTCAATTTTCTGTACATTTTCTTCATTTTTTTGTGAATTCTGTGGAATCCGCATCATGTTTATACCCGTTTGGTATGGAAATCACAACGCTGCGTCCGCTTTCGCAAGATAAGCCTGCAGATATCCCTCTGCCATATGATAGATATAGCTTCGCATATCGATTTCCCCGTTTCGGATACACCAGTAATAGATGACACCACGACTCATAATCAGCAGTTCCTCCAGCAGCTTCTCGATATCCGTATTCGCTTTCAGACAGCGCTCCTTCACCGCACGCTGCAGCAGCAGCCGCAAGCCGTTTGGCAGTCCGCGCGCATTGGACGCAAAAAAAGCATTTCCATTATCAATCTGTGCCTTATATACATTTTTGATGCTGTCAATTCCCATCGTTTCCGCATAGCCGCACTGCTCACACAAATATTGTAAAATCGCTTCCAGCGGTGGCAACAGGCAGCAGGCAGGCAAGACATCGTTCATGAAGATAGCATCCACGTCTCGGTACAGCTCTACGATGATATCGGATTTCGTTTTAAAGTGATGATAGAAGGCACCGACGGATATATCCGCCTCCCTGCAGATCATGGTAATGCTGAGCTCATCAAAGGTATGCTCCCGCAGCAGTCTGGTACATACAGCAAGGATATTGGCACGCGTCTGCAGTGCCTGCTGCTTTCTGGTTTGTTTCTTCTCCATCCAAATGCCCTCCTATGTGAAGTATGACGCCAGCATGTGTTGCAGCACGGACGCTTTTCCAGGCGCTTTTTTATACTGTCCTTCACTCGATTTCCAGATGATTATACCACACCTCCCACATACATACAAATCCTTTCACCGAATGCGTTCTGTGGTATTGACAACGCTTACATTGCCTGTTAGAATGAAATTAGATATTGACCGAATGCATTCGGTAAGGAGGACTTTATGACACATCATCGAGAATTGTTTCAACCGACAAGCATTGGATCCTGTACGATAAAAAACAGGATTTCCATGGCACCGATGGGACCTGTCGGATATGCGGATTCCTTCGGCGGATTCAATCAGCGGCTGCAGGACTATTACGTTGAGCGTGCAAAAAACAACGTTGGTCTGATTATCACCGGAATCTGCTCTGTCGATATGAGTATCGAGGGCATCCCTGCTAACGGACTGCCATGTCCGACAAGCAATCCGCTGGCTTTCATTCACAGCACCTATAGCATGAACGACCGCATCCATGCACATGGCTCTAAGATTTTTTTACAGCTGACCGGCGGTCTGGGGCGCAGTGCCCTGCCCGGCTTTACGGCAAAGCATATCGCACCAAGTGAAAATACCAATCGTTTTGACCCGCGTATTACACACCGTGAAATGACCAAAGAGGAAATCATGAACCTGATCAAACGCTTTATCGAATCTGCGGCGATTGCGAAAAAGGCAGGCTTTGACGGTGTGGAAATCCATGCGGTTCACGAGGGCTATCTGCTGGATCAGTTTGCGATTGCTTTATTTAATAAACGCAGTGATGAATTCGGCGGTTCTCTGGAAAACCGTCTGCGTGTTGCTACGGAGATTGTCAAGGGAATTAAAAAGGTTTGCGGACCTGACTTTCCTGTATCGTTGCGCTACAGTCTGAAGAGCTGTATGAAGGGACTTCGTCAGGGAGGTCTGCCGCAGGAGGAGTACGAAGAGGCCGGAAAGGATATCGAGGAAGGCATTGAAGCAGCGAAAATACTGGTTCAAGCCGGCTATGATGCATTGAATGTTGATGCGGGAACCTATGATTCCTGGTACTGGAATCATCCGCCAATGTATTTTGAAGATGGCATGTACCGCGAATTTGGAAAGATTCTGAAAAAAGAGGTCAGCGTACCGATCATTCTGGCAGGACGAATGGATGATCCGGATATGGCTGTGGCAGCATTGCAGGATTGCTGTGATATCATCAGCTATGGCCGTCCGCTGCTGGCAGATGCTGAATTCGCAGAAAAGGTCAGAACCGGAAGAACAGACGAAATCCGGCCATGTCTGGGCTGTCACGAGGGATGTCTGGGAAGAATTGCCAATGGTCCGATTTGCTGTGCAGTAAATCCGGCCTGCGGACGAGAGGAAATTTACGGTATCTCTGCAGCCTGTACAAAGAAAACCGTACTCGTCATCGGCGGCGGTGTTGCAGGGCTGGAAACAGCACGGGTTTGTGCTCTCAGGGGACATTCCGTCATTCTGTGTGAAAAAAGCGATCAGCTGGGAGGTAACCTGATTCCCGGCGGAGTACCGCATTTTAAACGCTATGACCGCAAGCTGATCTCCTATTACAAGCGACAGCTGGAGCTGCTGCAGGTCGATGTCCGCTATCATCATGAGGTTACCCCGGATACCATCGACAGCTATCATGCGGATGTCATTGTATGTGCCAGCGGTTCAACACCAAGACATATGGAGGTTGAAGGACCTCTGCAGGTTGCGAGTGCAGATGAGGTGCTGCTGGGACAGAAGAACATCCGTGGCAATGTTGTCATCATCGGTGGCGGACTTGTCGGCTGTGAAACAGGAATCTGGCTGGCACAGCAGGGCAGCCATGTCACAGTTGTAGAAATAGCGGATGACATTCTGGGTGGAGCTGGTGCTCTGCCGCATATGAATCACTTCATGCTGGAGGATCTGATCACCTACCACAAGATCGATGTGCACACCAAATCCAGCGTTGTGAAATCTAGCGATGAGGGCGTTGTCATTTCCACGCCACAGGGTGAAAAGCTGCTGCCTGCGGATGGCATCATCACCTCCATCGGCTACGTTGCAAATAATAGAATTTATGAGGAATTGAAGGATATGGACATTCCGGTATACAATATCGGAGACTCCAACCGGGTACACAATATTATGTATGCCATCTGGGATGCCTACGAGCTTGCCAGAAACATCTGATACAGTATAGAGAAAAACGGGTCAATGCGACCCGTTTTTGCTATTTTCTTGACCCTAATAATAATTTAGATTTCCGCTTTATCCCAAAGCGACATCCATGATCATCATAATCAGAAACCCGATCATGACACCGTAGGTTCCGGCATGGGAATGCGCATCCAGATTTGCTTCCGGAATCAGCTCCTCCACCACCACATAGATCATGGCACCAGCCGCAAAGGACAGCAGCCAAGGCATAGCTACCGTAGCCCCGCCGACGATTGCAACCGTAGCAATACCCGCAATCGGTTCGACGATACCGCTCAATGCACCATACAGAAACGATTTCGCACGGGAGCAGCCCTCCTTGTACAGCGGTAAGGAAATGGCAGCACCCTCTGGAAAATTCTGCAGGCCGATTCCGATGGCCAGTGCGATAGCGGCAGCCAGCGTTGTAGAGGCTCCTGCTGATGTGGATAAAGCAAAGGACAGACCGACTGCCATGCCCTCAGGAATGTTATGCAGTGTAACGGCAAAGACCAGCATCGTCGTTCTCTTCAAGGAACTCTTCGGACCCTCGGGAACATCACTTCCCGGATGCAGATGCGGCAATGCCTTGTCCAGCGCCAGCAGAAACAGACCGCCTAATACAAAGCCGCCGCCTGCCGGCAGCCATTCCGGCATTCCCAGCTCCTTTGCCTGCTCCATGCTGGGAATCAACAGGCTCCAGACGGAAGCCGCAATCATCACACCTGCCGCAAAGCCGAGAAAGGCGGACTGCATCCCCTGCTTCATTTCCTTGCGAATCAAAAATATTGTCGCTGCACCCAGTGCGGTCATCAAAAACGTAAACCCGGTTCCAATAGCCGCCAGTATATATGGATTTGTAATTGTCATAAAATCACCCTCTTCTCTATTATTGTAGCTGTCTTTATTATAAAGGATACACTTTCTTTTCGCCATTCATATGTCTCGGAAATCTTGTGATTCATTTTAAAACGCTTACTTATGCTGTATTTCCCTCGTATTCACATAAGAATACAAAAGCTATGCATACTGCTTTGACTGTCTGAAAGCATGTGGAATCACCTACCCCCTAATCATTTGCTTTATGACATATAGGCAGGCTCCACTTGGATGGCATCATAAACTTATGATCGTTCATCGCTCACTGGCTAACTTCTGAGAGACCCCGCACATACACCAAGAAATACTATGGCTATCAATTCCCCACAGCCTACTTTCCCCTTATGATTTTGCAGTATACCGATTTCCTTTATGCAAAAGCAATGGATCGTAACACCCGCTCCAACAGAAAATAAAAAGCTTGGCAGAAAACGCTTGCAAAAAAAAATTCAGTATGTTAGTATCTGTATGTGGGTAGTTATTACGTCATGGTAAGCTAAACCTACAGATATGCAAGTAGTTTTTTGGGACATTTGTATATGTGTAGGTTTTTTTTATTGAAAGAAGGGTATGAAATGAAAATACATAAGGTGATTAACAACAATATTGTCATCGTTCTGGACGCAGCAGAAAAAGAGCTGATTCTCATGGGACGCGGCATCGGATTCAAAAAGCATCCGGGTGATCAATTTGATGAACGCATGATTGAAAAGAAATTCACGATGGCCTCAAAAGAGCAAAGCGGTCACCTTAGTGATCTGCTAAATGAGATTCCCCTTCAGGAAATGGATGCGGCTGTAACCATTATGGAAACAGCGCTGCAAAAGCTAAACAAAAAGCTCAATGAAGGTACCATCATCTCACTTAGCGATCACATCCATACCTCCATTGAACGCAGCAAGGACAACATCTTTGTCAAAAATGTTCTGCTGTGGGAAATCAAAAAGTTTTATCCGGAGGAATATCAGATTGGCAAAACCGCACTGCATATCATTCAGGAGAAGACCGGAATCCTGCTGCCAGAGGATGAGGCTGGTTTTATTGCCCTGCATATCGTGAATGCGCAAATGGAGGATTCTGTCGGAGATATGTATGGATTGACAAAGGTCATGCAGGAAATCATCCACATCATTAAGTATACCTGTCGGGTGTCCTTTGATGAGGAATCTGTATACTATTACCGTTTCATCACCCATCTGAAATTTTTTGCACAGCTGCTTCTGACACATACCACCTGCCATGAGGAGGGCAATGATAAGCTGCTGGAGGTCGTGCGGGAGCAATATCAGGAATCCTATCAGTGCGTCCGCAAAATCACGGATTTCATTGTTCGCAATTATGATTACTGCCTGTCCGGTGAGGAACAGCTGTATCTGACGATTCACATCGAACGAATTGTTAAAAAATCAAAGTAATTCCGCTTCATACCAGAAGCTGGATATAGATTACAGAAAGGAGGGTCGTACAGTACAAGCAGCACATTTTGGGTAGTTACATTCAGTTGGCTAAACCTTCAATTTCATATTCACATTTAATTTAGAAAATGGAGGTAAAAAAATGGGAAAATATGAGCAACTCGCAAACGATATTATCAAGCATGTAGGAGGAAAGGAAAATATCCTTTCGCTGGTACACTGTATCACGCGTCTTCGCTTTCAGTTAAAGGATGAAAGCAAGGCTGATGATGACATTCTGAAAAATATGGAGGGTGTTGTCACTGTTATGAAATCAGCCGGACAGTATCAGGTCGTTATTGGCAATCATGTGCCTGCAGTTTATGCAGATGTGTGTGAAGCAGCAGGCATTACTGTCAGTACACAGGAGGAAACAAGGGAACACAAGAATGTTTTTGACGCTCTTATTGATACGATTTCGGGAATCTTTCAGCCGATTCTGAGCATCATGACCGCAGCTGGTATGCTAAAGGGTCTAAATGCCTTGTTTCTGGCACTTGGATGGTATACGGATACCAGTGGTACTGCCATTTTCATGAATACGATTGGAGATGCCCTCTTCATGTATCTTCCGATTATGCTTGGCTACACATCCGCAAAGAAATTCGGCTTAAAGCCGTTTGTCGGATTGGTGATCGGTGCAGCGCTGTGCTATCCTGCAATACAGCAGTCCACGCTTTCCGGAGGAGGAGAACCGCTGTATACACTGTTTGCCGGCACCTTGTTTGAATCCCCTGTATACATGGATATCTTTGGTATTCCTGTTATCACAATGGATTATACATCTTCTGTCGTGCCGGTTATTTTAATTTGTTTCTTTGCTTCAAAATGTCAGAAGCAGTTGAATAAGCTGATTCCGGAAACATTAAAATTCTTCTTTGTGCCGATGTTCACCTTATTTATTGCGCTGCTGTGCGGCTTTATCGTCATTGGCCCGATTGCAACCTTCGCATCCAATCTGATCGCCGAAGGTATTATGAATGTAAGAAACTTCTCTCCTATGCTGGCTGGCGCACTTGTCGGAGGCTTCTGGCAGGTACTGGTCATCTTCGGATTGCACTGGGGTTTCATACCGATCTATATCAATAATATTGCGACAATGGGCTTCGACAATGTTATGATGCCATTCTTTGGCGCAACCTTTGCACAGACAGCTGTCGTAATTGCCATGCTGATCAAAACACGCGATAAGAAGCTGCGAGCGCTGTGTGTACCGGCAGCTATTTCCGGTATCTTCGGAGTTACAGAGCCTGCAATTTATGGAATCACATTACCTAGGAAAAAGCCATTTATCATCAGCTGTATCGCCTCCGCCATCGCTGGTGCCTATTTCGGATTTGCAAATCTGAAGGAATTCATCATGGGCGGTCTTGGCATCTTTGAATTCCCTGCTATGATTGATCCTGCGACAAACAATATGGATTCCCTGTATGTTGGTATCATTGGTGCTATTCTTGCCATGCTTGTCGGTTTTATTTTAACGATGCTGTTCTTTACGGATGACAAGGCTGCAGATACAATCAAAGCAAAGGATGCCTCTGTATCCGAAGAGTTGCTGGATAAGGAAATCATCGCCATGCCATTGCACGGAGAAATCCTTCCTTTATCCAATGTGAAGGATGCGGCCTTTTCTCAGTGGATTCTGGGTAAGGGACTTGCCATTGAACCGGATCAGGGAGAAGTTGTCTCTCCGGTAAACGGTGTTATCACCACCCTGTTTCCTACCTATCATGCGATCGGTATCACAGCAGACAGCGGTGTGGAAATACTGATTCATGTCGGCATGGATACCGTACAGTTGGAAGGAACGCATTTTCATCCTGTAATCCAACAGGGAGAGCGTGTCACGGTCGGACAAAAGCTGCTGGAATTTGATATGGAAGAAATTCGTAAGGCAGGCTATTCGCTGATCACCCCGGTCGTCATCACAAACAGTAGTCAGTATCTGGATATTCTGGAAACCGGACTGAAAAGCAGTGAGGAGCTTCTAACAGTCATTCGCTGATGTTGTTAGAACAATCAGATCGTTTGAAGCCGACAGGCTTAACAATTACATATATAGAAACACACGCACAAGGCGTGCAGGATTGGAGGCAGTTATGAAAAAATTTCCGGAAACATTTTTATGGGGCGGTGCCACTGCGGCGAATCAGTATGAAGGCGCATATCAGGAAGGTAACAGAGGATTATCCAATGTTGATTTCATTCCATATGGTGAGCTGCGCTTTGCGGTAGCGAGTGGTGCTTTGGACCCTAAGTGCTTGCCGGCAACAGCACGCTTTCCTTCACGGGAAGCGATTGACGGTTATCATCATTATAAGGAGGATATCGCCCTCTTTTCAGAAATGGGCTTTCGCGTATACCGATTTTCTATCAGCTGGTCACGCATTTTTCCAAAAGGCGATGAGTTAACACCAAATGAGGAAGGACTCCGCTTTTATGAGAGTGTTATAGAGGAATGTCGCAGATATAACATAGAGCCACTCATCACAATCAATCACTTTGATGTTCCTCTCCACCTGATTGAGACATATGGTTCATGGAGAGAGCGCAGGATGGTAGACTTTTATCTGCGACTGTGTGAGACACTGTTTACGCGCTTTAAGGGAATGGTTCGCTACTGGATCACCTTCAACGAGATCAATATGATTCTGCATATGCCATACATGGCCGCCGGATTAAGCTTTGCAAAGGATGAAAACAAAGAAGCAGTATGCTATCGGGCAGCACATCACGAGCTGATTGCCAGTGCTCTTGCGGTTGCTTTAGCACATCGCATAGACCCGAATAATCAAATTGGCTGTATGCTTGCGGCAGGCAATATGTACCCATATTCCTGTAAACCGGAGGATGTAATGGAGGCACTGTTAAAGGATCGTGAAAACTATTACTTCCCGGATATACAGGTTCGCGGCTATTATCCTTCCTATGCCCTGAAGGAGCTTGCACGAAAGCAGATACAGCTTCCGCTTCTGGAGGGGGATGCGGAAATCTTAAAGCAGGGCTGTGTAGATTTTGTTTCCTTCTCTTATTACAACAGTGGCGTTGCCAGTGCTGATCCTAAGCTGCAGGCTACAGCAAAGGGAAATGTCTTCCCATCCATTGAAAACCCGTATCTGCAGGCAAGTGAATGGGGATGGCAAATCGATCCCCTTGGATTACGAATCACCCTTAATGCTCTATATGACCGCTATCAGAAGCCACTATTTATCGTTGAAAACGGGTTAGGCTCCAACGATGTATTAAGCCATGACAGTGTTGAGGATACGTATCGCATCGGCTACCTGCGAGAGCATATTCGTGCCATGCGGGATGCTGTCTGTGAGGATGGTGTGGATCTGATGGGCTATACAACATGGGGCTGCATCGATCTGATCAGTGCGAGCACCGGAGAAATGCGGAAACGCTACGGTTATATCTATGTAGACAAAGACGAAGACCATAACGGCACGCTAAAGCGTTATAAAAAGAAATCCTTCTCCTGGTATGCCCACGTGATTCAATCAAATGGTGAGAACCTATAGTAAGCATTGTATGCTCCGGGTATCTGCAAGCGAGCGGTAAGGTATTCCAGAGTACACCGTTGTATTCCAAAAAAATCAATGCAGGGCTTCTATAACCTCCAATCCCCTTGCCCAGACAGACAGCATAGCCATTGCAAGCTGTAAAAGCTCAACCATAAGGCAAAATAAAAGGTAATCCAAGCTATTGTATATCAATAGGAATTCGGATTACCTTTTTCATAAACGCCGTAAGCTGAAAATAACTTCATTTCGCACTTGCTTTCCTCACGACATATTCTGTATGCAGCGAAAAAACGCTAAGCATGCTTCTCTGCCATAGCAAAGTGATAGGACAGCAAATCCTTTAACAGCTCGATGGAAGCATTCATCTGATCCTCATCCATCGTCTGTATGATCTTGAAATTTTTCAGCAGCATGCTCTCATCCAGCTGATACTCCTTACTCAGATACCTCGCCCACTTATCGGCATCCTCCATCTGCTTCATGGCAAGCACGCCTTCACTGACGATAACACAGTGGAAATCACCGCGCTGTACCGGAACCGCCCATTTGATCAGACCGGCATGACAGGAATACACACACTCATGATCAATTTTTCTCGCATTCTCATACGTTTCCTCTGTACATTCTTCACATTTTTTCAAAGCCTTACTGCTGGATTTCAAGCACTTACAGAAATAATTCTTCTCCGAAGCACTCTGAATCACGGTATTGTCATACACAACATAGCTGCGCAAGCCGGTGATATTTTGATAATCCTTTAAGGCATGTTTGATGATTTCTTTTGTTTCCATTATCCATACTCCCTTTTCTATTGTTTATATAGTACAATAGTAGCATACTTCAGGAAAAACTTCTACAGGAAGGTGAAGAAATATCATCCTTTTGTAAACGTTTCCAGCTCCTGAAATCCCAGCCAGATCTGCATAGATTTTATGCTTGCAATCTCTGAATTTCGCAGCTGTGTAAAGACAGTGTTATCCTTCCAGAAATGCATTGGTATTAAAACATCGCATGAGGCATATTGAAGAAAAGCCCGTACTCCCTTCAGCGCACGCTCTTTCAATCGGGGATCAACCGGTACAAAGGCGACGTCAAAATGCATCCCTTGTATGCTTTGCAGCTCCCGGAAATAGCGCTCCTTCATCTCTGCACTCTCCTGCGGCGTATCCTCATCACCCCAATCCCACCAGTTGAGATCACCGGCATGATAGATACAGCTCCCCTGAACACGCACCAAAAAAGCAACACCCGCATCCGTGGAAGCAAGCGTGCGAAGCTTCAAATCATCCACCGTATAGCACTGTCCTGCTTCTACCTGTATATGGGGATGTGCAGTTACAATATCACTTGATAACATCCATGTAGTCTGCGTATGCTTCAGCTTAAAAATCCTGTTGCTGTAGTGATCGGCATGCACATGACTGGCAAACACATACAATGGCTTATCCTCTTTCAGCTTTGGCAGCTTCCCCCTGTAATAGTCAAACAGCAGATAACAGCAATCCAGCTCTACCAGAAAACAGCTGTGTGTAATATAGGTTATGTTCATCAACCGATCCCCTCTTTCCATAAGGCTATCATAATGCACAACGTGCAGCTTTGCAAGTGGGAAACCCAACGTATTCAACTTGTAAAAGGAAACTGCATACACTATAATAATGGAAAAGAAAGGATCTGATACTATGGAGCTTAAAGAGATACAGACAAATCAACTGCACAGCGACACATTCACGATGATCGGAAAGGAATGGATGCTGGTAAGTGCAGAAAGGGATGGTGTTGTAAACACCATGACGGCTTCCTGGGGAGGCATGGGAATTCTATGGAACAAGATGGTTTCTTTCGTATTTTTGCGCCCGCAGCGCTACACCAAGGAATTTATCGATCAGCAAGAGCGCTTTACCCTTACCTTTTATGATGAGGAGTATCGCAAAACACTTTCCTATCTTGGCACGGTCAGTGGCAGAGAGGAGAAAAAGATTGAAAAAGCTGGTCTGCATACCGCCTTTGTTCATGATGCCCCTTATTTTACAGAAGCAAACACGGTACTCGTGTGCCGTAAGCTGTATGCACAGGAAATGCAGGAGGACTGCTTTCTGGATGCCGCTTTGATTGAGAAAAATTATCCGCAGAAGGATTATCATACCATGTATGTTGCTGAAATCGAGCACGTCTATCAAAAATAGCTGTACCATCACTTACAGCAGGAGGCATAGAAAAAGAGCATTCGTCTTTTTCGATCCTTCTTACTTTAGGGTGTTTATGAAACAGAGAATTCAGCTTCTACTGATGAACGCCATCGTTTTGAATCCTCCGTTTCAGGTTATACCCGCAAGCGTGTAAGAACCTCTTTTTCTGCTTCTCATCCGTTTCACAGTAAATCAAACAAGGAGCTGTAAAAGCAAGAGCGCATCTATCTGCCCTCTTATATATACCGGCTCCTTTTTTCATTGATAAAAGAAAAAGGAAAGAAGGAAAAAAACGACAAGCACGTGGATTCGCAGAATTCCTCAGAATCTTCCAATCCCGACAATTTGCTGTTTGAGCACAATGCGTGGTCGACCTATAGAACCACCCAGCAGCCAGATAACATACGCTTTTCCCATATGTTTTCTATGTATTGAATTCCCATCTACTACAGCGGGGTGTTAAATAAAAAAAGCGGTGCCTGAAAGACATCGCATTGCTTCTTACTGGTGTTCGATGATTACGACTTCCACTTTTTTCTCAGCAGGGTGATAGTCGTAGGTGATTTTGGCAAGTCTGCTGTCACCAAGATGCTTTGTCAGTACCTCTGTGATATTCTGTGTCAGATTTTTTGTATCCTCCTCACTGTCGCAGAAGTATTCAATCTGTGTTGTGATATGTTTTCTTGCGGATACATTTTTTGAAATCTCTTCCTGTAAACGTACTGTATGTTTCATAACCTATTTCTCCTTCATATACCTTACTATCTTACCACGTTTTCATTATTTGAAAAAGTCCTAATTTTCGATAACGATGTCCTCTGGAGTAAAAGATGCGTCTATGGAATTGAATTTGATGGTTCCTCGTGTAAAGTCAAAATAGGAATCGAACAGGTATTGATCGCCTTGATAGATGTTCACCTCATACAGCTCATACAGAAAGGATTCACTGGCCTGCGCATACAGATAACGCATGAGAACGGCAAGCTGTTCTTCATCTATGGATTCCATCAGATCGATTCTGGCACGCAATGTGTAGTCATCCTCATACGTGTCTGTGAATTTATAAGCTATCTGCGGCTTTTCAATCTCCATTTCATACACTCCGTAGATTTTATTCTCACAGGAGGATAGATTTTCCTCATATATCAGATGTTCCGTTTTTGAATGGGATGGCAGATTCAAATATCCTACCGGTTCCTCCCCTCTCATCAAATCCGTTTTCACGAAATACGGGCTGTTGTTTTCCACGATCACCGTCTGCACACCTTCTGCATAATCATAATCCTTTACCATACAGGTCAGGGAAACCTTTTCATTTACCTCATGCTTGGATATATTTCCACTCACAAAGCCATCCGCATTCTCCTCGCCACCCTCTGCGGATGGAAAGGAATCACTGCGATAGGAGGTCACAGCGACTACGGCAACCGCAATCACGATACCGATAATCAGCAACAGGCTGAACAGCTGTACCAAGCGGATATTTTTCTGCGCTGATCCTTTCTTGATATGCTCATAATACGGATGTCCGCCCTTTTCCATGCGCAGGCGTAAATCCTTCGCATGGGGATGATTATAGCGGTGCTCCCTTCCCCGCTCACTGTCATCAATGCGTTCCTTCTTTTCTTCAAACACATCACTCTCCGCTTTTTTCGTATCAAAAGCAGTTTGATACTTTGCGGCATCATACAGCATATCCTCCTGACGGGAAGCTTCGGTGTATACCTTTGTTTTCCTTCCGCAAATCGGACAATATTCATCATTGCACTTATTTCCGCAATCCTCACAAATCCGTTTTCTACTCATCCCCATATCCTCTCTCTCTATCAAAAGCCTATGCCGCAGCCTGTGCATACAGCACACAGGTTCCGTAAAAGCACTGGTGTTACTTTGTATAATTTTATCATATGTATATGGGAAATAATAGAAATTTGTAAAAGAAAACAAGAGAGCGGAATTGCCACACTTCTATTTTACCTGTTGAAAAAAATAATATCCGCAGAAGACCTCACAGCAGGGGCAGGATCCAGATGCTGAATTCACCGCTTGTACTCCCTGTGTTTTTTCAGGGCATTCGCACAGGCACGTATACCAATGCGACAGACAGCTGCTTCTGTATAAGGAAAAGCATGGAGAATTTGTACGTAAAATCTGTTTTTTACAATCAATTCAGTATATAATATAAGTAAGAACTACACACGAGAGGAGAATTCATATGAAACAAGTAATGTATGGAATCGAAATTGCAGATGTAAATGATTTTGGAGGCTGGGTCGGATATGAGCCGGTAAAAGAGGAGGTCGCAAAGACACTGAATCATCATATGTATCTGTTCTTCCAGAACGAATATCATATCAATCAGTTTGCAGAGGGCCGTAAATTTGTCATCAATGTTAAGGATGATTCACTGGAAAAGGTGATTGGCAATGCACGTATCCTAAAGGCGATTGTGGAATATGGTACGCCATTGAGTATGAATGGCTACGAAATCAGTGCTCCTGCTTATGCAAGAAATGTCGTTAAGCCGCTGAGCCGAACAACCGGCTTTATTCCGGAAGATACCATCTACACATTCTCCGATGCACAGTACAAGGACATGAAAACAGATTTCAATTTTATTTCCGATCTTATGACACGTACATCCATTGAATCCGTGGATATTCTGCTGGGCAGTATTTCCTTTGTGAATAAGAATCTGCTGTATCACTATCCGCATTATTTCATTATCGGAGACAGTCAGATCAAGGTACTGGATGACGATTATCAGATTGGCGGTTAAACGGGCGACGGCCCGTTTTATATTGAAAGGAAGGATTTGATATGAACAGCACAGCTGTGCGTACAGCGATTGCTTCCATGGTTCTTGGCATTGTTTCTGTATCTCTGTGTGTACCGGCTATCCTGCTTTCCTTTTTCTGGTGGCTGCTGGGAATGGTGACAGCGCTTGCTTCCTTGACCTGCGGTATCCTTGCCATCGTCATGAGTACCAGAGCCAGCGCGATTTCTCCGGCAGGCAGAGCGGTTGCCGGCTTAATACTGGGAATCATCGGAACCAGCATTGCGGGGCTTCTGCTTCTCTGTCTTTTGCTTTTGCGCATTATTTTATGAGAGCCGCACTTTCCTGTCTGGCTCTTTTTTTTCATACCGGAACATGGTAAAATCAGTATAGAGATAAAAAGGAGTGTGTGTCTATGAAAACACGAATGGAACACGATTCCATGGGTGAAATCGCTGTAGAAGAGGATAAATACTGGGGTGCCCAGACACAGCGCAGCTATGAGAATTTCAAAATCGGGGATGAAAAAATCCCTCTGCGTATCATCTATGCCTTTGCACATTTGAAGCTGGCCTGTGCAAAGGTCAATCACGAGCTTGGACGTATAACAAAGCGTAAGCTGGATGCGATTGCTACTGCCTGCGATGAGATTTTATGCGGCAAGCTGGATGCTCACTTTCCACTTGCTGTCTGGCAGACGGGAAGCGGAACACAGAGTAATATGAATGTGAATGAGGTCATTGCCAATCGTGGAAATGAACTTGCAAGGGAAAAGCTGCTGCATCCCAATGACGATGTAAACAAGGGGCAAAGCTCCAATGATACGTTCCCTACGGCTATGCATATCGCAGCAATCGAAGCAATCCGTAAGCAGCTCATGCCGCAGCTGGAGGAAATGATCCATACCTTAAAACGTCTGGAAAAAGAAAATCAGAATATCATCAAAATCGGACGGACACACCTGCAGGATGCGACCCCTCTGCGCTTTTCACAGGAGATCAGCGGATGGAGGGGAATGCTGGAGAACAATATCGATATGCTGCAGAAGGCAATCGATTCCCTGCGCAAGCTTGCCATCGGAGGAACAGCAGTCGGTACCAGTCTGAATACACCGCAAGGGTTTGGCGATCTCGTCTGTGAAAAGCTGAGCGAACAGCTGTCTACCCAATGTATCAGCGATCCGAACAAATTCCATGCCCTGTCAGCGAAGGACGATATTTGCTTTGCTCATGGTGCGCTGAAGGCCCTGGCGGCAAACTGTATGAAGATGGCAAATGATGTACGCTGGCTGGCAAGCGGGCCGCGATGCGGTCTACAGGAAATTCATATTCCGGAAAATGAGCCCGGAAGCAGCATCATGCCCGGCAAGGTAAATCCGACACAATGTGAAGCGATGACCATGGTCGCCGTACAGGTTATGGGAAATGATGCGGCAATCGGCTTTGCGGCAAGTCAGGGAAACTTTGAGCTGAATGTGTTTATGCCGGTTATCATTTACAATTTCCTGCAATCTGTCACCCTGCTCAGTGATGGTCTGCGCAGCTTCCGCATCCACTGTGTAGAGGGTATTCGTGCAAATGAGGAAAAAATGGCGGAATATCTGCATCACTCATTGATGCTTGTTACTGCCCTGAACCCGCATATCGGGTATGAGAACGCCGCAAGAACGGCAAAAAAAGCCTATCAGGAAGGTATCTCGCTAAAAGAGGCCTGTGTACAGCTCGGCTTTTTGAGTGAGGAAGAATTTGATGCCTATGTCATAGCGGAAAAAATGGTGTGATGCTTCTTTCCGGCATTTGAATGGCAGCATCTACGCGTTGCCCGAAATCATCAAAAGAAAATCATGGCAATGCTGGAAAATTTCATATATCCTTGCTTGAAAAGGAGGATATGCACAAAAAGGCAATGACAGCGTAATGCTTCATTGCCTTTTGCGTATGAACATATGGGAATCTCTGATGACCTGAGAATGGAGTCGTTTCCCTTGAAAGCAGCAAGCAAAGGATTGTATACAGGCGCAGTAAAATAATCATCCTGCATGTATGCTTCCATGAAAAGTGCTTCCTCTTTTCTGCGTTCCAAAACAAAAAATACGGCGATTTTATTATTATCACCGTATTTCTCTGTTTCATTATATACGTGCTACACCACTGTCCCTTGCCGCCTGTGCAACAGCTTTGGCAACAACGGCACCTACCTCTTTATTCAATGCACTTGGTATGATATAATCTACGCTCAGCTCATCATCACGTACCAAGGAAGCAATCGCATATGCAGCGGCAACCTTCATTTCCTCATTGATATCGCTTGCGCGAACATCCAGGGCACCACGGAAGATACCAGGGAATGCCAGAACATTGTTGATCTGATTAGCAAAATCACTGCGCCCGGTTCCTACCACGAAGGCACCGGCATGCTTAGCCTTGTCCGGCATGATTTCCGGCACTGGATTTGCCATTGGCAGGACGATGGATTTTTCATTCATGCTGGCTACCATAGCCTCACTGACCACATCCGGAGCGGATACCCCGATGAAGATATCGCTTTCCTTCATGGCATCCGCAAGACTTCCCTTCAACAGTCCCTTGTTCGTCAGCTCAGCAATCTCCTTCTTGCCGGCATTCATGCCTTCTCTTCCCTTATATACACTCCCCTTGGAATCGCATAAGATAACATCACCGAAATTCATATTCAGCAGCAAGCGGGCAATCGCAATACCTGCAGAGCCTGCACCGTTAATGACGATGCGCAGATCCCCCATTTTTTTGCCTGTCAGCTTTACCGCATTTAACAAAGCAGCTGCGGTAACGATGGCGGTTCCATGCTGATCATCGTGGAATACCGGTATATCACACAGCTCCTTCAGCTTCGCCTCGATTTCAAAACAGCGCGGTGCTGCAATATCCTCCAGATTGATGCCGCCAAAGCTGCCGGATAATAGGGCAACCGTATGTACGATTTCATCTACATCCTTGCTTTTGATGCATAAAGGAACTGCGTTTACGCCACCGAATTCCTTAAATAGAACACATTTTCCCTCCATAACCGGCATTCCTGCCTCCGGACCGATATCCCCCAATCCAAGTACCGCAGTTCCATCGGTTACAACCGCTACCAGATTTCCACGGCCGGTCAGCTCATAGCTTTTGTTGATGTCCTTTTCAATTTCCAGACAGGGAGCTGCCACCCCCGGTGTATATGCCAGACTCAGATCATCCTTGGTATTGATTTCCATCTTGGGATTGATATCCAGCTTTCCTTTCCACTCTGCATGCAGACGCAGTGCTTCTTTTGCATAATCCATCTTCGCATACCTCAACTTTCTTTTACGTTCAGTATTATAGTATCACAAGCGAAAAAAGATATAAACAGAAATTGTAAATTTTCAACCGTGAAAAAGCAGCTCACCTGCCTGCAATTCTTTTCCTCTATGCGTTATAGAAGACCGTTTTCTGTCCACAATATACAGCAGGAGGAGATTTGCTATGGATAAAAAAAGAACAGCCTTTGCCAATCGGATCTGTAATGAAAAAAGCCTTCTGCAAATGGAGCTGCTGTCTGATTTGCACATCGCTTTCCCCAGACAGAATGCGAAGCTGGAAGCCGCATTGGAGGATATATGGAAGCGCAAGGTTCGCCATGTGGCAATATGCGGTGATTTGACAAATAACGGCTATCCGTTTCAAATGAAGCAGGTGCTTACCCAGCTGCAGGAATTTCCGATTCATATCCTTGCCGCCTTGGGAAATCACGATCTCTACAATCTGTTTTCACGCACACAAAACCGTATTCATCCGGAATATCGAAAGCTTCTGCCGCGGCATGCGGAAGGCATTTACTATGACCGGTATGTAGAAGGCATCCATTTCTATATATTAAATAGTGAGCGTCCCAGCAAGGACGATATGATTCTCAGCAAAAAGCAGGTGGACTGGCTGTTAAACGGATTGAAGCAGGATGATAAAAGCAAGCCGGTCTGCATCATTGCACATCAGCCGCTGCAGGATACCCATGTGATGAGTGAAGATCATACCGGTACACAGCAGCATCTGCAGGTGGATATGCTGAAGGACGTACACCCGCATATCATATTCATCAGCGGACATCTGCACAACAGCTTTGCACTCTGCGAGGTTTTGGCAAGACGCAATCTGTTTTTGATCAATCTGCCATCCTTCGTTCACATAGAGCATGGAGATTCTCAGGATCAGGTCGGCTTTCACCTTCGCTTTTATACCGACTTTCTGTATCTGCGGACACGGGATTATAAAAATCGGCGCTGGATCGTTTCCCATGAATATATTATGGATATGAAAACAAGTGAGGTCATCAGCTTTGATGCGGATCTTCTGCCATCAGAACCTTTGTGAATATAATCAGGAAAAAAGCATACAATACAGCCGCCAGTCCGATGAAAAAGGTGACGGCCAGACTCAAAAGCGGCAGAATCCACAGCAAATTCTGTCGTTTTTGTATGAGATAATACTGTATCAGTAAAGCGGATGCAGGAAGCAGCAGCCAGGCAATCACAAGCAGTTCGTTCATTGGTATCCCTCTTGCTATACTATATGCGGCTTATGGAGGGAAATAAACAAAAATAAAAAAAGCTCTCACATTTTACTGTGAAAGCCGGCTATGTATCGGATTCCTCCTGTATCATGATCTGAGGATGCTCCAGCTCGTGCCGTACATATATCGTGTAAGCCACCGCCTGCACGGTATTACGTATCAAATCAACTACAAGGCTTCCCTCATCGTCACTGGGCGCATGATGCACCTTTTTATGTGCGAAGATGCATTTCAGACAGCATTCCAGCTCGGCGCAGAAATAGTTATATGCCTGATCAATGGGATACTTGTAAATCTGCACCCGAATCAGCTTGCTGATTTCATCCATGCGATACACCATCTTTAAGATACAGACAACCATCAGATAGGCAACGTGATTCTTGGTGTATTTCTTTTTAACGGGCGGGGAAACGATTCCATGCTTCACATAATTATTGATCATGGTGGAGGTTACCATCTTTTCCTGATCCTTGGCATGAAACGGCTTCAGATATTCATTTAACAGGGTTACGACCTGATCCATATATAAATCCATATCCGGCAGTTCTTCCCAGCGGGGACAATGGAACGCCGGTGCTTTTCTTTTTTCTGTCATATTATCACCAAGCATATCGTAGCATTCTGTCAATGAAATGTCAACTGATATATTGTACCAGTTTATATGTTTTTTAATACTAAATGATGTCTACCCTTATATTTTAGCTTACTATAGCTGAAAACGATAAAATAAGGGTAATTCAACGCATACTCCCCCGTGACAGCCATCGTTTTCTTCAAGCAAAAAGAAGTCCGGTTTCCATTTTCAGGCAGCTGGGCAAACATAAGAAAACAGAAGCCTTCAATCGGATATGGGTTCTTGATTGCTAATAGCTTCTGATTGTCCTAAATCCATACGCAAAGACAGCACCTGTCTATGGCAATGTTATCTCATTGACATAATTGGTTTCAAATATCCGCTTTACTTCCTTTGTATCCGTGCTTTTTCCCAACGCCCACATCAGCTTGGTAACACAGGCCTCACTTGTCATATCATACCCCTGAATCACACCATGCTGCAATACCTTCTGACCGGTCTGATAGATGGAGAAATCACTGTATTCATAAAGACACTGACTGCATACGACCACACTGATCCCGCGGGCAACGATTGTTTCCAGCTTGCTGATCAAATCACGGCGTACAAAATTGATTCCTCCGGCACCAAAGGCTTCAATGACGATGCCGCGGATATCCATTTCCGCCAGCTTATCGAACAGCAGTGGATTCATGCCCGGTATCAGCTTGATCAAAACGACCTCCTTGCACAGCTCATCCTCTAAAGCAAACGCATTTGTTGGATGAATCAGCAGCTGCTTATTCATACGCAGACCTCTGGCATCCACCCGTCCGCACGGCTCTATGTTCACACTTTCAAAGGCATCGAAATTCATCGTTCGCACCTTAACAACACGCGTTGCCAGCATGATTTTCCTGTTAAAGCACACGTAAACGCCCTGGATATCCTCACAGACGGCAGTAAACGCCACTCGAATATTCTCCACACCGTCACTCAACGGATGAAGCAGCGGAAGCTGACTTCCTGTTATGATCAGGGGAATATCCAGATTGCGCAGCATAAAGGAAAGCGCTCCGGCTGTATACGCCATCGTATCTGTACCATGGCTCAAAACAATGCCATCGTATCCGCTTTTCGCCTCTGCAATGCGCCTTGCAATCAGCTGCCATTCCTCCGGCTGCATATTACTGGAGTCCAGACGCAGCAAATCCTCACAGGTTATTTCAATATCGCCATGATGCTCCCCCAGATAATGCAAAATTTCCTCGCTTGTCAGGGATGGCACCAGACCTTCTTCACTGGAGCTGGACGCGATGGTTCCACCAGTTGTTAAAAATAATATTTTCTTCATCTTCCTACCTCATTTATCTAACCGCATATATTATACGCGGTATTTCTGCAAATTGAAAAGCTTTATTTCCATACAATTCATACACTTGCCCTGATTTGTTTCCACGATATTCTATCGTTCATGTAAGCTTAGAATTTTTTTCATTTTTTTCAACAAAAGGCTTGCGTAGTATTTCTTCTTATGGTATTATTAACAGGCATTCGCGGTTTATGATGGCGCGTTGGAGAAACGGTTAACTCACTTGCCTTTCACGCAAGCATTCACGGGTTCGAATCCCGTACGCGTCACCAATAGTCAATGAAGCCCTAAATAAGGGCTTTTTTTATGTACGCAGGATAGCTCTGCGAATGGGGGAGGACAAAAGAAACAGATAATTGCCATAAGAATGATTCTTTATGCTATACATGCTATTGATAAGGCATTGACGATTGCCATGGTTTCCTACGATGCGCATGTCATGCATATAGCTTCATCGCATGTATCTATTCCCATCAAGTATCAACAGCGAGACAGAATTACCTTCTATCCCTTATCGTGGTTATGCTATAATTAAGATACAGTAGAAGGTCTTTCTGACCTTGTATCACTCGGATTTGATATGAATAGGTGAAACGTGAGGGAGCTGTATGAAAAATCAGAAATTTATAGGTGCTGTAGTTTTAATATGTATACAACTGTACATGCTGCTGTATGATTTAAAAGCTGTATTCGGTCTCTTTGATTTGTTTATCATAGGTCTCATCTACTATCTGCTCATAAAAAGAAAAATCGTCTTAAAAGATTATATGATGTATGTGCTGCTGCTTGTGATTGGTAGTATCCTATGCAGTGTTTTTCATTCCTCCAGCATTCTAGGCATCGGTATTGTCACAACCCTTGCACAGATGGTTTTCATTATAAGCAGCTATTATGTATATTGCAGTAAACAGAAAAGGGATCATTATATCAGACAGGGGTTTATCAATAAGCAACATGAGTAGTAAATTCTCTTTTCTTATATCGCTTAGCCTTTACCTCCCCTTTCCACAGCACGCAATGGCGTAGTTGAAGAAAAGCAAGCAAAACCGCTATTTCCGTATGCTATAAATATTGTGATGTCTTGCCGCCTTCCTATGCATAAGAGCGCTATCATACCTGCCGGTAAGCATTTAGACGAAGCGAAATGTATGATATAATACAGGGGATTAAACTCGTGAGGTACCGGCGTACCAATGCTCGCATGTATATCGGATGAAATAACAAGAGTATTCATTGGCAGTACATCCACAAGGGCAATAAACGCCTTGCATGGACAGGCGACTGCCCACATATACATATGGGTTCAACAAAGGAACAGTGAACATTACGCACCTCCACATGCTCGTCATATACTTCTTCTTTAAGAATATTATAACGTGTATATGGAAGCGCAGTTTCATGAAAAGCTCGTGTGAAGCGAGAGAATGGAGGCATATATGAATAGAAATTTTCCTAGGGTCATAATCAGTGAAGAAGGAGAAAAGTGGCTGGACAACGAACAAATGTGGATGTATAAAAACAACGTTGTCAAGCTTGACGAAAATATAGAGAACGGTGCACTTGTTGATATCGTAACGACCAAGGATCGCTATCTTGGAACCGGCTTTCTGTCCAGAAACAGTCATATCACGGTGAGAATCCTGTCAAAGGATACAACAGATACATTTGACAGAGCATTTTTCAAAGAAAGAATCCGATTTGCATATGCGTTTCGCAAAACGCTGGAAAGCAAAAACATTACCAACTGCCGTCTTATTTTCGGAGAGGCAGATCAGCTTCCCGGGCTTACAGTGGATCGCTATAATGATATTCTGGTATCACAGATCAGTTCCTATGGACTGGAACAGCGAAAGGATATGCTGTATGAGGTGCTGCTTGAGGTGTTAAGAGAAGACGGACAGGATGTAAAAGGAATTTACGAGCGCAATGATATCAAGGTGCGTGCCAAGGAAGGTCTGCCACTGGAAAAGGGATACTGGAAGCAGATGCAGCTGCCAACCACAACCATCATTGATGAAAATGGCTTGAAGCTTCATGTGGATGTTGAAAACGGGCAGAAGACCGGATATTTTCTAGATCAGAAAGCTAACCGTGTTCTGCTTCGTGAAATGGCACATGGAAAACGTGTAATGGATTGCTTCTCGCATACGGGTGGCTTTGCATTGAATGCAGCGTATGGAAATGCCAGTCAGGTTGTCGCTGTCGATGTATCGCAGACTGCATTGGATCAGGCATATGCCAATGCAACGCTGAATCATCTCGAAAACAGGATTTCTTTTGTGAAAGCGGATGTGTTCAAATACCTGGATACGTGTAAAGAAGGACAGTTCGACATCATTGTGCTGGATCCACCTGCCTTCACAAAATCCAGAAGAACGATTGACCACGCCTACAGCGGCTATAAACGCATTAACAAGCAGGCTATGAAGCTGTTGGGAAGAGGCGGCTATCTCATTACCTGCAGCTGTTCCCGTTTTATGGAAATAGATAATTTTGAAAAGATGCTGCGTGAATCCGCACAGGAAGCAGGAGTAACCCTGAAGCAGGTATCCGTTACACAGCAGAATCATGACCATCCTATTCTGTGGACAATGGAAGAAACCTCGTATCTGAAGTTTTATATTTTCCAAATCGTATAAAATTACCGTTGGATATTCGCAATTATTTAAACAGGAAGGACTGCGTGATGATGAAGACGAAAACAAACGATATATGCATGTTTCTCTTACTGACTTTTCTCATGCCCTTCTTTTTTGTATTGTGTCAGCGAACTAGCGTGCATCCTGTATTACAGCTTCTGTTCTACGGGCTGGAAGCAGCCTCCCCCAGTATCGCCGCTCTTCTTGTTCTAGCGAAGAACAGACAGCTCCTAAGTTTTTTTAAGAAGAATTTTACAGGCGGGAAATCCGGCACCGCACTCCTATTCCCCTGTGTGTTTTCCCTTGCCCCCATGCTGCTCGCAAGGCTATGCACAGGTACTTCTTCATCCGGACATTTTCTGAATTATGACCTGCAGTTCATTGTCATTGTATGGGCTTTTTTTGCAGAAGAAATCGGATGGCGCGGATATCTGCGCCCTTATTTGAAAGAGCATTTGGAAAAGGAATGGTATGTCCCTGTCATTACCGGTATCATCTGGTTTCTCTGGCATTATCATTATTTCTATCAGAATGGCATAGAAGTCCCTCTGCTTTGCTTCTTTATCGGCTGTATAGCAGAAAGCTTTGTATATGAGTATCTACTTCAGTGGAGTGATGGAAATCTTTTATCCTCTATGATGTATCATTTCTCATGGAATCTCTGCCTTCACCTGTTTGCCATCAATCCTGCGGATCATGCAGGTAATGAAGTTCCATATATCCTTATGACACTGTTTGAGGTGTGCATGGTGCTGCTGTTGCTCGCTTATGATAAAAGTAAGCAGTTGCATTCACCGGGTACGAAATACTAAAAAAGGAAGTCCACATTATCATGTTCGGCATCTGTGCATTACATACATCCGCAGACGCCGAGGAAGGTGACATAATGGGCTTCCTTTTTCATATCTGTATTTATTGCTCCTCTGTTCGCTGATATTCCAGAATATCACTTGGCTGGCAATCCAGTACCTCACATATTTTATCGAGGGTTGAAAACCGGATGGCTTTTACCTTTCCCCGCTTCAAATTTGAAAGATTAACATTGGAGATTCCTACCTGATCTGCCAGCTCATTCAACGATATTTTACGATCTGCCATGACACGATCGAGTCTTAATATGATTGCCATAATTCACCTCCTAGAGAATCTGATCCACTTCATTTTGCAAGCTATACCCATACCGGAACACCTTTGCAATACCGATAATCGCTAACCCCGGTAACACCTGTAGACTGATTTCAAGAATTTGAAACAGTATGAGCCTTGGATATAAATTTACCTGATTCAACCCCAGAACGCAGATGATAAACAGACTCTGTACAATAGGAAGGATACAGTAGAGAATAGCGAAGACCTGTAACCAGTTTATCATATCCGCCTGAAAAGGTCGATGAATAGCGCTTCTCTGGAAGATGTGTAGGGCAAGAATTAAAATAACGATTTGTATAATCTCAGCAAATAAACCGATCGTAGCCTCGATCAAGGCGGCGGCTTTATCTGAGGTGAGCTCCACGCTCATAAGCACATTGGACAAGCTTTTTCCAGTAACAAGAATAAGATCCTCCCGCGGCAGATTAGGCTCGAAAAAGGAATCCGGAGATATGCAGATCGTATACATCGAATACAGTCTTAAGCTAATGACGATGACTCCGCATACGACAAGACCGTACAGCAATCCCTTCATAAGTCTATTCTTATTTTTTCTCATAGTCCTGCCTCCTTATATTGTTTCATCAAGCTCATGCTGCAAAGCTGCCCCATGCATCCAGACATGTATCAGACACCATAATGCTCCCAGCATAATCAGGCTCTCAAAAAGATTACGAACAACATCGAAAAGTAAGCTAATCCAATCAATGGGCGGCTGGAATATCAGAGCCAGAAGAAATTCCAGAAAGACGAGAAGGAAATGAAAGCCTGCCAGCAGCAGTATACTGATTTTTAATTTCTTCAATATGTCTGTTAAAAACGGTGTTGTCTTTGCGGCTTCCTTTACTGCCTGTATGCCCCACAAAAGCAAAAGAGCGTATATGCTGGCATTTGTAATTGCAAGCAGGGAGTCAAATACGGCATAAAACCGACTGGTGAAGAGTCCGCTTTCTGCCAATAGCCGGGCAAGCGTTACAACATTGTTGACCTCCCATGGAATAAACTGCAGGCTTTGTTCCGGCATTTGAAAGATTTCAATTATCTTCAGGCATTGAAAAACAATGGATACAGCCACACCACATAGCGTGAATCTCAGTATCCAGAGAAACGTCGTATGCTTCCAGTTTACAGGTTGTTTCAGTTTCATAGGAACACCTCCATCTACTTACATTCTAGCATAGTTTTTATATTTTTCAATATATTTTTATCGTTTATCATTAATTATTATATTTTAATCATGAACTAAAGCTTTATACAAAGAATCCTGCTGCTTCCGAAACACGATAAAAGCCCTATCCCCTATGCGTTGCATTATGATATAATAGCATCATGCTTAGAAAGGAGATTGGCATATGCTGGAATACCGTTATGATACACAGCTTTTAATTGAGGGTACTGATTTATGTGAGGATGCCATTCACGATTATTTCATGGAGAATTTTCAAGGAGATTGCCTGCTTGCTGTCGGCGATGCTGAGCTTATCAAACTACATTTTCATACGAATACACCCTGGAAAGTTTTGGAATACTGTGCTACCCTTGGCGAAATTTATGATATTGTTATCGAGGATATGGATCGTCAGTCCAGAGGCAAAAAGGGCTAAGACTTCCTGTTTCTGGAAACCGAGCTATTTTTTTCGGTTTCCTTTTCTTATTTATGACGTTAATTGCATGAAATTTGATTTTATATCTTGCAAAAGCAGCATAGCTATGGTATTATAATTAAGCATTTAAGAAACGCCTTAATAGCTCAGTTGGTAGAGCATCCGGCTGTTAACCGGCAGGTCACAGGTTCAAGTCCTGTTTAAGGCGCCATGATAACAGGTAACCCCGCAAACGCGGGGTTTTTTATATTTCAGGTAAAGCATTGACGTTCGTTTTGACGTCCTTTTATAACAGCAAACGTATAGAAGCTAAAGGTTTCTGTAAATGTATCCATAAGGTCACTGCACAGAAAAAGGAAGCCTTGCTGCTGTCATCGACGCAAGACTTCCCTATGTTAGCTTCTAGCATTGCTTCCTCTATACCAGATCAATCAGCTCATTCATGATACAGTGACGGATATTCAGTGTTTTGCTTTCCGTCTGAAACTGTACCTGCATCATACCTTCACTGATTTTCATAATGCGGCCTTCTCCAAGCGTGGCATGGGTAATTCGCATACCGCGTCGTAAGCCGCCCTCCCGTAGCTTTTTCGGCTGTGCAGCAGGCCGCTGTGCCGCCACCTTTGTTTCTTCTTCCTTTGGAGCATGCAGCTCATATATGAATGGAGATATTTCCAGACGAGTTACATCACAGCGCTTGCTTGTAAAAAACTCCAGCTGATGCTTTGCTCTGGTGATACCTGTAAAAAACAAACGGCGTTCCAGTTGAAGCTCTTCCTCCTGCAGACCGGCTTTTGGAAAGGTCGATCCCAGACAATCCAGCAGCGCAACACGGCTGAATTCCAGACCTCTGGCAGATGCTACACTGCGAATTTGGATACGGCTGATTGGCTCACACAGGAATTCCCCCATTTCCCGCAGACGATTCAGAAACTGTGCCGGATCGCTGTAGCGCTCAGCAATAACACGCAAAGCAAGCAGATTGGAATCGTTCATCAGGATATTCGCCTTCAGCAAACGCGCGCGATAGCCCAGCTTATCCAGAATAAAGGTGATCATCGTGTGTGTTTCCAGTGTGGATGCGGTTCGGATATTTTCCATGGAAGCAGCCAGCTTTTTCTTTCCGGCAGCACGATAGCTACTTTCCATCATCGCCTGATAGACATCCACATGCTCATCATCCCGCAGACGCTGTGCAACCTCCAGCAATACCTTTTTTGAAATATCAAAGCCAAGCTTCTCATATACCTCATAAAAGGCACGCATATCCTTTGGATCGATCAAAAGCTCAATGATATTACAAAGATCCTTGACAACCGGCTCCTGCAAAAACTTTTTTACGCTTCCATGCAGGTGAAACGGTACCTGATGCTGCATGAATAGCTCCACAAGAGGCATTGCCATTGCGCCGTCACGATACAGGAAGGCAATGTCACTTTCATCCTCTACCACCATGCGCATCGCATACTCATACATCCGCTCCAGCTGTGCAAAGCCCTTGAATTTCACCTCACAGGTTTCCTCACTGCTGCAGCTCATCGCTGCTTCATCCTTATAGAAAAATTCGTTTGCCAGAGCGTTGATGGTCTGATTATTGCGCCAGTTTCCCTCCAGCTGCTCTATGCGCGCCTGCGCATATGCTTCCGCAAAGCTATCCAGTGCCTGTGGATACGCCGCCTTATCATAATCCAGACACTGATCGCGATCTGCCAGCATCATCATCTGACAATCCGATGAAAACAACAGCTTAATGATGACATGAGCAACGAAGGACAGCTCCTGTGCATCATCGATATGCACATACTGATACCGGGAGGCAAAGGTCTGCAAAACAGCCGGTGTACTCATTAGAATACGGGCGCATTCACACAGAATATCATCCTGATCATAAATATTGCGCTCACTCTTAAACTTATCATATGCCTTTAAAAAAGCCGGAAAATCAATCCCCTCAACGCTGATAGAGGAAATTTCGCGCTCACTCATCATCATCGTACGGCAGGTGCTGATCTGCCGCATCAAACGGCGCAGCTGCACACCGCTTAGCTCCAATGCAAACATATCCTTGATCAGACGGCGAACCACCTTCTCCATATCTCGATATGCCTTACAGGATTCCCGCTGTATCGTTTTATCATGAAAGCGGATAATTCGATAAGCGAAGCTGTGCATATCCACAAAGGAAGGCATTCGTTCATCATCACAGTATATATAGCGGTAATCCTTCGCCATTCTCTTGGCGATGGCAGGATCATGCACAATATTCAAAATAGCCGACGGCTCAACCTCTTTAGCCTTCATCAGATACGCATTACGGGCTAATAAAAGGAATGTTTTACCACTCCCTGTTTTTCCATTGATCAGAAGAGGATGCTGCAGTTCACAACACAGCTCCTGCTTTTTTTCATCCAGTTCTACGTTATATTCCTTCAGTAATTCATTCATATCCATACATTCACCACTCACTTCTCAACGATTCATAATTATACCTTAAATTCTCCCCAAATACTAACCTTTTTAAAACTTTTTCCTACTTTATTTCCATTTATTACCTTGTAACCTCTTACACTTCAAAGTGAGCAGAAACCCCTGTTTTATGCAAGGGAAATCCACGCTTTTTTCCAATCCCTCACTCAGCGTCTGGGAAAGGGATCGTAGGAATAGCCCAGATAATTCAGTATTCCGATATAGATGGAGAACGCGAACAGGTACTGGTCATTCAGCAGCTTTTCGGCATCCTGCAGATTGGAAAGATACGCCAGCTCCACCAGAATTGCCGGCATGTTTGTCCGTCGCAATACATAGAGGGATGGATTGGTCCGTACTTGATTGTAGCGTGTACCTACCAGATCGACTATAGATTCCAAAACATCCACTCCCAGATTGTATGCTGTGGAATTCTCCCGGTATACATACACCTCCGAGCCGTTGATTGCAGGATTTGGATTAGAGTTGACATGGATACTGACAAAATAATCCGCCGGCCATGCATTTGCCTCATCTACTCTTGCACGCAGACTGCTCGCCTGATCATAGCCAAGCACCGTATCCGGAAACGGTCTGGATACCTTTACCTCAAAGCGCTGATCTGCATAGAGAAAGCCTGCCAGATAGATTCCCACCCAATAGGTGACCTCCGATTCCACAACCCCGTTACCGCTTGCCCCCGCATTGATGTTCCCCGGGTTATGTCCCTGATCCACATAGATTCTTACCGCCATGAAACTACCTCCTTTTTGGACATACTATGTAAAAAAGCGTACAGGGTTCCTCACAGGTAAGTATTTTTCCTTCTTTTGTTTAGGAAAATTTAATAAAAAAGCGGTTGGCTTTTACAAAATATACAGTATAATAAACCTTGATACGAAAGGAAGGTACTTCATCGTGGTATTAAACTTTATTCGAGGCTTCTGTATGGCGCTGGCAGATAGTGTTCCCGGGGTTTCCGGAGGAACGATTGCATTTCTGCTCGGCTTTTATGATAAATTCATCGGTTCACTGGATGCGCTGATGAGCGGGAATATGCAGCAGAAAAAAGAGGCAGTCATCTTTCTGCTGAAGCTGGGAATCGGCTGGATCGTCGGCTTCCTTATGGCGGTATCTGTGCTCGCCAGCATCTTTCATACACAGATTTATGCCATATCCTCTCTGTTTATGGGATTTATTCTATTTGCGATTCCAATCGTGATACGGGAAGAAAAGGAAAACATGAGGCTCAATGTACCAAGCATTATAGCGCTTTTTGTCGGTATCGCCGTCGTTGCATTGATCACCTATTTCAATCCGGTCGCAGGCAGCGGCTCCAGTGTCAATCTGGCAAAGCTGGATATCGGTTTAATCGTCTACGTCTTTATTTCTGCGATGTTTGCGATTTCCGCAATGGTTCTGCCGGGGATCAGCGGTTCCACACTGCTGCTGATTTTTGGGCTGTATGTTCCGATTATCTCTGCAATCAAAGCCTTGATGGGATTTGATTTCTCCTATGTGCCGATTTTGTTTGTCTTCGGGTTGGGAATCATAACCGGCGTGATTACCGTTGTGCGGCTGATTAAGTTTGCGCTGGAAAAGCACCGCAGTATCATGGTCTTTCTGATTATCGGAATGATGCTCGGCTCCTTCTATGCAATTATCATGGGACCGCAGACACTGGAAACTCCACAGGCTCCCCTCAGCCTTGAAACCTTTGAAATTCTCTGGTTCATCATCGGCGGTGCCATCATCTTCGGACTTCAGAAAATGAAGGATTTCAGTGAGAAATAAGCTTCTACAGGACAGCTGCTGCTGTTCTTTTTTTTATATTGCCACGGTATTTTTCAGACAAGTCCTATCGTTTGTGCTATCATAACAGTATATGGAAAAGAGTGATACGATGGAGATAACACATATTCGTAAATCCTTTGGAAGCAATGTGGTTTTACAGGATGTTTCGCTTCCGCTGATACCGGGAAAATGCATTGCAATCTGCGGGCACAACGGCTGCGGAAAAAGCACCCTTTTGAATGCTGTGGCAGGCTTTTTACGAATCGACAGCGGAGAGCTGCAGCTTCATAATGCTGTTTTGCAATATATACCGGATCATTTTTTCACGACCCGCATGAATGCCCGTGATTTTCTGATGCATATGGGTGCCATACAGGGAATGGATGCAGATACAGCACGAGCTGTCATTTGGGAATATACGCATAAATTTTTTATGGATGACCTGTTGAAAACTCCGATGCAGTATCTGTCAAAGGGAAGCCTGCAAAAGGTGGCAGTGATACAGGCACTGCTGCAGACACCTGATATTCTGTTGATGGATGAGCCGCTTAACGGACAGGATGCCGCCTCCCAAAGGGTCTTCATCGAGCTGATGGAGGAGCTGAAGGAAAAAGACGTATGCATCCTTATGGCCGTGCATGAGCAGCGCCTGATTAAGGAGGCTGCGGATATCGTATATGAGCTGCAGGATGGTGTATTGCGGCCGATCGCTTCACTGCCTGTCATGGAACAGGTATATGTGCATTTCAGCAGACAGCAGGAGGAAAAGAAGCTTGTCTGTGCAAAAGAGGAAAGCGATGCCTGTATTCAGCAGTATCTGATGCAGGGCTGGCATCTGGAGGAGCTTCATCATGAAAACAATCTTTGAGCTCAACCGTTACTACATACGCAGAACCCTGACCTCAACCAGACTGGTTATGCCGCTGGTGGTTACCGTTGTCTTCTGCGGCATCTTTTATAATGAGAATGGAATCAATCCCTACAGCAGCTTTGCGGCAACCATCATGCTGTCCTTCGCCATCGTGGGCTGGAGCGTGCATGTGCTGCAGAAGCAGGAGGCGCTGGAGGAACAGATTTTGATTCTGCAATGCAGGGGAAATGCACTGCTGTATTACGGCAGCCGCCTGTTCTTCTTTTTCCTGTGCGATTTGTTTATCAGCTTCTTCATTCTCCTTATTCCCTGTCTGTTTTATCTGGTCAATGGGCCATCCTTTACACTGTATCCCATCCATGCGGATATGCTGATTGGGTATTTTGCCCTGCATGTCAGTGCCGGCCTATGCGGTGGTATGATGATTTCACTTCTGCACCCGCGCATTGTTTCCAACCAGAAGCTGGCACTGCCCCTTGCCTGTATGCTCATCATAGCCGCTATGACGTTTTCTGCGCTGCTGCAGGATATGCAGCTGCCCAAAATATTTGCCTGTGTATTTCCACCGGTTTCCGATATCAGTATCCAAAGCGCAAAATGGACACAGCTGCCCATGAGGGAAACAGGCCTATACACCTTGCAGATGCTGCTTTATGCCGCAGTTTATGCAAGCGTGCAGGTACGCATATTGATGAAGCGAAAATTCGGATGATCCCTTGCTGTGTGCCCAGATCATATCAAAGCTGATTCAAAAAGAGGAAGGCTCACTTGCAGACCTTCCTTTCTTCTCGCATATCAGCATTACTACTTCATAAAATATTTCAATCGCCGCTTCAAGCCCTCCAGCTCCTCTTCTGTTTTCAAAATACAGAATATCCGCTCGGGATGCTCCCTGCTTTCCACGATGGAAATCATATCCCCTCTTTGCAGGGTATTCCCTGCGTCTTCAAAGAAACGCTCCAAACGCTCTCTTGTATTCTCGTAAAGCTCCGTATAATACAAGACAGAGGGAGAGGTTCTCGGACAGCCGAACACTCGCTGCATGGCCTCATAGGTTGTCAGCCAGACATTCCCGCTCTTTTTAATTTCATGCGGCTCAAACCGTCCGCGCTCGACTGCCTTACGAATGGTTTTTCCATCCGCCAATCCCCATTTATCCGCTGCCTCTGTAAATGTCAGCACCTCATCCAGATTGATCATACATTCCCTCCCTGATCGTACAGAATATCCGTTCTGCTTGTTTCTACTTTGATTTCCTGTCTTGTCACACTCTTTTCCTATTATACGATAATTCCATGGGATTGTATATGTTTCCTGAATCCGCTTTCCTTTTTGCTATTCCTGTGATACAATGATGTCGCTAAATAGCGACACGAAGGAGGAGCTTATGTTACGAATGGTTATCTGTTGCGGTGGGGGCATGTCTTCCAGCGTTATCTCTGTACAAGTTAAAAAAGCAATACAGGAGAAGGGCTGGGAGGATGAAATATCGGTTGCCTTCATGCCCCTTGTATTTCTTGAAAAGCATCAGGAGGAATTTGATATTGCAATGCTCTGTCCGCATACGATGTATTATGCACAGCAAATGACAGACAAGAACAAAATCCAGCTTCCCCTGTATGTAATCCCTGCACGCCTATATGGTTCGATGAATTTGGAATACCTGCGTGAGGATGCAGAGGATATTCTGGAAATCTATGCCAAAACAAAAGAGAATCCACTGCATTTTCCCGGAGAGAAATTTCTGGAGGTCAAACGAAACACCTCCCATCGCCGCTGGATCAAAAAGCATCCGCAGGCTGTGCAGGACTGACTCTGTGCACGGACCGAAACACAAAAAGCATGGTAGTGTCCACCATGCGATCGGCGCGTGCTGCCATGATTTTCTGAAATCAGAAGCTTTCAGCTGCGTTGCAAGCTGCAGCAAAAGAGCTTCTTTTTTTCTCACATATGCTGCTTTATTTCTTTATCTAAGCCTGCTTCGGCAAAACGCATCGGCTTCTAGTCGTTTACGATACTTTTCTGCTTATACAGGGTGATGATGATTTCAAACAGCAGCGCTGTCGTAAAGATTGCCAGTACACACAGCCCCACGGTACCATAGCCGCCGCTTCTTTGATAGGAATTCAAAATGGAGCCAATCGTCCCCGGAACACCAACCGCAGGACCGATGATTACCGCAGCTGCGAAATTCATTTCACTGCGCATGGCAATCCAGGATAAAAGCTTTGTAAAGGATACCGGGATGACAGCACTCCATACGATCTGCCACCAGCTTCCTCCACTTGCCTTCATCGCCTCCATCGCACCCGGATCAACCTCCTCAAAGGCTTCGGAATACGATTTGATGAAATAGGCAACACTGTGAAAGCTCATCCCTACAATGGCAGTGGTAGCGGTTAATCCGAAGCCGGATATAAAGATCAGCACCCAGATAATTGTCGGTACGGCACGAATCAGCCCTGCAAAGCCGCGTACCGTACTGCAAATCCATGGATGCGAAAGATTACGGGCTGCCAAAAGTCCCAGCAGGAGTCCGATACATGCCCCGATAATCGTCGTGACAAAGGCAAGGGCTATTGTATTGATCAGACTGGTGAATACCTCCATCGCCGTTTTTTGTGTAACGGCAGTGAAGTCCAGAAAGCTGCTTAGATACGTAGCAAGCAGCTGTGGCCGTACCTGATCCCATCGATAGGGGCAGATGAGCAGGACAAAATAGAGAAAGACAAACGCAAAGACAAGCACCACACTCCAGGACAACAGGCGTGAGGTATCCTTTCTGCGCAGGATATAGCGCCCCTTTTTCTTTTTTTTCAGTGCCGGTGCCCCAGGGGAGGTCAGTGTATATGTTTCCATTAGATAATCCTCTTTCTAATCTGTGCAGATATTTGATCCGTGATAATCACCGTGATAATAATCAGCAGAATGCAGGATGCCATCAGCTGATACCCCGTATAGCCGATATACAGTCCTCCCTGATAAATACTCATCAGATACCCAATCCCGCCCCCGGCAAGCATGCCGACTACCGTAGCACTTCGGATATTGTTTTCCGCCGCATACAGTGTCCAGGAAATCAGAGATGGCATGGTTTCCGGAATAACAGCATGTACGACAATCTGCCAGTAGCCAGCACCGGTTGCCTCCAGAGCCTTGATGCAGCTGGCATTTGTTTCGTCAATGGAATCCGCAAAGGAGCGGGTCAAAAAGCCATAGGAGATAATGCATAAGACGAGGAAGCCGAGAAAATCACCGTACCACAGCAGTGGAAGCAACAGAACCGCCCAGACAGCCTCCGGAATATTTCTGGTCAAGGACGCAAGAGCGCGAACCATATATTTCAGCACCCGATAGCGGGAGGTTTTGCTGGAGATGGCCAGCGAGGAGAAGAAGGCAAGAAGCATGCCGACAAACGCTCCGGCAATGGATATCACGATGGTGATCCAAAGCTGATACAGCTGTTCACGCAGCTGTGAAAAGTCCATCGGAAGATACGTTTTTGTAAAGCGCACAACGGATACCTGAAAGTTTGAAAGAATGAGACCCCAGTCAATTTCCAGACGCCAGGTACACAGTGCCAGCAGAATAATGATAACAGCAGCATATACGCCCAGAGACCATCTTTTTTTCGTAAAATAGCTCATGCCTTCACCTCCTCCACCTTACTAATCAGCTCCTTCATAGGGACGCCGTAAATCTTTTCAATTACATCACTTCCCAGCTCCTGCGGTTTTCCATTGAAAACGATGCTACCCTGATGCATACCGATAATGCGGTCCGAATAGTGCAGCGCAACATCCACCTGATGCAGATTCACAATGCAGGGAATTCGCATGCTTGTGGTAATCGCCTTTAAATGCTCCATAATCACCTTGCTGGACTGCGGGTCCAAAGAAGCGATTGGTTCATCGCATAGCATAATTTTCGGATTCTGAATCAAAGCCCGTGCAATTCCGACACGCTGCTTCTGTCCACCGGAAAGATCACAGCATTTATCATACAGCTTATCTCCCAGCCCCAGCATTTCCAAAAGCTTTGCGGCCTGTTCGATATCCTTTTGCGAATACATCCCCAGCGTACTTTTCCATGTCGGATAATAGCCAAGTCTTCCATGAAGTACATTCTCCAGAACATTCAAACGATACACCAGATTGTAATGCTGAAATATCATACCGATATTACGGCGGATATCCTTGATCTGCCGTTTATTTGCACTCGTTACCTCATAATTGAGAAACTGAATACTGCCCTCACTCACATCGATCATCCGATTGATACAGCGCAGCAATGTACTTTTCCCTGAACCGCTTGGTCCAATGATCGAAATCAGCTCTCCCTCATGCACTTCAAAGCTGGCATGACGCAGGGCCTGAACCGCATTGTCTTCATATGTCTTTGAAACGTTTTGAACACGTAATATATCACTCATTCACAATACCACCTTTTCTTTTTTATACCACATGGTTATTGTACTCTGGGTTTAACCGGTGTGTGTTAAGTGGCTGTTAAGCCTTCGTAATCCTTTCTTTAACGAAGAAAGGCACCGGTTTGCTTTCTGACATTGCCGGTTGTATGGATCGCCCCGTCTGTTAAGCACGGCGTTAAACAGCTGCGAGTGTCTATGAAAAAGAGAATCCAGCCGCTATCGTTGTATACAAGAGCATTGGATTCCCTTTTTTCAATTTGATTTCGTATTCCCGTAAGCCGCATACCTTTTGTATACGCCTACTGATCCTGATACATATCCAGAATAAACTGATAGCGGGAAATGTCGGTTTTGAAGAATTTGAAGGTCGCAGGATCCTCCTCTGCCTCAAAGAAGAAGCCCTTTTCCTGATCGAAGAAATCCTTGTTTTTTGCGTTATCCGCTGTCAGGTTCACAAAGTGATCCGTCAGCTTACTGATTTCCTCTTCATTCAGTGCCGCGGTATTTACCCAGAGCGGTCCGTTTGGAACGAAGGTCGTATCCAGTATTTCCAGCTGCTCCTTGAAGCTGTCGCCATACGTACAGCAGAAAGCCCCTGCATATACCTTGTCATTTACCAGCAGCTGCACTGCACCCTGATGATCTCCTCCGTTTTGTACCTCAGAGAAAATACCTCCCTCGGCCTCATTTTTAATATTGATCTGTTCCTTTTTGGTCACGGTTTTATCACCATCCGGTCCAAACAGCTTCCAGAACGCCGTTGTCGGTACCAGACATCCGGAGGTAGAGGTCGGAGATACAAATCCGAAGGATTTTCCCTTCAGTGACTTCAGCTTTTCATCCCGACTCATTCCCTGAAAATCAGCCGCATGCTTTTTATTCGTCGCAATATAGGCATTATAACCGCTCTTTTCCGGATCACCGTTGGGTCCATAGGACAGTATCGGCTGAATCTTATCATCCTTCATATAGGAAGCCGCAAATGTTGCGCCGCTCTCCCATGCAATCTGTGCAGTCCCAGATACCATTGCCTCCATAACTGCATTGTAATTGTCCAGCTTTGCGATTTTCACATTGTAGCTATCACCCAGAGCCACCTGTACCTCTTCCTTCAGCATATGGAAAGCCTCACTGCTGCGTTCTGCATTTTCATCCTCATTCGGCAAAAAGGCGATTGTAATATCCTTTTTCTCCCCGCTACCGCTGTTATCCTTTCCAGAGCTGCAGCCAGCCAGCATACTGCAGGATAAGAGCGCTGCCATGCATAGATTCACCATCTTTTTCATCACTGATTCTTCTCCTTTTATCATTGTTCATGCTTTCTCAGCACATGCATATGATAAAGCTTTTTGGCAGGGAATTTGTGAATGCCGGGTAAACAAATTGTTATATTTCAAACAATCAAAGGCGGAAAATGAACTTATCTCCCCGATAGATAATGGTCGAAAGCTCCAATATTTCATTTGTTTTACGATCTCTGCTTACGCCCTTCAGCATGAGACAGGGGACGATTCCGCTGACCTTCATGTAGAGGCGCTCCTCTGTATTCAGTGTGGAAATGGTTAGCTGCGTATCCTCCGCGGCGATATCCTGAATGCCTCTGCCTTGGAAATATGCATACAAGCTCGGATTTTTCTGAAGACATTCCCTGATGTTGGGAAAGCTATGTTCCCGCACATAGGAAATATGCATTGCCGCAGGCATATGATCCAGATATCTAAGCCGCTTCACACAGAGAACAGGCTCTTTCTGCGCCACCGATAGGCGCTCATGAATATCCTTGTGCCAGGCAATGCGCTCGCAGCTTACCAGGCGTGTAGAAAAACGGCCTGCCAATGGACTCATCTTCATGGAAAAGCTGTCTGTGGAGGACAGTACAAGCTCCACCTTTTCCAGATATCCCGCATAGTAATTGCCCTTGCCCTGCTGGGAGTATACATAGCCCATTTCCTTCAATCGGTCATAGGCCTTTCGTACTTCTATCCTTGTCAGATCAAAACGCTGTGCCAGCTCATGCTCGCTTGGAAGACGCTCATCCTTTTTATATGTCTGCTTCTGCATGTTCTCTAGAAGGTAATCCACCACCGGTTCCCAGCTTGTCATCATAACTTCACCTCCCTGATAGTTTATCATGGCATCATTGAAAACAGCATCGTTTTACAAAATCTTAACCCGATACAAACAGAAGAAAAACAAAATGCTTTGCGTGGTGAACCACAGACTTCTCACTTCCTATATCAAACCGGAATATCTGCGCTATGCTTTGATTATACAGGCAGAAAAAAAGAGGCACTCTTTCTATATCGTAGAAAGAAAAGCCTCATTCTTATAGCCACAGCACAGCGCTGCTCAATATCCCTGATTTTTCAGAATCTGGTCAATCTGTTCTTTTTTATCGATTGAAAAAATCAGTGTACCGGAATGAATTCCCAGCTCATAATACAGCTGCAGATACCCATCCTGTTCCTTCTGCGTGATGAGCTTCCCCGGCTGCAAAGGAATTCTTCTTCCCTCTACATACAGGTGATCCTGTGTGATACCGCTTCTTCTCATTCCATACAGAATACCAAGTGCCATCATAATGATCGCATACAGCAGCCGCTTCTCATTGAATAGATTTAAACTGCCAAGTATTAGAAAGGCGGCACAGAACATATAATTTGATTTCTTATAAACAGCATACACTGTTTCTTCCTGATGCATACGGTACAATAAGCGCAATGCCCATAGCAGCATCAAAAGCACCATTGCCACAAAGGCATACATGATATATTCCAAGTACATCGCCTCTAATCTTTTTGCTTTGCCATTTTTATGATATTTTTAAGCTTCACGGAATTGCCGTAGGACAGTGTACCCCTGCGGTACAATCGAGCTCCGAGCAAGCCCATTGCAATCGTAGTAGCCGCAAGCAGAGCCAGAGATATTACGATTTCCATTGTGGATACACTTCCCATTGCCACATTGATAAACATGCACATCCAGGAAGAGAACGGCACATAGCACATGATTTTGGCAAGCAGTGTATCCGGATTCTGCAGGGTGATAAAGCTGATGATGAAGACTGCGATGATCAGCAGCTGGATTGGCATGGTGGCACCGTTGACCTCCTCCACCTTGGAGCACAGGGCTCCGATGGCACCGAACAGGAAGCTGAACAGCAGATATCCCAGAATTCCAAACAGGGCAAAGGTAATCAGCACCAGTCCGGGAATATCCAAAAATTTATCTAGCATATGATCCCATACATCCGCATTCAGCTGATAGGCGATCAGGAAGGAGCCAAGCATAATGGCTGTCTGTATGACACCGGCAATCGCGCCCGCAATGACCTTTCCGAAAATCAAAGCATTCGGCGAACAGCTCGTTGTCAGTATTTCAATCGCACGATTGCTTTTTTCACTGGCCACGCCGACACCGATCTGATTGCCGTAAATCAAAATCATCATGTACAGCACCAGAATCAGCACATAGGTATAGAAATAATTATTCATACCATCCGTTCCCAATACCGTCGTATCCGAGGATATCTCTGTCTGGTAAATCGCCTGTACCTTACCTGCATCATACTTCAGCTTTGCCAGCTCACTTGCCTGATACTGCTGCTGAAGCAGCGTTGCGAAGCGTGAAGAATTCGCATCATTCAAAGAGGAATTGTTCACATAATATTGGAAGCTGGTTGGCGTTTTCACCTCAAAGCCGGCATCTGCCTCACTTTTTTTCACCTTTTCCTCTACCTCGGATAAGGAGTTGGCATAGGAAATCCGAAATTCCGGAAAATTCTTTTCTGCCAGCTCCCGGTTTTTCAAAATTCCGCTTCCATCATAAATCAGCATTGTTTTATCCTTTTCTGATGCCGGATCATCCGTTTTCTTATCATCCGAGAAAACACGCGGTATGGACAGCAGGACGAAAGCCGCAGCAGCCACCAGCACGGTTGATATCAGAAATGATTTTTTGCGTATCATCGTCTGTAGTTCAAATTTCAGAACCAGTAAGAATTCTCTCATTCCTCATCACCTGCCTTTGAAACAAATATATCCGTTAGGGATGCCTCATACAGCTGGAATGCCTCAAGGTCAACCTCCAGCTCCAGCAGCTTCATCAACACGTCCCGCTTATTCACATGCGGCTGTAGCTCGATGATAAAGCCGTTTTCGACTTCCTCATAAATATGCAGCAGCTCCTGACACTGTGTTTCCAGCAGCTCCAAAAGCTCCTGCTTTTCGGGATACAATGCACGAATCACGATACGATTTCTTCCGTATTCCTTTTTGATCTGCTTCAGATTCCCCTGCAGCACCACATCTCCATGATGCAGAATAACGATGTCCTCGCAGAATTCCTCCACATAATTCATCTGATGAGAGGAGAAAATAACAAGCTTTCCATCCTGAATCTGTTCCTGTACGACTTCCTTCAGCGTCTGGGAGTTGACCGGGTCCAACCCGGAAAACGGCTCATCCAGAATCACGATATCCGGATCGCACATGAGTGTCTGTGCCAGCTGTACCTTCTGTTGATTCCCCTTGCTTAAGGTATCCAGAATACGGTTTTCATATTCCTCGATACCAAGGCGCTTCAGCCACTTCTTCAGATTGGCCTTTGCCTCCCCGTGCGACATGCCGCGCAGTGTTGCCAGATAAATCAGCTGCTCGGATACCTTTTTCTTCGGATACAGACCACGCTCCTCCGGCAGATAGCCGATATTGTAATCCTTTGCATGAAAGGTTTTGCCGTTCATGCTCATATTTCCCTGATCTGCCTTGAACACATCCATCAGAATACGGATCGTCGTAGATTTACCGGCACCGTTACGTCCCAGCAGTCCCAACGCCTTACCGCTGGAAATGGAAAAGGATATTCCATGCAGGACTTCTCTTCCATCAAAGCTCTTATGCAGATCATGCACTTGCAGTTCCATACTGTTTCCCTCCTTAATCTATTTGCATTATAGTACAGATTCCCATTCAATGCAATATATATTTTGCATTTGTAAAATATATTTTTCATATCTCCTTGATTTTCTATCTTGATTTTCCTATAATAATATACGTAGAAGAAGGAACAGGTGAGTGCAGCTATGAAAAATCTAAAAATCAAAATGGCACGCATGGAGCTGAATATGTCCCAGGAGGAGCTTGCCAGCAAGGTGGGCGCAACACGGCAGACCATCGGACTGATTGAGGCAGGACGCTACAATCCATCCATTAAGCTGTGCATCAAAATCTGCATTGCACTGCATAAGCATCTGGATGATCTGTTCTGGGAGGATGACTATGACAAGGAGGAATTATAGGATGAAGACTTCACTGCTTCGCGACATCATCCGTTATGCGAAAACCAAAGGAAAGGCCCCGCTGGATGAACGGCAGATGGATACCCTGAAGGATTTGTATATGGAGCTGGCAAAATCCGTAATCCTCGCATTTATGGTATTTATGATCGTTTACGGCTATAAAGAGCTTTATCAGAAGGAAAGCACCTTCAATTATATGAGCCTCGCAATGAGTCTGCTTGGAGCTATCACCTATTATTATCTGCTGCGCTCCTGTTACCAGCAGGTAATCGGCATAGATGTTAATTTTGAAATCCTCGTCATTCCGGCACTTGGCTTCACCCCCTCGCTGCTCATGAACGCCCTGCATGTATGCGGGTTGCTGTTTGACGCAGACGCACTCTTTTTCCGCATTACGACAGTTTTATGGCCCTTGTATTTCATTTTATTTTATCTGGGGGCAAACAGGGTCTATCAAAAGGGCAGGCAGGCCATGGAACAGGAGATATACCAGGGGGAAATCCATTTTCGTTCCCGCAAGCAGATCGTTAATTTTATCATTATTGCAATTATCATCATATCCATATTGCCGATTTCCTTTGACGCGCTGTTTCAAATTTGCATCGTCGCAGGGACACTCTTGATTCTGTTTATGATCTGCTATTATGGTTTTTATACACCGCACAATGCATATATTCTGAATGAAAGCGGATTGATCTATCATAAATCGCTGTGGAATGGAAGGGGCGGATTTCTGCGCTATGATGAGATTGAAAGCGTCAAGCAGCAGGATACCTTCAACGTCGGGTATGCAAAGGATAAGGTTTGTATTCACTGCCATGACGGTCGTGACATTCTGCTGTTTCCAGAAAATGCATACCGCTTCTGTGTAGAGCTTGAAAATAATCTGTACTAGCATGTCATTCACAGATATGACGATAACCCCATCACAGAAAAAAAACAGAAAACTATTGTGCTTTATGCATATCCCTGCTTGGGATATGTAAAACAGCATTGGCATTTCTGTTTTTTTATTTCTTTTTTCGATGACCGTGATAGCTTCGCTCTATCTCACGTATCACACTGTCCTTTTCCCTGCTTCCCAGCACGCGAAAGACCGGTTGACTATCCGCATCTTCCTGAGATACGGTATACGCTTCATCTGCACTGCTGATCAGTGCAGCATCCCTTTGATGGCAGGCAAACACGCAGAGTCGTTTATAGCCTCCCTCCTTCTGTATGGTGCGAACAGCTGCGAGCTTTGTGGCACTCACACTGTAAATATCCAATACCTTATATCCTTGATGCTCCTCACTGGTGCGGATATGAAGTTGTAGATCAGCCGCATCATCTTGTCGCTGGAGCCGCGAATACAGCTGCCGGATACGCGGTGTAGTATCCATGATCGTTATACATACACAGGCATGTGCCTGTGCTTTATGTTCATACACGTAGCTCTTATAAGGCAATTTGCGCATTTCATGATAATATTCCTCCTCCAAAGGATTGCGGAAATCACTGTAATACACATGCAGGATATGATGCAGGATGACATGCTGGAAGCAATTCATTCCTTCCTCGTCCAACAGCTGCAGCAGGTGTGCCACCTGTTCCTTTTTCATGCAGCGACTGTGGGAATAGGTCTGCGTACGGCAATCATACAAAGCAGCTCCGTTCATGACAGCAACCGGAAGCGTCAATGGAATACCCTCCAGGATCGGCAGCAGCGTTGCCGGGGTGCGGGACGTCGCCAGAGTGATGGCAGCCCCCTGCTCCAGCAGCTGACGCAGCTTCACCTTCGTATAGGGAGAAAGCTGTTCATTTTCCTGCAGCAGCGTGTGATCCAGTGTAGATACATACAGCGTCTCCTTCTGCAAATGCACCGGAAGATGGATGCAGTTGATACCATAGGCAACCGCAATACCAATCAGGGTATCGATCATACGGTTAATCGCAAACAGGTAGGGATTCACATCCGCAGCGTGCGATACGGTAACACTCATGAACACCACGCAGGAGATATACGAGGCTGAGGTTTTCTTCAGCAGCACAGTAATATAGATTACCGGGATGATCATAAAGGATATGAGAGCATATTGCATAAGCTGCGTATTCCCCGGCAGGATATGCTTTTCAAACAGCAGCACGAGCATTCCGCAAAAGCCGCCAATCAGGGTTCCGACAACACGGTTGGCCGCTACACGCTGTGTATTGGATGTATCCTGCTGCATGCATAACACAGCCGCAATGCAGGAATAAAATACTACCCCCTCTTCATTTCGCAGCAGATAAATAAGAAAGCATAAAAATACTGCCAGTGATGATTTCAGGATTCGTTTACCAATTCTAGGCATGATACCATTCCTCCAATGGTTATAATTATAGCGCCGTTTTTACAAATGTAAATAGCAGACAGCAAAGGGAACAGAAAACATATTGTAGAGCTGTTCCCCTTTATCGAGGAGAACGCAATTCTTAGAACATGTCTCATGGAGAGCAACCTGTCCTATGCTGGCAGCTCCACCACGCTTTATAAAGAACAATCTCATGCTTTGCGCAGGAAGGCTCACTGCACAAAAGCGTGAAGGACACGACAGCTTTTCTCACATAGCCCTTTTCAGACTGCCATGTCTGCATTTGGCAAATATAAAAATGCCGGCTTCCCATCGGTCTCTCCAGATACGTCTCAGGGTATCCGAACCTGCCATTTTCCCAGAGATTGCTATCAGCATAGCTTCTATGCCCAGCTTCCAAGCACTCCTTTTGTACGCTGGCATTGCCTATGTATTACAGGGAACTGCATTCGGAATACATGATTAAACGTTGGATATATTTATAAATTCCAGCTTTGCGTAAAACAGCTGCGCTCCTTTTCATTCTGTGCTATGAAACAGGTCTCATGAAAAGACAGTGACCACACGGCCACTGCCTTAGAGCTTCAAACACATATTTATAATTAGCGGTGTCTCAGCATTCTGCCAAGCTGAATAAGCGCTGTTGGTATCAGGGCAAGAGCATAAATCGTAAACAGCTGCATCATGGTTATCGTCGTTACCGAGAATAAGGAGTGCAGCGGCTGCCACAGCAGAATCGCATTCAGGAAGCAGAAGCCGATTACAAAGGCCAGAATGGAGTATTTATTCGTAAACAGTCCGATGCGATACAGAGAACGCTGAGAACGGCAGTTAAAGCCATGGAACAATCTGGACAGGCACAGTGTTGAGAAAGCCATTGTCGTAGCGATTGCCCAGCTTTCCTTCAAGCCCAGAAAATATGCACTCATCGTAACGATAGCAATCAAAATTCCCTGAATTCCCAGCTGCTTCATCGTTGCCGGTGTCAGAATACCAACGGATGGATCACGTGGTTTTTCTTTCAGAATATCCTTGGTGCTTCGCTCCATACCAATGGCGATAGCAGGCAGGGAGTCTGTGACCAGATTGATAAACAGCAGATGCACAGGCAAAAACGGCACCTGCAGGGATAACAGCGAAGCTGCCAGGACACAGATAATTCCGGATAAGTTACCGGACAGCAGATAAATAATTGCATTCTTGATATTGGCATAAATGTTTCTACCGGTCGCAACAGCCTTGACGATGGTCGCAAAGTTATCATCCGTCAAGATCATGCTGGCGGCATCCTTGCTGACCTCGGTACCGGTGATTCCCATAGCGATACCGATATCTGCTTGTTTTAAAGCTGGAGCATCATTGACGCCGTCTCCGGTCATTGCTGCAATCTTTCCTTTTTTCTGCCATGCGTTGACGATACGAATCTTATGCTCCGGAGCAACACGGGCATAGACACGGATATGCTCCAGACGATTCATCAGCTCTTCTTCACTCATGGCATTCAGCTCCGTACCATCCACACACTGATCCCCGTTTTTATAGATGCCAAGTGCCTTGGCAATACTGCGGGCAGTTACCTTGTGATCGCCGGTAATCATCACCGGGATGATGCCGGCACGCTGACAGTTTTCCACAGCTGCTTTGCTTTCCTCGCGCGGCGGATCCATTAGAGAAATCAGACCGAGGAATACCAGCTGCGCCTCATCCTCCACCTCGATGTGATCCTTGTCAACGATGCGTGTCGCAAAGCCCAGCACACGAAGACCGTTATCCGCAAAGGTATGATTCATGTTGAGGATACGTTCACGATCCTCCTCTGTGATTTCACGGATTCCCTGTTCTGTCTGCATATGTGTCGCCTTTTTCAGAATTTCATCACAGGCTCCCTTCAGCATCAGTCTGTTTTCTCCATCGATCACATGAAGGGTTGACATCAGCTTCCGTTCGGAATCAAACGGGTTCTCATCGATACGGGGATATTTTTCTCTTGTTTTCAATTCATCGATACGATACAGCTCCAGCAAATCAACCAAAGCAAGCTCAGTAGGGTCACCGATCCGCTGCTCCTCGTTAGTCGTAGCATCACAGCATAACGCAAAGCCCAGCAGCAGCAGACGATCCAGCGGTGAGGCTTCCTTTAAATTGCTGGCATGCAGCAGCTCATGATTTCGATACACCTGCTGCGCTGTCATCTTATTCTGTGTTAAGGTTCCTGTCTTATCGGAACAGATAACAGACACACAGCCCAGACTTTCTACAGAATTGATGTTCTTGATAATTGCATTTTCCTTTGCCATCTGGCTCGTTCCCATCGCAAGCACGATGGTCACTATGCTCGCCAGTGCTTCCGGGATTGCGGCAACAGCCAGCGCTACAGCAAACATCAATGCATCCATGATTGCATTTCCCTGCCATACATTTAAAGCGAATACAAGAATGCAGATAGCGATAATTGCAATGCTCAGCTTTTTACTGAAATCATCCAGTGTCTTCTGCAGCGGTGTCTTACGATCCTGCGCTGTATTCATCAATGTTGCAATTTTACCGATTTCCGACTTCATGCCAACTGCTGTGACAACGACACGGGCACGTCCATAGGTTACCAGTCCACTGGAGAATACCATGTTTTTCTGATCTCCAAGACCGCATTCCCCTGATATGGTATCAACTGCCTTATGCACACTCTCAACCTCACCGGTCAGTGCACTTTCATTGACCTGCAGAGAATGATTTTCAATGATACGCCCATCTGCTCCTACAACATCTCCGGCTTCCAGAAACAGGATATCTCCCACTGTCAATTCCTGACTGGAAACCTCCATCAGGGTACCATCTCGCAGGACGCGGCTATGTGGTGTAGAGAGCTGCTTTAAGGCATCCAGTGATTTCTGTGCCTTGATGCTCTGTACCGTCCCCAATATGGCATTCATGGTAATGACTGCCAGAATAACAATCGTGCTTTCCAATTCTCCGCTGACCATGGAAATGATAGCTGCGGCAATCAGTATGATAACCAGCAGGTCCTTAAACTGAGAAAGGAAGACGATAAACGGATGCACCGGCTTTACTTCCTCCAGCTCATTTCTTCCATAGGTGTTTTGACGCTCTGCGACTTCCTCGCTGCGCAGACCTGTTTCTACTGCCCCCAGCTCTTCCATTACCTGGGCGACGTCTTTCTCATACATCTGTTTCAATCTCAAGACCTCTACTTTCCTGTTTATGATTCTTTTCTATAGTCTTGACATTTTTTCAAAATAAAAACGAGACTATAGAAAATTTCTATAAGTCTCGTCAATCGCTGAATGCAGGCCAGAAGAGATACACTCTTCGGGTTTGTTGACCGGCTTCACACAGAAGCTCTGTGCTGACTACTCCCTTATTGACTTACAGTTTATCATGAAACAGGAGTCTTTGTAAACCGTGTGACGGAAATTTACAGAATGTTTACAATTCTTTTGAAAAATCATATGCGAAGGAATCAGAATGTTGTATTATATATATAACATTTTAAAATAATATGAGGGTGATCGCATGAAAGAGGAAATCCAAAAAACATTTGATGATTATTTACAACGACTGAAGCAGGATGAAAGCATCTGTGAGAATTTCAAAAAGCTGGTGCTGGAACAGCTGGGACTGGGAACAGAGCTGGATCCTATCCTGTTTCGCTTTCTGGAAATTGCAAAGGAGCAGAAGTATCCCTATGCCGTTCCTCTGGGCTATGCGATGCTGTTTTATGCAACCTACTCCAAAAATATCGATCTGGCGATTACCTATAACGAGAAGGCCCGAGAGCTGTTTATGAAAATGCCGGATTACAAGGAGCGCGACGGTATCCTGACGGTTGCCAACAATGCTGTTCTGGCCAATATTCTAAAGGAGGATTACGGAGCCGCCTATCAGGAAATCGCCGCCGCCATGCCCATAGCGGAAAAGGGCGGACGCATTTCCTATTATTCAGCCTTTCTGAATAACGGCGCCATCATCCTGCGCGAATTCGGTCTTTATAAAAAAGCCATCCAACAGGTTGAAGAAACACTGGAAAAACGTGACTTCATTGGAAGCAGTAATTTCATCGTCACGATTTATCTGCTTTCCAATCTATATCTGAGTGCAAAGGAAACAGATAAGATGCGCAGACTGCTGCAGACCTATATGCCTGAGCTGAAAAAAAGCGAATATTACGATTCCGACATCTATAACAAGCAGTTTATGGAAGCTGCCATACTCGATGATCGCCGTGAAGAAGCCCAGCAGTGGTATGAACGCCTGATTCACACCTATGATTTTTCTAAAAATGATCAGCTGGATAACAATGAGGTCCACTTGTCCTTGGCACGTTATCACCTGTATCAAAAGGATTATCAGAAGGCAAAGGAATATTATCTGCATCTGCTTAGTCATATGGATGGGGTACTTGGATACAAGCGGCAGATACTGGAAGAAACCGCGCTCGTTTTTGAGGGACTAAAGGAATATGAAAAAGCATATGAATATCAAAAGAAAGCACATGAGCTGATGATCGCCTATACTGCATTTATCGATGATATGTATCGACAGGAAATCGAGGATGTCTGGGAAAAGAACCGTATGCTTTCCTATGAGGTTCTCTATGATCGATTGCTGGATATGACTGAATTCGGTAAAACGGTAACCTCCTGCCTGAGCTGGAAGCAGCTCGTTGCGGTGATTGAACAGCATGCCGCCCGTATCTTCTCCTTTGATGATTGGGATATTCTGCTGTATGAGGAGCCCAAGAAACGGTTTCGCTCCTTTTCTAACGTCTATTATCCTCTAGCCCAGCATCCTATTCTTGAAGCCTGCACACACGAATATACATCACGCAAGCTGCCAAATCTAGCCGCAGATAAAGAGAGTGCCATCAGTCTTGGGGCCCTGTATGAAGCACATACCCGCTCCATGCTGCTGCAGCCGATTACCTATCAGGGAAGTATGCTGGCCCTGTTCTGCATGAAATCAGATCAGACAGAGAATTTCAGCCGTACAGACCAACGCTTATTACAGGTATTCGCAGATTACATCGCCATTGCGCTGCATAACGTTCGACAGTTTGAGGATGCATTGGAAAAGTCCAGCTATGATTATCTCACCGGCATCTATAATCGCAGCGCCTTGATGCAATTAGGGGATGCTATGCTGGAAGATGCAAAAAAGTCTGACCGTTCCATCGGCGTACTGATGATGGATATCGACGATTTTAAACAGATCAACGACACCTTCGGACATATGCAGGGGGATGCCGTGATCAAACAGGTAACCGCACTGATGAAGCAAATGCAGCGCCATGGGATCATTGCACGCTTTGGTGGAGAGGAATTTATCCTTCTGATTGATTCATTGAGCAAGCAAGCGCTATATGAACTGGCTGAGGACATCCGGTATGCGTGTGAGTCCTGTAGCATTCCCACAGACACCGGCAGCATACACTTCACCATCAGCATCGGCTGCTGCTATCAGATGCAGCCCCATGCCACCTTGAAGGAGCTGTTCAATGAAGCGGATCAGCGTCTGTATATCGCAAAGCGAAACGGAAAGAACTGCGTGCAGATGTAAACAGACGGATTGTGCATGCAGGATCAGATATGGCTTTATTATCAGGGACAACCTTCAGACATAGCGCACAGCTGAAAATCAAACAGGAAAAGGCAGGAAACGGATACAGCATCCAAAACCTGCCTTATTCAGTATAAATCCATTATGACAGGACGCACGAAAAAAAAGCTTTGCTGTCTTTGTCTGCTTTGGATATTCAGGCAACAATACTCACGGAATAGCTCGTGAAATATTATTGCATACAAGATTTGTACAAATAGCAGTACTTCAAATCAAGCAGGAGGAAGACAGGCACGCCGCTGTAAACAGCGATGTCTCTTTATATCATAGGATTCTCTGCTATGCTTGTCAGGAATGCTCCTATATACTCATAAATTCGCTATACCTCATATAGGATGATATTTCCAACAAAGATGAACTCTACCATACAGGAACGGTTTAAAGAAAAAAGGAGGCGCCTTCAAAAAGTTTCTTTCTTACTTTAGGGTATATGAAAAAGGGAGACTTCAACTTCTATTGATAAAACCAATCGTATTGAATCTCCCTGTTTTATGTTTACCCACAATCGAGAAAGAACCTTCAAAAAGACTCAGCGCTCCCCTTCCTATTCATATTTCTACATACTTTCCAGACATTTGGACAGCGTTGGAATAATCTGTTTCTTTCGTGAAATGACACCATCCACAAAATACAGCTCATCCATGATATCCTCCTTGAACGCTTCATCCACAAGATAGCTCAGAGAACCGATAAACACCAGATTGCTTCCGCTGCCGTCAGCTGCTGTAAAGCACATCATAAGCAGATCAAATTTATTGATTTCATTTATTTTCGCCATATAGGTGCGGATTTCATCCTGAACATCAACGATTTCCTGCTCATCCGCAATATTGATCTGACCAATGGCAATTCGCTTACCATCGATGTTATACTCCTTAAAGTCATTGTACAGGATTTCCGACATGCTTCTACCCTTGATTGTCGCCACAGCTCCGAACATTTCCTTTGCCATGGCATCCAAATCAATACCGGCTATCGCTGCCAGCTCTTTTGCCAGCTCCTTGTCCACCGGTGTGGTCGTCGGCGAATTGAAATTCATCGTATCACTGATGATCGCACAGCACATAATCGCTGCTGTTTTAACCTCAGGTACCATATTGGACTCCTTGTACATACGGGCAATGATAGAAACCGTACTGCCGATGATTTCATTGCGAAAGCGAATCGGCGTGGTCGTCTCCACATCCCCGATGCGATGATGATCCACAACCTCCAGAATTTCTGCTTCCTTCAAATCATCGATACTCTGGGAAAGCTCGTTATGATCGACAAGTATAAATTTCTTCTTCTGATAGTTCAACAGATGATAGCGGGAAATCGATCCAAGCACCACGCCCTGATTGTTGACGACCGGATAGGAGCGGAATCTGGATTTTGACATCTGTTTGTATACATCGTCAATATAAGCGTGATTATTAAAGCTGATGATTTTACGCTTCATGATGAGATTCACACTCGGTGAGCGATACATGCTGCGGGCTACCTGAAACATATTCAGCGGTGTTTTGATAATCGTGCAGTTTGCTTCCTTTGCCATACGGATAATTCCCTGGGAAATGATATCTACATCCACCAGAATCATACAGCCGGCTCCATCACTCAAAGCGCGCTTTTGAAGCTTCAAATCATCATTTACAACGACAATGCTATCCCGATAGCTGATATCACTGTACTCTGCATTCCGACTGCATAAGATATGAATTCTACCATTTGTGCGATACGCTTCACATTCATACAGAAACTCCCCCTGCAAAACCTTGCGGATATTCTCGCAGGATGTGTTTTTCATAAGAGAAATCGGCTTTTCTCCCTTATCACTCATCAGAATATTTGTCATATCCGACAGGGAAACAACACCGATCAGCTTCTGCGCTTCATCTACAACGAACAACGCGCTGGTGGAACGCATCCCCATGCGGTCCCACGCTTCCTTTATCGTATCATCCTTTTTCAGCAGCAGCGGTTCATCAAACGGTACATCATACAGCTTGACTCTGGCATTTTGAATATACACCGGCTCCGGCACCTGAAACTTTTTTAAAACAAAATCCGTTTCCGGATTCAATTCTCCTAAGCGGCAGGCAATGGCATTGATTCCCAGCTTCTGCTTTAGCTGTGCATATGCGATTGCCGATACAATGGAATCCGTATCCGGATTCTTGTGCCCGATAATATGAACAACGTCTTTCATTACAGCTTCACTCCCCTGTTTTCTTATGTTCATTGTACCTTATTTAGCCCCTTTTTTCTAGTGGTAGCGCTATCTTTTATGGCCCTGTGATAGTTTTTGACAAATCCGCTGCGTATACCATATTGAAGGAAAGTGTGTTATACTGTATAAAACAATCGAAAAGAGGCGATATGATGTCTACCCTTAAACGAGCAATCCTGTTTCTATTTCCTTATTTGATCCTTGCGGTATGCATACTGGAGGAACACTGGAGAATACAGGCTGCATCACTCATGCAGTATGATACGTATACAGATATGCTTACTCTGACAGCTGTCATCTGTACGATATTTATATTCTTTTATATTCGCAATATGATGGAGAAATTTGACGGAATCGTATTGCTTTTGAATACAATTGCAGTTATTGTCTATACCCTTTTGATCTGGCTGCCAGATGTATTTGCAGCACTCAGTCCGATTGCCTACAGTGTATTTCAAAATGAGCAGCTATTTCTCACAATCACCTATGGACTGCTTCTGATTGGTGAAGGCTATCAGATCTATTTCTTTATGAAGGAGAAAGAGGCTGCATAGGAAATACAGCAGATACTTTCAAAAATCATCGCAATAAAAAAGCCACAGCTGGGCTTTTTATTTTTTCAATTCTTTTATTACATATTCCCGGAATGTCGTTGGTGCTCTGCCAAGCAGCCAGGTCAGCACATTGGGATTTCCTGCAATTCCATAGATGCTGTAGGTCTCCGCAAGACAGCGAAAGCATTCTCTGCCATAGGAATCCTGCAGATGCATGAGATCACAGAGCTCTTCAACATCGATATAGGATGCCATCGCATGTCCACTTGTCACCTCGTTATATACAGCTACCAGATCACTTGGAGAATAAAAATCAGGCCCGCACAGCTCATAGGTCGCATTGGCGTGTCCTTCTTCGCATAATACCTTGGCACATACTTCACCGACATCCTCAGCGTCCACATAGGATAGCTTTGTATGAATATCATAAAAGCTCTGATAGGTATTGCTTGCTGCCACTGCCTGAACGTTGAAATTGTGATTGTAATGCATTGGCTGAAGAATGGTGTAATTCAGCTGATGCTGCAGTCCTGCATAAATGAGATATTCTTCTGCATCCCGTTTCTGCGTATGCTGCAGAAGCGTACTCATGATTGGATGTGTCACCGAGGTCATAACAAATTGCCTGACATGATGACGTATGGCAGTGTCAATGCACAGCTTAGCCATCTTTGTTTCCGTATAGGTGAAGAATGGCGGTATATAGAGCACCTGTTCACAGCCCAGCATAGCCTTCTCCATATCCTCTTGCTTTGATGCGTCTCCAATGAATACTTCCTGTACGCCGATTTCCTTTAGGTTCTCAGCTTGTGGATTGATATCCATAGCACGTATAGAAAGCCCCTTTTCAATCAGCTTTGGTAGAATATGACGGCCTACATTGCCGCCTGCGGATGTTACCAGAATCATTTAAAATTCCTCCTTGCTTTTGTATCTTCATAGTAACATGAGATGGTTTTGTTGTATAATATGGAAAAGGAAAGTTATTATAACCAAAAGTTATAGGAGGAATCTATGAAGCCACTTTTTGATCTCAGCTTCCGTAAAATTCAGTATTATCTCATGGTAGTAGAAGAAGGCAGCCTCACAAGGGCAGCGAAGCGTCTCTTTATCAGTCAGCCAATGTTGAGCAAAGCCGTTAAAGAATTAGAGCAGGAGCTTGCTATTCAGCTATTCAAGCGCGAGGGAAAATATCTGGAGGTCACCTTTGCGGGCCGCTATCTTTATGAACAGTGGTATACGCTGCTTGATCAGATGGAACGCGTGCTGGCAGAAACTAGAGAACTTGCCAATGAGAAAAAGCATACCATCTATGCCGGCTGTGAGCATATCATGGTACTGGGCGCCAACGCCCTGTGGATGGACGCTTTGGAACAGTTTCAGCTTCAGCATCCCGATATTCATGTGGATATGTCGGCTTTTGGCCTGCACGAGGTGAAAAAGCGGCTGTTAAGCAGGCAGCTGGACTTCATGATTTGTTCTTCTTTTGATACAGAAGGACTGCAGGAGGATTATCACTGTGAAAAGCTGGGTTCCCTTCCGGTCGTAATCTATGGAAGAGCGCAGCATCCTGTATTGCGCAGAACTTCCCCAGTCACATGGAAAGATTTAAAAAACTGTTCCTTCTATACCATATCACCATTGATTGCCTCCTGGCCTCAGGAGCTGCTGTTTCAGTATGGTCAGCAGCACGGCTTTCAGCCGCGCATTGCAGGCTATACGGATACCCAGCTGTCGCAGGTTATGAAAATCAAAACAAGTGATGCGCTTATGCTTTCCCTACGCCTGGATTCTCTGCTTCAGGATGAAAAGCTCAGTGCTGTTACCATGAAGGAGGAAACGGAAATCATGCTGGTCTGGCGAAAGGATTGTGAAGCTGCAGTTTCTGCATTTGCACACACGATGCTTCATCAGGAACAAGGCGCTTTTACAAACTCCCATGAAGAGTTATGTAATCGCTGACTACATCCGTTCCCTTTATAGGAAATACAAGACCATCAGACAAAAGGCCCTCAATAAAATGAGCGCCTTTTTGTCAATGATTTCATCTGAAATCAGCCAGCAGCAGTATGCCGTTTTCCTGCTATAGCTCGCAGAATATCGCGGCAGTACCATACAAGCAGAAGGATACCGGCGATGATACAGAAAGCAAAGGGAAGTTTTATATAGAAGCGGTCCACAATCGTTGTAAACAGGAGCATTATCACACCATACAGAAAGAAAGCTCCGATATTGGATATATGATACAGTACCCTCCTGCTTTTCACAGCCGGAATCAGCTGCAGCAGACAGGAACCGCCCAGAAAAAGAAGCAGCGTCCCTCTGCACGCATGCAGCTGCTCAGTAGAAACTGTCAGTGCATAGTCGTTGCCGGAATACTCCGGTGGCACGGAATTTTGAAATTGATCAATCAAAGCACAATATTCCTGATACAGCAGAAGAAATATTACAGCCAGTGTCACGACGGCTGCCAGTGGCAACACAATGCGTAAGATAGCTTCACCTTTTTCCGACCATTTACGAAACAGGATATTCTTTTCCTCCTGCTCCTTTGCATGTACATGTTTATGCAAGCCGTTCCAGCTGATATCATAGCGCATAATGAATGTATGCCGTAGAAAGCCATACACCAATACAAGCAGAAGCAAAGCCACTACATACATCAACAGATATATGGTAATACCGGTTTCAAATCCATTCATAAGCAAGCTGACAGGATTGAATCCCTCTACCGTCTGCATTGTCATTGCCTCCAGAAAATTGGATAAGCCGAATTGCAGGAACAGGAATAGGATATACATATATTGCAGGACAGAAACAAGTGGGAAATAAGCCAGCAGCAGATTCCAGCGGGTCAGTGCAGGAAGTCCCTTTTTATCCGTATGCTGAATCATCAGCATAAAGCTGAAGACCATCATGCCCAAAAAGGCCGCAAAGGAAAGCAGCTGGGAAATCTGAAGCTTTAAAAACACATAATACAGCAGCAGCGCAAGCAGAATCAGTGCATAGGGCAAATAGCGCTGTACGTCATAGCGCGACAAATCGCTGTAGCTTGTATCACCGAGAAGCTCATCACAGCTGACTCCCAATGCCTCACTCAACGGCTTCAGTAAGGTGATGTCAGGATAGCCCTCCGCCGTCTCCCATCGTGAAACTGCCTTATTGCTGACATTCAGCAGCTCTGCAAGCTGTGCCTGCGTGTACCCCTTCTTTTTGCGCAGCTTTATGATTCTTTCCGCAAATTGCTCTTTATTCATACTCCATCCCTCCTCTATCTATAGTATGACGAAATTTCATATAAAAAGCAATCCACGATTGCGGGATTCACTCCACGCTTCATGGATTGCTATCGGATTTGTTTTCATCCGCCAGTGTTTTTATAATACCATCCGCTATCTTATCGGCAAAAATCTTCCGTTTCACATCATCGATCAGATAAAGACGGTCATTTTCGCTTGCCAGAAAACCGGTTTCGATCAAAATGGAAGGCAGCTTATTATTCTGCAGCACCTGGATCGGAGAAAGATCCTGATCCTTTATACCCCGATTCTGAGAATAGCCCAAAGAATCCAGCTCCTTCAGAATATTTTCGGAAAGCTCCACCACCTTCGGCTCCTTCATTTTCCCCCAGATTTCATAGCCATAGGAGCCATTTACGACCTCTGCCGCATTGGTATGTATGGAAACAAACAGGCGGGCATCGCTTTCATTGGAGATACGAACACGCTCGCTGAGATCCTCAACCTCATTTGCCGGCCAGGATACAGCATCACTCTCTCTTGTATACAGGACAGGATAGCCGTTTGCCTCCAAACGTGCACCGATATCCTTAACTAGAGCAAGTGTAACATCCTTTTCATACAGCTCCTCATAGGTACTTCCTGCATCATATCCGCCATGACCGGCGTCCAGAACAATAACGGGTGTCTTTGCCTTCTTACTGAATAAAGGGGCAAGAATAGGATTATCCGGAAAAACCTTCACACATATGATCAACAAGCCCAGTATGACCAGAAACTCCATCGCAACCACCATCAGCAGTCGAATCGGATTGAGTCCTCTTTTTTTCTTTCTTTGCTTTGCCACCGTGTCACCTGTCTTTCAAACTGATGTAATTATAGCAGATAAAACAGAAAATTCCTACCTTTTGCGTGACGGAAATGAGATGATTTGCGTTCTGATTCTACAAAACCTGTCCTATTCAGAATGTTCCTCCATATCCTCCTGAAACACGTTATCCTCAGTCACGATCAGTCTCTGCTTTCGCAAACGATTGTTCACAAATTCCGTGAAGAAGACATACAGACAGGCTGTTGTTGGTACCGCCATAACCATACCGAAGACACCCCACAGATCACCGAAAACAAATATACTGAGCAGCACCCATAGGCCGGGAAGACCCACTGAATTTCCAACTACACGCGGATAAATGACATTGTCCTCAAAGTAGCTGAGTACCTGATAGAATATGATAAACCAGACACTCTGTAAAGGATCCTTGGACAGCATCATAATCGCTCCGACACTCATCGCAAACATAGAACCGAACACCGGAACCATGGAACAAACAGCAATCAGGGTACAGATCAGCTCCGGATACGGAAACTGAAACAGGCGCATAAAGACATAGTATAAAACCCATAAAATACAGGCTTCTGTCAGCTGCCCGCCGATAAAGCTTGAGAAAATCCGATTGACACGTGCAGCATAGCGAAAGACTGTCTGTGAATTTCCATATCCGAGGAAGGCTGCTGTCACCTTGCGCATCTGGCGAATGAAGTTCTCTTTTCCGCTGAGCAGGTACAAGGAGAACATAAAGCCCGTAAAACCGACCGCAAAGCTGGATACAAATCCAGTGGCACTTGATACGATACCGCTCGCACTGCCGGATAACAGATTGATGATATTGGTAACGATTTTCTCCCAAGGCATCTGAATAAACTGTTCAACCTGCGTAATATCCTCAATTCGATAGTCTATATGAAAATATGCCAGCACCTCATCAATATTTTTCACAATATTCGTAAAGAAGGAGGTCAGATTTTCCATCAGCGATATCAGAGAATCAATAATGCTTGGCAGAATGATACTGCCGATGAGAATGATCAGAATCAGAGCAAGCAGAAACGTGAGAATCATGGAAATAACACGCTTTTTCTTTTGAAGAAAGGAATCCTGCTTTGTATGTCGAAGCAAAAAGCCTTCGATATGCTTCATCGGCAAATTTAAAACATAGGCAAAAACGATAGCATACAACAGGGATTTAAAAACGGATAATAGAAAATCAAAGCCGTTTTTTAAGTCCTGCAGATGCAGAAGAAAAAAGCCAAGTAAGAGAATGTACGTACTCAGATAAATCCAGGGTCGTATGGAACGTATGACGTCTTTGTCCCGAAAAGGCAGCTTCATGTGCATCCCTTCTTTCTTTTTGAAAAAAAGGACTGGACGTATCCAATCCTTTCTTTATGATTTCTTACATTTCTTCTTTTGCGATTGCAAGTAATCTCTTATGACGTTTCATAGCGTCCTTCTTTGTTTTCTCAAACATTTCGTACGCTGTTTCACCTTTTACCTTAGGCAGCTGGCTGTAACGAGTTTCTGTCATCATGAAGTCCAGCATCTTCTCATAATCAGGCTCCTTGGAGTCGATTGTCAGAGGAGTTTCTTTTCTTGGGTCATAACGATACAGATCGAAGTATCCACACTCAACAGCTTTTGCCTGTGTTCTCTGGTGGTTTGCAAGTCCGCCCTTGATACCGTGCTCAGCACATGGAGAGTAAGCCAGGATCAGAGATGGTCCATCATAGCTTTCTGCTTCCTTCAGTGCTTTCAGTGTCTGGTTTTTGTTTGCTCCCATAGAGATCGCAGCTACATATACGTGTCCGTATGCCATAGCGATCTGTCCCAGGTCCTTCTTCGCAGTTGTTTTACCACCTGCAGCGAACTTAGCGATGGATGCAGCCTGGCTAGATTTGGAGGACTGTCCACCAGTGTTGGAGTAAACCTCAGTATCCAGAACCAGAACATTAACATTCAGGTTGTTTGCCAATACGTGGTCTAATCCGCCGTAACCGATGTCATAAGCCCATCCGTCACCACCGACGATCCAGATAGATTTGGAGATCAGGTCAACGTCTGCCAGCTCTTTTACCATAGCGATATCAGATTTTGCAGCCAATTCCTTGATTGTCGGAGCAACTTCTCTTTCCGCATCACGATCACCGTGTACTTCCAGATATTTAGCAAATGCTTCCTTCAGAGCAGGCTCAACATTTTCCATGTTGTCTTCCATCGTCTTCAGGATTCTTGATTCCTTATAGTTCTGTGCAAGAGCCATACCATATCCGAATTCCGCATTGTCCTCGAACAGAGAGTTTGCCCATGCAACACCCTCACCATTGCTGTCGTTTACGAATGGCGTGGAAGGAGTTGAAGAACAGTAGATCATAGAGCATCCTGTTGCATTTGCAACCAGCATGTCATGACCGAACAGCTGAGATACCAGCTTATAGTATGGAGTTTCACCACAGCCTGGGCAAGCTCCGCTCACTTCAAAGTAAGGCATCATGAACTGAGATCCCTTAACGGTATCAGCCGGGAAGAATCCAGTCTTGTATTCTGTGTGCTTGAACAGGTAATCTGCCAATGGTTCTTCACCGAGTTTTTCGTTGATATCAACCATTTCCAGAGCCTTGTTACCAGCTTTACCAGGACACTCAACCGCACACAGACCACAGCCTACACAGTTTGCAGGAGTAACCTGGATACGATATTTCAGGTTTTCAACACCCTTACCCATAGGTGTAATTGTTTCAAATTCCATAGGTGCTGCAGCTACCTCTTCCTCTGTTAACAGGAACGGACGAATGGTTGCATGTGGACATACAAAGCTACAGATACCGCACTGGATACAGTTTTCAGGGTGCCATGTAGGTACCTGAACTGCAATGGTACGTTTTTCTTCAAATGCTACATTGTTGCGGATAGAACCATCCAGCAGGAAGTCTCCTGTGAATGCGCTGACAGGCATATCATAGCCCTCCAGACCGTTGATTACTGCAACATGGTTATCGAAATATTCGTCACCAGTCAGCTTACGGCTGGAATCAAATGGAAGATCAGCCCAAGCAGCATCCACCGTGATTTCTTCGATTCCGGCTTTACCGGCATCGATTGCCTTGTAGTTCAGCTGTACAACAGCATCACCCTTCTTAGAGTAGGATTTCTTCGCTGCTGCCTTCATCAGCTCAACAGCTGTATCATATGGCATGATCTGCTCATTCAATGCGAAGAATGCAGACTGCAGAATCGTGTTGGTTCTACGTCCCATACCGATTTCCTGAGCGATCTTAGTTGCATTGATGATGTAGAATTTTGCATGCTTTTTAGCAAGCTGAGCCTTCATACGGTTCGGCATGTGCTCAACGATTTCTTCCTTGGAGAAGGTAGTGTTCAGCAGGAAGCTTCCGCCTTCCTTGATGTCTTTCGCCATGTCATATTTGAACATGTAAGCATCCAGTGAGCAGGAAATGAAGTCTGCGTTACCGATATAGTAAGTAGAACGGATTGGAGAATTTCCAAAACGCAGGTGAGAACGGGTAACACCACCGGCTTTTTTAGAGTCATATGCAAAGTAAGCCTGTGCATACTGATCTGTGTTGTCACCGATGATCTTGACAGTGGATTTGTTTGCAGAAACCGTACCGTCTGATCCCAGTCCCCAGAATAAGCAAGAAGTGTAGTCAGCTGGAACGTGGAAGTTGGAATCTGCTTCCAGGCTCAGGTTGGTAACGTCATCAACGATACCGATGGTAAAGCTGTTCTTCATTTCATCCTTTTTCAGTTCATCAAAGACAGCTTTGATGTGGTAAGGCTGTGTATCCTTGGAACCCATACCGTAACGTCCACCGATGATTTCGATGTCTTTGTCCTTCAATGCAGACAGGATGTCCAGATACAGAGGCTCTCCCATGGATCCTGTTTCCTTTGTACGATCCAATACAGCGATTTTCTTAACTGTTTCCGGCAGTACAGCCAACAGGTATTTCACAGAGAACGGACGGTACAGGTGAACCTTGATCATACCAACCTTTTCTCCGGCAGCAGTCAATGCATCGATTGCTTCTTTAGCAGCCTCAGTTACAGAGCCCATAGCAACGATTACACGTTCTGCATCACTTGCACCATAGTAAGTGAACGGTGCATATTCACGACCAGTGATTTCACTGATTTTCTTCATGTAGTCAGCAACGATGTCAGGAATTGCATCGAAGTGTTTGTTTCTTGCTTCCACACCCTGGAAGAAGATGTCATCGTTCTCAGCACCACCGCGGGTTACCGGGTTTGTGTGAGGGTTTAAAGCGTTCTTGCGGAATTTTGCAAGAGCTTCCTTGTCAACCAGTTCCTTGAATACGTCTGTATCCATAACTTCGATTTTCTGAATTTCGTGAGATGTACGGAATCCGTCGAAGAAGTGCATGAATGGTACGGAACCCTTGATTGCGGACAGGTGAGCAACACCAGCCAGGTCCATAGCTTCCTGTACAGAATGAGAAGCCAGCATACATACACCAGTCTGGCGGCATGCATATACGTCTTCATGGTCACCGAAGATGTTCAGTGCTCTTGTAGCAAGTGCACGAGCTGCAACGTGGATAACGCCTGGCAGACACTCACCAACCATCTTATAGATGTTTGGAATCATCAGCAGCAGACCCTGGGAAGCCGTGAAGGTTGTAGCCAGAGAACCTGCCTGTAAAGCACCATGTACTGCACCAGCTGCCCCACCTTCGGACTGAAGTTCAGCAACTTTTACAACACTGTCAAAAATATTCTTGCGACCCTGTGTAGCCCACTGATCAACCACCTCAGCCATTGGTGAAGACGGAGTGATCGGGTAGATCGCAGATAGCTCGGTAAACGCGTACGCACAATGTGCGGCTGCAGTATTACCGTCCATTGACATAAATTTCTTAGTCATTTGTTTTCCTCCTTGCATAACTTACTTCTCTATTATAAAACTTTATCTTTGATTTTACTAGGATTTTTAAGCAATTTTTCGTTGGATTTCAAGGGAATTTTGTAATTATTTTGGGAATTGAAAAGTTTGCAACGCTTATTTTCACCACATGAAAGAAAATGTATATAAAATGAAAGAAAAGACCTGTTTTCAAGGTCTTTTCTCCTTCTTATTCAATTACAATTTTCACGGTATTTGCCGCATTGCTGCGATAAAATGCCGGTGCTTCTGTATTGATGACCACGACATTGTTCACCGTGCCGTTTATGATTTCCAATATGCCCTGCTCTGTTTCCGCTTCATTATTTATGATAAAGCTGACACTTCCCCTTCCGCTGGTTTCGCGAATCTGATAGGTTCCATACGGCAGGTTTTCCAGCTGCTCGGTGAAGTCATTATCCTTATCCAGCGTTACAAAGCGGTTAAAGGAGTCGGATGTGACCTGCATGACATAGGACTGTGTATCCGCAGGACGCTGCAGCTCTCCCTGCGCATTGCGAAGCTGCTTGGTCAGCTTCATTGTCCCGTTTTGTACACCGCTGGTGCGGTTGATGATACCGACGACCATCGTTGTCCCCGGCAGTACGGTAAATTTCGCCTCATCCACAAGCTCGGGTGAATTGACCAGATACTGTACCGGATAAGGAGAACCGATTTCCTGCACCTGATAGGCTCCGCTTGGATACGTTGTCAGTGACTGATGCCAGCTGTTATCCACATTCAGATCATACACCTCATCGATACCTTCCCCTGTAATGCGGAACTGGTACGTATCCGGTGCTGTCGGCGGCAGATAGTTGCCGTCATCATCCAGCATATACTTGAATACTTCGATCGTACTGCGGTTGACGATCAGCTCATTGATGACCTCCACAACATTGCTGGCGGCATCCCCCATGGTGATGGTGGCACTATCGGTTTCCGCTCCCCCGTTTACCCGATAGGTTGTGATGAACTGCTCATTATTGATTTCCCGGATACTGTAGGTTCCCTTCGGCAGATCATTGACCACATAGGTGAAGGAGTTGCCAAAGTTCAATTCCACACGGCGCATCGTCGTCATGTTGTAAATTTCCACGACATACTGATCGCCATCCGCCGGTCGAATCAGCGTACCGTTTGCCTGCTTAATGAATTTTGTAATTTCCAGCTTGCCATAGCTGCTGCGCTGGGCGTTGATAATGCTGACATTGTGTGCATCACGGCCGACCTCCACTGTAGCTGTGGAGCTTTCCTGAGCATCGTCTACAATATAGGTCACCTCATAGCCGCCCGGATTCTGTTCTGTAATCTGATAGGTTCCCGCTGTCAGATCGCGCAGTGTGGTCTTCCAGCTGTTGCTTTTCTGCAGAACAACGCTTGTCTGCATACCCGCACCGCTTACCGCAATGACAAAGCGCTGGGTATCATTCGGCAAGACAAGCTGTCCGCTGGCATTGCGGATAAACTTAGAGAGCGTGATGGAGCCGTTGCTTCCCCCTGCTGTATCAATCATCGCCACCTCATTGGCGTTCTTTTCCACATGCACGATGCCGTTTGCAACCTCACTGCCCCCGTTGATGATATACGTGACCTGATCATCGCTGTCCACCTCATCGATCACATACCAGCCATCCATCAGATCCTTGATAAGAATGCTCCAGCGATTGGCTGCATTCAGGGTAAACACCTCATTGTAGCCCGGCTTGGATACATGTACCCGGGTCACAAAATCCTGTGCGGGCCGTTGCAGCTTGCCATTTACCCGCATGAACTTTTCGATGCGGATACTGCCGAAGACCTCTTTCACCGTATTGATGGTCTGCACCGTGCTGACATTGCCCTCCACATTGACAATGGCGCTGTTAACCTCACTTGCACCATTGACAATGTAGCTGACATCATAGCGGTCATCGACCTCATCCACAACGTACACACCATCCTCCAGAGAATCCACCAGCAGCGACCAGTTGTTTTCACGATTCAATGTGAAGACCTCATTGTAGCCCGGTCGTGAAATATGAATTCGGGAAACAAAATCCTCTTCCGGACGCACCAGATTCTGATTACGCCGCATATATTTATCCAGCTGAATGCTTCCTTTTCCGGGTGTCTGCGGTGTATTGATGATCTGTACGGTATTGCTGGTGCCATCCACGCGTATAACACCGCGGTCCACTTCACTTCCCCCGTTGATGATGAAGCTGACAGCATCAAGCGTTGTTGTTTCACTGATGACATAATCCCCCGCTGTCAAATCAGAGAGCACACGCATCCAGCGATTGGAGGCATCCAGTGTGATCAGCTCGTTAAACGAAGGCCCGGATACGAGGAAGACATAGGACGCATCCTTTTGCGGACGCATCAGCATGCCACCCTCACGGATATATTTGGCCATGGTGATACTGCCGTGCTCTTGCTGCTGTTCACGATTGATGATCTGCACCTGATGTGCACTATCATCCACTGTCACAACAGCACGATCCACCTGAGAACCGCCGTCAATAATATAGCTGACATCCTCATGATCCAGCTCATCGATGACATAGGTCGCCCTTGGTAACGGCCCGATTGTCTGCGTAAAGCTGTTTCTAAGGGAAAGCGTAAAGATTTCATTATAGCCCGGTGAGGATACATGAATGCGATAGCTTCCCGACTGCGGCTTGCTCAGCAGCCCCTGTGCATCCTCTACATATTTGCTCAATGTGATGCTGCCGGTATTGCCTGTCCCCTGTGGATTGATGATATTCACCGTATTGGCATTCTGCATGACATGAACGATTCCCCTTGCTAGCGGTGCCGCATTATTGACAACATAACGGACCCCCTCCTGCTCGCTTTCCTCAATGACCTCATACCAGCCGTCCTTCAGATTGCGCAGGCTGGCATAGAAATGATTTGCGTAATTCAGAAGAACTCTGCTTGTTTCCTCTTCTCCCTTGATGCGCACCCAGAAGCTGTCCTGCTCTGATGGATAACGGTAACACCCCTCCGTGTCACGAATAAGCTTACACAGCTCAATGCTTCCCTCATGCGGCTGCTTTTCCTCATTGATTACCTTGACATCCACGTTTTCCGCTTCCACATTGATGACAGCACTTTCTGCTTCCTTGCCCCCGTTGATGATATAGCTGACATCGTGTGTTGTATTCAGCTCACGCAGCTCATATACCCCCATCGGTAGATGCTCCAGCGTTTCCTTCCAGCGGTTGCAGGAATTCAGTGTAATGATCTGATGGAACGCTTCCCCCTTGACGTCCACCTCAAATTCCTCTTCCTGCTGCGGTTTCTTCAGACAGCCGCAGGATGCATCCCGCATGTACTTGGAAAGCGTGATGCTTCCCAATGCACATTTCATCACATTGACAGACTGTACATGCACATCACTGCATAACACGATCGTACCATCGCACTCGCGTGCATCGTCTATCAGATAATACAGCTCCTTGAATTGCGGATCCTCCTTCTGGATGACCTGATATTCCGCCTGTGGCAGCTCCACCGCCTGATGCCAGTGATTGCGTTCATTCAGCACGAAGGTCTTATCCATATGCTTCCCCTTTACTTGCATATGGAACACCATATCCTTGCTTGGAGCTGTCAGATCATCGTCACAGTTCTTAACAGCCGCCTCCAGATGCAGCTTCGCCACAGCCTCGCTTGCATTCAGCACGGTAATGTTTACTGTTTCATCCCTGACCTCAAAATACCCGCTATCCTTCGGACATTCCTCATTGATCTGATAACGGACCTCATGATCCCCCAGCTCGCGGATTTCATAAGCGCCGTTTGGCTGCCTGCAAAAGGTCGCTGTCCAGTCATTGCTTCTGTTCAGGACGCATTCCTGCTTTTCCTTATCATGCAGAAGCTGGATGCGGAAGGTGTCGTTTCGTTCCGGCTTAAAGCGTTCTCCGAATCCGTTTTCCATGCATTTGGTAACGGTGATGTCGGCACGGCGCGGCTGCTTGATCACAGCACAGACATCTACACATTCCCCGTTTAACTCGATGCAGACAACATCATCGAATACACACTCTTCAATTTCAAAGCGAACCGCACCGGCAGCAAGCACACGCAGCGTATAAGAGCCCGGCTGCAGATTTTTCAATGCATCGCAGAAGTCATTGCGGCTATTCAGACAGAGCGTTTCCTTGCAATGCTCACTGACGATTTCCACGCGCACCTCTTCCCCCGGACACAGATCACGGCGCACACCGTCCTCCTCCACAGCGGCACCAACACGGATGCAGCCCTTTGGACACGGTGTATTTACCATGGTGATGCAGACATCCTCATCACACACATCCACAACGGCAGACGCACACGGCAGATCGTTGATCAGCCAGCTGACCTCATAGCCCTCACATGGAACCTCGCGTACCTCATAATGTCCCTGCGGCAGATCGTACAGACGGACACAGAAATCATTTTCACTGTTCAGCTCGATTTTCTGTGTACACATATCACTTTCCACGATAGCGCAGAAGGCTTCACCATAGGATGGCATCATCAAATTACCATCCTGATCCGCGATCCGCTTCTCCAGCAGCATACAGCCGCAGCGCTCCTCTTCGTTGATGATCGTTACATGCATGCTTTCTCCCTCAAACAGGAAGTAACAGCTGTCATGCAGTTCCCCGTTGATATCATACACATGCTTACCGCCGCCCAGCTCACGCAGCTCATAATGCTGGTTGGTCAGATTGCTCAGGCAGATGCAGAAATCATTGCCTGCATGCAGCTCATACACCTCATGACAGTTCTTGCCCTTGAGCAGCACACGGTATACGGCATCCGCATCCGGCATGACGATACGGTTTCCATCCCGTATGCGTTTTTCAATCGTTACCACGCCCTGTCGCTGTTCACTGTTGATGATGTCAATATACGTATCATCGCGTCCCAGTGTGAAGCAGGCACGCTCGCAGCCTTCCCCATTAACGCGGTAGCGGACATTCCAGTTTTCATCGACCTCACTGATTTCATAGCTTCCCTCCATCAGATCATCGAAATATACACAGAAGTCATTGCGTGCACACAGGCGGTAGGTGCGGCTGAAGCCCTGTCCCTGTAACAGGAAGCGGAATTCATCCTGCGGACAAGGCATGAACAGCTCTCCATGCGCATCCTCAATATACTTGGTAACGCGGACACTTCCTGTGCAGTCGCTCTCCTGATTGACAATCAGAACCTCCACATCGCACTGTCCCAGCTCGACATTACCGAAGCTTTCCTCGCTGCCGTCTATGACGTAGCTGACGCGATAGCCCAGATTATCCTTCTGCACAATACGATAGCGTCCCTGCGGCAGCTGATCCAGAATCACACACCAGTTGTTTTCCGCACGCAGACAGACGTGCTCACTGCACTCTCTACCCTCGACCAGGATATCCAGCAGCATACCTCGGGATGGTCTTTGCATGTCCCCATTGCAGCAGCGAACAACACCACGCAGCTTCAGCATACCGCTGTTGCGGCGGCGGTTGATGATGCTGACCTCCTGATTGGATCCATCCATGTACACGATGGCATCGCATTCATCCTGCTGATTGACGATATAGGAAACATCATAATCATAGCTGTCCAGCTCCGTAATCCGGTATTCTCCTGCCGCAAGTCCCTCCAGCATGACACACCAGTTGTTTCCGGCCTTTAACAGATACGTTTCCTTGAAGCATGCGCTTTCCACACAGACTTCAAATTCCTCATCACGCCCCGGCTTGACCAGCTCACCGCTTCGTGTTTCTTCAAATTTACAGATTTTCAAAACACCGCAGCTGCTCTTCGCTACACTGTTGATGATACGGATTTCATTTTCACAGCAGTCATCGACAACAAAACGGGCATGACGGCACTCCCGTCCGCAGTTGACCTGATAGCTGACCTCATACTCACACGGTGCATCCTCCCGCACCTCATAGCTGCCGAAGCGAAGATCATCAAAGCACATGCACCAGTCGTTATCCGCATTCAGCTCAAAGCAGCGTTTACAGAAGTAGGAGCTGAGGGTCACAGAAAAGCACTGATGCTTCTGCGGCTTAATCAAGTCACCGAATTCATTACGCACATATTTGCAGATGCTAACCGTACCCGCATTGCGTTCCTCATTGATGATTGATACACAGAAGGCATTGTCGCCGTGGATGCGGATACAGGCGCTTGTACTCTCTCTTCCCCCGTTGATAACATAGCTTGTCGTATAATCGGTATTACAGCTCACTTCCTCAATGACATATTCCCCATCGCACAGATTGGCGATATCCACGCAGAAGTTGTTGCTGGCATTCAGATTGAAGGTTTCATTCATACCGCAGCCGCTGACCATGACCATGAACTGCAAATCCTTTGATGGTTTGGCAACACTGCCGTCACAGCTGCGAATAAACTTGCAGATGCGAAGCGGAGAGGTCATACCTTCACAAAGCCCCATATTCTGCTGCGAATTGATAATCATAACCGATGCCTGATCACAGTCGTTCAGCTCTACATTGGCATAGCACTGCTCCTCATGACCATTTACGATATAAACCGGATTTGCTTCCATCGGATCACTCAGCTCACTGATATCATAATAGCCCGGCAGTAATCCGCAAAGCATGGCACAGTAGTCATTATCCTCGCTCAGCTCAATCAGACGATCATCGCTGTCAGAGATAATGCGAACCTGGTAAACCTCACCGCAGCCTGGCTTGCACAGGTGTCCGTTTTCCATACGGATATACTTTTCGATTTTCAATACGGTATCTGCACGAAGTTCATTGATCATGACGAGTTCATTCTCCTGCGGCAGCAGATCGAAGCGGCCATCCGAGGTTTCTCCCTCATCATTAAATCTCCAGCGGGTCAGATACCCTGTACACCCGCTTTCCTCAACCATAGTATAGCCTGGCAGCAGGTCACAGATGGTTTCCTGAAAATCATTGGATGCATCCAGAGTGACACACTGCTCCTGCCCATTCTGCATGACATGCAGGGTAAATGCCATGTCCCTCTGAAATTCCAGCGGGTCCCCATTCATATCTACTAATTTCTTTACGACATGCAGCTGTGTCTCACCCAGCTGCTGATTGATGATGCGGACCGTGCGGTGAGAGGTCGTACTCGTGAAAATCACCGTGGCATAGTCCTCCTGCTGGATTTCCTCATCTACCATGTAGGTAATGTCCACCTCATCCCCGTTGATCATCTGCTGTCCGCTTTCATCCGTCTGTACAATGACGTGCTGTACTGCCTGGATATCGGAAATCGTGATTTTTCCAATACCGGTAGCCGGATCGATGGGTACATCATAATAACAGCATTCGTTCTGGGAGTGACAGACCTTAACATGACGCATTCTGCGTATGTCTCTGGCACTACCGTCACGCATCCTCTCTTCTATGACAATATCCATGCTCGCATTTTCTATGCACGGCTGTGCCGTTTCCAGAAGGCTGACAGGCAGCATGCGGTAAAAGACGTTCCATAAGCGTTTGCTCATCTTTATCCTCCTTCTTCATATAAGCGATTCATTTCTTATACATTCTAGTATATGAGCCCACATGGAAATTGTTCTACAAAATAAAAGAACCGTTAATTCATCAACGGTTCCAGCTGCAGCAGCACATAGGGCTGCCCCTCAATTTTGATTACATGTACACGCAGTACAGCATAGGTATTCTTCATGTGCAGTGTTACAACAAACGGGATATCATATTCATTATTCATCACGATCACCTGCTTTATCGTATGTAAAAACCTTAAACGTGTACATCCTCATCGTAGATACACACCATAAAGGTATAGTAGAATACCAGCACCAGACACATGACAACACCATAGACAACAGATACAAGAAAGGCAGGCAGAAGCTGTATATTGTCAAACAGGGAAAGTCCCAGCTCCATCGCATCCATGAATGGATTGCTGCGGGTCATGATATCCACGACACCGCTGTTTGCAGCGAACAGGGTTCCATATTGGAAAAAGGCATTCATGAACGAGGTATAGGCAAAAGCAATTAAAAAGATAACCAGCATACTGTAAAAGGAAGAACGGTAATGCCGAATGATTTTAACGAAGGCATCCTTTATGATGAGAAACGGATTTCGCTGCCCGTCATAAATGGCAAAGCAGGCAAATACCTGCACCGGAATATAAAACATCATCAGCACAAGCATGATGGGAGTCAGTATGGTATTGATACTGCTCATATCCGCTAACATCAGCTGAAAGGAAAGCCAGCTGCTCCCCACCATTACGGCAAACAGCAGGGTCTGCACGCCGATAAGAGGAAACATATAGTCCTTCATCGTAAGTGGACGAGTGTCCTCCCGTTTGGTACGGATAAACTGAAACATGACAATCAGATATACATAGGCAGCCACAACGACAATCAGATAGAGAAACAGGTAGGATACCAGCATACTGCCTGAGCGGCTGACAACCGAGATCCCCATACTGTAAATCGAGCAGTACAGAATACTGAGCAGCATCAGCATAATCAGCAGGCTGGCAATACGTTCTCTTATATTGGTAAATGAAAGAAAGTCTTTCCAAGTTTTCATAATATCACCTCAGGTATAGGTTATTCTACCATATTTCATGTAAAATGGGAAATGCTAAAAGGATAAGTTTGGCACTGTGTAGGCGGTGCTCAGATATGAATAATTACCATAGTTGAATTTTTATTGCTCATTCTTATCTTTAGCGTCTAAGATTTCCTTAATATGTAAAAAATCCTCCTGCAAGCCACACAGGAAGACTTCAGTAAACAGGATACGCATGTATATCCTGTATTTTATTGATATCACGCATGAACGTACATCTCAACCTGCTTTCCCCGATGCGCAAGTCCTATTTTGATAACATTTTGTATATCGTGATCATATTTCTTGTCTATGATTTGATCACATGCAAGCTTCGCCAATTTTGTAAGGTCAATAGTTTCGTCCTTTGTATATTTCAGTTCAAATAAAAGTGAGGGTTCTCTACTGGTTTTGTTGCTTAACAAAATGTCATACCTACCTTCCCCATGCTCCCGATTGCTCGAAATTTCATAAGCATTTCCCAACCGCATAAGAAGCCCCAATAGAAGCGTCTGGTAAGAATTCTCATTTACTAAATCAAAATAACTTATAGTATCCATCAGAATTTTACGATATCCGTTCAAAAACCCTTTCCAGTCTTTTTGAAGGAGCTTATCAGTTAAAACATCGATACTATTCTCATCTACATGAAGATAATGTGCTGTGATCGCACTAAATTCACTCATGATTTCTTTATTAGGAATTCTTAATTCATATCTTCCAAGTAATGAATCAAGCGTATCCTGTACTGTTAGATATCCGGCATTCAGGCACTGCCCGCCTGAGGCGCAAACAATCCCCATAAACTGCTTGTTTCCTTTAGCTCATAAAAAGATGTTTCGAAATTTACAAGTGTTCTTACTGTTCCGATCCTTATCAATTCTTCATATCCCTCTTTAAATGAAGCATCACAATCTTTCATTGCCACTTTTATCATTTTATTAGAACTGGTATTCACCCAGTAAGGCATCAATACTTTGCGATCCGCATAATTAATAATGGACCAGGGATTAAAAATGTCTACGCCTCCCATATTATAACCGTCATATAATGAGCGTACTTCATCCGTATACTTTAAATCATAATATGCTAACAAATCTTTAACTTCATTCTTTGTAAACCCAAAATATTCTGCATATTCTTTATCCTTTACTGTACATACAAGCAGATTATTTAAATCAGAGAAAATGTTCTCTTTCGCAACGCGCTGTATGCCTGTCAACATAGCAAATTGTAAATCATCACTTGTTTTCAAAGCCGTATGCAGGAGTGCTGATAAGGCACCGCTCACTTCTTTATAAAATCCCTGTGTATGGGCTTCAATGAACGGTGTGTCATACTCGTCTATAAATAACATAACCCGCTTTCTGTAATATTGATGACATTTTTTCATCAAGAAGCTGATAGCATGGTCAACTGGCTCCAAGTTTTCGTCTTCAAGATCAGATAATCCCCGTAAAATCAAATCAAATTTAGGCTTTTCAAACATACTGAGTTTTTCTAAAACACATGCATATTCATCATAAACATTTAATAATTGCTCCTTTATAGATTTTACTATTCTCCTCTTAGATTCTTTTGCATCCGCAAAAGATAAAAATATTGTTGGATACGTATTTATACAGGAAGCATACTCTGTTTTCATGATTGCTGAAGCTTCAAAAATGCTAGCCGAATTCTTGGTAACATTAAAAAAATCTGAAAGCATGCTCATATTAATCGTCTTCCCAAAGCGCCTCGGTCGTGTAATCAGAGTAACAGTTGTTTTTCTTTCCAGAAACTCCGCAATCATCATGCTTTTATCAACTGTGTAATAATCTTCAATTCGCAGTTTCTGATAACCGTTAACTCCTATTGGTATGGCTTTTTTCAAAATATCACCGCCTTCAATATATATTATACCTGAATTTCATGATTCAGACATCCTAATCGAGGAAAAGGATTCATAAATCACCGTACTGCTAAAGCATATTAGTCCAGTTCTTTTCAATGTATCACTAGATATCTGTATCATAGCATGAATTCATCGCTTTATGGCGAAAAATCAATAAATTGTGGATTTTAATGCACTATAATTAAACTTTTCAACACCATGGTAAATCAAAGTATTATTTTGAAAATCAATCTTCTAGTATAGAATTACTATATGTAAAAAAATCCTCCTGCCCATATTGCAGAAAGATTTGTACTGCCTTATTTTATATTGATCCAGCGATCCTTACCGTCCTCATACACATTTGCACTCAATAAATATAAGGGAACCAGTAAATAAAACTGTACCACATAATACAAGCCATAGATGCCAATGATACTGATCAGCGCCTGTGTATTCTTTGCAGCACTTGTGAATACCTCCATCAGATTGTTACTGATATCATTTCCCAAAAAGGATGTTACCACAAGCAGAATACCGATTTGAGCGATAACAAACCAAAGCATATATACAAGGGAGCCGCGAAGAATCACACGGATTTGTTCCCACAGCAACTGAAAGCTCCCCATCACAAGTGCTTTGATTCGGGTAACACCATCATATACACCATAGGCAATCAGTGCATTCCACAAAATAAAGAAGACATTCAGTACACTCATGCCCACATAGTACAACGGTGGAACCATGATGAGAAACGTTGCCACGGTACTGACCAACAGCTGAATCAAGCTCACAATCAGTCCTGCCAGAATCAGATACACAAAGCGGGAAGCGCCGTATCGCATATCCTTTACACCAAAGGATTCATTACGCACCCTTTGAATAAACAGAAACAGAATCACATAGTTGACCAGTGAAAAAAACAAAGAGAGAAGAAAGCTTAAAATGGAATACACCAGCGATTTGGCATCCATCACAAAAACCAGAGAATCCTTACACAGGGATATGAGCAGGCTGGAAACAAGCAGAATGGCAAACAATCGTAAATGATGCCCCTTCAGCTGTGCAGAAAGCTGTTCCTTATATTGTTGATATGTTTTCATAGTTACCTCCATATGACCCGCTGCAAACGGGCTTTGATGCTTGAACTTCTGAAAGCCTCCGGTTTTACCCGGCTTCCACATTCATAATACAAAACATTATACGAGAAAGCGAAAAGAAAAGCAACCGCTCAAAGAGCATGCTGCTTGGTGATTTCGGATTCCCTTATGGGAGTGGCATATTGCAAAAAGTATTTTTCAACCTTTTTGCGTGACACGCATTTCAAAGAGATGCACTGATGATTCTTCAATTCGATATTCAATACATCCAAATCATTGCGGCTGGAGGTGATCGACCATTTAGCTACATCCTGCCAGAACAGCAGAAAGCACTCCTCCTTGCCATTATTGAGATAGAAGACTGCATAGCTTTCATAAAATTCAATCAGCACGACATCCTTCACAAACAATAGGCAATACAGAAACAGAAAGGTTATTACGATTCCTATCAGATAGACACGGGTAAACAGCAATGCAATCCCGATGAAAAGGAATACGGCAATGATCAGATACGGCTTTGCATTGATCTGATCGATTTTTCTGCCGTCTGTGGGCAAATTTCTGATTTTTAGCACCTTACTTTTTACGTTCACGTTCGACACCTTCTTATCTAGAAATTATTATATATGAAATAATTATTATATCAATATAATCACACAATTCCACTTATTTCTTATATATATTTCGCATATTTCCATGTATAATATTCCTATGTCATCACACAGAAAGGACGTGTTTTCATGTTTGACATTCTGAAGGATATCGATCAATGGGGAAAGGGCTCCCTGTTCAAATACGGCTTCCTGCAAAGCCTTATCATCATGCTGATTTTTTTGTTATGTGCCTGGCTTTGCAAACGGGCGATCAACCGCTGGATACGTAAAAAGGAAATCGTAAATGCGAAGTTTATTATGCGCATTGTCAAAATCACCCTATACACCATAGCCATATACGGCTGTCTATCTCTACTGACCCCCTTCGAAAGTGTGCTTGGTAAAATCTGGGGAAGTGCAGGTATCATCGCGGTTGTATTAGGTCTTGCAGCTCAGGAATCCATGGGTAATTTTGTAAACGGACTGCTGATCACCACCTTTAAGCCATTTAAAATCGGTGACCTTGTAAAGGTCAACAATGGTGAATATGAGGGCTATGTGGTCGATATCTCCCTGCGTGACACGGTGATACGTACCTACGAAAACACAAAGATCATCATACCAAACAGTACGATGAACAAGGCCGTGCTGGAAAACGTAAGTTTGACCAATCATACAAAAGGCAATTTTTTAACTCTGGATATCGCTTATGAAAGTGATCTGGATAAGGCGATGAATATTATGAAGGAAGAAATCATGCGGCATCCCGCCTATGTGGATCCCCGTACAAAGGAGGAGCTGCAAAATCATGTGGAGCCGGTCATCGTTCGCCTTACCTCCTTCAACGATTCATCCCTGACCCTGCGTGCCACCGTATATTCACGTGATAACTCAGAAGGCTTTGCCATGCTGTCCGATCTGCGCATCGCAATCAAAAAGCGCTTTGATCAGGAAGGTATTGAATTTCCCTATCCGCACCGAACAATTATTTATAAAGAAAAAAGCGAGGGTATTGCAGATAGGAAGTAGCAGCCTGCGCATAGGAGAAAAGCATCCCGATTTCCATAATGGATTTGGGATGCTTCTTTTCTTTATTTCCCTTTTCTGCTCTTGCGAACACTCTTGTCGTGGCTTCCGGCTGCACGTCTGCTTGGACGGCGCTGGGAAGAAGAAGCACTGCTATCATAGCTTCTGCTGCGTCCACCCTTACTATAGCCACCCTTGGCTCCGGTTCCTCTTCCATTGGAACGGCTGCTGTTTTTACGCTTTGGTGCACTGTCAATCTCCACCATGACTTCCACACCGCGGATATGACTGCGCTGCATGTTGCTTAATACAGCGTCTACCTTGCTGGCTTCCACATCTACCAGAGTGAAATCCTTGCGTACATCAATACGTCCGATGGCTTTTCCATTCAATCCGGATTCCTCAATGATTGCCGCTACAATATTCCCCGGCTGCACCCCATTGTTTCTTCCAACATTGAATTTCAATGTAATAGCATCAAATGCAGATGCATAACGCTTCACATCCTCATCCGCCTCGATGTCGATGATTTCATTCTTATAGGTCATGGAAATCAATGCGGAAATGATGTTTTCCAGAGCGATTCCCTCTGCCATCAGTTCATTTGCAATCTCCATGCTTTCTTCTGTGATACCCTCGTCACATGCTTCCTTCACCTTAGCGACAAAAGCATTGCGGTTTGCTTCCATCATCTGTGCGCTGGTTGGCAGTGCATGACGGACAATGTTGGTTTTCGTATAGCGAATGATGTCACGGATTCCCGCACGCTGCTTTCCTCCGCTTACCAAAGTAATCGCAAGTCCCTTCTTGCCGGCTCTTCCGGTACGACCGACACGATGGATGTAATATTCGTTATCCTGTGGAATATCAAAGTTTACAACCAGATCGATATCATCCACGTCGATTCCGCGGGCTGCGACATCCGTAGCAATCAGAATCGGATAATTTCCGGAACGAAACTGCTCCATAACACGGGAACGGAATTCCTGCTTCATATCTCCATGCAGAGAAATAGCCTTAATATCATGCTTATTCAGCTCATCACACAACTCATCAACCATTTTCTTCGTATTGCAGAAGATCATGCACAAATCCGGATCGTAGTGAGACAGCAGCACACGCAATGCATTTGCTTTTTTTCCACGCGGTGCATCATAATAAATCTGTTCTACTGTATCAATGGTACGCTGTGCGGATTTGATTTCCACACGTACCGGATCATTCTGGAATTCCTTTGTAATGCGCAGAATTTCCGCAGGCCATGTTGCTGAGAACAGAATCGTCTGATGCTCGTTGCCCTCCGGCATCATGGACAGGATTTCTTCAATATCTTCCTTAAAGCCCATGTTCAGCATCTCATCCGCTTCATCCAGAATCACCATATTGGTATTATCCAGCTTCAGTGTGCGACGGTTCAAATGATCCATAATACGGCCCGGTGTACCGACTACGATACCGCAGCCTCTTTTCAGAAGCTGAATCTGACGGTCAATCGGCTGACCTCCGTAAATCGGAACAATCTTAACGCCTTCCTTATACTTTGAAAATTTTCTAAGCTCGGTAGCTACCTGAGTTACCAGCTCTCTAGTTGGACAGATGATCAGTGCGTTCGGATATCTTGTTCCCTGACATACTTTCTCAATCGCCGGGATACCGAATGCAGCAGTTTTACCTGTTCCTGTATTTGAACGACCAAGCACATCCTTGCCCTCCATAATAAGCGGAATGGATTGTGCCTGAATATCGGTTGCATTTTCATATCCCATTTCTTCAACAGCCTTCATTACCTCGCTGCTGATCTGTAATTCATTAAATGTTGTCATTGTTACCTTCTTTCTATCATTGCAGGTTAAAAACTCGTAATAACTTACTAAGTTTACCATATGATGGTACATACGTCAATTTATAATTCTATCATCCGTCAGTTTTCCCATATAAAGCAGCTGCATTCCATAAATTAAAAAAACAGTGCCATGCACTATTTTCTGTTATCTATGCCATCCTGCGGTAGCAGTCCTCCAGACGCTCCACGAGACGATCCTTAGAAAGGTCAAGCACAAAGGACAGCTCCTCACAGAGCACACCCTCGATTCGGGAAAGGCATTCCTGATAACGGATTCCCTTTTTCCCCTCGGCATATTTCCAGTACAGCAGACCGATCAATAGTTGTACCTGCTGTTCCAGCTTATAATCAACGATGCTCTGCTGAATCTGCATAAGTGTCAGACTTGCAGGAAGAGTGGAGCTCTGTTTGGGAGAGAACAGCTTCTTCAAAATAAGATCTGCCTCATCACTTTCCATCAGGTTTCGCACACCTACCAGCGGCAGGCTTTTGAATGGTATGGAACAGGTACTTCCATCCGCAGCCGTAATCACCATACGCTTTTCTTTTTTGTCGATGCCTGTGACATCACAGATGCCCAGGTTTGGATGAAATACCTTTTCTTCGTAGTTTACCATGTTATATACCTCGATACCCTCAGTCTATGCTTTTTTTCGTGAAAAGTCAAACGATTATCAAAAGAATGCAATGCCGGATGCATCGCAGGCATAAGCAAACCGACGAAAGAGGAAGGCTGATGCATTGGTTCAAAAGGAGGATAAGAATAACGATTATACGCAGCATTTCACTGCTATGTATTCCTACAATGGCAGTAGGCAAGGCGCCCATCGCCTTATAACCTTATATATATCTGAAAGCATACCTCAACCCATAAGGCACGAAAAGCGACATGCAGCCTGTCGAAGAGCTCCTGCTGGAAAATTCTCATATGAAACATCCTTTCGTGCAGCGAAGCGTCCCCTATATAAGCACAGATCGTTATTCAGTGATAAGGCGACACCATCACAATCAGATAGCATAGAGCAGATTGGTACACCGTCCCTGTTTTGAAAAAGCATAGAAAGGTCCAGAAATAACCATACCTTCCCTTATCCCATGAAGATGCTGCATTTGTTAATCAAATTCTGAGGGAGTCTTGTATAAACGATATGTGATAGCATAGCTGATCATAATCCTTACGGACTTGCAGCTCTATGATTTTCGTTATGCTAAATCGCTAAATATAA
>QULU01000019.1 GCA_003481775.1 Clostridiaceae bacterium OM02-2AC
CTACTTAGCTACTTTGAAAGTGGAATTTAACTTTTCACTTCAGCATTGAAGAAGAATATAGTCGTTTCCATTGAAATTTTCCAATTTTCGTTTATAATATTGTCTATGGTGAAGAGTCTTTAACCATCTTTTTCTAAACGGACATACGGTAGGGAGTGGTAATTCTTGGATGGATCGCAAATATGTCTTCTCATCGTTTTACTTATACTGGTAGCTTTCAGTGCACTGTTTTCGTCAACAGAAACGGCATATTCCTCAGTGAATATGATCCGCCTGAAGCAAATGGCGAAGAACGGAGATAAGCGTGCCCGCACAGCATACAGCATTTCTAAAAACTTTACGGCTGCGATCACAACAATACTGATTGGAAACAACGTGGTGAATATTCTGGCAACCTCCATAGCAACAGAGCTGTTTACACAGATGTTCGGGAGTGCCGGTGTGGCAGTTGCCACAGGAATCATGACGGTTCTGATTCTGACGTTTGGAGAGATTACTCCGAAAATTGTTGCGAAAGCAAAAGCGGAATCCGTAGCTTTGTTTATGGCTAAGCCGCTTTCCATCATGGTGCTGCTGTTTCGTCCGATTTCTTTTGTTGTGGAATCGATCGAAGCGCACTGGGAAAAGAAAATGGAAATTGAAAATGTTACGGCAACAGAGGACGAGCTTCTGGAAATCGTTTCAACGATTGAGCAGGAGGGAGTTCTGGAGCAGGAGGAGCGCGAGCTGATTGAAAGCGTCATAGAATTTGATGATAAGAATGTACGCGATATCATGGTTCCCAAGGATCAGGTAGTCTTTCTGTACGACAATGCTACCTACGAGCAGATGAAGCAGGTTCTGCATGATCACAAGCTGTCTCGTCTTCCGGTAATTTCCTATCAGACAACCGAGGTTGTCGGTATCCTGCGTGTGCGCGATGTTTTGGATGCCCTGCTGGAGGATAAGGAAATCGTTATCTCTGAAATGATGCAGGAGCCGGTATTTGTTACACAGCGAAAGAAGCTGCCTGCAGTTCTGGAGGACATTCAGAAATCCAGAGAGCATATGGCGATTGTCGAGGAATCTCTGACATCTCATGTTTTTGTCGGAATTGTAACGCTGGAGGATGTATTGGAAGAGCTGGTAGGAGAAATCTATGATGAATATGATCCTCTTCCCAATCATGTCGTTGGAATCGGACATCATACCTTTACGATTGACGGGAATGTGTCGCTTGTCGATTTCTTCGATACATATGTAGAAGATCAGGATGCGCCGAAAACAAAGGCGAGAACCTTTGCAGCCTGGATCTTTGAGCTGAATAACCATCGCAAGGTCCGCAAAGGCCGTGAAATAGAATTTGAAAACTTTGAAATCAAGGTTCTGGATACCAAGGATGGTATGGCAGCCAGAATCGAAATGCAGATCTTGTCACAAATGGATGACGATTTAGACTAGGAGGATACTATGAACGTATTTTTAAAAGCAGTAAAGCCTGCAAATGCACCAAAGGCGCTGGGGCCTTATTCTCCGGCAGTTAAGCTGGGGGACTTTGTGTACCTGAGCGGACAGATTCCTTTGAATCCGGAAACAGGAGAGGTAGAAGGAACGACAATCGAGGAACAGACACACCAGGTCATGAAAAACATCAAGGCAGTTCTTGCGGACATGGGACTTGATTACAAGCATATCGTTAAGACAACGATTTTTGTCAGTGATTTGAATGACTTTGACAAGCTGAATGAAGTATATGGCAGCTATCTGGAGGAACCGTATCCGGCAAGAAGCTGTGTACAGGTGGCTCGTCTGCCAAAGGATGTCAAGGTGGAAATCGAATGCATCGTGATCGATACACTGGTATATGAACAGCAGATGGCAGCACAGGAAAGTGGATGCTCCGGCTGTGGCGGTGGATGCGACGGAGGCTGCTGCTAAGAGATACCATATGGGAACGGAGTGAATCTGTTCCTTTTTTTATATGGATTTCTCCCGTATTTGATAACTTTTTAAGCATTTTCTGATTTTTGTGATATAACGTTAGGAGAATGCTTTGGGAGGCGGGGAAATGGTATATTATTTGCAAAGAATCGATGAGAGAAGCTGTTTGATGGTACAGGAGAATCAGCAGCAGGCGCGGCTGCAGGAACCGGTTCTTGTGATCCTGCAAAGGCTGTGTCTGCGACATGGCTCCACCTTTGAGGGAAGAAGAACAGCGGCAGCAGCCAATCTGGATATTCATCAAAAGGTGCCGATTCTACTTTCGGAGATGTACAGGGACGTATTATTTCCAACAAAAGCAATTCGCAATCCCGATTGTATCTGGATCAATTACCGTGCAGTAGATGAGGTGCACCGTCTTGAAAAGGGCTGTGTGGTGCAGTTTCATGATGAAAGTGAATTGTCTTTAACAGTCGATATCCGCTGTATCCGCAGAAGCCTGCGCCTGTGTGAACGTTATTTGTCTTTTCTGAATACCTGAGGAGGATGTATGGTATAATGATATCCGCAAGGAGAGATTACGATGGAACTTTACGTATTGATATTTTTAATTTTGTGTGTTGTACTGCTGTTTATCTTTCTGTTTCTGCAGCTGCGTCCGGCAAAGTCTGCGGACAGTGAACGTGTGCTGCGGGAGCTGAGTGCACAGCGTGAGGATATGGCCGCCATGCAGCAGCAGTGGAACAATCAGCTGATGATGCTGCAGACGCAGATTTCCCAGCTGATGAAAACAGACCTGCAGTCTCTGCATGAAAATGTGGAACAGCGTATGAGCCATCTGGAGCTTACTCTGAATGAAAATCTGCATCATGGCTATCAGACCACAACGCAGGTGTTCGGCAAGGTACTGCAGCAGATGGGGAAGCTGGATGAAAGCCAGCAAAGCATCAAAGAGGTATCCGCATCCATATTGCAGCTGCAAAATATTCTGAATGACAAAAAGACCAGAGGAATCTTTGGTGAAATTGAATTATACAGCCTTTTGGAAACGGCGATGGGAACGGATGAGCATCGCTATCAGAAGCAGTATAAGCTGAGCAATGGAACGATTGCTGATGCTGTTCTGTTCGCCAGTGAACCGCTACGTATGATCTGTATTGATTCCAAATTTCCTTTGGAGAACTATAACCGCCTCATGCATGCGGATACGGCGCAGGAGAAGGCAAAAGCGCATGCCCAGTTTGTGCAGGATGTGAAAAAGCATGTGCGTTCCATCGCGTCGAAGTATATACTGCCGCAGGAAACAGCGGAGTTCGCCTGCATGTTTCTTCCTGCCGAAGCGGTATTCTCTTATATTTATGCGAGCTGTGATGAAGTGGTACAGTATTCCTATGAGGAAAAGGTGTATATGGTGTCTCCGACAACGCTGATGGCATATTTGACGGCGATTCGTGCTATTTATCTAGGCGTGCAGCGCAATGAGCATGTGGAACAGATTCAGCAGGAGCTGAAGCATCTGCAGGTGGAATTTGAACGATTTCACAAGCGTTATCAGACAGTCGGCAGTGATTTTGAACGTACTTATCAGGATATGCGGCAGCTGCAGATCACGGCTGGAAAGATCGTGAAGCGTTTTGAAGAGATTCAGGAGGTGCAGCTGGATAAAAAGGAAAATACTGCAGAATAATTCTCAAAAAAGAATGAAAAAGAAGAAAAACAGGGTAAGCATCCTGCAATAGGGATGCAGATATGTATATGGGAGGATATCCAGTCGTATGGCTCTTTACCGCTCAGGAAGAATGTATTTATAGGACTTTGTTTCCTTTATAAATTATATATATCCTTTTGACTACCTCTTTATTTATCTTCAATGTTCAAAAAGCCTTATTTTATTGGCTCCACGGTTTTTTCTATCTTTACATATTTTCCCTGTTGATCATGGCGGATATGATAGGAAATGCTTTTGTGCAGTTAGACACAGAATCACTGATTTTGCAGTATCTATGGACGCATGAGCATACAAATTCATTTACTGCCAGCCAGAATCAAACAAAGGACTTTAATTTCCTCTTGAATGAAACAAACCGTAAACAAAAAGCCCAGGAAAGAGTGTGAAGAACTACCAATAATATTAAGGCTTTTAACAGGGGTTTTCTTTTCTGAGTATGGTAATTAAGAGGATATATCAAAAAAAGTTGATTTGACTATTGACAAATTCCGTTGTTATATTTATGATATACATATCAAATAAAATTGATGTGAGGGTGATAACGATGACGGATTTTTCCAAAGACGCAAAGATCTTTAAGGCTTTTTGTGATACAAAGAGGCTAATTATTTTAGATTGCTTAAAGAGTGGAGAAAAATGTGCATGTGTTCTGATTGAGAACATGCACATAGGACAGTCAGCTTTATCTTATCACATGAAAATACTTTGTGACTCTGGTATTGTTAATGCAAGGCAAGACGGTAAATGGACGCATTACAGCCTTAGTAAAAGTGGCAGTGAATATGCGTCAAAACGATTATCGGAATTAACAACACCAAATCTGGAAAATCAATCAAGTTGTTGCAAATAGAGGTCATCGAAAGGTGGCTTTTATAAAACTTTAACACATCAAAAAAAATTGATATGTTATTGAAAGGAGGGGATTTTGTGAAAGTAGTGAGTTCGATATGGTTGTTTTTTCAAGACCAATTACTTGGTATGAAATGGTTAAATGGCTTCATTGGTAATGGACTATCACTGTTGGGATTAGACATGGACAGTCGTTTAGGTGGAAGTGTTCAATTCTTTTTATATGATGTTATTAAAATCACAATTCTTTTATGTTTACTAATTTTCTTAATTTCGTATATTCAAAGTTATTTTCCGCCTGAAAGAAGCAAGAAAATTTTAGGGCATTTTCACGGTTTCGGAGCAAATATCATATCCGCATTGCTAGGAACGGTTACACCATTTTGCTCATGTTCTTCTATCCCGTTATTTATAGGTTTTACAAGCGCAGGTTTACCACTAGGCGTAACTTTTTCCTTTTTGATTTCTTCTCCTATGGTTGATTTGGGAAGTCTTGTATTGCTAATGAGTATTTTCGGTGTTAAAGTAGCCTTTGCTTATGTGATTGTTGGTTTGATAATCGCTGTATTGGCGGTACTTTAATTGAAAAATTGCGCATGGAAAAATATGTCGAGGATTTCGTCAAAAATGCAGGGAGTGTTGATATTAGTTCTCCTACCTTAACCAAAAAGGATAGAGTTCGTTATGCAAAAGAACAAGTTGTAGGAACATTCAAAAAAGTATTCCCATATATTCTGATTGGTGTTGGTATCGGAGCTATTATTCATAACTGGATACCTGAAATATGGGTTGAAAGGATTTTGGGAAGTGACAACCCATTAGGTGTTATTTTGGCCACTCTTATCGGTGTTCCTATGTATGCTGATGTTTTTGGAACAATTCCAGTTGCGGAGGCATTACTTGCAAAGGGAGCACAATTAGGTACAATTTTATCCTTTATGATGGCAGTAACAACGTTAAGTTTACCATCTTTAATTATGTTGAAAAAGGCAGTAAAGCCTAAATTATTGACTTTATTTATCACCATTTGTACGTTGGGCATTATCGCTGTAGGTTATCTTTTTAATACTTTTAGTACACTATTTATTTGAAAGGAGCGAATATGTAATGAAATTGTTCATAAAGAAAAAAGAAACAAAATCATGCTGCTGTGGTGGCAATTGCACATCAGAAACAATGCAAAATGCAGAAAATAAGAAACAAGAGCAAGGCATCAAAATACTGGGGACGGGCTGTGCAAAATGTTTTGAATTAGAAAAGTCAACTAGAACAGCGATATCTGATCTTCGATTAGATTACGAAATTGAACATGTTACAGATTTTGCAGAAATTGCCAGTTATGGAGTATTATCTACACCTGCGCTAGTGCTTAATGGCAAAGTTATATCCTATGGAAAAGTATTGACAGTGAAAGAAGTGAAAGCACTATTGACAAAGTAATAATACAACGAAAGGTCGGGAATTTGTTTATGAAGAAACCGAAAGTAGCTTTTGTTTGTGTTCATAATTCCTGTCGCAGTCAAATTGCGGAAGCATTGGGAAATTATCTTTCTTCAAATATTTTTGAAAGTTATTCTGCTGGAACAGAAGCAAAGCCACAAATCAATCAGGATGCAGCTCGTTTAATGAAAGAAATGTACCAGATAGATATGGAAAAAACACACTATTCCAAACTGTTATCAGAAATACCACAAGTAGATATCGTGATTACAATGGGGTGCAATGTGAAGTGTCCTACAATACCATGCAAATATAGAGAGGATTGGGGATTGAATGACCCTACTGGAAAAAACGATGTTGAGTTATCAAAAACAATTCACTTAATCCATACGAAAATAGTTGAATTGACAGAGAGAATAAAAAAAATGAGTTGATTTCACATGGAGAAATTAAATAAACATATCAACAAAAGCATTATCAAAAATTATTTAAGCATACGATTAAGCAATCTGAAAACTTGTATAGACTATATGTTTTGTTCGGACTTCTTTTTACCTCTTTTTATCTGCGTATGGGAATGGTCCCTATTGGAGCTTCTGCTATAAATAGATAATGCTGGAGTAGGATGCTTTATGAAGTATATGTCATCGTATCATAGCACTGCTTCATAACCTATGTGCGTAGAGGTTGATAATACGATTCAGGTGATGAACCAAACTGTAACAAGCTGCCTGTATTGATTGTGAAATTGAATGCTTCTTTGTTACAAACACGATCATCGAATATGCATACAGGAAGGTGTTGCTTAGTAGGAAATGTGGAATTGCTGGAAAAGAGGAAGTGGTTCCTTTCTTTGTTTTATCACAAATATGTAAATTATAGATTGACAAAAGCTGAATTTCACCATATGCTAAATTTGAAGAAATAGAATACAGGAATAATGATATATCATTGACTGCTTCTTTCGCAAATGCAGAGAAACTTATCCATTCAAATGGAAAAAGGAGACAGCTTATGGAACTACAGGAAGCAATTACTGCAAGATACAGCTGCCGCAGCTTTACAGAGCACACGATTGATTCAGCACTGCTGAAAACATGCGTGGAAACCGCGGGACAGGCACCATCCGCATGCAACTCGCAGCCCTGGAAATTTCACATCATCCAAGACCCGGCCATGGTAGCCCTGACGCAGTCCTTCACAAAGCATGCTGCTTTCATCGTTGTTGAGGAACAAAAGCCAGTACTTTCTGAGCGTATTGTGAATCGCATGAAGAAACAGGAATACCATCAGGTGGACATCGGTATCGCGTGCGCATACCTGTGCCTGCAGGCTGCTGAACTTGGCTTGGATACGTGCATGATCGGATACTTTCAAGAAAAGAAAATCAAAGAGCTACTTCAGATACCGGATAACAAACGAATCCGGCTTGTGATAGCTATTGGGTACGGCAGTCAAAAGAAACAACTGAGCAAAAGAAAGGCATTAAAGGACATTCTTACCATACACGAATTGCTATAGGAAAAAGCGTCTTATCATGCAAAAGGCGTGTATATGAAAGGGAGGATGAAGATGGATATACTTGCTTACTGCGCTGTGATCAGTGCCTTGCTTCTGCTTGCTTCCATTGTTGATTTGCTGAAAAGCTGTCTGAAGGAATTGCGGCAGATTCGGGAAATGCTGAGAACAAGCCAGCTGGTAGAGCTTCAGAAGGTCATGGAGGATGCTGAGGTGGAAAATGAAAAAGCGGCAGAATAGCTCTGTCGCTTTTCTTATACATCCTATTTTTCAATCGTGATATGCTTCGTGATGATCCAGCGGTCAATCTGATACAGATAGGCAAGCAGCTGTGGACCACTCATCAGCTGGCCATACCATGGCAGCTGAAAGCTTTCCCCCTTTGTATCAATCAGCTCTTTTAATTTCACGTCATCAAACAACTGATGCAATGGACTGTCTGGATCATCATAACGCTCCTGCAGACGTTTGCTGATCAGCTCGGCGTAACGGGGATTGTGTGTCTTCGGAAACGGGTTCTTTTTCCGATGGGCAACACTTTCTGGCAGCTCATTTTCAAACGCCTTTCGCAGAATACCCTTTTCCTCCTGCTGCAGAAATTTCATATCCCATGGGATATTATAAACATATTCCAGCAGCTTAACATTGGCAAACGGGGCACGGATATTCAAATGAGCGGCATCCCCCATGCAGACCTGACGGGTAACCAGCGTCTGCATGAACCAGTGCAGACATAAAACGGTATGAATACGAGCACGGCGATCCTCCTCGCTGTCCGTATCCAGATATTCGATATCCTGAATGCTCTGGGCATAGCGCTTGGCGATATACTCCTCATAGGGAAGAGATTGCAAATCAGGGTGAAGCAAAGAGATTCTCTCTTTCGTAGAGCGCAGCCATGGAAATGTATCCAAATCCTTTAGCTCGTCCCGATAAAACCACGGATAGCCGCCAAAAATCTCATCTGAGCACTCTCCGCTCAATATGACCTGTTCCTTTTTTGCAACCTGCTGACACAGCCACAATAGGCTGGAATCCACATCTGCCATACCCGGAGCTTCTCTTGCCTCCATGGCAGCCTCCAGCAGATCGCAGAGCGTTTGCTGGGACAGCATAAGCGGTGTATGTGCGCATGCACAAAACGCACACATATCCTGAATAAAGGAAGCATCCAGAGAAACCTGATACATATTTCCCTTAAAATTTTCCTTGTTTCCTTCATAATCCAGAGAATAGGTACGCCATTGCGAATCCTGCTTAGCGGCAACGCTGGTAATCAGACTGGAATCCAGCCCACCGGATAAAAAGCTTGCCTGTGCCCCGGATGCCTGTGCATGGATGGAGGCACTCATCAAGTCATGCACCTTTTGGATCGTTTCCTGTAAAGAATCCGTATGCGGACGTGCAGAAAGCTTATAATATGTTTTGATTTCCAGCTTACCGGCAGATATGCGAAGCAGGGAGCCCATCGGCAACGCAAAGACGTCCTTGTACAGGGTCTGATTCTCGCTGATGCTGGGACCAAAGGCGAACAGCTCCAAAAGACCGTTGCGATCCAGAACTGCCGGAGTATTTGAGGCATCCAGCAGGGGCTGAATGCGGCTGCTGATCCAGATACGGTTGTCCCTGATCAGATAATAGATCGGACGAAGACCGAGCGGGTCCTTGGCACAGAAAAGGGAATCCCCCTTCCATATGATAAAGGAATATGCACCCTCCATATGCTTCATCGCGTTCTCGCCCCAGAGAAGATAGGCAAACAGTACGGTTTCCTCCATACAGGAAGGCTTTGGAAAATCAGCCGCCTGCAATTCCTCGTGCAATTCCTCAAGCTGATACAGCTCACCATCAAACAAAACAGAAAATTCCATATTTTCATGCTGTACGCTCTGGAAGCCCTCTGTATATATTCGGGCATCCTCACGGATACCGCAATGCTTTCCGGCTGCCTCTTGCAGGGCAGCTACGGCTAAAAATTGTTTCATAACAACTCTCCTTCCATATGCATTGTATGAATATGAAGAGCACAATAGTATCGGTTCAGCTAAAAAACAGCTGTAAGTGCTTGCGGGAAATCGTGTAAGGTCTGCTATGGGAAGATGAAAATTTACATAGGAAAAAGTAAATGGGTATCATCCGTAAAACAGTTGCATGTAGAAAAAAAGATAGTATAATTATGCATGACCAGAGGAAAAAGGGAGTAGAAGAATGAGATTAAAACCAAGTGTCAGAGATTTGATTACGGTAGGCTGTGTTATCATCGGATCACTTCTCTGCGCCATCAATATCAATACCTTCATCAATGCCGGAGGCTTGTTTCCAGGCGGCTTTACCGGACTGACGGTATTCATTCAGCGCTTTGCTGAAAAATACATGGATATGCAGGTGCCGTATTCTGCCGTAAACTTTGCATTGAATGCCATACCGGCCTACATCGGCTATAAAACCGTAGGAAAGAAATTTACCTTGTATTCCTGTGTGATGATCGTTTTAACCGGTGTGTTTGTTGAAATCCTGCCTGTTACCAATATCACAGAGGATATTCTGCTGATTACCATTTTCGGTGGTATTTTGCAGGGAGTTGCTTTGGGAATCGCCTTGCGCGGAAATGCCAGCAGTGGCGGAACGGATTTTATCGCTATGTGGATTTCACAGAAAACCAATCAGCCTGCCTGGAATTACATCCTTGCGATGAATGCTGTTATGCTGGTGGCTGCCGGCTATCTGTTTGGATGGAATGCTGCCCTGTATTCCATTATCTTTCAGTTCTGTTCCACACAGGTAATCAATTTTGTGCATACCCGCTACAAGCGCATGACGCTTTTTATCGTAACGAGCAATCCGGATATCGTGATTGAAGAAATTCAGAATTCCACACATCACGGAGTAACGCGTCTGGAGGGGATCGGTACCTATTACGGGCGGCCGAGAACTATGCTGTACACCGTTGTGGATTCACAAAACGTCAAGGGATTAGTAACCCGCATTCGGGAAATTGATCAGACCAGCTTTGTCAATGTGACAAAGACGGAAAGCGTCGAGGGAAAATTTTATCAGCGGCCGATTGAATAGATTTAACGGATTTTAATCATATCAGTAACCATGTATAGACAGCTATGAAAGAAGGAATGAATTCCTGTCATCAACTTCAGGAGCTTTCTGTCGTTTGCTTTATCACAGCATTATCACTTACCGTCAGTAAGGAGAAACTTGAAAAACACCCGAGGGTGTTTTCTTTTGCTCTTCATGAGCTGTTCACAGCATTATCACATACTTTCTGTATACTGTAGCTGTGAAAGGAGAATACCCATGTACATTGTTAAAAATGCATTGCGGAATATAACCAGGGCAAAGGGCAGAAATATACTGATAGGCTGCATTGCCTTTGTGATCGGTCTGTCCGCATGTCTCGCATTATCCATTCAGGAGGCAGCCGACAGGGAACGGGAAAGCGGCTTATCCAATCTGAATATCACTGCTTCCATCCGTGTGGACCGACAATCCATGATGGAGGATATGCGGCAGAATACAGAGGGAAATGAGGAATCGGATGGCAGTCGTATGAAGGACAAGCTATCCGCGATGAAGGAGCTGTCACTGGAGGAACTAAAAACCTATGCAAAGGCGGAATCCGTTCAGGATTTCTATTATACGGAAAGTGTTTCCCTGAATGCATCCTCCATAGAAGCGGTTTCTACTGCCTCGAATGCATCTTCGACAGATGCAGCTAAAGAAGGCGGTCAGCCATCCTTTGGCAAAGGGATGGGCGGTATGCAAAATCAGGGTGATTTTACGGTTACCGGCTACAGCAGCAAAGCGGCGATGACTGCCTTCGCAGATGGAAGTGCTGAGCTGCGTGAGGGAGCCGGCTTCACGGATGGTGATGATGCGCTTACCTGTATCATCCATCAGGAGCTTGCTACTCTGAATGATCTCTCTGTTGGAGATACGATCACCTTTACCAATCCCTTGAATGAAAAGGAAACATATAGCATCGAGGTTGTCGGTATCTATACCTCTACAGAAACCACGGATTCCTTTATGGGAATGAATATGATGGATCCTGCCAATCAGGTCTATATGTCCTATGCGGCATTGCATTCGCTCGTTGACAAGAGTGCAGCTGCGGCTGCGGATACTGCCCTTCGTGCACAGCTGCTAGGTACCTATGTATTTGAGAATGTTGCAGCATATGACAAATTTGAAGCACAGGCACGAAAGCTGGGGCTAAGTGATACGTATACCGTTTCCTCCAGTGATGTGGCGGCCTATGAACAAAGCCTTGCCCCATTGGAAAATCTGAGCACGTATGCCGGCTATTTTCTTGCAGTCGTATTGCTAGTCGGAGGTGTGATTCTCGTAGTGCTCAATATCTATCACATACGGGAGCGGAAATATGAAATCGGCGTATTGGCGGCAATCGGCATGAACAAGCGCAGGATTGCCCTGCAATTCGTTTGTGAAATCTTCGTGGTAACATTGCTGGCTATCCTGCTGGGCTGTGGCATCGGTGCTGCGGGCAGTGTATCGCTGACCAATACACTGCTGAAAACACAGGCCGTGCAAACTGCTGATCAGGATACTGGCTTTTCGAAGAATGGCGGTCCACAAATGGAGCTTCTGGATAGGGGCAAGGACACGGTCAGACAGAATGTATCCTATATCGAGGAAATCAGCAGTGCTGCCAACGGAAGGGTTCTGCTGGAGCTGGGCGGTATTGCAATTTTACTGACACTATTGTCCTCCGGTATTGCAGTCTTGCATATTCTGCGCTATGAACCACTGAAGATATTATCAAACAGAGAATAGGAGGAAGAATTATGCAGCTGGAATTACAGGATATCGGCTATAGCTATAATGGAAGGGATGCAGTGCTCAGTCATGTGAATACCCGCTTTGAAGGCGGCAGAATCTATGCTATCACCGGGCGCTCCGGCGCAGGCAAAACAACCTTGCTGTCACTGCTATCACAGCTTACAAAACCGACAGAGGGAAGGATTCTTTATAATGGGAAGGATGTCAGTGAGGTGGATCAGTATGTATACAGGAGTCGCTATGTGGGTGTGGTTTTTCAAAGCTTTAACCTGCTGATGCATCTGAGTGCCGTTGAAAATGTACTGCTTTCCATGGATATCGCCGGTGTGAAAAAGGACAATAACCGCGCATATGCAATGAAGCTGCTGGAAAAGGTGGGGCTTTGTGAGGCTGAGGCCCAACGCCGTATCTTAAAGCTTTCCGGCGGGCAGCAGCAGCGTGTTGCCATCGCCCGTGCACTATCCTATGATCCCGCAATCCTGTTGGCGGATGAACCGACTGGAAATCTGGATGAGGATACACAGGATGAAATCATGGATATCTTCAAGAGTCTTGCATATGAGGAAGAGAAATGTATCATCCTTGTCACACATTCACCCGTGGTTGCGGCGCAGGCGGACGATGTTTATGCATTAACCGATACAAAAAAGAGCAAAAGAAGACAAAAAGGTGTGTAATACGCCTTTTTCTTTTAAAAAATTTACCTTTCTCTATGGATATCCTGTATAATATAAGATATATGGACATTGAGGTGAGATCATGAAACAAAAGGGAATACTTGCATGCTGTATTCTTTTGCTGATGCTTTTGCTGTCAGCCGTACCGTCTGTGCAGGCAGAAGAAAACAAACGTGTCATCCGTGTGGGATTTCCTCTGCAGCCTGGTCTTACGGTAAAAAATGAGGATGGAACCTACGGGGGCTATACCTATGATTATTTGAAGGAAATCTCGCAATATACAGGCTGGACCTATGAGTTTGTAGAAATTGAGGGCGATTTGAACGAACAGCTGATGACCTATCTGGATATGCTGAAAAAGGGTGAAATCGATCTGCTGGGAGCGATGAGCTATAATGACAGTCTTGCAAAGCTGTATGATTATCCGACAGAGAATTATGGAAATGCGTACAGTGTGATCGCTGTTTTAAATAATGATGAACGATATGATGAATACAATCTGACAGAGAGCAAGGAGTTTCGGATCGCATTGAATAAAACTGCGGAAAACCGAAATACGATATTCAGGCAGTATGCTGAATTGAATGGGATGAGCTATAAAATTATCTGGTGCAAGGACGGGTTGGAACAGATTGACGCTGTTCGGGAAGGAAAGGCAGACGGGCTGGTTACCGTCGATTTATCGCTGGAATCGGACTTTCGCTCGATTGCCAAATTTTCTCCGACACCGTTTTATTTTGCGACTACGAAGGGGAACAGTGAGCTGATTTCCGAGCTGAACCGAGCCATCGTTACCATCAGTGAGGTAAATCCGACCCTGCAATCCACCCTATACACAAAATACTTTACCAAAGCCAGCGATCAGCTGCTGCTGAATCATAAGGAAAAGGCCTATATCAAGGAGCATCCGACATTAAAGGTGTTGGTGCAGGATGGGTTTGGTCCGCTTCAGTATTATAATGAGAAACGGGAAATTCGCGGTGTTGCGAACGATCTTTTGCGAAGCATCTGTAAAAAAGCAGGCTGGAAGCTGGAATATATCTACACCAACAGCTATACAGAATTTGAGAAAAAGCTGAAAAGCAAGGAAGCTGATATTGTTTTGAACATTCAATACGACTATGATCTCATGAGTCACAGCTCCCTGCTTCTCAGTACACCATATCTGGAAACAGAGCGTGTGCTTGTGGCTGGAACGGATGTGGATGTCACGACCATGAAGGGGAAAAAGGCTGCTATTTATAAGGGGAATGTGACAGAAAAATATGAGGATACAAAGAATGCCAGGTTTTATGATTCCATCGAAGAGGCGCTGCGTGCGGTGGATGAGGGGGTATGCGACTATACGTATACGGACAGCTATGCCGCATCCTTTTATCAGTATCGGGATGACTTCACACATTATATCATCTACCCACAGGCGAATTCCTCTGCTATGAAATATAGTATGGGCGTGATCGACAGCAGTGAAAATATGCTGGCGACCATTTTGAATAAGGGAATCCGAACCATTGATACCAGTGAGCTGGAAGGTTATATCTATGAAAATGCACAGCAGCAGAAGCCGTTTACGCTGATGACCTATATTCAGGATAATCCCCTGCAGTTTCTGACACTGATTGTTTCCGCTGCCGCCCTGCTGTTGCTGCTTGGCTATGTGTATTACCGGAATCAGATGCGGATGAAAAAACAGATTGAGCTGGAGAATACGCGATATCGCTACCTGTCGGAAATTATGAAGGAAGTAATCTTTGAATACGACTTTACAAGTGATACTCTGCGCCTTACCAGTGAGGCTGTGGAGATATTTCAGGTACCGGAGGTTATTGAGCATTTTTCGGCATATAAATCCGATATTCTTGTCGCAGACAGTACAGGAAACAATCCGCTTTATGAGCAGCTGATGAAGCAGGTGGATACGGATGCCGATGTGCAACTGAGTATGCAGGGGAAATCCCTATGGTATCACATTTATATCAAGGTGATTTACGATGGGACGCAGGCTGTTTCCGCCATCGGTCGTGTACAGAACATCCATGCTGAGAAGATGGAAAAGGAGCAGCTGCGCAAAAAAAGCATGCTGGATTCCCTTACGGATATTTTGAATGCCGCTTCTGTGAAAAAGCAGATCCAGGAGGTATTGGAAGCAGAAAGTACGCCGCATGCACTATACATTATGGACTTGGATGATTTCAAAGAGGTAAATGATGTGCATGGACACTATATGGGGGATCAGGTGCTGATTCAGACAGCCACTGCTCTACGAGAGGTTTTTCGTGATTCTGCTATCGTCGGACGCTTAGGCGGAGATGAGTTTGTTGTCTTCATGAAGCACATCAGCAGCAGGGAACAGGTGATGGAGAGGTGTCAGCTTCTGACAGAGAATCTGCGTTATAAAAGGGAAAGTGCCGGACTGCCGATTCCTACCATCAGCATAGGGGTGTCGCTGAGTCGTGCGGGGGATGATTTCGTCAGTCTGTATCAGCGTGCAGATATCGCATTATACGATGTGAAGCATCAGGGCAAGGATAATTATGTCATCGATAAAGAATAACACAGCAGGCAGGATCATTATGGTGATTCTGCTTTCTGTACAGCTGCAGGGCTGCCGGCCCGGGGAAAAGGCAGAGGTGCCGAGGAAGACGGAGCAGCTGGCAGAGCAGATCAGTCGTACGCGAAAGACGAAAAGCTATGCAATAGCGGATATGCCCAAGGAGCAATCCAGTCTGCAGGATTATTGGAACGCATTGGACTATGCTCTGGAAAATCAGCATGCAGCTTCTCCTTCCCAAACGCTGAGCCGACAGGAAGCACGGGAGGATACGCAGGCACTGTTTGCCATGCTGAAGGAGCTGTATGGCTGCTATGCTTATTTTGATCAGGATAATGCGTTTGCAAAGGCTGAGGAGGCAATACTGCGGGATATTGTGCAGCTTCAAAAGCTGGATTATACAGCCTATCGCTCCAGTATCCGAACGCATCTGCAATTTCTTGAGGATCAGCATTTCCTGATCGATCAGACGCCGCTGAAGCGTGCGATGGTAACCTTCACCATGCAGGAGCCCTTTGAGAGGAAGGCGGATGGGTTTTATTTCAAAAGCAAAAGGGTGCTGGGAATCGATGCAGAAACGAATTTGGAAGCTGTTCTGAAGGCGGATGCTCTGCATGCAGATCGCTATGTATACTATCAGAAAACAGATGAGCAGAAAACAGATATCACACTTCATTTCGCAAACAAAAAGACACAGCGGCAAAGGGTGATACCTCTGGCGACGCATCCTGCGGAGAAAGCCATTCTTGAAACAGATATTCACGGCGTTCCCTATGTTCACACCGCACGGATGTTTTATGCGGAAAGTGAGAAGGAGAAGGCGGATGCTTTCTTGGAAACAGCAGAGAAATTCAAAGAAAGCAAAGCAGCGGTTTTGGATTTGCGCGGAAACAGCGGCGGTGATCTGCTGGTGGCAGAGGGCTGGTATCGCATCTTCGCAAATACAGCAGCAGGCGGTCATCTGCAGACCTTGTTAAAGCTTCCCTTAAAGGAACCGTTGCTGGAGGAGAAATTTCAATCACAAACAACTGGTCAGTCCTTATCGGCCTTGCGCAAGGGAGAGGATTGGAAGCAGCAGGATGCGCTGCATTATATGGTAGAGCGAGGGGGTACAGAACAGAAAAAGAACGATACGCTGCTGTTTGTCCTACAGGATGATCAGACGGCATCGGCAGCAGAGCATTTGATTGACCGGCTGCACAGTCTTGATCATGTGGTATTTATCGGTACACCTACAGCAGGTATGCTGCGCGGCTCCTCCTTTTTGACTGTATATTTAAAGCATTCCAGTCTGGCTGTCAGCTTTGGCAATATGCTGACACAGTTTCCGGATGCCTATGCAAAGGAATATTATGGTATAGAACCTGATATCTGGACAGGGGATGCCCCCGCTCTTGTTGAACAGCTGCTGCAATAAGACAGCAATACAGGAGAAGGGATTGTATCAGGAAGCAAACAGCATAAAGAAACCTGCGCACATTCGCTGCGCAGGTTTTTATGGTCTATACAGAAACGGTGAAGCTGCTCTAACCAATCGCAGAATTACGTTTCCAGACTTGCCCGTCCAGACAGATAATTGATAAGCTGCTGTGCGGCCCGTCCGCTATTTCCACCATGACCAAGTCCCCATTTTCTAGCCTCGGCCTGTAGCTCCTCTTCGCTGAGCTTGATTTCCGGATAATGCTTGGCAAGCTCTGAAACAATTTCAAAATAAGTTTTCTGATTTGGCCGTTCATAACAGATGCTCAAACCGAAGCGTGCCACAAGCGACAGCTTCTCCTGCATGGTATCGGAATGATGCAGCTCGTCATCATCACGGATATCGTTGCGGTCCTTCCACGTCTCCCGAACCAGATGACGCCGGTTGCTGGTGGCATAGATCAAAACATTGTCCGGCTTTGTTTCCACACCGCCCTCGATAACCGCCTTTAAAAATTTGTATTCAATTTCAAATTCCTCAAAGGACAGATCATCCATATAAATGATAAAGCGGTAATTACGATTCTTGATATGAGAGATGATCGTGGAGAGATCCTTGAACTGATGCTTGTAAATCTCAATCATGCGCAGACCATCCTTATAATACTCATTGACAATGGCCTTGATACTGGTGGACTTCCCGGTACCGCTGTCTCCGTACAGCAGTGCATTGTTGGCGTTGCGCCCCTCGACGAAGGCCTGCGTATTCTCTCTAAGCATATCCTTCTGCATCTGGTAGCCGATCAGATCATCTAACACAACACTGTCCATATTGTTGATGGGGAGAAATTCCACATCCCCGTTTTCACAGGAGCGGATGCGAAACGCTTTGTTTAAGCCAAACATGCCAACGCCGTATTCCTGATAAAAGGTGGTGATGATGTGAAAGATTTCCTCCTCATCGGCGGCAGCCTCGATGCTGCGTGAGATACTTTGTACCATCGCAGATACATTCTTATTATACATGCGCTCCTTTTTCGCAATGGCCTTATAGGAGCTGATGGTTGAAAAGCAGTCAATGCCGAGCGCCTTCTCGATGGGATGAAAGTCAAAATCGAACAGCTGCTTGAATACCTTAAAATCATTCTTGGCAAAATGATGGACACTGCCCTGCTGCACCGGGCTTTTTTCACTGACGAGACTGAAGGAATTTTCATTCATCAGCAGTAAAAAGGTCAGATAATTGTGCCATAGATTTTCATCGAAGCCATAGCTGGTCGCCAGATCGAGCAGAGCCTTGATTTGCGCATAAATACGTTCGATAAGCTCTGCATTACTAGCAGCTCCGCTATCAAAATCGCGGAATATCTGAGAAAGCTCTGATAAAATACTGTGTTCACCAAAGCTGCGGTATAAAACGAGTTTTGCTGTTTCCTTATACATAGGGATACCTCCGTTGTCTATGACTTATATTATAATGAAGGAACGACGGAATGAAAAGAGTTTTGTGAAAATAAATATTCGTTTTCCATGATGTATGTAACAGAATTGTAAAATAAATGAAAATATAACTGAAAACTATTGACAAAAGTGTGAAAAAGTTTTATTCTAATACCATCACAAGTTGGAAAGGAAGTGGACAAGTGATGGCACTATACATTATCGTCATTATTATTATTCTCATAGTCCTAAGCAAGTCTGTTTTTCTTTCTAGTGAATCTCCTGCGTGAGATTCCCATAACAGAACACTTTCGTTGTATAAACACAAAGGTGTGAGGATAGAAAGAAAAGCAGCTTATCATATGATATGCTGCTTTTTTACGAAATAGGAGGAAGAGGAATGGAATGTAAAGATGTAGAGCAGGCGGCCGCCAGACTGCAGGGACAGATTCACAATGTGAAGGTGACCAGCTCGCGGACATTTTCGGAAATGAGCAATTGTCAGCTGTTTCTGAAATGTGAGAATCGGCAGAAGACAGGGTCCTTTAAGGTGCGGGGCGCCTTCAACAAGCTGGCGAAGCTGAAGGAAGAGGGGAAAACGAGTGAGGTCATTGCCAGCAGTGCCGGCAACCATGCACAGGGCGTCAGCTATGCCGCAAGCAAGCTGGGCATGCATGCGACCATCGTGATGCCCAAGAGTACACCGATCGCCAAGGTTCTGGCAACCAAGGGCTATGGAGCCGATGTCGTGCTGGCGGGAGATAATTATGATGAGTGCTATCAGGAGGCACTTCGTCTGCAGGAGGAAAAAGGGGCAACCTTTATTCATCCCTTTGATGATGAGGATGTCATAGCCGGTCAGGGAACAATCGCCTATGAGATCTGTCATGATCTGCCAAATGTGGATATGATCGTCGTACCGGCCGGAGGAGGTGGACTCCTATCCGGTATCAGCTTCTATGCCAAACAGATCAACCCGCGTATCAGGGTGGTTGGTGTTCAGGCAGAAGGAGCCAATGCCATCGTTCAGAGCTTTCAGAAGCAGAAGCACTGTGCAACCAGACATGTGAATACCATTGCGGATGGAATCGCGGTGATGAATCCGGGGAAAACCACGGTAAAGCTCATTCAGGAAAATGTGGATGAAATGGTGAGCGTGAGTGACAGTGAAATTGCAGCGACGATTCTGCTGCTGCTGGAGCGGGAAAAGCAGGTTGTGGAGCCGGCAGGGGCAGCAAGTCTGGCAGCTGTGCTCAACGGGAAAATCGATGTGGCAGGTAAACGTGTCGTCTGTGTGCTGTCCGGAGGAAATATTGATGTTTCCTTTATTCACAAGGTTGTTGAAAAGGGACTGGTCAGCCGGGGCAGAAACATGAAATTTAAAACACTGATGCTGGATGTGCCGGGGGCACTGGAGCATTTTACACACATCCTGTGCGAACAGAATGCAAATATTATCGAAATACAGTATGACCGCATCCAGGCCGATTTGAATCTGAATGAAACCATACTCCATCTGGCTGTTGAAGTCAGCAGCAAGGAACATGGCGAAGCACTGATTCGGGTGTTAAAAGAAAAGGGTTATGAAATAACGATGGAATAGGGAGGCTATGTTATGAAAATGAATGGTTCGCAGATACTGATCCAGTCACTGATCGACCAGGGTGTGGATACCATCTTCGGGTATCCCGGCGGCTCGGTGCTGAATATCTATGATGCGTTATACGAGCGAAGTGAGGATATTCGTCATATCATTACCTCGCATGAGCAGGGAGCTTCCCATGCGGCAGACGGCTATGCGAGAAGTACCGGAAAATGCGGTGTCTGTCTGGCAACCAGCGGACCGGGCGCAACCAATCTGGTCACCGGTATTGCGACGGCCTATATGGACTCTATTCCCATGGTGGCCATTACCGGCAATGTTCCCAACGATCTGCTGGGCCGTGATTCCTTTCAGGAGGTGAATATCACGGGCATCACCATGCCGATCACCAAGCATAATTTTATTGTTCAGAAGGTTGAGGATCTGGCAGCTGTGGTACGCAAGGCGTTTGTTATCGCCAATTCCGGAAGAAAGGGACCGGTTCTGATCGATATACCGAAGGATGTCACCGCAGCAGTTACCGAATATGTTAAGCTGCCGCGTTATCGCATCCGCAAGCTGCCAAAGGTGGATGATGTTGTATTTGAACAGGCGCTGGAGGTCATCCGCAAGGCGGAGCGCCCGATGATCTATGCCGGAGGAGGAATCATTTCCTCCAATGCGACTCGGGAGCTGATGAATTTCTCCAAGCATATGGATATTCCCATCTGCTGTTCCATGATGGGGCTGGGCAGTGTGCCGTATGATTACGATCTGTATCTGGGAATGCTTGGAATGCATGGGACACCGGTTTCCAATTATGCGACTTTGAATACCGATCTGATCATTGCGATCGGCTCACGGTTCTCCGATCGTGTTGCCGGAAATCGAGAGGAATTTGGCAGAGAGGCGAAAATCATTCACTTCGATATCGACGCTTCGGAAATTTCCAAGAATGTAGCCAGTGATATCTCCATTGTCGGAGATGCCCGCTATATTTTGAAGAAAATGATACAGCGTATGCCGGAGACCAAGCATGAGGACTGGACCGGTACATTGAAGGATTTTAAAACCAAGCTGGGTCTTCCAAAGCCAAAGCCCGGAGAGAATGTTGATCCAAGAGATCTGGCTTTGACACTGCATGAAATCGTTGGAGAGGATGCGATCATCGTCACGGATGTCGGACAGCATCAGATGATCATGGCACAATATTATCAATTCTCACGTCCGCGCAGTTGGATCAGCTCCTGTGGTCTGGGAACGATGGGCTATGGCATGGGAGCGGCGATGGGAGCCAAGGTTGCCAATCCGCAGCGGCCTGTTATTCTGGTGACAGGAGATGGCAGCTTCCATATGAATATGAATGAGATGGCAGCGGCCGTCAGCGCCAATATCCCCATTGTCGTGCTAGTCTTTAACAATCATGTTCTGGGCATGGTGCGGCAGTGGCAGACGCTGTTCTACGATCATCGCTATTCCCATACGACAATCGATCGTCAGACGGATTTTGTGAAGCTGGCGGAGGCGTTTGGCGGAAAGGGATTGCGAATCAAAACGCGGCATGACATCGAAGGTGTCATGAAAGAGGCACTGTCCAGCAAGGTTCCATGCATTGTGGACTGCTGGATTGACAAGGATGACTGTGTCTATCCGATCATACCACCGGGAAAAAGCGGTAAGGATATTATCTTATATGGCAACTAGGGAGATGAGATTATGAATCGAGCGGTATTATCCATTCTGGTATCCAATCACTTCGGGGTGCTGACAAGAGTGACGAATCTGTTTTCCCAAAGGGGATTCAACATAGATTCTCTGGCTGTAGGGGAAACGGAAAATGAAAATTATTCGCGTATCACGATCACGACGAGCGGGGATGCCGCAAGTGTCAATCAGATCAAGCTGCAGCTGGATAAGCTGGAGGATGTAAAAATCGTGCAGGAAATACCGGATGAACAGCTGTTTATCCGGGAGGTTATGCTCGTTAAGGTGGCTCCGCGCGCCAATCAGATGGAAGCATTTGAAAAATGTGTGGAGGATTTTAACGGACGGACGCAGATCATCGAGGATGGCTGCTGTATCGTAGAGCTGACAGATACGCCGGCTTCTGTGAATTATTTTCTGGAGGAGCTGCGGGAGTATCACATTAAGGAAATCAGCCGCACGGGCGGAGCTGCCTTGCAGCTGAGTACGGAAACTGTTTATTAAACGTAAGCACTTACGTTTTGATAGAACTGGAATTACCAAAAACATAAGGAGGAAAACGAAAATGGTAAAGGTTTATTATGATGCAGATTGCAATATGGATCTTCTGAAAGGAAAGACAGTGGCAATCATCGGTTATGGAAGTCAGGGACATGCACATGCATTGAATCTGAAGGACAGCGGAGTCAATGTGGTTGTTGGTCTACGTCCGGGCTCCAAGAGCCGTGCAAAGGCAGAGGAAGCCGGATTGACCGTACTGGATACGGCAGAGGCCGCAAAGGCCGGTGATGTGATTATGATTCTGACACCGGATCAGGATCAGCCGGATATTTATAAGAAGGATATCGAGCCAAACCTGGAAGAGGGAAACATGCTGATGTTTGCCCATGGCTTCTCCATCCACTTCAATCAGATCGTAGCACCGGCTGGTGTTGATGTTACGATGTGTGCACCAAAGGGTCCCGGTCATACGGTACGCAGCCAGTATCAGGAAGGCAGAGGTGTACCATCCCTGATCGCCGTACATCAGGATGCAAGCGGAAAAGCACATGATTATGCATTGGCGTATGCCGGAGGAATCGGTGCCGGACGTGCCGGCATCATTGAAACAACCTTTAAGGAGGAAACGGAAACCGATCTGTTCGGTGAGCAGGCTGTTTTATGCGGTGGTGTCTGCGAGCTGATGCAGGCTGGCTTTGATACCCTGGTGGAAGCAGGCTATGAGCCGGAAATGGCATATTTTGAATGTATCCATGAAATGAAGCTGATTGTCGATCTGATCAACAGCGGTGGCTTCGCAATGATGCGTTACTCTATCTCTGATACGGCAGAATACGGTGATTACGTAACCGGAAAGCGTTTGATCACAGAAGAAACACGCAAAGAGATGAAGAAGGTTTTAACAGAGATTCAGGATGGAACCTTTGCCGGAAACTGGATTACGGAAAACAAGGCCGCAGGACGCTCTCACTTCCTGGCAATGCGTCGTGTTCATGCAGCGCACCCATCGGAAAAGGTTGGCGAAAAGCTGCGTAAAATGATGAGCTGGCTGAAAAAATAAGGAGGCATTGATATGGGTAGACCAAGTGATTCTGTCGTTCGAGGAGATGCCTGTGCACCGCAGCGTTCGCTGTTCTATGCACTGGGACTGACAGAAGAAGAATTGAATCGGCCGCTGATCGGTGTGGTCAGCGCCTATTCCGAGATTGTTCCAGGGCATCTGCATCTGGATAAGATCACAGAAGCGGTCAAGGCGGGTATCCGCATGGCCGGTGGTACCCCGATCATGGTGCCTTCCATCGGTGTGTGCGATGGTATCGCCATGGGACATATCGGTATGAAATATTCTCTGGCATCCCGTGAGCTGATTGCGGACAGTGTGGAAACGATGGCCAAGGCACATGGCTTTGACGGTCTTGTGCTGGTGCCTAACTGTGATAAGATCGTTCCGGGTATGCTGATGGGAGCATTGCGTGTCAATGTACCAAGCGTTGTCATGAGCGGCGGTGCCATGCTGCCGGGGAATGACAGAGGAAAGGCGATGAGTCTTTCTACCATGTTTGAGGCAGTCGGTGCCAAGAAAGCCGGACTGATTGATCAGGCAGAGCTGACGCACATCGAGCAGAATGCCTGTCCGGGCTGCGGCTCCTGTTCCGGTATGTTTACTGCCAATTCCATGAACTGTCTGTGTGAGGTACTGGGAATCGCATTGCCTGGCAATGGAACGATTCCTGCAGTGTATTCCGCACGGACCCAGCTGGCGAAGAAGGCCGGTATGGCGGTCATGGATATGGTGGAAAAGGATATCCGTCCAAGGGATATCGTAAACGAAAAGTCTTTGCGCAATGGTCTTGCCTGTGATATGGCACTGGGCTGTTCCTCCAATACCGTGCTGCATCTTTTGGCGATTGCCAAGGAAGCAAAGGTAGAACTGGATTTGGATATGATCAATGAGGTTTCCTTGAAAACGCCGAATCTGTGCAAGCTGGCTCCTGCCGGTCCGGATCACATCGTTGATCTGTATAATGCGGGCGGTGTACAGGCAGTCATGAAGGAGCTGTCAAGAAAGCAGCTGATTGACACCACGCTGATGACAGTAACGGGTAAGACAGTCGCAGAGAACATTGCGAATGCTGTGAATATGGATACCAATATCATTAAGGATATCGAGCATCCTAATTCTGCCACCGGCGGTATTGCCGTGCTGTTTGGTAATATCGCACCCAAGGGCTGCGTTGTAAAGCGCTCTGCGGTTGATCCAAGCATGATGACACATACCGGACCTGCCCGTGTGTTTGACAGCGAAGAGGATGCCATTGAGGCAATCTATGCCGGCAGTATTGTAAAGGGAGATGTTGTCGTGATACGCTACGAGGGACCAAAGGGTGGTCCTGGTATGCGGGAAATGCTGAATCCGACAAGTGCGCTTGCCGGTATGCAACTGGATAAGGATGTGGCATTGATTACAGACGGACGCTTCTCCGGGGCAACCCGCGGTGCTGCCATCGGACATGTTTCACCGGAAGCCGCAGCGCAGGGGCCGATTGCTATTATACAGGAAGGGGATTCCATCACGATTGATATTCCCAACGGCAGTATCTGCTTGCATGTGGACGCGGCGGAAATTGAGCAGCGCCTGCAGGCATGGGAAAAGCCGGAGCCGAAAATCAAAGAGGGATGGCTGTATCGGTATTCCCGTCTTGTTGCCAGTGCAGATGAAGGCGCTGTGCTGAAATAAGGATAGTAGCCGTTATAATGATGAAAGAAAAGATACGATTGAACAAGATCCTGTTCCTCGTATCTTTTTTGTCTTCCAAAGCAGTGTGCAAGAAGCGGCGGTATGCCATCAAATGAAGAGCCTTTGGTATGCAGTCTGGACAGGGCACTGCTTGTCTGCAAAAGGAATATGCTCTTTATCGTTATTGTTGCTTCACACCACTTCCTGCTCAATCATACGCTCATAGCAAACAGGCTCCTCAAAGCCGGATACAAGTGTTCCATTTGCATAGCATGCTTCTATGACGGTATAATGGTCACGATACAGCTTCATAACGACATGTAGTGTGATTCCCGGAGCGATTTCACTACTTCCTTCACTCGTAAAAACATCGTTTTCAAACGTATACAGGATAGGGGCAAAGGACTGCTTTACGGTAAGCTCGTTGTACGACAGCTGTTGTACATGCTGCCTGTCAAATTTCTGTGCAAGGGATTCGGAGGGAAGCTCATAGGATATTAGTGCGATACTGCCATCTGAGTGTGCATGATAACGGTAAAGGTGATGCAGCTCCATCATATGATCTTCATAGCGGTAATAGGTCTCATCAATAACAAAAACATCGTCAAAATTCTTGGGCAGATTGTTGATACGCTCATTCACCGGTGTGGTGATATGGATCGCCTGCGGCAGTGAGGTGTGCTCCGTGTGCTGCGCTCTATTTGAATAAGCTCCCTTGATACGGTTTAAGAATATATCCAGTGTATACATGCAAAATACCTCTTTTCTCATACTCCAAGTATAGCGTATTTCCGGTGACTCCGGATACTGATCTGCTCAGATTTTGCAATGGGTGTCAAAGATATTGTGGTTGTTTTTATTACCGCTATTCCGATACAGTATCATAATTTTTATGAAAGCAAATCCCTTCTGTATATACAAACGGTCTGCTATATTACCTGCTTCCACAATTTTCAATGTAACCGTTGACAAACACGATTCCCATCTGCTATACTTTGGATAAAGTAAGGATAGTTATTGTGAAAACAAGCTCGACCTGCTAATCAATAGATCACGGAATTCGTGTTTTTTGATGTGCAGGTCTTTTCTTATGAGGGAGGCGAGGAGTATGATTTTTAAAAAGCGGCTGAATAACAACGTGGTCATTGCTCTGGATGAAAACGGACAGGAGAAAATTTTATGCGGGAAAGGCCTTGGCTTTCAGATGAAGGAACAGGAAAGCGTGGAGGAGAGCCGTGTTGAAAAGGTTTTTGCATTAACGGATCAGGTGATGAACCGACGGCTGCAGGAGCTGTTGGAAACAATTCCCATGGAGCATTTGGAGCTGGCGGAGGAAATCATGAACTACGCCAGAATACACATAGATGAAACTGTGAGTGAAAACGTAATTGTGGCACTTTGTGACCATATGTACATGGCGGTGGAGCGGAAAAAGCAAGGGATAGAAGTAAAAAATGTATTGCTTTGGGATATTCAGAAATTTTATCGGGATGAGTATAAGGTAGGACTGTATGCGATCAAGCTGATCCGGCAGCGCTTCGGTGTGGAGCTGAGCGAGGATGAGGCAGGCTTTATTGCATTGCATATCGTCAATGGACAACTGCATCTGGAATCAAAATCCGTCAAGGAAATCACGACCCTGATGCAACAGATTGAAACGATTGTCCGCATGCGCTTCGCGATTTCACTGGACGCTGATTCCGTATATTATTATCGGTTCATCACACATTTGAAATTCTTTGCAGAACGGATTTTTTCAGAAAAGCAAATTCCAACAAAGGATACAGACGGACTATTGGAGCTGATCAAGGGAAAATATCCGCAGGATGTAGCATGTGTATTGGATATAGCTGCTTTTTTGAAGCAGCGCTACGGCTATACGCTGTGTGAAGAGGAAATTCTTTATCTCAGTATTCATATTTCCAGGATACACCAGGTATCTGTGAAGGGTGGTGAGGCCGTATAACAGGACGTTGATGAGCTTTAAAAAACAGGAGAAAGGATAGTTACATTTAGTTGGCTTGACCTTTGTTTCACGTATGCATAAGCATCAGAAATGGAGGACGAAAACATGACTGTTTATGAAACATTAGCAAAAGAAATACTGAACTCTGTAGGTGGAAGGGATAATGTAAACTCCCTGACACACTGCATTACACGGCTTCGCTTCAAATTAAAGGATGAATCCAAGGCACAGGATGAGGTGCTGAAAAGCATGGAGGGTGTTGTCACGGTTATGAAGAGTGCCGGACAATATCAGGTGGTCATCGGCAATCAGGTACAGGATGTATATGAACAAATCGTACCATTGTTACATGCAGAGCAGTCGCAGACGGTGCAGAGTGCTGAGAAAGAGAAGCTGCTGGATCGCTTTGTGGATATCATATCCGGTATTTTTCAGCCGATATTAGGGATCATGGCTGCGTGTGGTATGATTAAGGGAGTGAACATGCTGTTTATGACGCTGGGTCTGTATGCGGAAACCAGCGGCGGCTATAGGATCATCAATGCGATAGGCGATGCCTTATTTACCTTCCTTCCACTCTTTCTGGGATACACCTCTGCCAAGAAGTTTGGTTTAAAGCCGATGGTGGGACTGGTTATCGGCGGAATCATGTGTTATCCGGGTATTCAAAGCAGTGCACTGTCCGGAAGTCTGGAACCGCTGTATACCATGTTTGAAGGAACGATGTTTGCATCTCCGGTATATATTGACTTCTTCGGTATTCCTGTGATATCCATGGACTACACCAGCACCGTAATTCCTGTGATCTTTATTGTATATTTTGCCAGCAAATGCGAAAAGCTGTTTTCAAAAATCGTACCGGATTTGGTGAAGTTCTTTTTCGTTCCCATGCTGACGCTGCTCGTGGCGCTTCCCATCGGCTTCCTGTTGATCGGACCTGTCGCAACCTTCGGCTCGAAAATAATTGCGGAAACCATCATCAGCATACGGAATGTATCCCCGATGCTGGCTGGCGGTCTGGTTGGTTTAACTTGGCAGATTCTGGTGATTTTCGGACTTCACTGGGGCTTTATTCCTGTCTATATCAACAATATTGTGACAAACGGCTATGATAATGTCATGATGCCGTTCTTCGCCTGTACCTTTGCGACCTCAGCGGTGATTCTGGTCATCATGATGAAAACCAAAGACCGTAAAATGAAGGAGCTGTGTCTGCCGAATTTCATTTCCGGTATCTTCGGTGTGACAGAGCCCGGTATCTATGGGATTTTGCTGCCCTTGAAAAAACCATTCATCATCAGCTGTATAGCCGGGGGAATCGGCGGGGCATTCTACGGCTTCTGTAATTTCCGTAAATTCAGCATGGGCGGTATGGGAATCTTTGAATTTCCTGCCATGATGGAACCAGACGGTTCCTGGGGAAACCTGCTGGTGGCAGGCTCCGGTGTTCTTTTAACTATGCTTGTGGCGGTCATCTTAATGCTTTTGTTTTATAAGGAGAAGGATTGTGGGGAATCAAACAGAGCGATTATTGATACTGACAAAGATGCGGCTTCCATGAAGAATGAGACTACACTGCTGGAAGTCATTGCGGTATGGTCACCAGTAAAGGGGGAGGTTCTGGAGCTTCAGCAGGTAGAGGACGCTGCGTTTTCTGCCGGTATTCTTGGGAAGGGCTGTGCAATCGTACCTACTGAGGGTGAGATTTATGCACCGGTTGACGGTGTGCTGACGACTCTGTTTCCCACGAAGCACGCACTTGGCATCACCTCGGATGACGGTGTGGAAGTATTGATCCACATCGGGTTGAATACCGTGCAGCTGAACGGAGAGGGCTTTACAGCTCATGTTCAGCAGGGAGCTCGTGTAAGCCGGGGACAGCATCTGTTAAGCTTTGATCTGGCTGATGTAAAGAGCAAGGGCTATTGTCTTCAGACACCGGTTATCATTACAAATACGAAGGACTATCTGGAAATACTAAGCACCATGCAGAAAGAGGTCGTGCCGGATGATGTGCTGCTGCATGTCATGAATTCCTAGGAGGCTCGCGAATATGAAATTTCCTGAAAATTTTTTATGGGGAGGAGCACTTGCTGCGAATCAGTGTGAGGGGGCCTGGCAGACAGGGGGAAGAGGGCTGTCCAATGTGGATGTGTGTCCGCGCGGTGATCGACGCAGTGCGGTTATCACTGGAAGAGAAAAAAGGATGAGCTGCTTTCCTGATGAGATATATCCATCTCATGAGGGAGTGGATTTCTACCATCATTATAAGGAGGACATCGCTCTCTTTGCGGAAATGGGCTTTAAAATGCTTCGCTTGAGCATTTCCTGGACACGTATCTTTCCAAAGGGAGATGAGCCGAAGCCAAACGCTGCAGGTCTGCAGTTCTATGACGATGTGATTACAGAATGTGAGCGGTATGGAATCGAGGTAATGATAACGATTGCACACTTTGACTGCCCTATGCATCTGATTGAAACGCTGGGTGGCTGGAGAAGCCGCGCTATGATTGCGCATTATCTACGTTTGTGCAAAACCCTGTTCCTGCACTATAAGGGACGTGTTCGCTGCTGGCTGCCGTTTAATGAAATTAACATGATTCTGCACGCGCCCTTTCTCGGTGCGGGTATCTGCTTTGAAGCGGGAGAAAAAAAGGAGCAGGTCACCTATCAGGCTGCACATCATGAATTGATCGCAAGTGCACTCGCAACAAAGCTGGCACATGAAATTGATGCGGAAAACCAGGTTGGCTGCATGTTCGCTGCCGGCAGTGTATATCCTTACAGCTGTCATCCGCAGGATGTGTGGCAGGCACGTAGGGAGGATCGCAAAAGCTATCTGTTCTGTGATGTTCAGGTGCGGGGTGCCTATCCTTCCTATTTCCAGCAGCTGCTGAAAGAAAAACAAATCGTATTGCAGATGGAAGAGGATGATGTGGAGATTTTGAAGAATACCGTAGATTTTATTTCCTTTTCCTATTACAATAGCCGTTGTGTTTCATCACAGCAGGAGGCGAAAAAGCAAAACAAGGGAAATCTGTTTGCTTCCGTAAAAAATCCATATCTGACATGCAGTGACTGGGGATGGCCGATTGATCCACTTGGACTGCGCATTACTATGAATGATATATATGAACGCTATCAGAAGCCGCTGTTCATTGTTGAGAATGGCTTGGGAATGGCGGATGAAATAGAAGAGGACGGAAGCATTTGTGATGATGAGCGGATTGCTTATCTGCACGATCATATCAAGGCGATGCAGCAGGCGGTATGTGAGGATGGAATCGAGCTGCTTGGCTACCTTGCATGGAGTCCAATCGATCAGGTAAGTGCCTCCAGTGGAGAAATGAAAAAACGCTATGGGTTTATCTACGTTGACCGACAGGATGATGGTAGCGGCAGCTTTGTACGCAAAAGAAAGAAATCCTTTTCCTGGTATGCCCATGTGATAGATACGAATGCTGTTGAACCATAGGGTACCTGCCATGCATCCATGTGATTATTCGCATACCGGTACAGGTTGGAGGACATTGTGTACATTCATTAAAAACACAAGGAGGCAGGAGAGCGAATTTCGAGGTAAGCGGCAGGTTTGCGAACTGTTTTCTGGTAGCCTTCCATTTACGAAAAGTCATTATTCTAAATAATTATCATTTCCTATGGCACCTTCTAACGCAAATAACACGTTCATCTCATCATATTGCAGGAAAATTTATGAAGCGGGATACGCGCGAAGGCAAGAAAGATTCGTGTACAGCTTATATAGATAAGATGGTAGCATTTATCAAGCAAGGCAGGGAATACAGGTTCTCTGCTTTTCTTGCGCTGACCTACCTTGCATAATCAGCAGGATCAGACAAATTGCTTTGCTTAAACAGCAGTTGTATACCGTTTCCTTGTTAGCAGTGCTAACAGAAAGCTAAAAAAGAATGAACATTGTTCATTGACTGCTGCGGAAAACCTGGTATACTTTACATGAAGGTGATGCTATGGGACACAAAATACGGACGAGGGTTGTGAAGGACCCTGCAGAAAGAAAACGGGAAATACTGGATGCAGCGATGGGGCTGTTTGCTGAAAATGGCTATGAGCAGACATCCATGCGTGATATCGCACGTCATCTCGATATTTCACTGGGCCTTTGCTATCGCTATTATGATAGCAAGCAGAAGCTTTTTCAAGAGGCGATGCAGCAGTACGTAGAGGAGATATGTGCTGTCTATCTGGTCACACTCCATGATGAAACCAAGGATTTGAAGGAAAAGCTTGATCTGCTATTTCACATGCTGGAAGAGGAGGAGCAGCAGATGCGCTATCACGACTTCTTCCATCGACCGGAGAATATCGGCTTTCATGAAGAGCTGGCAGTGAAGCTGTGCAAGTACATGCAGCCACACCTGCAGCAGGAGCTGCACCGGTATGTAAAAAAGCATCATCTGAAGGTGCGGCATGAGGAATTGCTGCTCAGCTTTCTGACCTATGGACAGATCGGTATCCATGCATCCATGCGCTCACCGGATCCACAGCTGCTCCACCAGCTGCGTGTGTATATCGATCTGCTGCTGAAACAGGAATGTATCCCTGATAACACCATTTGATCAGGGATTGCTTTTTGAGAAATGAATGAACATCGTTCATTAAAGGAGGAGCTACTATGAATAAAACAGAACAATCACGAATTGCATTTGATAAACAGGCAGATACCTATGATACCGCCTGCAGCGGAAAACATGCAAGGGAGCTGTATCCGTTCATGCTGGAGATGATGATACAGCTTCCTGTGCGGGATGTATTGGATCTGGGATGTGGTACCTGTGCGCTGATGAAGCAGCTGTATGATGAGGATAGCGGGCGCCGGTTTACGGGAATTGATCTGAGTAAAAACATGCTGCGTATGGGAAAGCAGGTGATGAAGGGGCGAGCAAAGCTGCTGTTGGGTGATGCGGCAAAGCTGCCTTTTCCCGATGCGAGCTTTGATCTGGTATACTGCAACGATTCCTTTCATCATTATTCTGATCCCTGCAGGGTATTGCAGGAAGTGGGGAGGGTATTGCGATATGGCGGCTTTTTTGTAATTGGTGATTGTACACAGGGGGCAGTATCTCGAAGAATCATGAATCTGTATTTCCGTTTTCAAAGGGAGGGGGATGTACATATGTACAGTGAAAAGGAGATTCGTATGCTGCTGCAGAAGCAGCTGCATGATGTACATGTGCAAAGAGTCAATGAGCGCAGCTTAATTGCATGGGGTGTGAAATGATGCTGACAGCCTCACAGCAGAAATATCTGCAGGTCATCGATATACTGGAGCAGGAACAGAGGGTGGTACGTCAGATTGATATCGCTGTCTATCTTGGATATTCCCGGGCCAGTGTCTGCCGTGCAATCAAACGTCTGGAAGCAAAGGGACTGCTTTTGCAAAGGGAGCATGCCATCAGGCTGAATGCATCTGGCAAAGCACTTGGCAGATATCTAAATGCCGTAAGAATCCGTATGCAGGAGGCACTGAGCGCTTACGGATTTCACGAGGGGCTGGATGCAGTGACTGCTTTACAGCTTCCCATTTGCTTACAGAAGGAATTGATGAGGAATGCTGGTCATATACCGGCTGCCTCTGGTATAATAAAGCAAAGGAAATGAGGATGAAAAGATGGAGAAAAAACGCTGTTTCTGGGCAGAAAACGTGCCTGAAATTTATGTTCGCTATCATGATGAGGAGTGGGGAAGAGAGGTGCATGACGACCATAAGCTGTTTGAGATGCTGCTTCTGGAATCGTTTCAGGCTGGACTGTCATGGCTTACGATTTTGAAAAAGCGGGAGGCATTTCGGGAAGCCTTTGATGGCTTTGATGTCGCAAGGGTCGCAGGCTATAGCGAGGAAAAACAGAAGGAGCTCTTGCAGAACCCCGGTATTATCCGAAATCGTCTGAAGATCAAGGCTGCTGTGAAAAATGCTGCTGTCTTTCAGCAAATACAAAAGGAATACGGTAGCTTTTCCGCCTATTTATGGGGCTTCAGCGAGGGAAGGGTGATGTATCGAACACAGAAGGAGCTGCCAACACACACCGCGCTTTCCGATGAAATCAGCGCAGATCTGTACAAACGCGGTATGCGGTTTGTCGGAAGTGTGATTATCTATTCCTATCTGCAGGCTGTCGGCATTGTGAATGATCACGAGCCGGACTGTTTTCTGCACAGCAGCGCAAGCATATGCAAATAGCAGCAAATCAGATTTGCAGACTGTCGGTATTGTGAATGTTCACGCATCGAACTGTTTTTCTGTACCGCAACGCCAACACATGCAAATAGCATCAGCTGCGAATCAGAATATGCATTAGTCCTCGGCTTCTGAATATAGTGGACTGCATTGTCTGCTACAATCTTACTCGCTTTCGGCTATCATTTAAAAGCTGCATAAGAAAAGGGGCGCTTTGGCGCTTTGCTTTTCATGATGATCGATTTGATCCATTCCTCTGTAATTCTGTGGCAGTGCATGCTTTTTATTCACTAGAAGCACTCCATTGACGTAATACGGCTCAACCAATGCGGCTGCCTGCGTATTTTTCTGTACTGCTTTCATGGAAGTATAAGAAAAAGGGCATGGAGCTGACAGGGCAAGATTGATGACGCAGGAGTACAGGAAACCTGCTATACTTTTCCAGAAAGTTAGGAGGTAATGCCATGAATGAAAAACAGGAGCTTGTCATAAGGACGCTTTCTTATCTGGAGGAGCATTTGCAGGAACCGGTTTCCCTGCAGACAGTAGCGCAGCATATGCAGTATTCGCCCTATTATGTGCATCGCAGCTTTACCCAGCTGTGCGGTATGCGGATGCACGATTATGTGAAGCGAAGAAGAATAAGTGAAGCGGCACGATGTCTGTGTGAAACAGATGCATCTGTGCTGGAAATTGCCGTATCCTATGGCTATGAAAGCTCACAGGCCTTTTCCAAGGCATTTAAACAGCTATACAAGATGACTTGTACACAGTTTCGCAAGGAGCAGCGTTATTATGCGCTTCAGCATCCCCTGCAGCTGCACGAGCTGAATCGTACAGAGTCTGCAATGCGTGAGCTGCAGGTGCAACACGCAACTCCAAAGGATTTGGACACTTGGATGAAGCTGATGCGACAGGCGGTGGATTTTTTTCCCTTCCTTGAGGAGGCAGCATATGAACAGCAGCTGCTGGACTGTATGAAGCAGAAGGAAGCATTTCTGGTTTCCTTTGACAAGACGGTGTTTGCGGCGATTCAGCTACAGCTGCAAAGCGGACAAATCGATGTACTGGCCATTCATCCGCAGCTGCGCAGTCCGGATGTCATGGAACAGCTGGTGGAATGGATGCTATGTACCTGTGCCGCACATACCGATTTGGCGATTACCTGCTTCCGCTCTACCGATAGAGCCGATACCGGATATCGCAGACTTTTGCTGGAAGCCGGTTTTGTATGCGGAGAAGAGCTGGTGGAGTTTGGTTATCCGCTACAGCGGCTGTATTACAGGAGAACACAGGATGCGTGAGAATACACTGGGTGCGACTCGTACGCTGCCGCAGCTGCTTCGCTTTGTGGCACCTTCCATCGTTATGATGCTGGCGATGGGAATTTACACGATAACAGATACCCTGTTTGTCTCGCGTCTGGTGAATACAGATGCACTTTCCGCAATCAATATCGTCTGTCCCATGATCAATCTGATCATTGGTTTATCCTCGATGCTGGCAAGCGGAGGCGTTGCTGTGCTGTGCCGCGATATGGGGGCAGGTCTTTTGGAAAAGGTTCGGCAAAATGCCGCTCTGCTTTGTGTCTGTACGATTGGAATCGGCTGTGTCCTTGCTCTTGCAGCTTCGCTGTTCCTTGATGAGCTGCTGCAGCTGTTGCATGCCAAGGGACGAATATTGCCCTATGCAAGAGGATATCTGTCCATGCTTCTTCTTTTTACTCCCTTCTGTATGCTGCAGGTATTGTATCAAAGCATGCTGGTAGCAGCGGGACGTCCGCTGCTGGGCATGGTGCTGGCAATTTGTGCCGGGGGAGTCAATGTTGTTTTGGATGTCGTCTTTATGGCTGGCTTTCCTATGGGAATTGAAGGCAGTGCCCTGGCAACCGGAATCGGCTATATGGTGCCGGCGGTATACGGAACGCTGTTTTTCCTGCAAAGGAAGCAAAAGGAGCTGTATTTTTCACGACCGGTTTGGGATATTGAAATGCTGAAGGAAAGCTGTCTAAACGGCTCCAGTGAGATGGTGAGTCAGCTGGCGGCTGCACTTACAACACTGCTTTTAAACACGATTCTATTTCGGCTTCATCAAGAGGCTGGCGTTGCCGCAGGAACAATTATTGTTTTTACGCAGTTTCTGCTCACCAGTCTGTACATCGGCTTTTCCATGGGGGCTGCGCCATTGATCAGCTATCAATATGGGAGGAAGGATACAACGCGTTTATTGCAGCTTTTACGTAAATGCATAAAAATCGTAGTGATTAGCTCCCTAATCATCTTCTTCACAACCATCCTGTTTCAAAGACCTCTTGTTGCCCTATTTACCGACATCAACACCGACGTATATGCGATTGCCCTGCAGGGCTTTGTCATATTTGCCTTTAGCTTGCTGTTCAGCGGCTTCAATATCTTCTCTTCGGCAATGTTTACTGCATTGTCACAGGGCAGATTGTCCGCCCTGATCTCATTTTCCAGAACCTTTGGCTTTTATCTGCTGTTTCTGCTGCTTCTTCCAGTCTGGCTGGGGAGCAAAGGGGTATGGCTGGCGATTGTGCTGGCAGAGGGATGTTCCCTGCTAGTATCTCTGGTATGTATACAACGGCATACGCTTACCTGTCACCTGGCAGATAGAAAAAAGAACCGTCTGTATTAGACGGCCCCATGATGCATATCCGGATGCCTGTGCATCCTTTTTTGCAAAAGAGGATAGGCTGCCAGTGCAATGACATAGCCTGCTGCAGCCTGTATCAGATTACCCGGAATACCGGTCAGTGAAAGCTGCCAGCTTTGATTGATATAGGCATCCGCAAGAAAATATCCGCCAATCATCAGCAATCCACCCAGTATATAGGCAACATAGCGAAATGAGGAACGTCCCCTGCAGACAAGCCAGGAAGCGAGAACAGCCTCCATTCCTTTGATAAGCAGGGTGAATATTGCATACATGCCATACCCGCCGCTAAGATCAGCCAGCGCACTGCCGACACCGCCAACCATAAAGGCGAGAAAGGGATTCAGTACAGAGGCGAACAGCAGGAGAAAACCGTCGCCCAGATTGAAATATCCCTGTATGCCGTTTGGCACCTTGAACAGCCACGTCGCCAGAAATACAAGAGCAATTCCTAGTGCGGCTGTTACGATATCTTTTACATCCATTGCTTTCATATGTGCTACTCCCTTCGTTTCTGCCGTTATTCTATCAGCTTTCTGTTCATTTAAAAATATACAGATTTATGATAAATTTAAGGTACAGTATGCTATACTGAAGATGGTGATAACAATGAAATTGAAAACGATAAATTTTGAACGAACCACAGGGAAGGCATTGTACCTGCAAATTTATGAAAAGCTGCGCGCGGATATTCTCTGCGGCTATCTGGTAAAAGGCGATCAGCTGCCTAGCATACGGAAATGTGAGGTGCTGATGAAGGTATCCAAGACGAGCATTGAGCGCGCCTATGAAAAGCTGCTGGAGGAGGGCTATATCCTGTCAATTCCGCAGAAGGGTTTTTTTGTGGATGTCGAGCCGGAGAACGTTCAGCTGCGCAAGGCGGTAACAGAGCAGGGGACAGCACTGCAGGATGAAAAAATCCGCTATGATTTCCGCTCGCAGACAATGGATGTCAGCTCTTTTGATCTGGCTTTGTGGAAGAAGTATCTCAAGGAGGTCCTGGACGGTCATTATGAAATAGCGACATACGGAGAGGCAAGAGGAGAACTGCGGCTTCGCATGGCACTACAGAAATATGCCTATACTGTGCGTGGTGTATTGTGTACAAGCGATCAGCTTCTCATTGGATCAAGCTTTCAATCACTGCTGTATGTGCTATGCGGACTGCTGGATAAACCCGTCGTGATCGGATTGGAGGAGAGTGGGTTTCCACAGGCAGAAACCGTCTTTTCCGATTACGCATTTCCTGTGCGCAGGCTGCGCAGAGAAGCAGACGGTATCTGCATGCAGGAGCTAACGGCAAGTGATGTCAATCTGCTGTATGTAAACAGTGCGTCTGCGGGATACAATCATCAGCCTTTGAATAAGAAAAAACGCAAGGAGCTGCTTGCCTGGGCGGCAGAAAGAAACGCCATGATCATTGAGGATGACCATAACGGGGAGCTGTGCTATCATACGCGTATGACGCCTGCCATGCAGGGCTTTGATACCGGGGGTCATGTCGTTTACATCGGATCCTTTTCAAAAATTCTGTTGCCGTCTCTGCGAATCAGCTATATGGTGATTCCGCAGGCTTTGCAATACCGCTATGACCAGCGTGCAAACAGCTATTCGCCAACCTCCAGCAAAATCGAACAGCTGGCTTTGGCAAGATATATTGCGGACGGGCATCTGGAGCGACATGTACGGCGGCTGCGCAGGCACTATGAACACAAGAGCAGTCATATGCGCACATTGCTGGAACAGTGGTTTCCACAAGCGGATATATTGCTGGAGGAGGCTGCATTGCAGTTTATTCTGCGATTTCCGTATGTGCTCTCGCTGGAATCGGTTATTCAGGAAGCCAGAAAGCATAGTATGATGCTGCAGAGAAATGCACAGGGAGAGCTTGTTCTTTCATTTGCGGCAATCAAAATGGAGGATATGGAGGAGGCTGTGCGCCTGCTGCATGCACTACTGGAAGCTGCGAAAGAAAAGGAATCACGAGAACCGAAAGCTGCGCCGTAAGAAGATTGTAAGGTCAGCATAAGATTTCTTAAGATTCTGTATACCGTGTGGATGATATACTGGGGGTGTAAACGGCTACAGTCGGAAGGGGGCTAACTTATGAAAAAGAAAATTGGCATTGTAATTATCTTCATTTGCGGTATCCTCGCTTTCTTTGTACCGTACTTCTTTTCCAATTCATGGAGGAATGTCGCATGCAAACGGGGAGAGATACATTCTGATATCTATGAAAGGGAGGATGTTGAACATGCTATGACACTGGTGGAGCAGACATTTCCTCAGGAGCTGCTGGATTGTAAAATGACAAAGCTCAGCTATGATGAATCAGCATACAGGCAGTTTGCGGACAGCTTCAGGAAACAGAAGTCCGATGAGGTGATCGTTGTTTATACGGATTTTATTACGGTGTTCAATGCATTCCATACCAAGGATCATACACTGGAGCCCAATGCGGAATATACAGCGTATCCATGGGTATTGCGACGCTCCTGCGGGCAGAAGGAGTGGGACATCATCGGTTCGGGATATGGTTTTTTGTATACCGGAGAGGTATCAAAGGATCGACGTTGATAAAGCCTTTCATTTGCCGTTTTTCTTCCGTCAGCATATACGATTATCAGAAGGTGTTGTATAATATAAAGAAGGGATACAGAAGAAAGAAGATGGTAATATGATGAATATCATGCAGCTGGAAACACAGATGGAATTTCTTGTTCGGATCCTGCTTGCGGGAATCTGTGGAGGTATTATCGGCTATGAACGGAAAAGCCGCAATAAGGAGGCTGGCATTCGTACGCACCTGATCGTTGCCAGTGGTGCTGCTTTGATCATGATCGTATCCAAGTATGGTTTCTCTGATATTCTGGGAGATAAGGGGATCGCACTGGATCCCTCCCGTATTGCGGCACAGATTGTGACCGGAGTCGGCTTTCTTGGGGCCGGTATGATTTTTATGCGTAAAAATACGATCAGTGGACTGACGACGGCGGCAGGCATATGGGCAACAAGTGCAATCGGTATGGCGATTGGCAGCGGCCTGTATGTGCTTGGGATTCTTACAGCAGTGCTGATTGTATTTGTGCAGATCATCCTTCACCGGAATCACCGCTGGCTGCGGGAGTCGTATAAGGAGGAGCTGTCCTTTGTCATTGACCAGAATAAGGAGGCTTTGCAGGATTTGCAGGAACGCTTGAAGCGCATGCAGATTGAGATACTGAATGTGAGTCTGACACAGGAGCATAGCTGTTATCAGGTGGATTTGATCGTTGTTCTGCCGGATACGTATCAGGCTGCCAGGCTGCTGGAACTGTTTCATGATGTGGCATATATTCATGAAATTGATGCATAGGGTATTGCCAAATCACGATTTTTATATTAGAATGATGACAACAACCAAATAGGTTTGAATAACCTCCATTTTTTCTATTTTCATGTTTCCAAAATAGATGAATGGAGGTTTTTTGTGAGAAGAGGAGGTTTGTCATGCAAACAATTGAACAAAACAAAATGGGTTATAAGCCTGTTTTACCATTGCTGATGTCAATGGCTTTTCCTCCGATGCTGTCCATGCTGATACAGTCGCTGTACAACATTGTAGACAGTATGTTTGTGGCTCAGATTGGAGAAGATGCACTTACGGCTGTTTCCTTGGCTTTTCCGATACAGACACTGATTGTAGCCTGTTCCGTGGGAATCGGTGTTGGGGTGAATTCCTATATAGCAAGAAAGCTTGGTGAGCAAAATCAGAAGGAAGCGAACAGTGCGGTGGCGCATGGTCTGCTGCTGTCGCTGATCGGATATCTGCTGTTTGTCGCAATCGGCAGCTTTACGATTCGCCCGTTTTTTGAGATGTTTACAGATTCTGCGGCAATACTGGATGATGCCTGCATGTATACGTATGTCTGTGTATTTCTGTGCTTTGGCTGTTTCTTCCATATTTTAATTGAGAAGGTATTCCAATCGATGGGGAAAATGATTTTCCCTATGGCGATACAGGCGGCAGGAGCAATCACAAATATTATCCTGGACCCTATCATGATTTTCGGGCTGTTGGGCTTTCCGGCAATGGGGGTAAAGGGAGCGGCAATCGCAACGGTAATCGGACAAATTTTCGCTATGTCGCTATCGCTGTTTATATTCCTGACAAGAAAATTCGATGTGAAGCTGGATTTGAAGCAGTTTCATTTCTCCTGGGATACCATTCGCCGCATTCTTTCAGTGGGGATTCCCAATGCCTGCATGAATGCACTGGGCAGTGTTCTTGTGATTGGTTTAAATTCCATTTTGATTCAGTTCTCCAATACGGCTGTTTCCGTATATGGTATTTATTATAAGCTGCAGACCTTTGTATTCATGCCGGCGAGCGGGCTGACGCAGGGGGCGATGCCAATCATGGGCTACAATTATGGAGCAGGCAGTCATGAACGTCTCTTGCAGACATTGAAGTATGCCATCATGGTGACGCTCGCTATCATGGTTTGCGGCTGTGCGATTTTCCTGCTGTTTCCAACACAGCTGCTGATGCTGTTTCATGCCAGTGAGGATATGCTGCGTATCGGTGTTCCGGCCTTGCGTATCATCAGTATCAGCTTCCTTCCGGCAGCCCTTGGGTTTATTCTGCCAACATTATTTCAGGCGATGGGGCTTGGCTTGCAATCCCTGATTGTTTTCCTGCTTCGACAGCTTTGTATCACCCTGCCGTTATCCTGGCTGTTTGCGGCCTGGTTTGGTCTGGATGGTATATGGTATTCCTTCCTGATTGCAGAAAGCATCGCTGCCGGTGTGGCGGTTCTGCTATTTATACGCATTCGCAAGAAGGATAAGGTACTGTCCAGTACAGTAGTACAGCAGCCATCCGCTTCACAGGAAGCTGTGTGCTGAAAAAGACACCGCAGTTTGTAAAAATTGCGGAGTTTTCTTTCTGCGTGCAATTTTGTGCGGCTTTTGGCTAATATTTTCCATTTTTTTATGTTACTGGACAATGAAATATGGTACACTTGATTTGGACAAAAAGAGTAGAGGAGATTAGCGTATGAAACAAGATATGATTGTTATTCTGGATCTAGGCAGCAGTGAGAATACAACACTTGCCAGAGAAATTCGTGCATTGGGTGTATACAGCGAGATTTATCCGCATGATATCACAAAAGCGGAGCTGCAGAAGCTGCCGAATGTAAAGGGTATCATCTTAAACGGTGGGGAACACCGCTTTGTCGATGGTAAGGATATCGATGTCTTGCCGGAAGTTTATGAAGCTGGATATCCGGTAATTGCGATTGACCATGCACCGGCATTATGTGAGCAGAAGCTGGAGGAATGGCCGACAGAGGAAGTGTTAAAAACGTTTGTTTTCACTGTCTGCAAGGCAGAGGCAAACTGGAATATGAAGAATTTTGTGGCGGATCAGGTGGAGCTGATTCGCGAGCAGGTGAAGGACCGCAAGGTGCTGCTGGCATTGTCCGGCGGCGTGGACAGCTCTGTAGTGGCAGCATTGCTGTTAAAGGCAATCGGCAAGCAGCTGTATTGTGTACATGTCAATCATGGGCTGATGCGCAAAGGGGAGTCGGAAAGCGTAATTGAAGTATTTAAGAATCAGATGGATGCGAATCTGATTTATGTGGATGCAAGTGAACGGTTTCTTGGAAAGCTGAAGGATGTGGCAGAGCCGGAGCAGAAGCGTAAGATTATCGGTGCGGAGTTTATCCGTGTGTTTGAGGAAGAGGCTCGTAAGCTGGAGGGTATAGATTTTCTGGCACAGGGGACCATCTATCCGGATATCGTGGAGAGCGGCACCAAGACGGCAAAGGTAGTAAAATCGCATCACAATGTCGGTGGATTGCCGGATGATCTGGCGTTTGAGCTGGTAGAGCCATTGCGTCAGCTGTTTAAGGATGAAGTGCGTGCGTGTGGGCTGGAGCTGGGATTGCCTCATGATATGGTGTTCCGTCAGCCGTTCCCAGGACCTGGTCTGGGTGTGCGTTGTCTTGGAGCTATTACGAAGGATCGCCTGGAGGCGGTGCGTGAGTCGGATGCGATTTTACGCGAAGAGTTTGCGGCAGCAGGTCTGGATCAGAAGGTTTGGCAGTATTTCACCATCGTTCCGGATTTCAAGTCTGTCGGTGTGAAGAATAACGCGAGAAGCTTTGAGTATCCGGTAATTCTGCGTGCGGTGAATACGATTGATGCAATGACGGCGTCGATTGAGGATATTGACTGGCCGGTGCTGCATAGGATTACGGATCGTATTTTGAAGGAAGTTGCGAATGTGAATCGTGTGTGCTATGATTTGACACCGAAACCGTGCGGAACGATTGAGTGGGAATAGTTGTAAATTGATATAATATAAATTCTGATGGCAAGCAATCTTTATGGTTGAATGCCATCTTTTTATTTTTCCTGTTTTTTAGTAAATAACTATATTTTATTGTTAAAACTATTGTCAGCCCTTACTATTGATATAAATAATGGAAAATTATATGTATGAAATTATATTTAAAGTTCTTTTTTGTACTTACTGCATTGTTATTGCATAAATTTCTTTGTTTCATTTAACATAAATTAACTGGAATTAGAAAAGTTCAATTATTTCTTTACTGAGTTTTATCTATAATTGTTTATTTAAGAATGTTATAATGGGTTAATAATATTAGCAATTTATAAAAGGAAAAAAATTAAGATTATTACTATTTAAGGAGGAATATAAAATGCCATTAGAGAAAGAAGTAAGAGAATCTGTTCAAAATTATTGCACTAAGGATTTACCTGGGGATTTAGAGTGGCACATAAAAAAATTTGATTTTATAGACAATGATAATGAACTGAAAGATCGTCTTGGCAGAGCATTTTATTCAGCAAGATACATGGCTAAACTTATGGAAGCTCTTTATGTCAGCGGTAATGAGTTACATCCTTTTGTTAAGTTTCAAATAATACAATATGCCTCTATTTATGAAGCGGTTATTACATATTTACTCTGGAATAAATTTAAAGATGATTCAGAAGTAGTTGCACTTGGAACGCATAAAGCGTATAAGCCAGTTAGCGCTCTAGGAAAATTAGTGAATATGGAGTTCCAAAATGAAAAAATTTATACTTGCGTCTATCGGGATGAAAAGACTAATAGAAATAGTATAGCATTTAGTGATAAGGTTGATTGCGGCGTCCGTATAGGCTTTATTAAAGTAGATTATGCAGAGGAAATAAAGTATATATATAAATTACGTAATCTTGCACATATTGAGGCAGAAGCAAAAAGTCAAATTGAAGTTGAGATTAGTAATGCTAAACTTAGTTATTGGCGAATGCAACCATTTTTAGAAGATATCTCTTTGTTTTTAAGTAATACATAGAAAAAATTATTTGTTAAACAGTGATAAGTGATTTCGAATTGTTATAGAAAAGTTTATTTATCAAAATTGAATGTGTGATAATAGGAATTGAGATGACTAAATATTAAGGTATGATTTTAGTGTTTGTAGTTTTATTAGTTATAAAGGTAATAAAAAGGAACGATAAAATTGATTATAAGAGAAGATATAAAAAAATATTTACATATCGACTCTATCTCGACATTTGATAAAAACAAAGGGTTTACACTTTAGAAAATGATGGAATAGACGAATTTTATAAAGTAATAGCAAATTTCAACGAAATAATATCTCATACATATATTAAAGATCGGATTATGCTCTATGTTATTAATAATCATTTAATAATATTTGAATATAAATTTTCAGAAATAAAGAGGTTATATGATAATTCTGTAGAAAAAGAACTAAAAAAATATTCAGAATTATTTAGGAGATTTCTCCGACTGGTGCTTTCTGAAACACACTCAAGAGTTCCACCACCTATCGATTATTATTCGCTAATAAAAGAGTTTAACTCAATTAGTAAAACTTTCTTATATTAGACCAATCGATAAATCACAATTAGAGGAAACTCTTAACAATCTTGATGCATTTATTATATTAGTAGATAATTCGTTATAGTAGTATATAAATGGCTACAACTTCCATATGGGCAGTTAAGACACGTTTAGATCATTTAGTGAAGTATGTATCCAATAAAGATAAAACAACGCTCATGAAGTCTGTAATTGATTACACTACCAATGAAGAAAAGACTATGGAACAACAATTTGTATCCTGTATCAATTGTATGCAAAATGACCCGTATACTTCTATGGTAAATACAAAGACATTATTTCATGATGAAAAAGATATTTTATGTTATCACGGATATCAATCATTTATGGAGGGAGAAGTTACTCCTGAACTAGCGCATGAAATAGGTGTCAAACTAGCAAATGAAATATGGGGTAATCGTTTTGAAGTAATTGTATCTACACACTTAAATACAGAGAACATACATAACCACTTTCTTGTAAATGCAACTGCATGTATGGATGGAAAACGATATTGTAATACAAAACATGATCGCTATATGATGATGCATACATCAAATGAATTATGTCGCCAATATAATTTGACGGTCATAGATGAAAAAACACGGAATACAAAGAGTAGAGGGCAGTTTCGTAATGAGCAATCATTACGAGAGAAAATTAAAACCGATATTGATGAAATTATAAGAACAAGTTTGACGGTCACCCAACTTTTCAACAGTTGGAATTTGAGGGCTATGATATTAAGATAACCAATAACAACGTATCATTGCGACATCCACAGCATAAGAAGTTCATACGTTTATCTTCACTTGGTGCAGATTACCATAGTGATGTAATAAAGAAGAGGTTACTGAAAAACGAAATGCACCCATCAGAGAAAAAAACGATATATGATACAAAAGGGGTTAATATACAAATTGTATTATCAAAAGTACAAGAGTAACTCCCTTACTGGCTTACAAAGATTATATTTGCATTATTAATATAAGTTAGGTATCATCCGAAAAGCAGTAATACAAAACCTCATTATTCTATGGAGTTGCGTCAAGCGATACGAAATCTTGATGAGATGTCTAATCAAACTATTATATTATGCAAAAATAATATTGAAACACTAGAGCAGTTGCATCAATATCAAGCGTCTTTACTAGAACAACAAAGCACTCTTATGAATAAACGACAGCATTGCTACTATAAAATAAGAAGATGTAAAAATAACGATGAAAGGAATAATCTAAAACTAGAAGCAAAAAGTCATACGCCGCGAATTAGAATGTTGCGTAAAGAAAACAAATCATGTGATGGTATTGAAGAACGCTCCGTTATAATACAGAACATAGATTTTAGACAACTAGATCATCGAAGAAACTGCTAAGAAGAAATAGCATGAAAATAGAATATACTATAATAGGGGATTATGAATTTCCTAATCTAGTTGAAATATCAAAATATGGCAGAATGAAATAACGTTATTTGAAGGAGCATGATTATGGATTATATTTTAAATTACTAACGAATAGAGAATTGACAGAATATCTCTTAGACGTTGATAAGCATGCCTATGATTTATATGATAAATTATTACTTGATTTCAAAAAGAAGAGAAATATAACTGAAGAGCTTAAAGTATCAAATTAAATGCGTTGGATACAGGAAATGATTAACATTGATGCCTGTAAAGATGAAATAATACGTGATACATTTATTTGCAATTAAACAACCTGTATACTAAAAAATGACTTGCAATTTGAAGTCATTTACTATTTTGTCATGTTTTAATCTTTTGTAAAAGTAACGATATCTTGGATGTTGCAATCAAGTAATTTGCTAATATCGTGTAGAGTATTCAAAGTTACACTATTGCCTTTTCTAAATGCATCTAACGTACCAGTGCTAACGTGATGTTTGTTTATTAGTTCGTATTTGGATATCTTCTTTTCTTTAAGTGTATTCCATAATGGCTCATAACTAATTATGCAATCATCTCTTTTCTACCTATATAAATTATAAGTGGAGATAAAATATTGAACATTGCCGAAACAATTAATTATAAAGAATATTTGAAAAATCTAGAGCGAAGTATATATCTAATTCTATAGTAATTAGATATATTTTTTTTGCGCATGTTTTTGCCTCTGGTGGAAGCGATTTCAAAATTTTGGCTTTTGTGGTATTATATTAGTAAGATATTATCTTTGAAGGGAGAAGGAATTATAATGGAGAGAGGTTTTAAATATTTAATAGATATACATGGGCAAGAAGGCGCAAGAAATGTTTTTGAAGAAATTTGTATTCAAATTTTTCAACATAAATATGGTCCTGAAGCAAAAGCGGTAAGATTAAGTCAAGGAGATGGAGGTATCGACGTATTAGTGGGAGATTTACCGGCGCCTAGAATAATATATCAATGCAAGTTTTTTCCTGATGAAATAGGAAGTTCACAAAAAAAACAAATTACTGATTCTTTTGAAACTGCAACGAGAAATTATACACCTAGAAATTGGTATTTGTGTTTACCATTAACACTTGACAAGGAAGAGCTTCTTTGGTGGTCAAAGTGGAAAGCAGAACGTGAAACTACGAATCTTAAGATTGAATTATGTGATGGAAGTTATCTGATACGAAAATTGAAAGATTACAAAATGTATTCACAAATATTTGATGACGATATAAGAAATGCTTTACAGAAAATACTAGAAGAAATGACTGCATTTAAAGAAGATGTTGCAAATGAAATTATTTATGGATATGATGATGCTGAAAATATCGTTGTTGTCTACCAAGATTATATTTTTGTCAAAATGCTGGAAAGTGCAAATATTAAAGATACAGATGCATGTATAATTGATTTTTACAATGCTGAAATCGCAATGTACACTGAACTAAGCAAGGATGCAGTTGAAGGATTAAGAATTTATAATAATTTAAAGAATAAAATTCATTCATTATGGCGAACACAGTATAGGATTATCAATAACTCAAACGACGGGAATAATTTATTAGGAAACGTTTGTCAAAGAATAGAGGATCTGGATTCTACTATGCTTAAAACTTCAGGATACTCATTGCTCGCAAAAAATGGTATATTACATCAATTAGCAGATGAAAAAAAATTAGGTTGGATTGAGAACTATCTCATTAAATTATCTGAGTATATGGAGCAAAATTTATGAAAGAAATAATAAGTAAAGTAAATTATAAAGAGTTTAACCTTACAATGTTAAGAATCATGGGCTTTCTAAATGTTTTAGGTAAGAATCATAAAAAAAATACGAATAGAGATAGAATTTCCTTATATGATTTTTATTTAAAATTTCCTGAATTGCTGTCAAAAATTGAATATGAACAAGATTTTGATACAAAATATTCTTATTTTCATTGGATGCCTGACTATAATTTTTACTCAGCCATTCTTTCTAACTTGAAGTCTAGAAATTTAATTGAGGTCGATAAATCAGGTAATTTTTCAATCACTCTTCTTGGTGAAAATTTCATAAGTAAACTTGAATTAAAGTATCTAGATAAAGTAAAAGAGAGTAGCAATTTTATTATATTAAATATATGCAAAATGAGTAATAAATCAATAATCGAAGATATTAATTCTTTGATTATTGAAGAGAGGGGAATTTAATAATGAAATTGTTTATAGAGGTATTTCGTCTAGTAGGTTTCAATAAAAATTATGAGATTAAATTTAGAAAAGGGTTAAATTTTATTTCAGGACCCACGTCAACAGGAAAGTCTACTATTCTTGAATTAATTGATTATGCTTTAGGCTCAGATTCTCATAAATCATATATAGAAGTACATCAAAAATGTAAAGATGTAGAAGTAGAGTTAATGTTAAATGGTACACTCTTCAAAATAAGGAGGAAATTATTCAATTTTAATCTTCCAATTGTTGTTGAAATATTCGATACAGAGAAAAATACTTTTGTACATAATGGTATATATTTTCAAGATTCTGATGAAGGGCAAATGACACTATCTGATTTTTTATTATCAAAATAGGATTAGATGGTGTTATTATAACTAATCAAAAATTTAGTTTTCGAGATTTGTTTAAATATTCTTATTTAAAGCAAACCAAAATTGATAATGAAGATATATATGATGCAGAGAATAATTATGTTTTAAATTATAAAAGAAAGGCTACCTTTGAAATAATTTTTGATATATATGATAAATTAATTAATGATCTAAAGGCACAATTGAAAGAAAAAAAAGATGAGTTAAGTAATGATAAAACAAAATATAACGGGATTTCTGAATTTTTAAAGAATGCCGGAATTAATGATTTTAGTGAATCTGAAAAAGTTAAATATAAAATAAATCAAGAAATCAGCGAGTTGAAAAATAGATTGTCTATTATTAAAAATAAATCATTTGAAGATATAGATAATACACTTGTGAAAGAATTAAATAGTGTCATCGCCAAAGATAAATTAAATGTTTTAAAATTAGAAAAACAGTTAAATGATCAAAATGACTATATCAATAAACTTATTTTACTCTCTAATCAATATGATAAAGAAATTGAAAAATTAGATGCTGCAATTATGGGTATAAATTTAATAAACAAGTATGATTATTTATATTGTCCTAATTGTATGAAGCCTCTTTCAAAGCATACTAATACAGATTGTCAAATATGTGGGAAAACGATGGACGAGGTTGTAGAAAATATTGCTTTATTAAGGGCAGAGCGAATAAGTAATGTTAAGAAAAGAAATGAAATTGATAAGCATATCAGAGAACAAGAGCTGAAAGAAGAAACTATAGAAAACGAAATCAAGAAATTAAGTCAAGTTTTATCAAAAAACAATCGAATATTAAGTGAATTGACTGAACAATTTATCAATCCGTATGTGGAAGAAATTGGTCTTATAAATTTGAAAATTGGAGAACATTATAAAGAATTGGATGAATTAAAGAAAAATTTGGATTTTATCAAAGAGTTAAATAGATTAACACTTCTTCTAGTCCAAAAACAAAAAGAAGTTGATGCTCTAGATACTAAAATTAAAACAAAAAAATCGTCAAGTGATAAAGATGAAGTGTTAATAGGGCTTTCTAGCACATTCAGTAATATCTTAAAGTCATTTAAATTTCCAAAATTAAGTGATTCATTCATAAACAAAAATAATTATTTACCTTACGTAAGAGGAAAGAAGTATAATGATATAGGAAGTTTAGGAGCAGTAACTTTGATAACGATGGCATATTATTTATCAATCTTACTAGAATCTAAGTCAGAGGATTTAAATCATTTAAATTTATTGATGATTGATACCCCACGTAAGAATTTAGGATCTTCTTCAAAAGAAAAGGATTTTCAAGATGATGAAATATATCATGCTGTTATTCGGTATTTAATACAAGTATGTGAGGATAACGATGATGATTTGCAATTAATAATTGTTAATAATGGATATCCTGATTTTTTACCTAATGATAATCTGGTGGCTGAATTTTCTTCTAATGGAAAAGTTGGATTAATCGATGACATCTAATTTTCTAAATCAATTATGTTATTGATACTCTTTAAGAATATTTATGAAGAAGGTGAATTAGTTCGTGAAGCAACTGTTGCAAATTTTGCAACAGTTCAAAATGAAGGAAACAGACAAGTAGAAAGAAATATAGAATATTACAATCTTGATGTAATTATTTCGGTTGGTTATCGTGTGAAATCAAAACGAGGGGTACAATTTAGAATATGGGCAACAAACCTTATTAAAGAGTATTTGAAAAAAGGATTTGTGCTTGATGACAAACGCTTAAAAGAATTAGGCGGTGGCGGAATACTTTAAAGAATTACTTGAAAGAATTCGAGATATTCGTGCGTCTAAAAAGGTGTTTTATAGACAAATTCTTGAGATATATGCCACAAGTATTGATTATGATCCAACTGCTGAAGTATCTATTCAATTCTTTAAAAAAGTACAAAACAAAATTCACTATGCTATTCATGGTGAAACTGCAGCTGAAGTTATTTATCATAGAGTAGATGCTGAAAAAGAATTTATGGGTTTAACTACTTTTTCTGGAAATCATCCAACATTAAAAGAAACGAAGATTGCAAAGAATTATTTAAATGAAAAAGAGTTAAAAGCAATGGGGCAACTTGTGTCAGGGTATCTTGAGTTTGCTGAAAGACAAGCAGAACGAGAGCAAGTGATGACAATGGGAGATTGGGTAAAACACCTAGATAACATTTTAACAGTCACTGGAGAAGAATTATTAGTTGGTAATGGCTCGATTTCTCATAAAAAAGCCATGGAGAAAGCTGAATTAGAATATAAGAAATATAACGCAAAACCATTAAGCGATGTTGAAAGAGATTATTTAGATGCGATTAAGGAATTAGAAAATTTGAAGTAGAGGAGATTTTTATTATGATTAAAGAATTGTATTTAGGTATTGAATGGGCGAAATTTGTATAATGAATTGCTACGTAGAGGGTATGGAGTTTATGTTGGAATTCTTTATAAAAAAGAAGTAGATTTTGCTGCAATCAAACAAAGTGAAAAATTTATATTCAAATTTCGACTATTAATGATGTGAAAATTTTGAAAGGGAAATGAGCACGTTATTAAAAAATGATGACGCCTATTCTAAAATGGTTATAGCAAGGACAAGCCATGATGAATATCAATATGAGGGTATTAGAAAAGTTGATATTTCTGATTGGTTACTGAATGATTAAGATAAAAATAGAAAGTTCCTAAATAACGGAAGCAGTCTTAATAATTAAGAAAGATTACACAAAGAGGTACGCGTATGATACAGAAAGAAAGTCTTACAGATATCAGGAGAGAAAGCATACTTATGCAGGGCGATGAGTATGCCTATATACTACCCAATGTATCATTAAACGCCTATATCTCAAATTTTACAATATCCTTTCCAATGCATCCATGATATCCAATGCATATACGATAATGCCCCATGGCAGTGTGACGCTTGTAATATTTGAATACGGAACCTTATTGCACAGCTTTCTATTCGGACCGACAACAAAGCCAAAAAGAGTAGGAGATATCGCGAATAAATGTAAATGTATTTTCATAATAGAATTTCAACCAGCCGGATTCTTTCCCTTTACAGGGATACAACAACAGGATTTAAAAGATAAAATCATTCCTTTTATGCAACTCGATACAGTGTTGGATTGGAAATTGCGCTGTTGCTATCTTCACAGCAGTACAGCGAATGAATTGCTAATGAATGTGGAAGACCTCCTTCTGCATACTATACAATATCCATATTCCAAAGAACTCATGCTTGCCATGAGGTTAATCATTCAGTCAGAGGGCACCTTGCCTTCCCAGGAAGTTTCAGATCAGGTATACTACTCCCTGCGCCATCTCAACCGGCTGTTTCAGCAGTTTGTTGGTACTAGTATAAAAGCTTTCTCCCGACTGGTACGTATAAATAAAGCAATTCGGCTTCTGAATCAAGAAGGCACATCCACTGCGCTTGTATGCGATACACTGCAATATTATGATGTCTCTCATTTCGTGAAGGACTTCAGAAATGTCTGCGGCATCACGCCGCAGGAATACAAAGAAAATATGTCCGATTTTTACAGTGAAATCGCTAAATTTTAGAGTATGATGAAGGGGGAGCATAAAAGCGAAAGAGAGGATATGAAGAATGAAATTCAAGGAAACGACGATTCGTGTACTGGTACGGAAGAATTATGGAGAATGCTTTGATTTTTACACACAGAAGCTGGGACTGCATGTAGTTTGGGGAGACCGAAATGGTCCCTATACTTCCTTTGCGGCAGATTCGCAGGAGGAGCCCTGCTTCGCTATCTTTTTAGGTGATGCCATGCCGATGTTTCAGGGATATGTGCAGCCGGATACAAATAAGCAGCCGGACACGGTAACTGCAGTCATACCTACAGATGATCTGAATCAGGATTACTGTCGTTTACAGGAAGCTGGTGTGGAATTTCTTGGAGAGCCGCAATTTATAGAAGCATGGGGCATGCGGTGTACTTACTTCAGAGACCCGGAAGGAAATCTATTTGAACTAAACGATGCCAGCGTGTAATGTGTCAGCTATACATAAGATAATCTAATCAAAGCTGCAAACCGAAACATATATGCAGGAAAACTTCAGTCTTTATGGAAGCTGCTAGTATGCATGTAAAAATTCAGGTAAAACAATATTTGAAAGTGAGGAAGCCGTATGAACTGGGAACCATGGACAGGGTGCTATAAAATCAGCGAGGGCTGTACAAATTGCTATTTTTACGGTCCTCATGCAAAACGGTATGGTCAGAATACCATACAGAAGACGGATAAATTTGACTGGCCGATCCGAAAGAACGCAAAGGGTGAATACAATATCAAAGGAAACAAGATTCTTGCGACCTGCTTTGCCACGGATTTCTTTCTGCCGGAAGCCGATGCCTGGCGTGAGGAAATTTGGGCGATGATCAAGCAGCGGACGGATATAGAATTTTTGATTCTGACAAAGCGAATTGATCGTTTTCCTGTCGCCTTGCCAGATGACTGGGGAAGCGGATATGAGCACGTGAATATAGGATGTACCGTCGAAAATCAGGAAGCAGCCGATTACAGACTGCCCTTATTTCTATCCTATCCCATGAAGCGTCGGTTTATCGCCTGTGCCCCGTTACTGGAAGCGATTGATTTAACACCATATCTCGATGGTGTTGATCATGTCACTGTAGGCGGAGAAACCGGAAGAGAGGCACGCATATGTGATTATGAGTGGGTGCTTGACCTTCACAGGCAGTGCGTGGAAGCCGGTAAAACCTTCTGGTTTAAAAATACAGGCTCTTTTTTCAGACATGACGGTATCATAGAACGAGTGAATCCATTCAAACAGACAGGAAGAGCGAAGCAATGCGGGATTGATATAACAGACGGAAGAAGATTGTTCTAATCGATGGTTATGTATTTTACCATGATAAACGATTAGGATTATGCAGTCTTCTTTGACTGAGTCGGATAATTAAAACTGCGTAATTTGTACTGTCTATAATAAGATAAACAGATAAAGAAATGAGAGCAATCTCATTTTTATTTTTTCTCAAAATCATTGTGAGGTAAGCCGATGTGCATAGCGGGTAAACATAGCCCCTTTCCTCATGATAAACATGGGAAAATATTATCCATGTTCATCAGGTAAGCTGTTATATCCAGTATTCAGTCCTATAAGGAGCTTGTAATTCTAACCCTTGTATTGACAATCCTGATAAGTGTATTATAATGTATATGTACAACAAGTACATCGAAGTACAATGGAGGTGGCCTTGTGCAAATACTGATCAGTAATCATACCACAAAACCAATTTATGAACAGATAACCTCACAGATTAAGCATGCCATAATGAGCGGAGAATTAAAAAGCGGCGATCCGCTTCCATCCATGCGTGCATTGGCGAAGGATCTGCATATCAGCGTTATTACGACACAAAAAGCGTATGAGGACCTGCAGCGGGATGGCTTTATCGAAAGTGCTGCGGGTCGTGGTACCTTTGTATCCTCACAGAACAAAGAATTTATTCGTGAGGAACAGCTGCGTCTGGCGGAGGCAAAGCTGCAGGAAGCCGCAGAAATCGGACGGTCAAATGGTATATCGCTTGTAACATTAACGGAGCTGCTTACGATGTTTTATGATGAAGGATAGGGAAGGAGTATCACTATGGATGCACTTATGCTAAAAAATGTATCAAAAGCATATGAGAATTTTCAGCTGAAGGATATTAGCTTTACACTGCCGGAAGGAACCATTATGGGAGTCATCGGTGAAAACGGCGCAGGCAAATCAACTCTTATTAATTGTATTATGGATTTGGTAAAGCGGGACAGCGGCGAGATTACGGTTCTTGGACAGCAAATGGATAAAGACAATCTGGCACTGCGCGAAGAAATTGGTATCGTTTTCGATATCAGTGATTTCTATGACAGCTTCAGTATTGAGCAGACGGAAAAAATTTTACAGGATGTTTATAAAAGCTGGGATCGTGAAACCTTTCAAAGATACAAACGACAGTTTGCATTACCCGATAAAAAGCGTATTAAAGAATTCAGTCGTGGTATGAAAATGAAAACAGCGATTGCTATTGCATTATCCCACAAGCCGCGGCTTCTCATACTTGATGAGGCAACAAGCGGTCTGGATCCCGTCATGCGGGATGAAATCCTGGATGTATTCATGGAGTTTGTTCAGGATGAACATCATTCTATCCTCATATCCTCCCATATCTCTACCGATTTGGAAAAGGTGGCTGACTATATTACATTTCTTCATAATGGAGAGCTTGTACTGTCTGCTCTTAAGGATGAATTGATCTATCAATATGGCATCATGAAATGCCGGGAAGAAGATTTTAAACAGCTAGATCCGGATGATATTATTCGCTACCGCAAACAGCCTTATGAAACAGTGGTGCTTGTCGAAAATCGCGAGGCAGCTGCACATAAATATTCAAACTGTATTGTTGAGCGCGCAACACTGGATGATATTATGCTGCTGTATGTGAAAGGAGAACAGATATGATTGGTTTGATACGAAAGGATTTGTATTATTTAGCCTCCAGCTGGAAGCCATTACTACTGTCTGCCCTCATCATTGGCGGATTTTCTACCTGGAAAGGCTTTGGAGCGATTCTAATTGTGATCTTGCCCACCTTTTTCGGATTGAGCGTGATGGGATGCATTCAGATGGATGCACAGAACAAATGGTACGACTATTACCGGGTTCTTCCCATTTCCTTCCGCAATGTTGTGGCAGCTCGTTATTTCGCATATCTGACGTTTACGGGCATCGGTTTCCTGATAACCGTTGTGTACGGTTATGTGATTCAATTTACAATGGGAATTACCACTTTGGGAACCCGGTTTGCTATGTGGCAGGGATTCTCAATGGGCATTGCACTGGCATTGAGCTTTGCAGCTGTCTTTATTCCTGCCACCTATTACAATAAGGGCGAGAAAATGGAGGTATCCATGATGATGAGCGGTTTTGTTTCCTTTGGAGCTGTATATCTTGCCAGCAAGCTGCTGATGCTGTTTGGTATTCAGCTGATGGATTATGCAGATATGTTTCTTCAGATTCTGTTATGTTCTTCCTTGCTTTTGTTTGCAATCTCATGGATAACATCAAATATCATAATTCAAAAACGTGCTTCGTAATAAGTACACTGTGCGTAATAAAGCAGCAACCTACAGAAACAAAAGAAAAAAGCAATCACAGGAGGAGAAGATGAGAAACATTACGAAGGAGCAGCTGGAATCTGCGCATAAGGAAATCGTGGCGATTATCAGAAAATGTGAGAACATGGAAGGAAAATTCGCAACAGGTACCTCGCAGCATACCTTATTGAAAAATCGGTTGTTTTCCATGCATGTGGCAAAGCAGCTGATTGAAGAAAAGCTGTCATTGCAAATGCGTACTGCGGATGAGAATGCAAAAATAATTCCCCTTCAGGAATTCGCCTCTGCCATAGAGCCGGTTCGCTCTATCATCAGAAAATGCAGTAAGGCACAAAGTAAATATGAAAAGGAAACAGCCAATTTTAATCGCTATGAGCCAATGATTCATGCGATGCAAATTGCAGAGCAGCTGCTTGAGGAGCAGCAGTTGCAGCAGGAAGCAGAAGCTTGCTAAAGCAGACATACACCAATTATAGAACGAAGCACATATAAGCTAAAAGTGGAATCACATGTAGGAGCCCTTTGCAGCTATATGTGTTTTTTCTGCTTTTTCCATAGGAAAAAAATTCCTGTCAAAAATCTGTTGACTCTCCCCCTACAGGAGCATGTAAGCTGAACATGGAAGGAGGAATGGCAATGAAAAGTATTGAGGTTTCAAATTTAACGAAAACATATAACGGAAGAGCGGTGGTTGACAAACTCAGCTTCTCCGTTGACGCAGGAGAGGTGTTCGGCCTGCTGGGGCATAACGGTGCTGGCAAGAGTACAACGATTGATTGTATACTGGGACTTACAAAGCCGGACAGCGGTAGTGCCCGTATTTTGGGACAGGATGCAGCCAAACACAGAAAAACGTTGTTTGAGCATGTCGGAGTTCAGCTGCAGCATGAGGCACACGCAAACAACATTCGCGTTTGTGAGGTATGCGAGGAAACCGCGGCTCTGTATCATGACCCTGCAGACTATCACATGCTCCTGAAGCAGTTTCAGCTGGAAGCATTCACCAATCAGAAGGTAGAACAGCTGTCAGGAGGTGAGCGGCAAAAGCTTTCCGTTGTCGTAGCACTGATTCCAAATCCGCAGGTGATTTTTCTGGATGAGCTGACGACCGGTCTGGATGTAGCTGCCCGCCGCGAGGTATGGCATATTCTGAAAACATTGAAGCAAAAGGGAATGACGATTTTTCTGACGACGCACTATATGGAGGAGGCCGAGAATTTATGTGACCGGGTTCTCATTCTGAAACAGGGCAGAAAATTATGTGAGGGTAGTGTTGAAGAGCTTATAGAAAACAGTCCCTATGAAAACCTGGAAGAAGCGTATTTATGGTACAGTGAGGAGGAAGTGAACATATGAAACGATTTCTGACATTTTTAAAGGTGGAAGGGAAGCTGAGTCTGCGCTGTCCGGATGGCATCATTTTCGGAATCGGTATGCCGATCGGCGTGCTGCTTCTGATTGCAGTCGTTGCCGGTTCACAATCCGCAGGCGGTGCAGATTATTCCTTTTTACAGAGCGCATTTGCGTCGCTGCTGACGGTGGGAATCTGTGCGACGGCTTTTATGGGGCTGCCGCTGACGATTGCAGATTACCGTGATAAGAAAATTCTGAAGCATTTCTTTGCGACACCGATTCGTCCGCTTATGATTCTGTCTGTTCAGGTGGTGATTGGCATGCTGACGGCATTCTTCTCAGCAGCTCTGGTTTCTCTGCTGGCAGTCTTCGGCTTTGGATATCGGATGGAAGGAAACCCATTCCTTTTCATAGGTGCATTTCTGCTGGTCATGCTGTCCATGTACAGCATCGGCATGATTCTGGCCAGCTTATGCAAAACGGTGAAAATTGCGAACGTCGTCACAACCTTCGTCTATTTTCCCATGCTGTTCTTATCGGGCGCGACCATTCCCTTTGAGCTGTTTCCGGATGCTGTACAAAAGGTATGCAATGTCCTGCCGCTAACACATGGTATTAAGCTGTTAAAGGCGGTTTCCTTGAATACATGGAGTGAGGAGATATGGATATCTGTCGCCCTTCTGATTGTATTCGCAGTTGTCGGCTGTATCATTTCTGTAGTATCATTTAAATGGGATTAAGAAAGGCGGGGCACCATTATGAATAAAGAATTTTTCTGTCATCAGGATCTATCGGAAAAGCTGTACCGGATTGGTGTATTTTCACAAATGAACCGCATTACGGTGAAAACACTGCGACATTATGATGAAATCGGTTTACTGAAGCCTGCCTATGTGGATGAGGATAGCGGATATCGTTACTATACATCCGATCAGCTGCTGCCGCTGCATAAGATACTGGCTCTTCGGGATATGGGATTTTCTCTGGAGGAAATACGCCAGGTGTGTAACGGAGCATCGCAGGAACAGCTATTACGGAGAAGAAAACAGGAGCTGCTGAAAATCATGGCGGAAGCAAGCGAAAAGCTGGCACGCGTGGAAGGCTACCTGATTGGAGGACATCTGGATGATGATTACCGTGTGATTTTGAAATCACTGCCAGCGGTAACGATTGCCAGTATGCGGGTACACCTCGACAGCTACGCGGATTTGTTTTATAAAATGCCGGATATGGGGCTGGAAATGGAAAAGGCTGGTTGTGAATGTAAGGAGCCGGAGTACTGCTTTACCGTGTATTATGATGACGAATATCGCGATCAGGATGTGGAGGCGGAAATCTGTGAGGCGGTTACCGAAATGAAAGAGGATCGCGGTGATTTGAAATTTCGAGAGCTGCCGGCAGTTGAGCTTGCTGCTTGCGTCATGCATAAGGGATCGTACCGCACACTGCCGCTGGCATATCGTGCTGTCGTTTCCTTCATCGAGGACAGCGGCTACGAGATTATCGGTCATCAAAGAGAATCATATATTGATGGTATCTGGAATAAGGACAGTGAGGAGGACTGGCTCACAGAAATCCAGTTTCCTGTGCGCAGGATACAGAAAACCTAAATCACTAAACAGGATAAAAAGCATGGAATCTTTTAAAAAGGAATCCATGCCTTTTGTATAGCATTCTTTTTCAGTCAGACCTTGCAGTATCATAGCAGCCTGCACGTAGGGCGATCAGCTTCCAGATGTCCTGATACAGGGCGCCTTCATCCTCTACGTCTATCATTAGCCAGCGCTGTCCGTTGCCTTCTGCTGTTTCATGAATGATTTCCTGCAGTGCAACATCGAGATGCGGCAGCAGCGCTTCCAGAAACGGTGCTTCTTTTTTACCGACGACGATCAACAGCGTGAAATACTGTTCCCGCGCATACAGGGTACAAAGCGTTTTGCCCCTTTTTTTGAATTTCATATTCCATCCGTATTCCCATGCGCATTTGCTGAATTCCATTTGCGGTTCACAGGAATAGACGGCCTTCATCGACTGCAGGAATTTCTCAAACAGTTGGTTATGGATGCGGGCGCTAAAATCCTCGATATGCGGGATGTGCGTGCTGTCCTGCTGTATATCCATACATTCCCTCCTTCGTATCTATGTTTATGATAACAGTATACAATTATTTTCACTGCTTGTCTTGTCACAGAATGCGCATGTCACTATGCTGCAATGCATATGCGAATAAAGCTATATCGCATTGGCTTAAGGTTTAAAATCGGACATGCGAATGATATAATGAAAAAAAGGCATTCTCTTTAAATGGAATCTGTGAGTGGGAATACTGAATACATTACTGTGAGCTGAAAGCTGCATAGGAAGCAGCGACTTGAAACGTGGAAAGGGAGTATAGCGGATGAAATATTTTGGTGAAGGATTGAGTGAACAGCATAAAAGGCTGCAGCATATCATTCGAAAGGAACAGGAGCTGGATGCAGCGAAGAAGCTTTTTCTTTCCATTCATGCGGCATTGCATTCATCCGCAATTTCCGAAATGCCCTGTAATGAGGTAGATGCTCTTCTGCAAGATTTACAGGAGTATGAATATGCAATCATGCCGACGAGTAAGGCGGAAACGATCGCCTGGGTAATCTGGCATATCGCACGTATCGAGGATTTGACAATGAATATGCTGGTGGCGAGGCAGGAGCAGGTATGGAATGCGGAGTGGAAGCAGCGACTGCATACCAAGCTGGAGGATACAGGCAATGCCTTGACAGATGATGACATCATGGAGTTTAGCAAAACGGTTTGTATCCGGGAGCTGCTGGCTTATCGAAATGCAGTCGGATGCAGGAGCAGACAGCTTGTACAGGAGCTCACATTTGAGGATATGAAACGTCATGTTTCACAGCATGATCTTGCACGGATTCGTTTATGCGGGGGTGTCTGTGAGCATCCGGATTCCTTATGGCTTTTAGAATTCTGGGGGAAAAAGGATGTTGCCGGTATTCTTTTAATGCCGCCAACCCGTCATATGCTGCTGCATCTGAATGACTGCTGTCGCTGGAAGCTGGAAATCAGAAACAGAAAGCACCTGTATCGCAGCTGAGAAATACATTGCTGTATGCAAGGTATCAGGCGCAAAGGAAAAACGGATAGGGAAAGCATAGTGCGCTTACTCGATTCTGGATGTTTAGAATATAAGAGAATTCAAAATGACTGTATTTGTTCATTGGAAATTGAATTCTCTTTTTTTCATCAATTCTTCTAGCAGGAAACCCAACGAAAAAACGAAAATGTTAACCGCAATGAATATTTTATATATATCCTGAAGCAAGAAAGAGGCAGGTGTGGTTTTTCGTTTAGGATAAACAGAATGCAGGGAATCAACGTTTATGCTGTTGGTGAAACGCTGCAGGGATGCTTGCATATAGAATCCTGTGTCTTTTCACGTAGTACAAGAGCCGAAGTGCATTTACAATGAATGTATCCTACATGAAATACACACAATGCAGTAGGCTTCTTATGATATTGAGGGGACTGCTTCTGTACGTGTGGCTTTGAATGGATAAAAGTCGGAAAAGATCTTTGCCATGTTCAGGAAGCATAGCAGTTTACTCGGCTTTATCAAACAAATCATTGTTTACGTAAAGCAGGCGGCTGTCTGTTTTTTTAGATAGGAACCTTGATTCGAAGAATAAAAACGTACAAAGCAGCCTTGCTTATCTGGCAAAGCTGTTTAAAAGCTTGCGCATGTGATAAATGACTGCATCCGTTGAATTGCCGTATCCCGTTTTTTTAGAAGTCTCGATTTTCAAAAAGTCATAGCGTATTAAGCAATCGCCTTACCCTGCGCATCTAGCTGCATATGCGCTTGATTCCTTTGCTTTGACAGACATCTGATTTCTTGATGTGCATCGCTTTCTGCGAATACATGGAATTGGAAATATTTACAGCCTGCCTGATTGTGACAGTTTTGTCACAGACATAGACAGGGCGGTATTTATTTTTTATAATACAGAAAAGGAAAGGTTGCGGGTGCTTATGAAATTGCTGTTTGTTGAGGATGACCAGGCCATTGCGATGGGGCTTGTTTACACACTGAAAAAGGAAGGCTATGAGGTAGTGTGGTGCGACCGTAAGCATTCGGCACTGCAGCAGCTGGATCAGCAGATATTTGATTTGCTTCTGCTGGATGTCGGACTTCCCGATGGCAGTGGATACGATATCTGTACATATGCAAAAAGCCGACAGGATGTGCCGGTACTGTTTTTGACTGCGCTGGATGATGAGGGAAATGTCGTGATGGGGCTGGATATGGGTGGTGACGATTACATTACAAAGCCGTTTCGTATCAATGAGCTGCTCAGTCGGATGCGAAGCGTACAGCGCCGCTATCACCGGCAGGAGGAGGATATTGTTCAGATCCAGTATCTCAGCATTTATCCGAAACAGGGAAAGGTATACAAGGAGCAGGAGGAGGTGCTCCTGACAGCGCTGGAATACCGCCTGCTTATGGTGTTTGTCAATCATCCGCAGCAGGTGCTCAGCCGTTCACAGCTGCTGGAGGGGATTTGGGATGTTGCCGGTGATTTTGTCAATGACAATACTTTGACCGTTTATATCAAACGTCTTCGTGAAAAGCTGGAGCGCGATCCGCAAAATCCGACAATCATTGTGACGGTGCGGGGAATGGGATACCGGTTGGAGCTGCATCATGCTGCGTAATCGGGAGCTGCGTATTGCTGTTTGGATCAGCCTTGCTGTTATGCTCATCACCGCCTGTCTCCTGCTACAGATTTCTTCGATCGCCATGCTTATCGCGCTGTTTTCCCAGGGGCTGCTACTGGGGATATATCTGCTACTCAGCCAATACCGGTATACACAGCTGAAAACGCTGTCGATGTATTTGCAGCAGGTTTATCAGGGGGACGGCGCTCTTGATATCCCGCAATACAAGGAAGGGGAGCTTAGCATACTGCATAGTGATCTCTACAAAATCACGCGCACGTTGCAGCTGCAAAAGGAGAGTCTGCAAAAGGATAAGCTGTTTCTTGCTGATTCCCTTTCGGATATTTCCCACCAGCTGAAAACACCGCTGACCTCGATGATGGTGATGAGTGAGCTGCTGAAGGATGAGCATCTCTCCAAGGAGCAGCATGATCAGTTCGTGGATGCTTTACGCCAGCAGCTCAAGCGTATTGAGTGGCTGGTTTCCACGCTGCTGAAGCTGTCCCGGATCGATGCGCAGGTGCTGCAGTTTCATCCGCAGCAAATATCAGTGTATCAGCTTTTACAGGAAAGTCTGGAGCCTTTGCAGATTCTGATGGAGCTGAAGGAGCAAACCTGTACGCTTGTCTGTGATAAAGCGCTGTGTGTGATAGTGGATGTTCGCTGGAGCGTGGAGGCATTGGTGAATATACTGAAAAACTGTGTAGAGCATACACCGCAGCAGGGAGCTCTTCATATTTCGGTACAGGACAATCCACTGCATACCTGTATCCGCATTCAGGATGGCGGAGAGGGGATTCCTGCGGACGAGTTGCCGCATATATTCAAACGCTTTTACAGAGGCAGGCATGCCTTCAAGGACAGTGCGGGAATCGGTCTTGCCATGAGCAAGGCAGTTTTCCAGCAGCAAAATGGCGATGTCGAGGCGCTTTCCAATGAGCAGGGAGCCTGCTTTCTCATTCGCATATACAAGGATGTGACAATTTTGTAAGTGCACCATCACGAAGGAGTCATAAAAGTACGATATGCTAAAGAGGAGGAGGTAGCTTATGGAAATTTTAAGAGTAGAGCATTTATCGAAACGATATGGACAGGGGGAGGCGCAGGTGAGCGCACTGGATGATGTGTCCTTCCGTGTGGAGCAGGGCGAATTCGTCGCCATTGTGGGGCCGAGCGGGAGCGGAAAATCCACGCTGCTGCATCTGCTGGGCGGTGTGGATCAGCCAAGCAGCGGAAGGGTTTATGTGAGTAACAAGGATATGTATGCGCTCGATGAAACCGCACTGGCGATTTTTCGCAGAAGACAGATCGGTCTTATCTATCAGTTTTATAATCTGATTCCCGTGCTGAATGTGGAGGAAAACATGACACTTCCCCTGTTGCTGGATAATCGCAGAGTCAATGAGCAGCAGCTGGACAAGCTGGTGCAGGCACTGGGGTTGAAGAAACGATTACACCATCTGCCCAGTCAGCTCAGCGGTGGTCAGCAGCAGCGCGTTTCCATCGGCCGTGCATTGATGGCATCCCCGGCAATCGTACTGGCGGATGAGCCGACCGGTAATCTGGATCGTGCCAACAGCAGAGAAATCATCGAATTGCTGAAACGCCTGCACGATGAGCTGCACCAGACACTGATCATCATCACACATGATGAAAGCATCGCTTTGCAGGCGGATCGTATTTTAAAAATTGAGGATGGTCACATTGTACGTGATGAGGTGATTCGTCGATGAATATCATACAGAAGGTGACATGGAAATGTATGAAGGCCAGCAAGCGAAGAACGATGGTTACCATCTTTGGCGTTATCCTGTCCGTTGCCATGATATCTGCAGTGTCCGTTATCGCGCAATCCTTTCAGGATCTGATGCTGCGCAATGCCCGTGCCAATTTTGGTGAGTTTGAAATGGAATTTTATGATGTTCCCGCCAAACAGGCAGAGAAGCTGGTACAGGATGCCCGTGTAAAGGAAAGTCTGATTTCCTATCAGGACACCTATGCATATCTCAAGGACGTAAAGGATACAAAGCGAAAATACATACAGCTTCAGGTCTATGATATGGAGCACCTGCATCTGAATGCCTTGCAGCTGGTAAAAGGAAAGCTCCCCCGGCATAAGAATGAAATTCTGTTGTCGGAAAGCTTTATGGAGACAAGCGGTACCTCGTGGGAAATCGGAGAGAGTATCACGCTGCCGATCGGTTATACGATACAGGAGGATGGCAAGCGGACGTACTCACAATGGAATGTGGCGGATGCAACCGATAAAAGCTTTCATCAAACTGGAGAGCGGACCTTTCAAATCACCGGTATCATAGATGATGGAAGGGTGCATTTCGGGAGTCAGAATTATGCCTTTTATCTGCCGTTTCAGGGAAATGAGGGAGATGTGGACAACCGGTATGTGATTTCCTTTACAATGAGGGAGCGCACTGCGGCTATATATGAGGATGCGCAGCAGCTTGCAGAGGATTACGGCTTGCGCGATGTGCATATCAATCCCAACAACACCCTGCTGATGTTTTACGGTATCAACGATGACAACGGCTTTATGACAACGATTACGCTTGCTACGGGAATTGTCTCCCTCATCATTATGATCGGCTCTATATCGCTGATTTACAATGCCTTTGCCATCTCACTTTCCCAGCGCAGCCGTTATTTGGGAATGCTGGCCAGCATAGGGGCCACGCGAAAACAGAAGCGCTCCTCCGTTTTCTTTGAAGCCTTTGTGATTGGAAGTATTGCCATTCCAATCGGTATGCTGGGTGGATATGCAGGTATCGGACTCACCTTCCTTTGTATTCAGCCGCTGATTCAGGGAATGTTTGAAGCTACCGTAAAGCTGCAGCTTGTCATCACGTGGCAGAGTGTGCTGGTTTCTGTTCTGTTTTCCTCCATCGTCCTGCTGATCAGTGCCTGGCTTCCTGCACGACGCGCATCCCGTATCACGCCAATCGATGCGCTGCGGCAGAATCAGGATGTCAGTATACGGGCAAAGGATGTGCGAGGAACACGCTGGATTCGCCGATTTTTTGGCTTTTCCGCAGAGCTTGGCGCAAAAAATATGAAGCGAAGCAGACACCGCTATTATGCAACCCTGTTTTCGCTGATTATCAGTATGGTTCTCTTTATGACAGCCTATAGCTTCTCCACCTTTATTGCGCAGGCCTTTTCGATGGCACAGGGGGAAATTCCAGCCGATGTAACAGGAGGAATGAGTGGCTACAAACAGCAGGAAAAGGAAACAATACGAAAACAGCTTTCACAGCTTTCCTATGGTGATGCGTTTCTTTATATGGAAAGCGTAACGCTGCAGGATCATTCAGACGCAGCCTACAGTAAGCAGCTCCAGCAGCGTTTGGATTATGGACAGCGTCTGAGTCTACAGGTTATCGCTTTGGATGGTGAGAGCTTTTCCCGCTATGCGAAGCAGGCCAATGCATCCATAGAAGACGCTACAGGTGAAGCTGTGCAAGCAATTCTGTTAAATAAGCTGACCTATAAAAAGGAGAATACCTATACCGATTACCGGTTACTGAAGGATGCACAGAAGGGAATGACGCTGCAGGTTGGCAGGGAGGATGCAACCTATGAGACAGCAGTAAATATTGCGGCAGTCAGTGAGGTGCATCCGTGGTTTCTGCCGGCGAATGTCGATGAGCTGCACACCATCTATCTGATCACGAATGAGCAGTCCATGCAGGCGCTGAAAAAGCAGCTGCATATCACAGAGGACATGCTGTCGATGAACTTTCAGTATCGCTCCTCTCAGCCCTATGCACTGGAGAACGAGCTGACGCAGCTGCAGTCCCAGCATCCGTCCGGGACGATCTTCAAGAGCAATATTCGGGCATTGAAGGAGCGGCAGAACCAGCTGTCCCTGTTCCTGAATGTCTTCCTGTATGGCTTTGTAGTGTTGATTCTTCTGGTCAGCTCAGCCAATATTTATAACACGATTTCCACGGGGATTGCGTTGCGCAGACGGGAATTCGCCATGCTGAAATCTATCGGAATCACACCGCGTGCCTTTCATGCGATGCTCCGTACGGAAATTCTGCAATATCTGGGCAGAACCATGCTGCTGGGTATACCGCTTTCTTTGTTCATTCTTTACGGAGTATACGCCATTCTGCAGCATAATTTCGCCTTTGCCTTCACGATTCCATGGCAGGGACTGCTGTTTATCATCCTTCTGCTGGCGGCTTTGCTGTTTGCGAGCATGCGGATGGCACTGCATGCGATGAAGAAGGATAATCTGATGGAAACGATTCGACAGGAGAGCATATAAATGCTCTTCTTTTGCTTTACGCCCTGCAAGTAAACAAGCAGCTGGTTGTTTGTATAGGAAGCTGTCGTCTTATCGGTTTTGACTAGGAAATGATGTTGATACTGTTATCTCAAAAAGAGTGGAAGGAGTCTGGGAATGTATGTAAACCGCTATCATTTTGTGTTATAATTAGGAAAATGACAAAGGAGGAAGCTTATATGACATCCTATATTATGGCGATTGATCAGGGAACGACAAGTACCCGCGCCATTCTGTTTGATAAAGCCAGCAATATTGTGGGAGTTGCACAAAAGGAGCTGGAAAATTATTATCCGCATCCCGGCTGGGTGGAGCAAAATGCAAATGATATTTGGGCAAGTACGATTGGTGTTATGTTCGAGGTGCTGGCAAAAACCGGTGTAAAGGATACACAGATTGCTGCGATCGGTATTACCAATCAAAGGGAGACGACGGTTGTCTGGGATAAGGAAAGCGGTCAGCCGATTTATTTTGCCATCGTCTGGCAATCCCGGCAATCGGACACCTATTGCCAAAAGCTGAAGGAGGAAGGGCTGGAGGAGATGATTCGCGAGAAAACCGGTCTGCGTCTGGACCCGTATTTCTCTGCAAGTAAAATCCGCTGGATACTGGATCATGTCGAAGGCGCGCAGGCACGTGCGGAAAAAGGAGAGCTGTTGTTTGGCACGATGGATACCTGGCTGCTGTGGAAGCTGACAAAGGGGGCAAAGCATATCAGCGATGTATCCAATGCATCCCGCACAATGCTGATGAATCTGAAAACGCTGCAATACGATGATGAGCTGCTCAGGCTATGGAATATTCCGCGCTGCATGCTGCCGGAAATACGTGATTCCAGTGAGGTATACGGGGTGACCTCCGGTGTGTTTGATCATCCGGTTCCGATTGCAGCCTTGATCGGTGATCAGCAGGCAGCCTTGTTCGGGCAGACCTGCTTCGATGCGGGAAACGTAAAAAACACATACGGTACCGGCTGCTTCCTGTTGATGAATACAAAGGAGCGTCCGATTCATTCTGCCCATGGATTGATCAGCTGTGTCGGCTGGAGAATCAAGGGGGAAACGGATTATGTTTTGGAGGGCAGTGTGTTTGTTGCTGGAGCTGCCATACAATGGCTTCGGGACGGCTTGAAGATTCTGCACAGCAGTACAGAAAGTGAACAGCGTGCTCTGCAGGTTGCAGATAGTGATGGCGTGTACGTTGTACCGAGCTTTACCGGTCTGGGAGCTCCGTATTGGAAGCCGCAGGCGAAGGGCGGTATGTTTGGGTTGACCAGAGGAACGACACAGGAGCATATCATACGCGCTACGCTGGAATCTCTGGCATATCAGACCAATGATGTGCTGCAGGCGATGAAGCAGGACAGTGGTCTGGATATCGCACAGATGCAGGTGGACGGCGGTGCCAGCCGTAACGATTATCTGCTGCAATTTCAAAGTGACATCACCGATACATGCATTGTACGCTCCACCATCAGTGAAACAACCGCGTTGGGGGCAGCCTATCTGTCCGGGCTTGCCATGGGCTTCTGGAAATCCAAGGAAGAAATCCGTTCCCAGTTTCAGGTATCACGACGCTTTACACCACAGATGGATCCACAGCAAAGAGCTGCCTGTCTGCATGGCTGGAACAAGGCGATCCATGCGATTCTTGACTTTTGATGGGGATTGGAAAATATTAACTTGTGAAATCGTGAGCAAAACGGTTGACGATTCTTTATCATTTCTGTTACCATAGGATTGCCAGCATCATATCATACGATGAGGGACAAAGCGAAACGCTGTAATCATACAGCCACATGGAGGAGAATATTACAATGAAAAAACTCACAGTACTACTAGCAATGACAGTGTTACTAGCAGCCTGCGGCGGTAACTCCGAGCCTGAGAAAAAAGGAAACGGTGAATCCGCAAAAGACAAGAATGGAGACTACGCGACTGCTGAAATCACGGTACAGGGTGATGATGTCGTTGCCATCAATCTTGACGAAACAAAAGAGGGAAAATCCAAAAAAGAGCTTGGCGACAAATATGGAATGAAGGCCGCTAGCAAGAAAGCAAAAAAAGAATGGGATGAGCAGGTGGAATTCCTGGAGAATTACATTGAGAAAAACGGTCTGGACAAGGTTGAAATGAACGAAGCAGGATATCCTGTGAACGACGATGTTCTGGCTGGCTGCACCATCAATGTGAAAAGTCTGATGGATGCGGCGAAGAACGCTAAGGACAACGCAAAATAAAAATTGTATGTGAAAAGACGGAGATACCAGTTATCTTCGTTTTTTTACATCCGAATCGTTTATGCTCTGCTGCTGATTCATCCTATTCTGATACCAGCAAATAAGCAAAGGTGTCATACGAGCATGCAAACAGCGACCCAGATGTTCACAGGTGACGATAGATTGTCAGGCTTTGTTGTGAGCGTACGTGCATGGCGGCTGCTTTCAGCTTCATCGATCCGATAGATAAGCATAGCGATACCTGTATGACATGCATCTTACCATTAGAATACCGGTTATCAAACAATCGTTTCCTGCTGATTGTATGCCGTTTCTCTTAACAGGCTCCTGCTTTTATATTATAATGTACAAATAAAAGGGAAGGGAATATCTGAATGAAAAAACTACTTATACTGTGCTGTGCAGCTGTTATGCTGCTTGGCGGCTGCAGAATACAGGAACAAGCGCCGCAGCCAAAGCCGAAAGAAGAACATCCGGTTCGCAGTGTATCACTGAGCTTTACCGGAGATATCCTGATTGAGGACGCCTTATACAACTGGATGGGAAAGGGATATGATTTTAAAAACTATTTCGACAAGGTCGCACCTTACCTGGATGCTGATCTTGTTATCGGCAATCAGGAGGTTGTGCTGGGTGGTCACGAATTGGGCATTACAGGCAGTGATTATACCTTCAATGCACCTGAGGAAATCGCTAAGCAGCTCCCGGAGATCGGCTTTGATGTTTTGACCTTTGCCAATAATCACAGCTATGACCGTGGCATGCAGGGTATCGTGAATACCCGGAGGAATTTGGAGGATGTCGGTATCCAAACAACCGGTGCTTATGAACATAAGGAGCAGCGGGATGATATCCTTGTGGTGGAGCGAAACGGGATACGCTTTGCGATTCTTGCCTATACCTATGATACCAATCAGTGGATCGATGCGGAACACAGCTTTGCAGTCAATCATTTTCTCAATGAGGAGCATGTGTTTGATGACCGCTGTAAAAAGCAGCTGGCAAAGGATGTGCAGAAAGCGAAAGAGCAAGCGGACGTGGTCATTGCGGCGATGCACTGGGGAACCGAATTCACCTATGAGCTGGATGCTGCCCAGCGCGATGCTGCTGACTTTCTCAACGAGCAGGGCGTGGATATCATCATCGGCAACCATCCGCATTGTCTGCAAAGGGTGGAGACCTTAACGAATGCACAGGGAAAGGAAACCTTCGTAATGTATTCGCTGGGTAATTTTGTTTCAGCTGCTATGGGGGTTGATCGTGCCAGTGAAACCTTCACCAATATGTATGAAATCGGCGGAATCGTGCAATGTGACGTGGAATTGAATACAAAAACAGGAGAAACGACCGTGAAACATAAAAAAATGGTACCGATTGTCAATCACTTCGATGCCTCCTATGACAGCTTTGAGCTGCTGCCGTTTTCTTCCTATACGGAAGAGCTGGCGGCAAAGCATGGTCAGCGAACCATCAGTGCCGACTTTACCTATGCATGGCTCAGAGAACAGCTGAAGCAGCTGTATGATGGTGAAATTGCATGGCAGTAGTATAACGGCGTGGAATGCATAGCATACTAACAGCAGCGAAAGGATGATATGCATGAAAAAGCAGGTAATGATGCTGGGCCTTTCCGTACTGCTTTGCGGCTGCGGCGGAAAGAGCGTAGAAAAGGAAGGTACGGGAACCTTTACAAATGACAACGGGGAAAAGACGACGGCCAGAGTCAAATTAAAAAATGATAAGATTGCCGAGGTTGAAATTGATGAAACCGCCAAGGGTAAGGATAAGACCAAAAAAGAGCTTGGTGAGGAATATGGTATGAAGCAGGCCAGTCCGATTAAAAAGGAATGGAATGAGCAGATCGCCTTTTTTGAAAAATATGTCGAAAAGCATGGCATCGATAAAATCAAGCTCAATCAGGATGGCAAGGCAGAAAACAATGATGTCAGAAGCGGCTGTACCATCAGCGTAGACGGATTTATAAAAGCCATACAGGATGCAGAGAAAAATGCAAAATAGGTAACACGATATCTGCAGGGCAGTAAAATCGCCGATGCAGGTATCTTTTTTTCTCTCAAATCGTATCAGCTTCTGCATTCTTTCACGAAAAGGGTTTGCAAAGCGTTTTCTCTCGGGTATAATAGAATAATGTTGGAGGATCTATGAATAAAGCAGATAAACTATTTATTATGATCGTCGCAGCTTGTGCCTGCCTGCTGTATGTTCCCCTTGTTTGGAGCGCATACCGGGATGTTGGGCGGAAAAAGGAAGTTGTTGTCAGCTATAAGGATCGTGAAATACTCAGAAAGAGCCTGTCGCTCAACGATGTGTATACCGTAAAGGGAACGCTCGGTGATGTACAGGTGGAGGTAAAGGATAAACGTGTTCGCGTGGAAAAGGAAAACAGTCCCTATCATCTCTGTTCCATTCAGGGATGGGTGGAGGATGCCAATCGCCCGATTGTGTGTCTGCCCAACAATATCGTCGTACAGATTGAAACTGGCGACGTGCGTGATGATGATGTGGATACGGTGATACAGTGATGAGCCGCACACAGAGGATGACAACGATAACGATGCTGACGGCTATCAGTATTCTCTTTCATATGATCGAATCCATGATTCCCGTGCCGGTACCGGTGCCGGGATTCAAGCTGGGTCTGGCCAATATTGTTGGTCTGATTGCGTATTATCTGTTTGATGCAAAGGTAATGCTCTCTATCAACCTCATGCGGGTTGTACTGGCTTCTTTGTTGAGAGGTATGCTGTTTGGCACCGGCTTCTGGCTTTCCATGTGCGGCGTCCTTATGTCGACACTTGCCTGTATCCTTGCCAGAAAAACACCGATGAGTATATATGGTGTCAGTGTAGCGGGAAGCAGCGCACATGCCATTGGACAGGTACTTGCAGTAACGCTGATTTATCAGCAATTCTTCATGCAGGCGATTCTGCCGGTATTGATTTTGCTGGGCATCCCGACCGGACTGTTTGTGGCACATGTCGCAAAAGCGGTTCTAAGACGAATACACATAGAATGATTGCGATTATTTGAGGAGGAACTTGTTATGGAAACATTTGTATATAGACCAAAGGGCGTATGCTCAAGAGAAATGCGTTTTGAGATGGACGGCGATATCATTCGCAATGTAACCATCGTTGGCGGCTGTGCAGGCAATCTGCTGGGCATTTCCAGAATTATAAAAGATAAAAAAATAAGTGAAGTACTGGATGCATTTCGTGGGGTTCGCTGTGGAGCGAAGCCGACATCCTGCCCGGATCAGATTGCGGAGGCGCTGAGCGAGTACGCTGAGAAGCTGGGCTAATCAGGATATCTGTGCCTGTGGCACAGGGGTTGTGAAAGCATGACGGGAAATAGGCTTATTGCCTATTTTTTTGTATATAGAGAGGAAGGGGATTATGAAAAAAATACGATTCGTATGGAGATATGTACGTCCGTACCGGTATCAGTTTGTACTGATTTTACTGGATGTGGCGATATATTCCTTGTTTATGTTGGCTGCACCGTTGATCATTTCCTGGATGATCGACAATATCATTCAGGGAGTACCGTTTGAAAATGCTTTTTTGCAGCAGCTGGTGGATATGGCAGGCGGTATGCAGGCGGTACAGTCTCATTTGTGGATTGGCTCCCTTCTGGTAGTGGCAAGCTATCTGATGGTGGCCTTTGCCATCAACCGCAGAAGTATGCATGCCGGGAATGTCGCGGAAACGCTGGCGCTGAATGTGCGCAATGATTTATATGACCATTTACAGAAGCTGCCGTTTTCCTATCATAAAAGCAGGGACAGCGGGGATTTGATTCAGCGGAGCACCTCGGATATCGAAACGGTGCGGCGCTTTCTGGCCAACCAGTTTTCTGAGATGCTGTTTGCGATTTTAAATGTCACACTGGCAGCGCTGATTCTGTTGAGCCGCAGTGTGAAGCTGACGCTGGTATCCATTGCACTGATTCCGCTGATTCTGATTGCCAGCTATGTGTTTTTTTCCAAGGCGAAGAAGATATTTCTGGAATGTGATCTGGCGGAAAGCTCCATGACCACCGTGCTGCAGGAAAATCTGAACGCTATGCGTGTCGTAAAGGCATTTCATCAGGAACAGCATGAAATTGATAAATTTGAAGCGGCGAATGATGCATATCGCAAGAAATATTTTGATTTGATGCATGCCCTGGCACTGTTTTGGAGCGGCACGGATTTTCTGGGACAGATGCAAATTCTGCTTATGATCATTTTCGGAATCGGCATGGCGCTGCAGGGAGAGCTGAGTGTCGGCACGTTCTTTGTGTTTTTGATGTATGAGAGTACCATCGTGTGGCCGCTGCGCCAGCTTGGAAGAATTTTATCCGATCTTGGTAAGGTCAGCGTTTCCATCACGCGAATTGAGGAGGTGCTGCAGGAGGAGGCAGAGGATCTGGAGAGCGGGCTGCGACCGGATATCCGTGGCAATATCCGCTTTGATCATGTAAGCTTTCGCTATGAGGATGGAAGCCGGCATACGCTGCACGATGTGTCCTTTACCATCCATGAGGGAGAGCGTATCGCCATCATGGGACCGACGGGGAGCGGGAAATCCAGTCTTGTTCATCTGTTGAGCGGTATCTATGACTATGACCGTGGCAGTATTACCATCAACGGTGTGGAGCTGCGCGATATTGCCAAATCGTGGCTGCGCCGTCATGTGCAGATCGTTTTGCAGGAGCCGTTTCTGTTTTCCAAGACGATTTATGAGAATATTCATCTGTCCGATCATCATGCGATGCGGGAGGATGTATTGGAGGCTGCCCGGATGTCCTGTATTCACAAGGATATCGAGGAGTTTGATCAGGGCTATGAAACGATGGTCGGAGAAAAGGGCGTTACGCTGTCGGGGGGACAGAAGCAGCGTGTGGCAATCGCACGTTCTCTGCTTGCTAAAAGTCCGATCATGGTGTTTGATGATTCGCTGTCAGCGTTGGATATGAAAACGGATGCGATGATACAGGAAGCCCTGCAGGATATCCGCTATTCCATGACGATGCTCATGATCACCCATCGTGTAGCATCCGCACAGAATGCCGATCGCATCCTGGTTTTGGAGCATGGACGACTGGTACAGGAGGGAACGCACGAGGAGCTGATCAAGCAGGATGGCCTGTATCGACGCATTTATGAAATTCAGAAGGAAGGAGGTGAGGCATATGGCACAGCGCATCATGAAGGAACAGGAGTTTGAAAGTGATGTTTTTGACCGCGGTACCTGGAATAAGGTTTTCCAGCTGCTGTGGGAGCATAAAAAAAGTGTGATTCCACTCATCTTCTTTAATACCATTCTGGCGGTTACCGATGTCATCATGCCACTGCTGAACCGCTACGCCCTGAATACGTATGTCGATGATCGAACAGGCGCAGATACACTGCCGGTATTCATCCTTGTGTATGTTGGAATGATACTGGCACAGTGTCTGCTGGTATATCTGTTTTTCCGTCTTGCCGCAAGAGTGGAGAGTGATTTTGGTAAAAATCTGCGAGAGAAGTGCTTTCGCAAGCTGCAGGAGCAGACCTTTTCCTACTTTGACCGTACGGCAAACGGGTGGCTGATGGCCAGAATCACCTCGGATACGGCACGTCTTGCTGAAACGCTGGCATGGGCCTTTGTCGATGTGGTATGGGGGATATTTGTAATGCTGGGAATCAGTGCGGTCATGCTGCTTGTCAACTGGCAGATGGCATTGTGTGTTCTGGTGGTTGTTCCGCTACTCTGGTTTGTCTCCCTGTATTTTCAGCGTCGCATCCTGTCTGCACAGCGGCAGTCGAGAAAAGCCAATTCCCGTATTACCGCTTCCTTTGTGGAAGGCATCAACGGTGCCAAGACAACGAAAACGCTGGGAATCGAACAGCAGAATTACGATGAATTCCAAACGAAAACCGATGCTATGAAGCGCTACAGCATGCGTGCCTTGCGTATCAATGCCATCTTTCAGCCAATCGTATATCTGCTGTCTGCTGTCGTTATCGCCCTGCTGCTGTATGTGGGTGGGGAACAGGTGCTTTTGAAAACCATTCAGTTTGGAACCCTGGCGATGTTTATCAACTATGCACAGCTGTTCTTTGATCCGCTGAAGCAGATTGCCCGTGTGCTTGCGGAAATACAGATGGCGCAGGCAAGTGCGGAGCGTGTGGTTGCTTTGCTGGAGGAGGAAATCGAAATCACGGATTACCCGGATGTCATCGAGCGCTATGGAACCTTATTAGAGGAGCATACCGAAGCTTATGAGCAACTTCAGGGGGATGTCGTCTTTGACCATGTGAATTTCTATTATTATGAGAATGAGCCTGTTCTGCGCGATTTCTGTTTGCGCGTAGCGAAAGGACAGACGGTAGCGCTGGTGGGAGAAACCGGTTCCGGGAAAAGCACCATTGTCAATCTGCTCTGTCGTTTCTATGAGCCCTGCTCGGGACGTATCCTTATGGATGGGAAGAATTTAAGAGAGCGCAGTGTGGGATGGCTGCATTCCCATATCGGCTATGTATTGCAGACGCCGAATCTGTTCAGCGGGACTATACGGGATAATATTCGCTATGGCCGTCGTGATGCCAGTGATAAAGAGGTGGAGCAGGTTGCCCGCCTGATTCAGGCACATGATTTCATCAGCCGTATGGAAAAGGGCTATGACACTGAAGTCGGTGAGGGCGGAGATCGTCTTTCAACCGGACAGAAGCAGCTGATTTCCTTTGCAAGAGCCATGCTGTGTGATCCCGCCATCGTGATTTTGGACGAGGCGACAAGCTCCATTGATACAGAAAGTGAAAAGGCGATCCAGTATGCGATGGATCAGCTGCTGCACGGTCGTACAAGCTTTGTGGTTGCGCACCGTCTGAGTACGATTGTTTCAGCAGATATTATCGTTGTGCTGCAGCATGGTGTGATTATTGAGCAGGGTACCCATGAGGAGCTGATGGCGAAGCAGGGCTATTACTATGAATTGTTTACTTCTCAATATCGTCAGGAGCGCATACAACGCTGTATGGAATGATACTGTATGAAATAGATGCTGATCAGATATCCTTATCTGCAGGCACAGATTACCGAAATGAAAGAATCTGTGCCTGTTTTGCGTGCAGAAAAAAACGGCATTGGGAGGCTATGGTAGCACGATGGCGCTGTTATCCAGCAGGATAGAGTCTGCTTGAAATATTATATATACAGCAGGTAAACTGTATGGTTTCTGTGGTAGAATAAATAGGAATGTAAGGAGGTATCCGATATGGAGAAAATAGCGAAATTTCATAAGGTGAGCATGCAACGGTTTGAGAAGGACTGGGTCACTGCATTTCCCGGGACCGATGCGGCAGAAATTCAGAGAATATACGAGACGTTAAGACTGCCTGTGCGTGCGACAAAGGGATCAGCCGGCTATGATTTTTTTGCACCTGCGGCAGTTTCCCTGAAACCAAGGGAAACGATAAAAATACCAACCGGTATCCGTGCGGAGATTCAAGAGGGCTGGGTGCTGCAGCTGTTTCCGCGCAGCTCACTGGGCTTTACCTATCGTTTGCAGTTTAACAACACCGTAGGAATTATTGACAGCGATTATTTTGAAAGCGACAACGAAGGGCATATCTTCATTAAGATGATGAATGCTTCAACCGAGGGGAAAATCGTACAGCTTCACGCAGGAGACGGCTTTGCACAGGGAATCTTTCTTCCGTTTGGAATCTGTGAGGATGATGATGTGCAAAAGCAGCGAAACGGCGGCTTTGGTAGTACGAATGAGTAGCTGCAGGACATTGAATCTGCAGCTTTTTTTTGCTTCGTGCGATATGTGCACAGCATGTAAGCATACACATTTTGGGTATAAATAAATATATATGTAAAGTTTTATGGAAACATGGCGTATCGTGTGACAGATATGTTATACTTATTAAATAAAGGCTATGAGGTGAATATGTATGCATAAAATCAAGAGAAAGGTACAGCAGAAGCAGGAAAGCCGAATCCTCTCGTTTACACCGGTTCGTACCTATTTTCTGCTTTTTTTGATGCTGTATCTGCTTCTGGTGATATGCGCGGGATCACTGCTGACGATTCGTTCGATGAAGCAGTCGGCGCAGGCGGCACAGCAAAGTGCAGCAGCGCAGATATCGCAGCGGATTGATGAATCCCTGAAACTTTTAAACGCACTTGCGGCACTTCCTGAATTTTATGATCCCTCTGTAAAATGGGAGGAAAAGGTGGAAAAGCTGGACAGCATCAATACACAGTTCGGCTATATGTTTATCTGCTACGTTGATGAGGATGTACAGGTTTACACATTGGGGGAGGAACCGGCCAGTCTGGCTGCTCGAGAGCATATGCAGAAGCTGTATGCCACAAAGCAGCCGATTGTTACTGACAGCTTTATTGCCGGTGCAGATGGCGTTACCCTGAACTATACGGTTGCTGTTCCGCTGCTTCAGGACGGTGTTATGACTGGAAGCTTGTTTTGCTCGATATATTTTGATGATTCCGTTGAGCTATTGAAAAAGGCGGCATCCGCAAATCAAAGCGAAGCTGTTCTAATCGGTTCTAAGGGACAGACCATGTCATCGACAAATGGGTTATCCTATGGATCCTCCTATGTGGATCAACTGCAGGATGTCCGTATGTACAGCATGACGACGGATACGCTGGAAACTAAACTGCTGGCGCGTGAATCCGGCTCTTTCTATAGTAGGAAAGACGGAAATCTGATGTATACTGCATACGGTCCTGTCAAAAATACAAATTGGGATATTCTGATAACAATCGACTTCTTTCGCCTGTTTTCATCTATGCTGCCCCATCTGCTGCTGATTGCTGCGATTACTGCTGCAATCACACTCTCTCTTTATCTGCTGGTGAGAGCATACAGCCAGCAGCAAAAAGCGAATATGGAAAGCATGGTAGCTGCCGTCCACAGGATGGAGCGGAAATTGTATAAGAACAGCATTCCCGAACAAGTGGATTATAATGATTTACTGCAAATGAGCAGTACAGGACTGCGGGACGGATTGACCGGCGTCGTAACGCGAACGGTATTCCTAAGCAGGATGCAGAAGCTGCTGGAGAGTGGAGAATACGGGAGCTGTACGACACTTTGCTTTGTTGATCTTGATGACCTGAAAACGCTGAACGATACACACGGGCATCAGGCAGGTGATAGTGCTTTAAGAAAAATCGGTTCCATTCTACGGGAATATGAAATGAAATACGAGGGCATTGTCGGGCGCTATGGCGGAGACGAATTCATTCTTGTTTTAAACGATGTAGATACCGCACAGGAGGTTCATGCCGTATTATCCGAGCTTGTTGAAAAACTGAATTTCTCAATCGCTGTAAGTCAGACAGATGTGGCCGTGCATTGCAGTATCGGTGCCTGTATCTGGAACAAAACAGATTCTTTGGATGTGCTGATTGCAAAGGCGGATAAGGCCCTGTATGATGTGAAGCGGCATGGCAAAAAAGCGTATTCCCTCTTTCTGAAGGGAGAGTCCTGATATGAGGCGGATGTCATTAAAAAGAAAACTCCCCGTACTTTTCTTGGTTATCCTTGTACTGGGGCTGAGTCTGTATACCGGAAAAAGCATAAAGGCAGCATTGATCAGCAAACGGCGTCAGACTGCGGAAACCGTCATTGAGCTTTTCGGCAAGCATCTGATACAGCAATTGGATGCAGAGAATTTTGCATCCAAATTGATGTTTACACTGGATACAAAGGAGAAAGCAAATCTGACACTGTTTGAAGAGAAGGCAGCGAAGCTTCTGAAGGACCATGCCGAAATCCGTTTTCTGTCCTACTTTGAGCAGGATACCTTACAGGCAATTTATCCGAGAGAGAAATACAAATCGGCAATCGGCATGAAATTACATGATGTATCCTATAGCTATACCCTTGCAAAGGTGATAAAGGACGGGGTTATTGCAGGACCGGAAACGCTGTCTTCGACAAAGGAGGAGGTATTTCTCTTTATTGAGCCGCTGTATGAAAATAATCAGTACAAGGGAGAGATTATCGCGGCAGTGGATAGTGCGTATCTTATAAAAGCCATGAATCTGGAATATCTCCAGAAAAGAGGCTATGAGTATGAGCTGTGGAGAGTAAATGCGCTTGGTGAAAAAAAGACGGTAATGAGGGTGTCTGATCTGAGTGTTGATTTCTCCGAGGCTGTAAAGCTGGAGGTTAGCTTACCTGCGACATGGAATCTCAGCATTCTGCCAGAGAATGGTTGGCTGCCTTATTCCGTGAAGCTTGCAATCAACGGCATATGCTTACTCGCTGCTTTACTCATCCTCGCCCTTGTATACCTCGCACTGCGTGTGCATGTACAGAAAAAGCAATTGATAAGGGAATCCTATACTGATGCAGACAGCGGCTTGCTGACTCGTGAGGGATTCTTCTATTTTATGAAGCGTGCGAAACAAATGCAGGGGGACAAGGAAGTATCTGTACTGTATATTCAGATGTATAATTTTTATAAGCTGCGCAAAAACTGCAGTATGGAGGAAATGCAGGCATATTTGCAAATCATACAGCAGGGTGTTCAGGAGCATCTGCCTTTGGGAAGTATCGCTGCACGTTTGAGTGAAGAGGAATTCGTCATAGCAATCTTCGAAGATACGAGGAGTGAAAAGGCAATGGAGGCAATCGAGGACTTTATACTGCAGCTATTCTGGAAAAAGAAAATACAAGGGAAAAAGGTCTTTGTGGAACCGAAAAGCGCTATTGTCCGCTGTGTGGCAAAGAAAACAGATGCAGAGGAGCTTTTGAAGCTTGCTTCGATGCGATTAAATGCGTTGTATGATCTGCATTCCTGAATAAGGTGGAGAGTATCGTTTTATTCATATACGAAGGGACTACAGGTATATCTGTCGGATAGCCTGTAGTTTTTTTGTATATGATCTGTTCTATTCTGCAATCCACAGTATTACTTTTATTTTAGTACTTGACAATGCAAAGTACTGGATGTATTATAATAGTGGAGGTGATGCTGGTGAACACACAATTCAAGAAGGGTGTTCTGGAACTGATTGTGCTGCTTTGCGTATATAAAAAAGATATGTACGGATATGAGCTGGTGTCCGAGGTCAGTAAGGTTATCAATGTGAATGAGGGAACCATTTATCCGCTGCTGAAGCGTCTGACCAATGAGCACTATTTTGAAACCTACCTCAGTGAATCCACGGAGGGACCTCCGCGAAAATATTATCGCATAACCGGGAATGGAAAAACGAGGACAAAGGAGCTGCTGCAGGAATGGAATGAATTCCATGAACAGGTCAGCAGATTTATAAAGGAGAGTGAAATCGATGACGAAAGATGAATTTCTGCGATTGCTGGATCGCAAGCTGGATGTGATCAATGAAAGGGAACGACGAGATATCATTGATGAGTACCGCACACATATTGAAATGAAAATGAAGGAGGGGAAAACGGAGGAAGAGGCAATCGAGGATTTTGGAAATATCGATGAGCTGGTGGATGATATTCTGGATGCTTATAAAATCAATACGGATCGTGTCAACCGTTCCTTTGATACCAAGCTGAACCGCTTTATGGATGATCTGTTCAATGGCTTTCAGCGGTTTCTGGGCTCCTTCACCTCCCTGCAAATGGATGATGTTGTACGCCTGGTATTTGAAATTCTGGTGATCCTGATTCTGCTGGCTGTTCTGCATATTCCGTTTCGTATGATTTCCTCTTTGGGAAGCAGTCTGCTGCATTCCGTGGCTGGCTTTGGAATCGGAAGTCTTCTGGCTGCTATTTGGAAATTTATTATCGGTGTTGCCTATGTCGCAATCTTTGTTGTCGTGCTGGTCAACCTGTGCACAAAGCGGCTGAACCGTTACCGCCATTCAAAAAACGGGGATGGCGCCAGTGTGTTTGATGATTTTAAGGAAAGCTTTGATTTCGATCAGGCAAAAAAGACCGTGCATTCCTTTACCAATGATCGCAACACGCGGCGGGAAACGGTGTATGATGAGCGTGATGATGTAAGATATCAGGAAAGAGCTGCGCAGACTGCAGAAACGGATGATACATTTGATGAGTATGAGGATGAAAGCATGTATGAGGAGCCGCGCAGAAGAGAATATCGCCGTTCCTATGAGGGGGATCATGTCGAGCGTGGGGTGACAAGTGTTGCGACAATTCTGATGCGAATCTTCTTCTGCCTGATGATGATTCCTTTTATCGGTATCATCGTGGCATTGTGCTGTGCCCTGGGTGCTATGATTGTGCTCAGCTTTGAAGGATTGACCCTGTTTGGTGCCTACTTTATCGTCATCGGTGCATTGGTGGCGACCGGAGGCTTCCTGTCTCTGTTGTACAGCGTGTTATGGAGAAGGGGGTAAGCATATGAAAAAATTTCTGATATCCCTGATTGTCGGAATTACGATGATGGCGATCGGAACAACCATGCTGGTATTTGAAATCAAGGAATTTGAATTTGTGGACGGAAGAAGCGCCTATTACGGCTCTGATACGGTAAAGACACAGACCTTCCGGGTGAAGGATCAGGATTTGAATATTGTGTTTGAAGATGATTACTACACAGGCTATGAGTGGAAATATGATGAGAGCATGAAGGATGAGGTTCGTATTGAGTATGCAACGGATGTACGGGTGAAAACGAGTGGGAATACGATCGTTATTGAAGAGCGCTATGATCATGAGTGGGGCGTCAATGACGGCATGGATTTCCTGAACACCTTTCTGGACGGCTTGAAGCATCGCAAGGTCTATACGATGGATTACAGAGAAAATGTTGTGATCGTATCCTCCTCACAGGCGAGAGATCGTGTACATGTGACCTACGAATAGGATGGCAGTAGAAAAAACGCGGAGCATAGAATGCCGCGTTTTTTTCGCCTTTATATGGAGTTTAAGCCCTCATATGGATGTGAATGCTTCCTTGCGTTTTTTAATTGACGGATATCACCATTTTGCAGAGCCGCTATATTGCTTTGGATAAGCTCGATTGGCCAGTCCCACCATTTCAGTGCAAGCAGCTCCGCTATGGTTTCTTCGGAAAATCGCAGCCGTATTTCTCTGGCAGGCATACCGCCGACGATGGTATAGGGCGCAACATCCTTTGTGACAAGAGCCCGTGTTCCGATAATGGCACCGTCACCGATTGTAACACCGGCCAGAATCACTGCTTCGTATCCGATCCATACGTCATTGCCGATCACAATATCTCCCTTGTTATCCCATGCAGATGTGACATTCTCCGGCATTTGCTGCCATTCCTCGAAAAATATGGGGAAGGGATAGGTTGACAGGGATTGCAGTGCATGATTTGCACTGTTAAATAAAAATTTTGCACCACATGCGATGGAACAGAATTTTCCGATGATCAGTCGATCGCGGTTAACCGGATACTGGTATAAAACGTTATGCTTTTCAAAATCACGGGGATCCTGCGCATGGTCATTGTACATGGAAAATTCACCTGCCGTGATTTCCGGCCGTGTTATGACATTTTTGATATAGACGGTATGCGGATCGTCGCTGCGCGGATAGATCAGGTTTTCCTTCATGTTTATTTCTCCTCTCTACCAGTTCATTGTACGAAAGGATATGTGTTTCTGGCAAGCTACAGAATCGTACAGCGCTGTTTTGTAGAAAAAAAGAATGCCGCAGCATTCTTGTCATTTCTGATAGATGATTTTCTTGATCGCATGGTGGGATAATGCGTACTGACTGGAAAGCTCATCAATCGTGCAGCCGGACACATAGCGTTGTCGGATGCTTTCATTTCGCAGCTGCAATTCTTTTCGATAGCCGCTGCGCTTTCCCCAGCGTTTTTTCTTTCCGGCAGCAGGAATATAGATATATCCTGCCTGTACATAGTTCTGTAGCTCCTCCACCAGACGCTCAGGTAACACCGTATGGGCATTTACATATTTCATGCAGGCTCCTCCTTTACAATATGTTCAGGATGCAAGGCCGGCATAGGCTGCGACTTATTTACTCCATGCAGGTGTCGCAGCCGATCGGCATTGCATGGAGTGTTGCTTCATTACGTGTCATAAAATCACTTCCTTGTGACTTCAGTATAGCATGCTGCGGCGTGATCTACAATGCGAATGGCGTAAATAGAAAGCTATACAAGATAGCGGACGATATACAGAATAAGAATACAGAGCTCCAAAATGCCGAAGGGGATGATCCACAGGTAGGCAGCTCCAACATGAACAGATGCAGGAGAAACATGCTGTGTGCGGATGGGAATTCCTGCTTCCTCCTGTGCTATCAGCTTTTGCTCCTGCTGTACCAGCTGTTCCTTTTGTTCCAGCAGGTATGCCCGGCTGTTTAGGACGAAGTAGCATGTGGTGAGAAGCAGGGCAAGCATGATGGCCAGCATCCATTTGCCGGGAATGCTTTTACGTTTTTTCATAGGTGTTCTCCTCCTCATCGTGTTTGTTAAACGAAGTATAGCATAGCTGTTGCAGTGTGACAAGTTAAGGGAGGGTGTTTCAATCCGCAGTATTTACGTAGTACAGCAGTGCAGGAGATCATGCAGATACCACTGCTTATATTTATATAAGGGATATCCATGTGGTAGCTTGTTGCGCCGCCCGTTATCAAAATCCACACTGCTCTATGGAAGCGTAGGAGGCAGCGTCCTTCGTGAGTTTCAAAGACATTTGTTCATATCCACTTACATGCTGATTATCAGCGCTCTAACATCGCCAATTTCTAAGCTTAATCTTATGCAATGAACTAAGCTTATTGACAATATCGTTTAACGATAATATAATGTAGATGAAGAAATATCGTTAAACGATATTGGAGGTGGTTCTGTGCCGAAGAAACAGCTGGAAACATTGACAGAGCCAATGTACTATACGCTGCTTGCGCTGCTTCAGGCGCGCTGTGGGATGGAGATTACAGAGTTTGTGCTGACACTGACCAAGGGCAGAGTGCACCTGGTGCCGGGCACGCTGTATACCATGCTGTCAAAGTTTGAAAATGAAGATATGATTCGGGAAACGGAATCGGATGGAAGGAAACGGTTTTATCTGATTACAGAAAAAGGGAAGGGGATGCTGATGCAGGAATACAGACGCTTGAAAACCATGCTGCAGGATGGTGAGGCATGGATGGAAAAGCAGGGCGGCGAAGAGGAGGCGGCATCATGAAACGAAAAAAGAAGCATGTATGGCTGATTGTTTATCCGTTTGAATATCCGGCTTTACAGGCATATCTGAATGAAATGGCGGAAAAGGGATGGAAGTTGGTGAGCTTGAAGGGGGATCGCTCCTGCTGGCTCACATTTGAAGCGGATACGTCACAGGGGGCGTACTATCTTGTGGATTATACAAAGGATTACTCCATGATTATACCGGATTCGGAAACAGCGGATGCACATAAGTATCGCACCTTTGTGGAAGAATTCGGGTATACGTTCATCGGATCAAATGGGCCGCTCATGGTGTATCGCTGTAATGAGCCCAACCTCACGTTACGCGAGGGGACAGTGGAGGATCGCCGCATATTGAATGTGAGTATGCATAAGACAGCTGTATGGCTGCTGGTATCATGGGTGCTGTATATACTGCTGTTGCTGCAAAGCTATGATGGGCTTCGTTGGAGTATGTACGCCAACGGTTCTCAGTTTCAGACATTTCTTTTAATGGTCGCATTAAATATCACATGGCTGATTCATCTCCTCCCTTACTTTATATGGCTTGTGCGCAGAAGGAATGTCACCTCTTCCAAAACGCTGCTGCGGCAGTCAAGAATCGTGTACGGCAGTGTTGCGCTGCTGCTTTGTACGATGATCGGCTCTTTGCTCACAGTCAATGTGCTTTATGTGATCGCATTTACTGTGATCTTTCTGATTTTCGGAGTGCTCATTCACCGTCTTTGGAAAACCAAATATCCTATGGGGTTCAAGGTGATCGGCAGTATCGCACTGCTTTGGGTAACCTTTGCTATCGGCGTGAATATCACACTTTCCAGTACCTATGACTCGCTTTCCTTTCAAAAGCCAATGGAACAGACAAGATTATCGGATTTTGTCATGCAGCATGTAAATACCGCAGGTCTGACGCTGGACAGCTATCGGGAGTCTTCCATGCTGAGCGAGCATATGTCCTTCAGCGCCTACAGCGAGGAAGAAGATGCATCGGATAAGGATGTGCATATCGATTGGTATCGCATACGTGAAGGATTTTTTAAGGAGTGGACGAAGCGTCGTTATCAAAGTGAGGATGGATTGGAGCAGCTGTGCAGGGGCTATGGGGAGCCAATCAAGACACATGGCGTCATCATGTATAAGGGGGATTATGAGGTTTTGATTATTCAAGACGATACGTATATTTCCGTCGATGATACCTTTTTGTTGGATAATGACGGATGGAAGCTCATACATGAATTACTGGAATTGTGAAAATATTTTCAGAAATAAAATGAATAAAAATTGAAAAATGTATTGAAAGTATGCTTTCTTCGTGGTATACTGTAACCAGATTTCATAAGAATCTGCCAATGGACTTTTTATTCAGAATCTTTGTATGAACGTGTCGAGTTCATCCTCCTTATTTATAAACTTTCCTAATTACCGTGATTCCAAATAAAAAGGCTGAAGTGAAAAGTTAAATTCCACTTTCAAAAGGCGAATAAAAAA
>QULU01000002.1 GCA_003481775.1 Clostridiaceae bacterium OM02-2AC
GATATGATAAGTACCGTAAATTCCGGCTCCTACCACTCCGATTTTAATTTTTTTCACTTCGTTACCTCTTTTCCTATAATACTTATAATAACTGCTCTTTTAATATTTTCAGCTATGCATTTTTCTCAACAATCTGGGGGCTACATCTATATTCAATAATACATCCAACACTTTTGTTTGAATCAATGCAAACACAATCCCCATAATAATGGACGTTACCCCATAGGTAAGGAATCCTAAAAGGATGACGATTATATTGATTAAACGCATAGTCTTTGCTATTGAAATAGACGCATTGCGTTTATTAACAATCAACGCAATCACATCAAAACCTACCGTACTTGAATTGGCAATAATACAAAAGTAATATCCGAATCCCACCATAATTGCTGCTATGATTAGACAGACAACCTGATTCATATGCAATGTAAACCCCAATGAGTGAAAAAAGCTAAATAATACCATATAACATAAACTGCTGAAAATTGATTTTAGAAAGGTTTCTTTCCCCAATCCGAATAAACAAAGTGCCAATAAAATAATGGTTATTAGATTTGTTATTAACGATATATCACAATGAATAATATTACTTATCACCATGGAGAAGCTTGTGATTCCTCCATTAACTATTTCATGCGGAACAGTTATAAAGGCATACGCTGATGTAATGAGCAAATTACCTATTAGAATAAATAAAATATCTTTTGCTTTGTTCATTATGTCCTTTAATCACTCCTTTCCAGATAGTCCATAATATATGATTTAGGTTCATCTGGAACCATCATACTTGTTAATTCCACTCCGCGTTTATGCAATTCGCGGAATGCGTCTGCTTCTTCTTGCGTTACACTGACAGTACGTTTAATCTGTACCGTATTTTCTCTATTTGACATATTACCAACGTTAATAGATTCGATTTTTACCCCCATATCCATCAATCTTACCGCTGTGACCGGTGTAGTTAAAACTAACAGTACGCGCTGTCCTTTATATTTTCCGGCAAGAATATTTTTAGCTGCAGTATTTACAGTAAGTAAGGAGGTACTCATTCCTGTAGGTACTACCATACGCAAAGCACTTTTTGTTATTTCATCATTCTCCAAAGCATCATTCGCTACCATGATTCGATTTACTCGAAAATTATTACTCCAAAAAACTGCTACCTGACCATGAATCATTCGATCATCAATTCTAACGTGTACAATTCCTTCCATATAATTCACCTACCCTAAGATTCCAAAGAAACCGCAGAGAATCGAAAATGCGATTAGAATCAATACAGCTTTTGTAGAATTTATATTCTTTTTCCCTAATAACCAATAGACACCTGCAACAATCAAAACTGGAAGAAGGGATGGCATAATTTTATCTACAAAAGATTGTAATTCCATTTCTATCTCTCCACTTTTGTATACAAGTGCAAAATTTGCTTTTACAACACTTGGTATCAATGCACCAATAACCATGATACCTAGAATATTAGCGCACTCAGTAATCTTCTTCAGCTGTGTTTCCATCGTATTAACAAGCTTAACACCTTGTTTATATCCAAGATGCATCAATTCATAGGATGCAAACACTTTCGCAAGATTTGCTGCAATCCATAACCAAATTCCAACTGTGCTTCCTTCCAGTGCCATATATGCTGCGATAGCACCGAAAACGGTTTTAATAATTGCTTGAAATAATGTATCGTTAATACCTGCTAACGGTCCCATAAGCCCTGTTTTTATAGCAGCTACAACTTCTGTACTATTTTCTTTTTCCTTTTCCTCAATACCAACAGAAATCCCCATAATCAAAGGTACTAAATAGGAGCCTGAATTAAAGAATTGCATATGATTAATCACTGATTTATGCATACCTTTTTCATCATCTTTATAAATTTTTCTCAGAATAGGCATAACAGAATACGCAAATCCAAGTGCCTGCATTTTTTCATAACTCCAAGCGTCCTGTCCGTGTGTAATCCAACGGAAAAAGCTTTTATTTAAGTCTTTTTTCGTTACCTCATAATGATTATTCGTTTTCATAAAAATCTCCTCCACGATCTACAGCAGATACCATTGGTTCATTACTTGTAATTTGCTTAAAGCGAATCAAAGCCAGACCTGCACCTACAAGTGCAACAGCAAGCATTGGTAATTGCATATAGCTTGCTAATACAAAACCAATAATAAGATATCCATAGAAGTTTTTAATTGGAAGATAGCGAAGCAATATCGCTACACCAAGTGCCGGTAATACTCCACCTGCTATTTTAAGTCCATCCATCAACCACTGTGGTGCAATTTCAATTGCCTTTTCTACAATATCTGATCCGAAGTACAATGCTAAGAAAATCGGAATGAAACGTGATAATCCCCAAGATAAGATTCCTGTAAGGTGCCATCTTTCAACATTCTTGTAATTATGTTGTTCACATGCATGTTCTGCACGATGCTGGAAGAATGAGTTGATAAAACGAGCAAGAACGTCCATCTGCATTAGTAATAATCCAATCGGTACCGCTAATGCAAGTGCAAATTCTATTCCCTGATTGCTTGCTACTGCAAATGCTGTCGATATGATTGCAGCAGCCATATAATCAGGAATACTTGCACCACCATATGTTCCGATACCTAGTACCATCAATTGTAGTGTACCACCAATCTCAAGTCCTATTTTTACATCTCCCATGATTAGCCCGGCAAACAAACCGGTAACAACTGGTTCAAAAATACCAACTTTTGTATTAAGATCGTCATAAATCGCTAAAAAGCCAAATGCTGATAATAGTAAAATTTGCCAAAATTGTATTTCCATACTATTTCCTCCTATTCATTTCCTTCATTCGTTGAAGCATATAGTTCCATAAAAGATGGTTTCCCAGATGTCAGAAGTCCCTGCGCTATTATCTGAAGATCCTCATTGCGTTTCATATAGGCTTCCAGCAGTACATTCAGGTTCATTCCGCATAGAATCAATCCTTTACAGGAACGCTGTGAAATTAGCTGTGCTGCTACTCTGGATGGCGTCCCATTCATCATGTCTGCCAGCACAAGAACTTCATCTTGCCCCCATACCTCATTCAGCTGATGTATTACAGTCTTTTCAAATTGTTCTACGGATCCGGTTTCATCAAGACATGCATAAGCTACATCTGCCTGCGTTCCCAGTATCATCGGCATTGTGTCATAAAACCCCTTGGCAATAACACCATGTGATACAAGTAAAATTTTATACATACGTCGATCACCACCTTTCACCAGTGTTCTAGCAATTTACGTGCCAATTTTGTGTCAACTTTTATTTCCGCATTTGAATCATAGAAAGAATACTTACAATTTCTGCATCTGTTATATGAATATTGAACTTCTTCTCAACTCTTGAAAACGCTTTAGATATCAGCTTAATTTCACTTTTATGTTCCAGCATCCATGCTTCACTTTGGTAAATATCCTCATCACAATTCTTTAATAAAGCACGTTCAATTAAAACTGCTACATGAAGAAATAACATCATACGTATATCAGTGTCAAACTTTAAATGCATCCCAATTTCAGTGTCAAATATTACAGTTTCTACATCATCAATAATGGTCTGCGGATTCAAAAACACCAGACGATTGATTAAATTTTCTAGAGAAAATGATTTGATAATTTTTTGTTGAATCAAATTAAAATCAGCATGTGCATCTGCTCCGACAATTTTATCCATAAAGATTGCAATATCCTGTGTCTGCTCATTATTCATAAGATGGTTAATATTGATACAATCCATATCTGCAACATCCAAATCTGATGTTCCAACCAAACATTGTACATCATAGTCATGAAATACCTGATTGTTTTTCCCCTCCTTCATAATTTTCATATAATCACAGGTCAATAATTCATATTCCGGCTGTACAAAATCCTTCATAATATCTTTTATCTTTTCCGCTGTTCCAATACCGGAAATGCATACACAAACAACAGCTTTCTTACGTTTTTTCGGAGGTAAATAGCGATAGTGCAGCTTTGTTTGTTCACTAATATCCTGCAGAAGCTTAGCAATCGGTACTTCTTTACGAATCATATCGCCGACTTGCAAAGCCAACGCTGTACTAACAGAATCTATGATACCGATTTCTTGATAATCGTTTACTTCCATATACTTGTCTATTTCCATCAGGGATCCCATATCAACAAGGATAAGTGTAGGATAGTTCGGATTGATTCTTTCCATATACTTTTTAAGGAGTGTTGAAAACAGTTCATAGGATGTGTGAATCGGCATATCAAAAGCCTCGAATATATATTCCTCCAGCATTTCATTTGCGGCTGAGGAAATAGAGGTTGCGGTAGAGTTTCCGTGCGCCATAATCAAAGCATTACAACATACCGCCTTACTTCCGCAATTGGTAACAATGATATAAAGAAGAATATAGAATTGTAAATGTGAACGCATATGAATACCAAGTGCTGTTTCTAGTTGATAAATAAGACGCTGTGCCACGGAAAATAATTTAAAATGATAACCTTCTAATCGCTGAATTTCTGCTGTAAAGGATTTATCCAAATCTTTGAAACAATCTTCTCCATAGCGTTCTAATAAACAAGTGATAATTTTACCGGTATTCATAGCTAAATGGATGCCGTTTTTTTCTTCAAAATCTGTTATCACAACTTCAATCAGAGAAGCCTGTAAAGCATGTTCAGGAGCTAAGTGATATGTATCCAGAATGCGATACAGTGCTTTTTGCATCGTTCCTATATCTTGAAACTCGTGTTTACTTTCCACATAATTCGATTGAAATTCACGCAAGATATTTGTTAAATCCTGCTCATGATGCAATTCTCTTTCCATTTGTAACTTTTGAAGACGATGTACCACCAAGTCTTCTTTCACATATTCCTTCATTTCTATTTGTGATAGCTTGCAATCTGCCGGAAGGGATGGAACATCTACCAGAATTTGATCTCTTTTTTGACTGGAATGAAATGCAGAAGCACAGCTATATCGAATAATATTTTGTAGACTTCCCACATTTCCTTCTGCGTGTAAGGAAAGCAAAAGGTTGATAACTTGCGAACGCACACATACCTCCTGCTCAAATACCTGACATTCCCTGTAATAAAATAAACGAATCAACTCAAGTTTTTCTTTTATCGGACGTTCTTGCAGTGATGGTATGTGTATAATCATAGGTATTCTTCTGCGCAAAGTATGTGTTAAAACCGTTTGCGGATCCTCTGTGGTTGCAAAAATCATACGGACATGTGCTTTGCGCACCGTATCGGTTTCCCCAATTCTTCTATACTCATTCTTATCCATGAGAAGGAACAGCTTTTCCTGACTTTCACTGCTAAGGCGGTGGACTTCATCAAGAAACAGATACCCTTCATCAGCTTGCTGAATCAAACCAGCCTTTGCTTGCTCTGCTCCGGTAAACGCCCCTTTCGCATAACCGAAAAGCAGTGCGGATAAAAGTTCCGGATTGCTTGCATAATCCGCACAGTTCAAGGTAATAAACGGCGCATCTTTTTTTATATTTTCACTTTCCACTGCATAGCTGTGAATCAGCTCTGCCAAAAAGCTTTTCCCTACACCACTGGAACCATTTAAAAGAATCGGTAATCCTTTGCCCGGATATTGCACCGCAGAACGGCATTGTTCAATCACATATTGTAAGCTTCCTTGCGCGCCAATAAAGGAAGAAAACACATCCGTTTTCTCCTCCTGGTTCTTTCCTTCCTCTGTTTCATTGCTCATCAATTGAAACAAAACTGGTCGTGTGTTTGATTTCACAACTCGTTGTTCCATCACTAGTTCATTCAGATATTGGGAAACAAGATTTCGTCGCATACTCAAATGCTCTGCCAGATCAGCGGCACTGATTCCGTTATTTGACTCTATTGTCAATTCTTTTAGTTTTTCAAATACAGTATCTTTTACACGCATAATATATTTGATGTCCCCTGCATCTTCTCCTTTCATAAGAATCCCCTGTCTTTCTTAAATATACAATATAATAGTAGCAATTTCTATGCCATTTAGTGTCAAATTTTTTTGGCATGGAAATTGCTGCTTTATGCATGAGAGGTGACACTATGAAAAAATTTGAACAATTTGATACAAACAAGCGCTGGTACAAAGCTAACTTCCATGCTCATTCTACAAGATCCGATGGATTACTTACTCCCGAACAAATGATTAAGTGCTATAAAGAACAAGGATATTCGATTCTTACTTTATCTGAACATGAAAAGTATACAGATACTGAAGAATTTGACACAAACGATATGATTGTTTATCCTGGGATAGAAAGAAGTATTGAGCTGCCGGATAAAGAAGCCTTTCATATCCATGGCATTGCCAATTACAGCGAAGAATGCTCAAACCGATATCGCCATGATGAATACATACCGGTACCGAAATATAACCATATGCAGGATGTACAAACCATCATTGATGAAGTGAAGGAACGAGGAAACTTTGTTATGTTAAATCATCCTTACTGGTCTTTTAATACCTTTGAACATCTTCAATCTCTCAATAACTACGATTTTATTGAAGTGTATAATCATAACTGCCATATAGGAACAGATCATGGAAACAATGAAATTTTTTTCGATGAGCTTCTTAAATATAAAAACGTAAAAGCAGTTGCCGCTGATGATAATCATAATTCTAATCGCTATATTCCCGGTGTTCATATGTGGGATAGCTTTGGTGGGTTTACCATGCTACAGTTGGATGAGTTTAGTCGAAAGGGAATTAGTGATGCTCTAAAAAACGGAAGATTTTATGCTTCTAGCGGACCTGAAATTTATCAGTTTTCACGATGTGGTAATGAGATTAGTGTTACTTGTAGTAAGGTTGCATCTATTGTATTTAAGGCATGGCCAAAAAGAGGATATTGCATACAGCCAACAAATGATAACGGATGTTCTACTGCAACCTATGCCCTTCGCGGTGGTGAAAAATGGATTCGTGTGAAGTGCATAGATGAGAAAGGCAGATGTGCATGGTCAAACCCCATCTATCTGGAGGATTGATTTATAGCAAAAAATCTTCCTGGTTCCAAAGCTTATGGAGCTAAGAAGATTTTTTCAATATCAAGGTTTTAAACAGCCAATAGGAACGATTAGGACCCCATCCTCCCGTCTATATGCAAATTGACCACCGGTAATCACCATGAGGAATGACGGCTCCTTCAGATTGTGCTCCTGTATCAATGCTTTTAATTTACGTAAATGTGAAGCTCCCTCTTCAATTTCACGGCTGCCCAACTTCATTTCTATTAACGCATAACGACCATCACGTAAATGTAGAACAGCATCACATTCCAGACCGTAGCGATCATGATAATATGATATTTCTCCACCCAGATGCTGGGAATAAATACGCAGATCACGAATCACAAGAGATTCAAACAAAAATCCAAGGGTATTGAGATCCTGCATTAACCCCTCATAAGTAAGCCCCAGGGAAGCGCATGCAAGAGAAGGATCGACAAACCCTCTTTTTGTTCCGGAACGAATTGCTGTTTTTGAACGGATTGCTGGATTCCATGCAGGTATATCCTCTATAACAAATAAGCGCTCCAATGCATTTAAATAGGAGAAGAATGTCGTTTCTGAAATATTCTGGTCATTCGCAATCACACCCTTACGTATCGTCGCTTTTGTAGCCAGAGTGGATACATTTCGTGCATAGGAACGAAGTATGGATCGTATCCTTTGTGGATTTCTCATACTCTCATCTAATCTTGAAACATCGCTTTCACATAATGCATCTACATAACTGGAGGTTATCAGAAAAGATGCTCTCGCACTTTTCCCAATCGATGCAGGCCAGCCTCCTCTACATATGACATAAGCAATGTCTTCCACTCGCATAAAAGACGATATTCCATTTATATCCGTAATACCATTAAACAGCGCTTCCAGTGATATGTTTCCATTTGACTCTTTGGACTCGTATAAGCTCATTGGATACATCTTTACTCTTGCAATTCGGCCTGTACCTGTATGCATCCTGCTATTATCTACAGGTACCGCAGAGCCTGTCAATATAAATTGTCCGGATGAATTTCTATTATCCACTTCCGTACGGACACTATCCCATAAAGTGGGAGCAGTTTGCCATTCATCTAAAAGCAGCGGGGTATCTCCCTTTAAAATCAGAGAAGGGTTTACATCTATCATCTTCATATATTCGTGTGCTTTCGCAGGATCCTGAAGTTGAATAACACTTCGTGCCTGTTGTTTAGCAGTTGTAGTTTTTCCACACCATTTGGGTCCAACAAGCAAAACAGCTCCAAAGACCTCCAGATATTCTGTTAATATCCCATCGATAATTCTTTTCATATATTCAGCCATAGTATGCACACCTCCTATTCTATAAGAAGTATACCCTTATTTTCGATGAGTATCAAGCGAATTAAAGTAATTTGTGCTTTTTCACTAATGTAATTTGTGGTATTTCATTAAAGTGATTTGTGCCAAACTATCTTTATCGTTTATGATCGTTATAAATGATATACACATCCTCTATTTTATAGTAAGCCGGCAAAAGGATATGCAATACCACCCCTTTGATAGTAATACCATTCCATCACGGTACAAAAGTTCCAGCCTCCATCTGTAGGCAAATACAAAAAAAAGGGCTCCATATCTTTGATAGAAATGGAATCCTTCTTCATAAGTTCTTAATTCTCTTTATGCTCACGATATGCTTTCGTAAACAATACCAGACGTAAAATTCCAACAATCAGCAATGCCCCGCCGATGACCGACAACACGATTTGATCACTGTCGATACCATAATAGATAAAGAAACAGGAAATCAGACATACGAATATAGCTGTCAGTAATGCAGGCAGTACCGTTTTTGTTTGCAATTAGCTCACCTTCGTTCCGTTTGGCAGATCCTTAACAATCGTTACAATATCCAGATCATCCGCATTGCTGGCGCACAGAATCATGCCCTGACTCTCTACACCACGCAGCTTGACCGGCTTCAGATTGGTCACTACGATGACCTTCTTCCCGACAACTTCCTCTGGTGAAAAGCTTGCGGCAATGCCACTGACAATCTGACGTGTTTCCTCACCCAGATCAATCTGTTCCACCAATAATCTGTCAGCCTTTGGATGCTTTTCAGCAGAGATGATCGTCCCAACCTTCAGCTCCACCTTCGTAAAATCCTCGATACCGATTTGTTTAACAGGTGCTTCTTCTTTCTTCGCTTCTTTTTTATCAGCCTTTTTCGCAGCTTTTTCTTCCTTCTTGCGGTCTGCTTCCAGTGTTTCCATAAACTCCTTTGCATCAATTCGTGCAAACAGGATTTCCGGCTTTCCTTCCACCGTATGTCCGCATTCCAGCATTCCAAACTCCTTCAGGCTCTTTGCATCACGCTCGGATGTGCTCAGCTCCTCAAGAATTTTCTCAGCAGTCTCCGGCATATAGCTGCTCAGCAGTACCGCAGAGATACGGATGCATTCCAGCAGGTTATACAGTACAGTTGCCAGACGATCCTTCTTCGCTTCATCCTTGCCAAGCACCCATGGCGTCGTTTCATCAATATACTTATTGCAGCGCTTCAGCAGGGTAAAGATTTCATCAATTGCTTCTCCGACATGCAGAGTCTCCATTTTCTTTTCCACACGCTTTGGTGTATCCAGAGCAAGAGCAATCAGCTCCTTGTCGATATCCTCCTGCTCTAGCGGATTGGAAATCACACCGTTGAAGTATTTATTCTGCATGGAAATGGTTCGATTCACCAGATTTCCCAGAACATTGGCCAAGTCAGAATTGATACGCTCCACGACCAGATCCCAGGTAATCGTTCCATCCTGTGCAAACGGCATTTCATGCAGGACGAAATACCGCACAGCATCCACACCGAAATAATGCACAAGCTCATCCGCATAGATGGCGTTTCCTTTGGATTTGGACATCTTTCCATCTCCAACAAGCAGCCATGGATGACCGAACACCTGCTTTGGCAGCGGCTCACCGAGTGCCATCAGCATGATTGGCCAGTAAATGGTATGGAAGCGCAGAATGTCCTTACCGATGATATGTACATCCGCAGGCCAGTATTTCTGATACAGCTCTCCATGGTTTCCATCAGCGTCAAAGCCCAGTGATGTGATATAGTTGCTTAGGGCATCAATCCAGACATAGACAACATGTCCCAGGTCGAAATCAACAGGAATACCCCATTTGAAGGATGTACGGGATACACACAGATCCTGCAGACCCGGCTTCAGGAAGTTGTTGATCATCTCATTCTTTCTGGATTCCGGCTGAATAAATTCCGGGTGATCCTCAATATGCTTAATCAGACGCGGTGCATATTTCTGTAGATTGAAAAAGTATGCTTCCTCACTTGCTTTTTCCACAGGACGCCCGCAATCCGGACATTTTCCGTCAACCAGCTGACTTTCCGTCCAGAAGGATTCACACGGCGTACAATATAAGCCCTCATAGGTGCTCTTGTAGATATCGCCCTGCTCATACAGCTTCTTAAAGATCTTCTGTACCTGCTTTTCGTGATAATCATCCGTTGTACGAATAAAGTAATCGTAGGATGTGTTCATCATATCAAAGTTTTTGCGCACAATTCCGGCAACTTTGTCGACAAATTCCTTCGGCGTTACACCGGCTTCCTTTGCCTTTTCCTCGATTTTCTGTCCATGCTCATCCGTGCCTGTCTGAAAAAACACATCATAGCCCTGCTGGCGCTTGTATCTAGCGATTGCATCTGTCAGTATGATTTCATACGTATTACCGATGTGCGGTCTTCCCGATGTATAGGTAATCGCGGTTGTGATGTAGTATGGTTTTTTGTTCTTACATTCCTTACACATATTCATATCCTCCTTATATAAGAAAAAGCCCCCGCCAAAGGACGAAAGCTTCGTGTTACCACCTTTATTCATGCACGCATACGCGTACACCTCATTTGCCGTTAACGCCGGCCTGCGGTTCTTCCTAATTATTCAGAAAAACGGTTCCAGGGCCATGTTCGCTTTTTTCCTCATGAGAATTTACACCAACCATTCTCTCTCTTCGCCTTGGATAAAAGCTACTCTTCCTGTCATTACCTTTGTAGTATCATTATATAGAATTCTTCCCGCAAAGACAAGGAAAAATACATAAAATGAAGGATTTCAGTTATCTATACTGCACAGCGCAGAAAATCCATCTTGCCCGTGATACAGGTTAAAGGAGATATTAGATCAATAGATAAAACTGTTTCCTTATATCTTTCATTCCCTTTGTTAGTTATTGGATTATTGTAACGTGTTTTCTCCTGTTTCACACCGAACCTCAATCAAGGCAGAGAGATACCGCTATAATTCTTATGTAGCAGCCTGGTAAAAGTATTGAATAGATGTTCTTTCATAGACGATAACGTCACTTGATAAAATTTGTTAAATATATAAAGAAATTTATCTAATTTTTAGGAATTTCGCCATTTCATTACGTATGTAGTAGTGTAAAGCATAAGACTGCATACGAAAGGAAGTGAATACTATGCTTACAAACGATGTATTAGGAAACAAAGATATGAAAAAAGAGGAGGTGGAAGAACGACTTAACTATGATAACGATAGTTTCTTTAAGTTCGCTCTTGGGACAGAAGATGAAGATGCGGCTTTTATCCGTAACACCATTATCGAACGAGTTACAGGAATCCATCCTAAGGAAAGCTCTGTATTAAATCCCAATCTGGATCCCGCTATCCTCAAAAAGAAGAAAATGGTATTGGATATTCGTGTGAAGGACAACAAAGGAAGAGAATACGGCATCGAAATGCAGACTACCTATTCAAAGAAATCAGAGTTGAAGCGCTTTGAACTGTACGGTGCTAGAATGTTATCGAATCAGCTTGATAGCGGAGAAAAGTATTACGAGCTTCTTCCTGTTTATCAAATCATCTTTCTCGATTCCTACGCCGAACATACCAGAAAATTGATCGATACTTATCAGATGAGAAATGAGGAAGGTGAAGTGGAAAGTAAGCGAAGCCTGATGAGGAGAATTTACATCTATCTGCCGGAAATCAATGCAATCGTCAAGCGCAAGGGATTTGAGAAGCTGAACGACTTTGAACAACTGTGCTACCTGTTTAAAAATAATGATGAAGATGGTATACTAAAAACAGAGGAAAGGCTGGTGAAGAAGGTTATGGAAAAGTACAGGAAATTTCATGATGCGGAAGACCTCTGGTCGATAGCGATGGCAACGCAGATACAGGAACAGCGTGAAAAAAATGCTATTTTGGATAGTTTTGAAGAGGGTGTTGAGCAAGGACGAGAAAAAGGACAAAAAGAAGGTATGAGATTGCTGTTGAATCGACAAATGGAAAGCAAGTACCATGAAGACTGCTCAACATGGCTTTATCCTTTGACAATGGAACAGCTCAATCTTGTATCCAATCTGTTGTTTACCTGTGATACCTTACAAGAACTGAAGAATCAGCTTGAAGTTAAAAAATAATACATATGAAACAACAAAAAAACTGTTTTATGAACGAGAACAGTTTTTTTCATTGCAGCTGTATACGAGATGTTTACGAAATAACGCCTTGAAACATGCTGATTTTATCAGGAAGTAAAACACAGTATACATAAAAGCAGGAGATGGCAGCACTTTAAATTCGTTTGTTAAATGTTATATATCTGTGAAAAAAGATTGGAAAAAGGGTAAAAAAACAAAATTATCGCATAGCAGTAATCCATAAAAAAGGAGTACCCTTTATTAGCCCCTTGATTCAGTAACAATTCGGCATAGCCGATAACATCGAGCAGGGGTTCTTATCTTACTATCCATGAGAAAGCTATATGCAGGTGTGTCCGTTTGGGAAAGCCTGATATGATAAACATACTGCTTTTAATAAATAACGGAAATGCCTGTATACCGACGAGTGCGTTGTCAGGAAGGACATACATCAAAGGTGTATGATTTTCAAGAAACCGGAAATCATGGCATTTTACCATATCGTATTTCATGTATCTATAGCTGTCAACCTGTGCTATACTATGAAAAAAGGAAGTGCATAACATGAAAAAAATCGGACTGGCTCTGCTGTGTCTGCTTCTCGCCTGCGGTGTATCGGCTATAGTACTTTTTGGTATCTGGAATCAATACAATCCCACAGCGATAATCGGCAGCAGCATACAAACGGAAAAAACCGATTTAAAGGAAGTCACTGAGCAATGGTTTGATGATTTTTTCAAGCAATATGAAGGCCTTTTTGTCCCCTTTGAATTCCGTATAAAGGAGAAAAGGGTAAAAACCATCGCGGTCTTAAACAAAGAAGATGGCTTTGTACAGCTCGATTATGAATTCAAGCCTGCAAGCGATAACCCTTATGTCACAGCCTACTATACCGCTACCTTACAGGAGAACGGCTGGCATGTAGCGCAGGTTGTATTACAGCTTGAGAAAACATCGATCGGATATACAATGAAAAACAAAATGTCTCCGGTACAGTATCAAATCCAGACAGACCCTTCCCTGCGCGAACCGCCAACCACGCATTACGCGATGGATGATAAGAAGGAAACCTATGCATTCTCTCAAAATCAGCTGTATGTCACCTATGATGCAGGGAAAAGCTTTACCGAGGTTCCGGTACCTTATGAGGATATCGCAGGGACAAATAACAGCACCTACAATGAACTGCTACCGGCACACGGATATATCGTAAGCAGGGACTTTACTGCTTTTGTCTGCTATGACGAAACCGGAAGCTACCTGCAATACAGTGAAGACATGGGAAAGACATGGAAAAAAAGCAGAATCATTTCAAGAACATATCGCGGAGACTACCTCTATCTGTCAAAAACAGAAAACAGCTGTTATATCACACTGGCGACAGATCGTTCACTTGGTCATGAGTATTACAGTACGTTCAAAAGTGATGATTTAAAAAACTGGAAGCAGCTGATTGGTGAAGCATTGAATGAGAAAAGAGACATCATCTTTATTTCCGATGGGACTGCCTATGTCAGCGCAGGTACTGATGAACAGGGAAATCCGCTTGTGTACTATACAGAGGATGATGGAAATACGTATACCACTCTGACAATCCCTGCTCATGAGGTAAAGATATTGGGCAGTAGCTTCAAGCCATTCGTTCATATGGAATATGTTTATCAAAAGAAGGGAACCACCTATATGATCGTCGCGCAGGGAACAGACGCCGATTATATGAAGGATGGCGCACTTGTCAAGGGGCGGTACAAATCAAAGGACGGCATTACCTTTACCTTTGATAAAGAAATCAATGACTCGCCGACACTGGCAGGATAGATAGGAGAACCGATATGAAAGCATATTTGAAATATGGAAGCATCGTGCTTATGATTGCATCACTCATCCTAACAGGCTATCAAATGACCAGCGGAGCTGTACTGTTTGTATTCTACAGTGACTACCAAACAGCATCGCTTTATATCCTCAGGGGAGGTCTTGCATCCATCATCTTCCTTCTGCTGTTTTATCAAAGAGAGCTGAAACAGCTGTACCTGAAGCATAAAGCCAATACATCAGGCTCTCTGGAATAAACACCTATATAGAAAAAGCCTTTCTATTGGATATCAACACCGCTGTGAAGAACTTCATGGCCTGTGTTTTTATACAAATAGAAAGGTTTTTTACGGCAAGCAACTAGCTGCGGCCCATGGCTCAAACAAGCTATGACAGCTTCAAAAACTTCCTTAACTCCTCCATACGCTCATAATCACCATGTGCATCAAAATCCTTCTGAATTTCATCCTGTTTCAGCATACGGACAGCATAGGGATACGCCACACTGTTTTCCTTTTCAATATGACGTTCAAGCAGATCAATATATGCCTGAATGAAACCGATCAGACGTACACAGACCTCCTCAGTGACATCCTTCTTTAGCAGCTTCTTCATGGAGCGGATGTAATATCTTGCGAGATCATGCTCCACAAGCATTCCCTGTTCGACAAGGAGTTTCCCCTGCGGACTTGCCTGCTTCAAACGGCTGAACACCAGCTCCTCCTCCTTCTGATGATGAAAGACATCCGCATATTCCTGTAGATAATCAAGACAGTTTTTCAGCCATTCTCTGTCCACCTGCTTTGTCCGCAGTATGGATAGCGAGTATTCCTGCATGGCAGCCAGCAGGTGTGAAATCATTTCATGCTCATATTCCAGCTGTTCCACCCATGTACGGGACACAGCATCTTTATATAAAACTGCTTCCTTTGCATACTCCTCATATACATAGCCTTCCGGAAGCATTTTCTGAAGCAGCTGTTCCCGCTCCCACAGCCATAAGGAAGGATTTTGATAATACTGCAGCTGGGAATCATTCTTCCATACAATACGTGCATGCGTATCATCCTGCATTTCCATGATCAGGTTACGTTCACAGGGCATTCCATGAAGAAACAGTGCTTCGATATGCTTTAGCAGCTGTGTCAGATCACCATTGACTGTATGCCGCTGTCCAAAGTCTGCAAGCACCTGCGCGGCAATCTCTTTTCCCTGTTCATGGACAAGACGCTCACTTAACGCAGCATGCTCGCACTGTACCTGCCGAATCATTTCCTGCAGGCTTTCATGAATGTTGGTTTCATCAATCAGATCTGTCAGCTGCAGCCTGTGACAGCGATGCTTCTGTTCCCTGTGCAACGCACTGCACAAGGCTTCATTCCATTCGCTTAGAAAACAGATGCGCTTATACAGCAGCTGATGAATTCCTCCCAGCCGCTTACTCATGACGGTACTCCCGTATGGCTGCGCACACCTCATCAACGTTCAGGGCATGCAGCTCACAGGCATCGCGTAAGGATTCAAGCTGAGCGCTTGGACATCCCAGACAGTGAAAGCCTGCTTCATACAGCACATCCTCCATCCCCTCATCCAGCTTCAACAGCTCAGCCATCGTCATATCTCCATAGGATGGTTCACGTTTCGTAATACCGAAATTCTCCATATCTTTTTCAACCTCCTGAATCGTTTTGATTCCATAGCTCTCCTTTAGCCACTGTACAACTTCAGGACTCAAAAAGGCAGGCAGCGTTGGCCCCAGATGGATATTCTTCACACCCAGATGCAGCAGTGCCAGCAATACGATGACCGCCTTCTGCTCATACCATGCAATGTTATAGAGGATTGGCAGCTCATTGATATCCTGTAAGCCAAAGGCCTCCTTCAGTGCTTCTGCAATCAGTACCAGAGAATAGGAATCATTGCACTGTCCCGCATCCAGCACACGGGGAATCCCGTTGATCATTCCCAGATCAAGCTTCAGATAACGGTATTTTGCACATCCGGCAGTCAGAATCACCGTATCCTTTGGAAGTGCTCTGGCGAAATCAGTATAGTAGCTTCTGGAGGCATGCCGTCCATCACAGCCTGCCATAACGATAAACTGCCGGATATCCCCGTTTTTTACGGCTTCCACGATTTGATCCTGTAACGCCATGACCTGTGCATGTGCAAAGCCGCCGGTTACACTTCCTGTTTCCAGCTGCTGCGGTGCAGGACAGTGTTTCGCCAGTTCGATAATACAGCGGAAGTCCTTCCTTCCATTCACTGCTTCTATATGCTCAAGTCCGTCATATCCGACAACACCGGTTGTAAAGATGCGCTGCCTGTAGCTGTCCTTTACCGGAATGATGCAGTTGGTTGTCATCAGAATCGGCCCGTTGAATGCTTCAAATTCCTCATTCTGTCTCCACCACGCATTTCCGTAATTCCCTTTGAAATGCTCATATTTCTTAAATTCCGGATAAGAATGCGCCGGCAGCATTTCCCCATGTGTATAAATATCGATTCCCTGTGAGCGTGACTGTTCCAGCAGCTCCTTTAAGTCATGCAGATCATGTCCGGATACCAGAATACCCGGACGGCTTCCTGTTTCCAGAGATACCGTGGTGATTTCCGGCTGACCATAGGTGGCTGTGTTTGCTTCATCCAGCAGTGCCATGGCCTGTACACCCATCTCGCCGGTCTTATCAAGCAATGTCAGATACTCCTTTTGTTCGTGATCCTCCAGCAAATATACAAGGGTGCTGCGGACAAAGCTGCTCAGCTCAGCTTTCCGGAATCCCAGCACAGCTGCATGCGACAGATAGGCGCACAGCCCCTTCAGTCCGTACAAAATAAGCTCCTGCAAGGAACGCACAGTCTCTTTCCGGTTCTTCAGGCATCCCTCCCGTGTCAGCTCCTCCACAGATTTTCCGGTATATGTTTTTTCAATCGCCCTGCGGATATCCGCTGTGGAAAAGTTAGCATTCGTTATCGTCATGAACAGATTGTTCATAAGCTGTTCGTCCGATGCTGTATCATATAATGCGGCATACTGACTTGCCCGTATCAAGGCATCCTGCAGATTGGCGCACGCTGCACTTTTCCCGCACATGCCCTGTACGGTACATGCCGTCTCGTTCATCGTTTCCTGGCACTGAAAGCAAAACATTTCTTCCATATTACCGCTCTCCCTTCTGTATCAGCAGCATACGGCTGTTTGTGTCTGCACGCAGGGCATGTACAACAGATGCCGGAAGATGAACTGCCTCCATACCCTGTATTTCCTTTTCTTCTCCATCAACGGTGAATATAATACGTCCCTCCAATACGATTGCCAGCGCTGCCCGCGTACTCGTATGTTCCTGGATTTCCTCTCCCTGAGCCAGTGCAAACAGCGTTGTGCTTCCGTTTTGCGTCAGTACTTTCGACACGATAGCACCGTCCTGCATTCCTGCCATTTCCTGTATTGTTTCTGTTTTCACAGATATCGCCTCCTTGCTTACGAAGCAAGTATATCGCGCAGACAGAAAAAAAGCGGTAATCTATATTACCGTTTTAAAGTTTCCATGCTCATCAAGAACCAGAAGTCCGTCATCCACCATGCGATACAGCTCTCTGGAAAGAGCCGGTCGGCTGACACCGAGAAAGCTTGCCAGCTCATGGCGCTTCAACAGGACATCGGGATGCTGCTGCATATATTCCATGATTTTTTCACGCAGGCTGTCCTTCATTAACAGCTTCAGCTTCTGTGACAGCGTATATGCTTTTTGTGAAAGCATGACATTCAGATTCCGGCTGATTCGGGGAAACCGGTGCAGCACACTGCGGGGAATCATAAGCACCGTGCTTTTCTTCATCGCTTCCGCAGAAAAGGGAAGCTTTTCATCAATAAACAGATAAACCTCTGCAAAGCAGTCCATCGGCTCCCGTATGATGGTCAGAATATTGCGGGTACCGTCCGGTGTATCATCAAAAACACAAACCGCACCCTCCAGCAATACATACAAATATTTGGGCGTGTCTTCCTTATGGAAAATGATTTCCCGGCGCTGAAACGTTTTCGTGACAGACTGCGCCTTCAGCTCTGCGACCTCCTCCGGTTTCATCTGATCCAGAATATGCATCTGCTTCATGGCTTCACCTGCTTTCTCTGCTTTTATGCGGCAAATGCATTGCTTATTTTTATAACAAAGCGAAGATACCGGTATACTTCATCATAGCTGTCCTTCTGTATGCGTACCGTGCAATCCGATATCCGTGTCACGCCGTCCATGCGGGAAACAAAATCGGCATTGCGTTCATGATGAAAGGTGATATCCACACAATGTGGTTTTTTGGCATAGACAGGCGCTTGTCCACAATGTGCTTCCATGGATGAAACGGCACGCTCATAGCGTTCCTCCAGCATTTGCCAGCTGCAGGAAAGGGCACACTGGGAAGAGATTGCACGCTTGGTTTCCACATAAGCAAACGGCATCGGCAGTTCCTCCTTCAGCTGTTCCTTCAACAGATCATCGCCGCTGATGAGCACGATCGGAACACCATATTCCCAGGCAAGTCGGGCATTGATGCCGCTCTCTCCCATTTCCTCGCCGTCAACGCGGATGCTTCTCACCAAGGTTCCCCATATCGTGTGTGCCATGACGCCGCGGGTATTGCTGCGACAATGATATCCGACAAAGCATACACCGTCAAAGGTATCGTCCAGTCCCTCCATCATCCCATATTCCTTATAGGCACCATTGCTTACCACCATACAGGCACGCGGGTCCAGTCTTGATGCGCTCAGATTATCCATATTGCCATGACCGTCATTCACCACGACTTCCTCAGCTCCTGCCGTAAACAGCTTATCAATCAACAGGTTTACCTCCGAAATCATATTCGTGCGGTATTCCTCATACTCTGTGCCATTCTTCGCAGTATGTGCAAAGGCCCCGTTTCCCCAGATTCCTTCGATATCCGCAGAAATATACAGTTTTTTCATAGCTGCCTCCTGTTTATTCATATGCGTCATACTTCGCTGCATTTCCTCTGGCTTTTTCCACAGGATACTTCTTTTCATTCTTTTCCATTTTATCCAGAATGATGTCTTCCATATTCACCTGCAGCTTATCCGCGAGCTGCATACAGTAAATCATCACATCCGCAAGCTCCTCACACACCGCGCGATGTTCATATTTCTCCGGATCCCACTGAAAGCATTCCAGCAGCTCCCCTGCCTCTATGCAGATGGATTTTGCCAGATTATCCGGCGTATGAAACTGATCCCAATCGCGATCCTTTACAAAAGCTCTTACTCTTTCGATTGCTGTTTCCATAGTATACCTCTTTTCTTTATGTTCTATTGTCTTTTTGTGTAGTACAGCTTCTGCAGCTGTATGCATCCAGCGCTATTGTATCATATATCCTTACTGTCGTGTATTCCCAACACATACCGTTCTACGATATGCAGACCTTACAGTCTTTAACAGACCGTCTTGCAAGCTCATGAAGCTGACCCTCTGTGCCTGATTTTTAAACAATTAACAATCAGGGTGATCAACAGCAGCAGATACAGGAGCAGGACAAAACTGATAAGGAATAAAAATTCCAGCGGCCGACCATATCCCTTTGTCGTTATGATCCAGATCAGAAGCACAGCACATGCTATGTGGTTCATCCGCCCCCAGATGAAATAGCGTTTGTCGCATACCTTCTTCTTTTTCAGCATGGAAAGCGTCCCCACTGTCAGCATGATGGAAATCGCCAGTCCGTGCATAAAAATAGGTATCAGCGTGGCATTTTGGTTGAAATCTGTAAGATATAGGTTCATTGAATACCCCTTTCCTGTATCGTGTGCACGATAATGATAAATGTGTAAATTGCCTTTATCCGATGAGGAGGAGCAGGAAATTGCCGTGAATCCGATGGTTTTCCATACCGGTAAACGGATGCATCTGCATTATTTATAGCATATATCGTACAGCTTGTATAGGATGAAATGCTTAAGCATTCTTAAGTCGATATAGGGTACTTCTTTTCATCATAAAGCAGGGATACGCCCTTATGATGTAGGCAGCTTTGCAACGCAGCTGAAAAAAGACAGAAACCGGCTTGTATGGCTTCTGTCTGTTCTTATCTTCTTACATACGTGCATGCAGCATCATATCGATTAAGCCTTCTGCCTCCTTTGGACAGTTGCATCTTCCGATGCGTGTGTTTCCTTCCATATTATAGAAGCCGCTTCCCGCGCTGACGAGCAGCTTACGGTCTGTCGCAAGCTTTAACAGACTTGCCATAAGTAAGCGTAAGTATACTTAATTCTGAAATGAATGTTGAATATAATTAATTCATCTTTGTAGAGGAATCAAAAGTATATGCTTTTTATATGATAGTTAAGAATGACGGTAATTGCTTGAATATTATCATAATCAAGATACAATAAAAGAATAAATATCCACTAGCATAGCTGGTGTTTTTACGTAATCGCCCCAAGGAGCTCAAATTCAAGCTACGCTTTCCAGCATAACAATACGTATTTGCATTTCTATTTACGATTACCTGTAAACGAGTCCTCTATATGGAGAATCTATTGTTCACTCAATTCATCTTCTTTCAGTCGCTGCTCTATACATGCTTTGATTACTTTGTCATTTTTCCTACTGTATTCCTCTACACAAGAATGATCTGTTTCTATAATTGTATTTCATGCTTCTCCATTTCTGATATATCATAATACTGCTTTTCCCCTTCAGAAATCCCATGAATCCTGATACTGTCATTTTCGGCGGTATTTCCACTAGCATATGTACATGATCTGGACATACTTCTGCTGTTATTATTTTTCCCCCTTCCAATCACATAATTATCTTAATATAACTCCAATTTCCAGCCTCTTTTCTCCATAAAACACTTTTCTTTTATATTTGGGGGTAAACAATATGATACGAGCTTGTAAACAAGGTGATAACATGTTATAATTAACTAAAGAAAGGGTGGTACTATGAAAAAAATTTTTGTATGCTTTTTCACCTTAGTTGTTGCTTTAACGACAACTCTCTCAATATCTGCTACTCAATGGTCTTCAAAAGAAACGCTAAATGTCCCAGCTTGGGGTGCTTGGAGTGAAAGAACGAAAACATCTACTAAGAAAAACAAAGCTTGTGACTATGGTTATATTCATCTATATTCTAATAATACAGGTTGGACGACATATGGAGACTTTTATTTCCATGGGGAACGCCGTTCCAATTCATATTATTCTTTAGCGGAAGGTTATGATAAAAGAATTTATTATTTAAACGGATACAAGTCCAAGGATTGGTGGATTGGCGCAAGAGTTTCCTCTTCTAATGTAAATTTTGGAGGTCAAGTTTCCATTAATTTTACACCGACAAATTAAATGAATACATAATAGAAAACCGAAGTCTTTCGGTTTTTGTTATAAAAGGGGGCCATTATGAAACAAAAAAAACACTTAATAATCTTATTTACTGCATTAATTACTCTCAGCTCCTATGCTGTTTTTTATGCAAAGGATTTTTTCCAATATGCAAATGAATGGAATTTATTCTCTGTTGGTATTCGTATCTGGGATTTTAATTTAAATCTTATATTTATTCTGTTACTATTGCTTATTCTTCCTAACATTCTGCTATATAATATATTCGCACTACATGAAAATGGCGCAGAAAACATCGCAATATTACGAATCGGTATAAAAAAATTTCACATCCGTAATTTGAAAAAACTTCTAGCAGAATCTTTTCTTTCCATATCTTTATTACATTGTTTCATTCTTTTAGGTATATATTTTGTTTATCATCCCTCATTGTCTATTCATTTTATTCCTGATGATTATTTATTATTTTTTAAAAATCCCATTATCAATTATCTCTTGTTCTCACTATTCAGTTGCCTAGGCTTCACTCTCTTTATCATTTTTGTATATGTATCCATTTTCTTTATTAAAAGGCGATATTTCTTTCACCTTTATCCATTATTGATAATGATAGGTAGTGTAGTTTTAGTGAATTTAGTAATAAGATTAAGTGTAATTATTTTTCAATATAAATCAATACCTTTACCCTTACGGTTATTGACAAATGCAATTTTACCTACAAGTTTGATTTGTCCTGGAATGTCATTGCTTCAAATAGGGTATTTAAATTATCTTTCTGCCTTCATATTTTATATATTCTTTATTTCTATATTGTATGTGCTTTTAAAGAGATGGAGAAAATACTTATGCTGAGAAATTACATAGTATCTCTTAAGAGTAAATATATCCTATTATATATTCTTTCTATTTTGATTTTTTTCCTATTTCTATATGAAAGCGATTCGAAGATTGGCTTTATATCATACATAGGGAATAACTACTTGCCTTTAGTTACGTGTTCGATATTTTTTTCCTTTAACTATTGGAGGGCTAATTGTTTATATGCTATGAAATATCACATATTCTTAAGGATCAAAGAAAACAAACTTGTAACTCAAATCTTATGCATAGAGTTTCTTAATTCTCTTATTTTTATCATCATAACTTATATACTTCCATTTTATAATCAACTTGCATATATGCCAAAGATATATATGCTATATTTGATTAACATCAGTATCCTATACCTTATGATTAGTTGTTTAAATACTGCCGCTCTTTTTGTTAGCAAAAGAATAACTAAAATATTATTAATGGCACCATTTTTATTAATGTTTGTGTTTCATTACTTAATCATGCTGCCTATACTCGAAAAATTGTGAAGGAGACAATCAAATGATACAACTTGTAAATATTTCTATCGCTTTTCATAATGTTAGCATTCTACGTAATGTAAATATGGATATTCACAGAGGTGATTTGATTCATATCACCGGATCAAATGGTTCAGGAAAATCTACTCTTTTAAAGATAATTGCTGGTCTTTTAAATGCAGATAAAGGTGAAGTAATAATCGAAAATAATGATATTGAAATAGGTGCTTTAATTGAAAATCCTGCGTTTATTGAGAACGAGAGTGCTGAATATAATTTGAAATTCTTATATGATCTGAAAAACAGTTACGATAGAAAAACTGTTCAAAGCTATATGGAATATTTTGATTTAACTTTAGAAGATAAAAGGGCAGTAAAAAAATATTCAGTAGGTATGCGTCAAAAACTTGGTATTATTCAAGCTATTATGGAAAATCAGAATATTATCTTATTTGATGAGCCTACAAGAGGTCTCGATAATACATCAAGCAATAAATTTATTGAACTTGTAAAGAAATTAAATTCTGATAAGAAAACTATTATTATATGTGCTCATGATGGAGTTGACGAAATCCCTTTCAATAGGAAATTTACTATAGATAAGGAACAATTATATGAATGTATTGATTAGAAAGCACAAATATCTATTAGCTTACAGTTTGCTTTTTCCTATCTCCTATTTATTATTAAACTACAATAAAATATTTTTCAATCAGGTAGTTTACGGTATGCCTACGAACATTTTAATGATATGTCTTACTTGTCTCTTCTTGTTATTTGAAATACTATATCTTTTTGATACTACATTTGACTTTATGAATTTAAAGTATGAAATAGAAATTCGAAAACCTAATTTGCTTCGTGATTTAATTATTAAAAAAAGTTTGATAAGTGATATATTTTTAGCAGTAATACAACTTATTTCTTGTTATCTATTTTCTCATCATATCTATATAGGCTTTATTATGATAGATAAAGCAGGGTTGTTATTTATTTACTTGCTATTACTCAAAATAAAGACGACTAATGACAAAAAAGTAGACAGTATCATAATATTTATATTCATGATTATTCTTCATTTATGCATTGAATATTTATATGGCCTTTTAACTATCTTTTAAAATCGTGTTACTTACAGGTGATAGTAGCTTCTTATTCATTAAACTATTTTTACATTGGACTTCGCCAGAAAGAGTGGAATAAGGTAACTTATATTAAAAAAAATAATTCATTATAAACACCCCTAATACTGACTACAGCAGCTATATATAAAACATTAATATTTAACTTTTAAGGGTTCATAGGGATAAAGAGACATAATAAATAAAAGTATTACGTAATGATTGTAATGACTCTTCTCGTATAAGTTTAAGTCACTAATTGGAAGGAGTCCTGTAGATAAACGACTTTTAATAGTTACAAGAACAGACAAATTCATCCTCTATGAATCTGTCTGTTCTTTTCTCCTTACATACGTGCATGCAGCATCATATCGATTAAGCCTTCTGCCTCCTTTGGACAGTTGCATCTTCCGATGCGTGTGTTTCCTTCCATATTATAGAAGCCGCTTCCCGCACTGACGAGCAGCTTGCGGTCTGTCGCAAGCTTTAACAGACTTGCCATTTCCTTCTTCGTATGCATTGGATGGAAGACTTCAATTCCCTGTACCCCCATGCGCAAAGCCTCATCCAGCAGCTCCGGCTCCTGTACCAGCAGCTTTCCGGGATGGGCAAGCACAGAGATACCGCCTGTCAGTTCAATGACATCCAGTATATCCTTTAGGTATGGATACTTCACAGGTACATAGCACGGCTTCCCATATGCGAAGTAATCTTTATTCAAAGCACGCCATCCAAATTCATCTCTGCGATATGGCTTCAGAATGGCACAATCTTCAAATTCCGGTCGATTCAGTACATGCTTGGCAATCAGTTCACCGCTTAAACGCTGGAACCGGTTGCTTTTTAAAAGCCGTTCCTCATCAATATTACGTCCCAGCAACGCCTCAAATCTTCGGACACGGTCTATGCTGGCCCGCTTCTCATTTACCAGACTTTCATTTTCAATGTGCGCAAATAATTCACTGTTATACTGAATGAAATAACCGAGAATACGCACACGTCTTCCACGCAGATCACAATTGATTTCAATCCCCGGAATATAGGTTACACCATACAGCTCGCTCATTCTCATCGCGATACTGTTCGCCTTTGCACAGTCCAGATCTGTTATGGAAACCGTCTGAATACGGTTGCGCTTCGCATATTGGAAAATCTCTTCGACGTTATACTGCCCGCGATCGGAAAAATTGGAATGAATGTGTAAATCCATGGTATTCATAATCAGTTCCGGCTGCTCGACCTGTTTCGGCAGCGGCTGCTTTACCGCCTGCGGAGCTTTTTCTTTTTGTACAGGTCGTTGTGCTTTCTCTAATGCCACAACCCGTGTTCCGAGAACAAGATCGATCAAAGAGCGATGACGGCTGTCCGCAAGCGTAAACAGTCCGTTCAACCCCCAGTATGCAGCAACACCGAATGCATTTGTAAAATACATCAGAATGATAAACGGAAGATCAAAGCCTACAAGCTCCCGCAGAAGTAGCTGCTGCCGACTGGCCTTGCGTCCGCTTTTCTTAACCACCTTAAAACCAAACATGCGCATGCCGACACTCTGTCCGCCGGTTTGCCGGTAAATATAGCTGTTCAGAAATAAAATAGAGATAACAAGCAGCCCCCCGATAAAGATGCTGATCAGCTTAATGCCGGAGATGCTGATGATATTTCCCAGCACGGCAAGCAGAATAATATTCCATAAAGCAATCGGACACAGCATGATGCTGACATCCATACAGAATGCAAGCAGCCGATCCTTACTGTCCTGTACATTCAGCGGACGAATGCCGTCCACAGCCAGCTGATATTGTTTTTCTGGTGTTTTCCTCATTTTTTTCATGCCTTCACCTGTTTTCCTTCTCTTCATACGTTAACAGTCCTGTCTTGACACAAAGCGTGCCCAGCAGCCCCGACAGCACAAAAGACACTGTCAGTATATAGATACATTTGATATCAATTGTTCTTCCCTGCAGAAATCGCAAGCTGGTACCAACCGCCGCCGCAACGGACAGCAGGGGTATGAGCATATATTTTTTCAGGCTTCCTGTATCAAGCTGATACGCTGCCCCGCAGGCAGGACAGCGAAGATGCACATAGCCCTTAATAAAATGCAGTTTGATAGGAGTACCGCATTTTTCACATGTAAATATCTTCATCTTTGTTTAACCTCACAAGGATATTATACTACAGAATCCACATTTGTATATGGTATTTCCCGTCTTAAGAAAAAGTTAAAGATTCTCGTACATTCATCAGTACGCTGCTTTTTCATCCTATATTTTACACGGGGATATCCGTTACAGTATATGGTATCGTCCTGTGATTTAGTAGAGGAATCCGTCGAAGTTTTTCTTCTGTGTCCAACAGTGTTTTCAAAAAAACGACAGTAAGCCCCGCCCTGCTGCCGCTTTATCCGCTGATCCTATTTTTTTCGACAAACATAAGAAAATATTAAGGCTTCTCCTCTTGTGTAAACAATCGTTCTCCTATATCATATATACACATGAAGGGAGTTTTCGCATGTCCATAAAATGTAAAAAAGAACTGTCCTATGTATGCCTTGGCGTATCCATTTCGACCATGCTTCTTTATTTCTATCTCACACTAGAAAATTATCTGAACTTCTCTGGAATCGTTATGTTTTCTGTTCTCATATGCTCTACGCTGATCCTTGGTGTCTGTCTGCAGAACCGTCTCTATGATACACAAAAGCAAACGAGAAATCTGCGTCTCATGTGGATTGTCCTGTTTTCTTTCTATATATTTCAAATGATCTATATCCTCTTTTTTGCCAGTGAATTCGCAAGAGATTATGTAGATCTGCGTTCCCAGTCCTATCCGGATGCCCTGCGGATGCAATGGACGTATGGCACCAATCTGAAGCCGTTGGCAACCATTCATCAGATGATGGCGATTTTCGATATGCCGTATGTGGATAACCGGATTGCGATTATGAATCTGCTGGGCAATTTTGTCGCCTTTATGCCGTTTTCCTTTTTTCTGCTTTTACTTACAGACTGGGCGAAGCGTCCGTTGAAATTCCTTTCTTGCATTGCCCTGTTGATAATAGCGGTAGAGGTGATACAGTTTTTCACCTTGAGCGGAACTATGGATATCGATGATTTCATCCTGAATTTCAGCGGTGTTCTGTTGTCTTATCTGATGCTACGGTATACACCCCTGTACAAAAATCTACCTGTCCTCTTAAAAAAATAAGGAAGCCTTTTCTTTGCAGCCATGCAGCTCATGCCCGCAAAGTAATCTGGTCAAAGGATTACTCCCAGATGCCAATCTGCTTGAGGATGAATACCGAAAGAAGAAGTAAATTTCCTGCGAGCTTAGGGATTTTACTATTTTTTAAAACGTAAATCATCAAACGCGATACAGCCGCAAGAGGAGGGTACAAAGGCTTGTGCTTGGTACACCTGAATCCTATACAGCAAAGCAGCTCTATACTGATTTTCATTGTATGTTGTATACGCATCCCGTATAATAATGCTATGCTTACAGACGGATGTAAAAAGGAGCTCAACTATGAAAAACAAAACATTATGGACGGATACAGATGGGAAACCCATACAGGCACATGGCGGTATGATACTGCAGCATGAATGCACGTATTACTGGTATGGAGAGAACAAGGATACAGCAACAGTGAACAGACATGTGGATTTCATCGGTATTTCCTGTTACTCCTCTAAGGACTTGGAAAACTGGAAGAATGAAGGCATCGTGCTTTCACCGTTCGTAAACGACCCTGCACATATGCTGTATACCAAAAACATATGTGAACGCCCCAGAGTATTATACAATAAAAGCACAGGACAGTTTGTGATGTATACCCATGCGGATACTGCCGATTATTACTATGCCGGTGTCAATGTTGCGGTCGCATCTTCTCCAACCGGACCATTTGTCTGGCTGAAGAGCTTTCAGCCGAACCGGCAGGACAGCAGGGATATGACGCTGCTTCAGGAGCAGGATGGCAGTGCCTGGCTGATTCATAGCGCAAATTACAATAAAACGATGAATATCGCACGATTGAGCGATGACTATCTGGATGTTACCGGTTCCTATGTCAGTATATTTCAGGATCAGGAGCGGGAGGCTCCGGCCGTCATGTATTCCCATAACCGCTATTACATGATCACTTCCGGATGCAGCGGCTGGGAACCCAATCCATCCTTATATGGCATCTGTGACCATCTGATAGGACCGTGGAAGCTGATCGATAATCCATGCACAGGTCCCTCTTATCGCACCACCTTTGACGGACAGGGTACCTGTATTTTCCATGTACAGGAACAGCCCTATATATTGCTGGATCACTGGCACCCGGATGATTTGCGCTCCTCTACCTACAGCATGCTTCCGATTCAGATAGCAGATAACGGAGATATGGAGATTGAATGGCAGGATGAGGTTTCCTTTCTATAATAAGGAAGGATACAGAATATTGCTCACTCGCCTCACACCACATGCATAAACAGCTAAAAAGAAGAAATAAATTCCTATGAATAAAGGAGCTTTATTTCTTCTTTCGTTTTCTTACAGTGAAATCACGTCTACGCTGTCCTTATGTATCCCCATACGATATCCATTGCAACCATGCATATCCTATTGACCACTTCGCAATGGCAGGGGAATATCATGCGATGATTCCTTTGATTTACCTTGTGCATTCCTAAAATGCATTCACCAATAGACGCGGTAATCTTACGCACAATTTTCTAAAGGTTCATACCGTTTGATTTTATAACCTGTGCGTACCAGTAATAGCTGTCTTTTTTATACCGTTTTCCGCTTCCTTTCCCATAATTATCAATATCCACATAAATAAAGCCATATCGCTTCGCCATTTCTGATGAGGAGCAGCTTACGATATCAATCGGTCCCCATGGATAATATCCCCAGACCTCAACACCATCGTGAATAGCCTCCTGCATCTGCTTGATATGCTCTCGAAAGAAATGGATACGGTAATCATCATGAATTTCGTTATTCTCATCCAGCTCTTCCAGACATCCGAAGCCATTCTCCGCTATAATGATCGGAAGGTGGTAACGGTCATAATACTCATTCAGCGCAACACGCAGTCCTGTAGGATCCATTCCCCAGCCCCACGCATTTTTATCCTCCTCACTGATATGGATATTCGATTCCGCTTTGTTTGTCTGTGCATTTATACTCAATGTGTAATAATAGGAAAAGCTTATGAAATCCACAGTGTTTTTCAAATCCTCTATATCCTGTTCTGTAATTTCTATTTCCAGATCATGATCTTCATAGAAACGATACATATATCCCGGAATCCGGCCGAATACTTCAACGTCCGAGAAATAATAATTCAGCTGATTATATTTTAAGGAAGCAAGTACATCCTTTGAATTGCTTGTTTCCGGATATGCATTGAAATAGGTGACCATCATTCCAAGCTGGAAATCCGGATTGATCCTACGTGCCTCCTTCATAATTCTGCCGCATGCCACCAGCTCATTATGTAATCCCTGATATTTTGCTTCCAACAGATGATCTACCCTGTCACTTGGTATTCCCAGATGATTAAAGGATTCCAGCTCTACAAGATTGATCTGGTTTACTAAAATCCAGTATTTCACTTTGTTTTTATATCTGTTTAAAACCGTTGTACAGTATTTGACATACATGTCGATCGTTTTTCGGTTGTACCAGCCGTTATATTTGATTGGAATGTTTAACGGCATTTCATAATGGGACAGTGTGATCAGCGGCTCCATACCGTACTTCAGCATTTCGTCAAACAGATCATCATAAAACCGCAATCCTGCCTCATTTGGAGCTTCATCATCTCCATTTGGAAATATTCTCGCCCAGTTTATTGAGGTTCTGAAGGATTTGATCCCCATTCCTGCTAACAGCTTGATATCGTCCTTATAGGTATGATAGAAATCAATCCCTGTACGTTTTGGATAATAGCCGTCTGTATCCTCGATTGCATGCAGGACCTCCTCCATACGCACTTCTTTATTTGAACGCTTCTTTAAGGGAAGATCCCCCTTGAAGAGGTTGATATCAGCAATGCATAAGCCTTTGCCATCCTCCAGATATGCCCCTTCACATTGATTGGCAGCAACTGCTCCGCCCCATAAAAAGTTTTCTGGAAACTGATTCGTATTTTTTTTCATAAGCTCTCCTTTTACGCTACATCCTGTGGTTTTACTGTTATCAGCGTCAATACAAACGTGATTATGGCGCTGATAGCCAATGCTATGATTGCATAAATCAAGTTCATTCCATCCTTCGTAACATAGCTTGGTAAACCAATTAGACCAAAGGAAGCAAATGCATAGCAGGTTACGTGAAAGATTCCTGCGATGATACCACCGGCAAAGCAGCCGATCATCGAGCACCACAATGCTTTTTTATATTTGAAGGAAACACCAAACAGTGCCGGCTCGCTCACACCGGCAACGATCGCCGTAATTCCTGCCGTAGCTGCCATGGATTTCACATTCAGATTCTTGGTTCTGATTGCAATCGCCAGACATGCAGCACCCTGATTGATGTTGAATACAGTATTTGCTATGCAGTAGAAGAGTTCATAGCCCGGATTTGCAAATGCAGCAAACAGATAGGGAAAGAAACCGAAATGCATACCGGTAATGATGATAAAGGGCAGGATCGCCGCAAACACACCAACGCCCAGAAAGCCAGTCGTATCATACAGCCAGATAATTCCTGTTGCCAAATAATTTCCCAGAATATTTCCCAAAGGCCCCAGAATACACAATGCAATCGGCATCATCAACAGGATTGTCAGCAGAGGAACCAGGATGCCCTTTAATACCTCCGGTGAATATTTTGTAATGAATTTCTGTATATAGGACATTACGTATACAGACATGATAATTGGAAATACAGTTGAAGAATATGTGGTAGCATAAATCGGTAAACCAAAGATATCCAATGCGACACCGTCATTTACCAGGGTTATGAAATTCGGCGCAATCAGCATAGCTCCGACAAGCATCCCCAATCCCATATTGACATTAAATTTATTGGCAGCACTGGCACCGACGAACACCGGCAGGAAATAAAATGCTGCATCTGCGACAAAGGAGATGACCTGATAGGTACCAGCCTGTGCCGATACACCTGCCACCTCTAACAGAATCAGCAGGATTTTCAACATACCACCGCAAAGAATAACAGGAATCATGGAGGACAGACATCCGGATATACCGTCAAAAATACCATTCACAAATGTTTTTACTGTTTTCTTTTCCGCTGGCTTCTCATGAGCTGCCGGTTGAGAGGAGGTGAAATCCGTCTTTGCGCAAATCTGTTGATAGGCCTCCGCAACGCCTGTACCGATAATGATTTGAAACTGATCCCCCGACCACTGACAGCCAATCACATTTTCTGTTTTCTCAATTTCCTCCATTTTCACAAGACCCTTGTCCTTCACATTGAAGCGTAAGCGTGAAACACAGTGGGAAAAATAGGTAACATTTGAACATCCACCGATATAATCTGTGATGTTATTCACCAAAGCATCATAATTTTTAACCATTTTCTTTCTCCTTTTTATAAAGTTCTATATCTATGCAAACACAACAGCCGTGCACTGCTGCCATGGTTTTGCCAAAATAAAACCCCGGCATGAACATAAGCAAAAAAACACTTACTTCCTATGCCGAGGTAAAGCCCTATTGGTAACAATCCTCACGAGCACACAATCGATTGATATGTATAATCAAATACAAAAGCTCTTCATCATTGTAATCAACCTGCAGAATTTTCTTGATCTCCTCTGCACATTTATAGGTTTTGGGATACTCACTCTTCAACAGCTGAAACATTTTTTTATTATCCGTGGAGCTGTGCGTATCTGTGTTCACACGTTCCAGCAGATAATGCATATGAGTAACAAATCTGGAATAATTAAATCCTGCTTTATCAATTTTAACATTCAATTCCTTTTCTACAAAAGCTGTAATCTGCTCTATTTTTTCTTTTTCATCCCCCTGTGAGGTATCGAAGCTCCTGCTTCCATAGTCTACCAGATGCAGGGTTATGCTCGCTGCCTCTTCTTTGGGTAACGTTATATTCAGCTCTTTATAGATGATATCCAAAGCGTACAATCCAATCCTCATTTCCGAAGGATACAGATGCTGGACTTCATAGAGCAGGGGAAGCTTTAAATCCATATGCTCCTTCTCTCTTTTTATAGCAAACTGGATATGATCTGCCAGTGTAAAAATAACATTCCCCGAAAAACGGTTATCCATTTTTTGATTCGCGTAATCTACAATCTGACTGGAAACATTTATGATTTCTTCAGACATTTGTGCGATTACTGTAAGATAAGCGGGATTTACATTGTAAAATGTTCTTTGTATCTTATCCAAAGGCAAATCATACGGTGGCCTTGTAAAACCTACGCCTTTTCCAAAAACCACAACTTCTCTTTCTTGGCTATCTAAGCATAGAGATACATTGTTATTTATATTCTTTACGACCTTCATTGTACCTCTCCTATCCTTCTACTCTTTTTCAACAGTCAGTACGATATCCTCTAATGAAACTTTACCACTATTTTTTATAATTTCAATATGAATTCCATCCGGTGTTGTAATAACCATAGGAGTAGCGAGCTCAATAGCTTTCTCTTTCATAAATTCCGTATCAATTTCTATAAGTGGCTGACCCACCTTTACAAATTCGTTTTGACTGACTTTCGGATGCAGTCCTTCCCCGTTTAAATTTACCGTATCAAGTCCTACATGAATCAGTATTTCCACACCATTTTCGGCCTGTATACCGATCGCATGCTTTGTGGCGGCAACCATGACCACCGTTCCATCACAGGGCGCAAAGATATGATTTCCGTGAAAGCGGAATCCTACGCCATCCCCCAGCAGTCTGTTTGCGAATACTTTATCCGGTACCTGATCCAGAGGGAGAAGCGCTCCCTCACAGATGGAATGAAGCTCAACTACCTTCACTTCTTCTTTTTTCTTATGAAATCCAAACATGTCCTCAATCTCCTTTATATAAAAACTCTCTGAAGCAGCACCCAAAACGAAAAGACAACTTCTTTTCATTTTCTAGGTAAAGCCTCAGAGAGTAACAATCCTATTTCATTTACGAATAGATATTACCACGGCTATGAAAGCGATGTCAATACCTAACATAAAATTAACTTTTAAAAATTTTACATGCTGTATCCTACAGGATATAAGGCAGAATCAAGAATACCAAACAATAATTTGTTGTTAGCCATGTCTTATGCTTCCAGCATCATTTTCATTAACGCTTCCCTTGCATTCGCAATGCTTTGATCTAGCAGCTGGTCGACATCCTCTGCATAATCCCTTGATAAAACCAGATCCAGCAAAAGAGGAAAGTTCGTGCCGGTTACCGCTCTGGCATAATCATACTGAAAGGTGGCCATGGCGGCCGCTTTAAAGGGAGAGCCACCCGGTAAGTCGGTGAGGATAATGACATTTCCGTCGATAAACTTTTCCACCTCCTTGTTCATAGTGTCGCACAGGTCTTCAAAAGAGGTTCCCTCCTGAAAGCTTATGCAGACAAGATGCTCACACTCCCCATTTAACAGCTTCAAGGAGCTGTACATCCCTGCTGCAAAGTCACCATGACCGCAGATGATAAGTCCTGTCATTCGGATTTCCTCCCTTTCTTTTTTCTGGCCTTCTGCACACTGCTCATGAATATTTCTGCGCGCTTTGGATCAATCGGATTTTTCATATTTCCATTCTTCACCCAGGTTGCAATGGATACACCATCATAGTATTGCAATAGCTCTTCAATGTTTTCACCATTGGCGCCCCCACCTAAAATCACCGGTGTGTCCGGAAGCTTTTTACGTACCGCGTGTATCATTTCAAGGCTTTCCTCCTTGCTTTTACCGGATACAAACAAGCCGTCCGCAAAAGCCTCATGCACTGCTTCCCATGCGGCATCATCAATCGGCTTACCACCTAACGGGATTCCATGAACCTCCTGTATATCCGCATATACGGGAACCTTGGAGCGTATTCTCTTACGCAAGGCTGCTATTTCAACACACTGCCCCTCCAATATACCTGCACTTGTAACATTTGCGCCTGTAAACAGATGCTCCACACGTACAAAATCGGCATGTACGGCATCTGCCACGGCAAGGCTGGCAACACCATCCCAATTCACAAGAACGCCAAGGATAAGCTGCGGATACTGATGCTTGATTTCATATGCGATACGCGTCATATACGCGATTGCCTCCGGAGCTGCGATTTGCTTGATTGGCATATCGTTCATATTTTGTAAAATTACACCGTCAAAGCCATTATCGACAATCATTTGTGTTTCTTCCAACACCTCTTTAACGATATCATCAATCGTTTTATCCTCATGCCGGTAGCTTCCAGGAAGCGCACTCGGCTGGATCATGGCAAATGCCGTACAATCAGGTTTAAACATCATCTGCACCTCTCAGTTCTTTTATATACTTCATGCTTATATCATACAGCTGCATAGCCGGAATTACTCCCTGCTCCGTGATGAACGCCTTGATAAACCTCGATGACACCGCAAGCAGCTCCGGGGCACTGTAGTCGATACTTCCCTGCAGCTGCTTCGGATTTGCCACAGGCTCCAGCTTGTCTCGTAAATCGTTTATCACCGTACACTTCTCTTTTCCATACACCATGCGGACATCCAGCTTGATCAAAGGGGATATAAAATACAGCGGTACATGAAAATAATCGCAAAGCAGACCGACGATATCCGATCCGGTTGTATTGAATCCCGTACCATCCGGGTATATGCTCTCTGCCCCCATAAAAACACCATCACAGGATTTCATATAATACATCATACTCGCATCGGGAATAAAATGAATCTGATGTCCTGCTTCAAGACTTGGCTGAACAAAGGGAGCACCGCCATTGATCACACGGCTTTCCGGTATATAGATGCGCTTGGGGCCATCGATTTTGCGCAGGAATGCTTCCACACTGCTGGAATAATCGTATACCATGATTGCGGACATACGATTCCCTATTTCCACAGCATAGGAAACAGCGGTTTCCAATGCTGTCGTACAATTCTGCTCATATTGCTTTTTCACATCTATAATACGCTGTGCATAGGAGTGAATATCACGTTCCTCATGCTGTCTGTATCCGGCAGTCATCAGATAGATTGCATTCGTTATCGCCTGTGATGCCTCTCCTCTAGTGTGAATAAAAAACTGACAGACCTCCTGGATACGCTCCAGCATGTCCGCAATCGTACGATTCTTTTCAACACTCTCAGCAGCAATTTGCTCAATCATTTTTCCAATCATTTGAATATGCTTGCTAGCCCCTAAAACTCTTTGCTCAACGATATCATCAAAGTCCTTCACAGCAGCAGCTGGAAGAGCGTTTCTCGCCTTTTCTAAATTTACTGTATACATTCTTTTCCCTCACATCTGCAGCAGACGTTTGGCATTTTCCTCCGTAAACATCTGCAGCTGATCCTCTTTCAAATCAAATAAATCAAATACCTCCAACGCATTTTTTGTAAAACGCTGCGGATAGGTTGTTCCGAATACGATCTGTTCTTCACGAAGCTGACGAAATGCCTTTTTCAGAATCTGCATTTCATACTGATTACTCGTTTCTATATATGCATTTTTATTACGCTTTACGATATCAACACAGCTGTACCCGTAATCAAAGCATCCCATATGCAAATAGATAAACGGTATTTGCGGATATCGTTTCGTATACCTTTCCCATTGATGCGGCAAGGCCTTAGCGCTAATACCGGAAAATACCTTAACGATCAAACCGCGTTCCTGCAGCATTGCGAACACCTCATCCAGAACAGGACAATCATCGGGAGCGTAGCCATGGCGATATGAATCGAATTCTATCATACGGATTTCTTTCAGCGAGCAGGCATGTCTTGTGTCCTCGAGAATCGTGGATAGTGCAGGGTTCAACACCGCACATCCGATCAGGCGCTCAGGGTATTCCTTTACCAGCTCAGCAATCCTCTGATTACCGCCCTGCACATCATCATAGCGCATATCTGAAATAACACGCCGATCGATATGAAAACGGTCCATATCCTGCAAAAGCTCCTGCACACTGCCTTTTCCGCTGTCTGTTTTTAAATGCGAATGAATATCTATCATCAGAGCACCTCCTTAGCCAAGAATGCCTGCATAAACTGCAAGAATTGCAAACACCATTGTGAAGAAAATCAGTTTAACTGCTGAGATTTTTTTCTTTGTTACCAGGTAATACATCAGGAAGGTATATGCAAGACCCAGAACACCCGGCATCAGACCATCCAATGTCTTCTGAATGTTGATAACTGTCTCACCGGACTTGATTTCAATCGGGATGTTCATAACAACCAGAGCCGGTATGAAGCCTCCGACAATCGTATAGGCAGCGATTGCGGCAATATCTGTAATTTTGGAAATGAGTCCGCTGGAGTTAATTTTTTCAACAAGCTTGATTCCCTGCTTATAGCCCTGAAATACGCCCAGATAGCGGATACCAAGGGAAACGATACTCATACCGATTACAAAAAATATCGGTCCTACCCATCCCAGATTCGCATGTACAAGAGAAATGGCAAGACTTGCCAAAATTGGTCTTGCTGTACCATTCAGCAAGGAATCGCCAAGACCTGCAAGAGGTCCCATGAGGGCAGTTTTTACCGCATTGATGGCATTGGGATTCATATCCGGATCATTCGCGTGCATTTCTTCCATCGCCGCAGCAATGCCGACAGGAATAGCACTTGTGATATCATTTGTCAGAAAATACTCCATATGCCGTTCATAAGCCTCCCGCTTATCCTCATCATTGTCATAAACCTTTTCAATGACCGGCATCATAGCCTGCGTAAAGCCGGCATTTTGCTGACGCTCATAGTTATTTGCTCCACGGATTGTAAGCTGACCGCGGAATACCTTCCATAAATCCTTTTTTGTTAGTTTCTTTGCTTCCATTTGCCTACTCCTTTCCCTCATCCGCAAGCTTGAAATAGTAATACAGTGCCGCAAAAACAACAGCCAGCAGGGCGATACCTACCATATTGATCTGCAGATAGGCCGCAAAGAAGAATCCGAGAAACAAAAACGGCCACATGGTATGATTTTTGATAGAGCTGAGCAGTAAGGCAAAACCGACAGCACCTACCATGTTCCCTCCTACCGATAATCCGGTTATAATCTTATCCGGAATCGCTTTAATGATATCTGCTACAAAATCGGCACCAAAATATACAGCAAGAAAGGTTGGTACTCCATAGAGAAGGGCATTCATTCCCATCGTAAAGACGATATTGTTCATAACCAGCCCTCTCGTATCCAATTTTTCAATCGCATGCTCTGCCCTATGCATAAACCATACATTGATAACTGAATTTTGCACCGTCTCCGCGATCTGACCTATGAAGGATACAGGAAGTGCGGTTGCTACTGCCAAATCTGTTCCTCCCCCACCCAAAATGGCTACAGCGGTTGCAATTGCTGTTGAAATCGTGGGGTTGGGTGGTACTGCTGTTCCAACAAAGATAACAGCAAGAAACATAAGCTCAACGGTTACACCTACCTGCAAGCCGGTATTGAAATCCCCCATGATAGCGCCGACAAGCGGTCCTATAAATATCGGACGGAAAATGTGTGTCTGTGTTGTGTGCGCATCGATAAATGCAATCGTCACAGCCAGCGCGACAAGAAATGCCTGTAAAAATAAACTCATAAAATTCCCTTCCTTTCTAAATTAAAGCAGATTTACCAGAATCTGTTTATGCTCATTCGGTACAGCACGTACCTCAACTTCCACCTTTTCTGCAAGAAGACGAATATCCTTTTCTTCCTCTTCATTCAGCCAGCAGTTCCCCAGAATTTTTCTTTTCCCCTTTTTCATATTGATATTTCCAACATTTATACTTTTTACATCACTGCAGCTGTCAATTAAATACAATGCCTGCTTCGGACCGCGTACAAGCAGCAGTGTTTTTGTATCACTCTCGTCGTTTTGAATCAGCTGATTAGCATCCTCAAGACTCATAATTTTTAAATCAACCTTTTTCGGTGTTGCCATTTTGAGGAGGGACTGCTGCAGGGTATCCTTCGCAGCCGCATCATCCGCAACCAAAATCTGCTTAGCGTCACTATGTGCAATCCAGGCAGTTACCACCTGTCCGTGAATCAGTCGATCATCAATCCGAAACGTAGTTATTTTCATATCTGTTCCTCCTTTACTCGCTTCCATAATATCTCAGCATTCCGATAAAAAATATCGGCGCGCTGTTCTTCTGTTAATTCCAGCTCATAAAATTTGCTGATTTCCATATTTACCGGCTTATAGGGCCAGTCCGTACCAAAGCATACACGCTTCGATCCCAGCACAGCTATCGCTTTTTTTAATACCTCTACATCCATTTGTCCGGAGGTTTCCACCCAGACATTCGTCAAATCCTTAACCGCTTCGATTGTGGACATCCCGAATTCATAATACCCGATGTGAGTGAATACAAAACGGACATGCGGATGCTTTTTGGCGTATTCTGCCCAGACATAGGGATTGCTAATCGGCGCAGTCCCGACATGGGTTTGCACATGCACACCATAGGAATCGATTTTGTCCAGCAGGCGATCGAGTGCTCCGGAATTATCCGGATAATAGCCATGCTTCCAGGAATGAAACTTCACTGCATTCATGCCATAGGTTCCAAGGCATAGGTCAATTTCATCTTCTGCAGCTGCATCCTTTGGATTGATAAACGCATAGCCCTCAATCACCTCTGGAAATTCCTGCATTGCACGGTAAATCAAATCATTCTGTTCTCTGGTAGATATCCCTGAAAGACAGCTGATACCGACCTTTTCAATACCATACCTTTTTAAATCAGTTACCAGCTCCCGCGGTGTGTTTTCATCTCCGGAGCTTGTCTTCCCTAAATGGGAGTGAATATCATAATACTTCAAGTCGTCTCCCTCCTGTTCCAATCATGATATAACATGTTACAACTGTATGATAACTTATTATATCAAGTTTGTCAATATAATCTGTATAATTTACAAATTTTGTTGCCTATGTAAGCCTTTTACATAGATAATTGCATCATACAGGCTCTTAACTTGTTATATCAGCAAAGAAACCTATTGAAATTATTTTTTCAATATGTCCCCCTATAAGGCATTATGCTATGCGCTACGTTCTTGTAAAACAAAAAGAGCCGCAAACAATCGTTCACTGCTCTCTTCATAAAATACGATATATTCACTTTCCTTCATAGGATACCATGAGCATGCAGGCAGATGCATGAAGTGAAAACCTGCTACTACGCAATGTGTCTGCTTATAGCTCATCCTTTTTCAATGTAATGATATATTTGTATTCATCCGCTTTATAGGAATTTATTGATAATTCCAGCGGCCTGTTTTTGTAATCATATGTGATCCGCTCTCTTCTGAATAATGGCTCTCCTTCATTCATATAAAGCTCTTTTCGCAATGCCGTAGATGGCATTACCGCTTCTATAGACTCGACTGCACGCTCTATATGAAGCCCCTGTTCCTCATACAAGGCATAGATTGATGTTTTTTCATTCAATACATCTGCGTGTAATTCAAAACCGGTTTGTCTCGAGATAAATTGTTCATTCATCCCGATGATTCTCCCATTTTTCAAGCGCAGACGTTTCAGACGGTATATATCAGCACCCTCCTGAAGCTGCAAATAGTCACATACAATACCGGAAGCTTTCATTTCCTCAAACTCCAAAATAATAGAGGAGGGCCGTTCTCCGGACTTCATAGCATCCTGCGAAAAGCTGCTGACACCAACCAAATCCGTATATTTTCTGTTTGCCAGCACCATTGCGCCTTTTCCCTTTTGTACCTTTATAAATCCTGCAAGCTCTAAATCCTGAAGAGAACGTCTGATCGTTATGCGGCTTACATTGAATTCCGCTTGTAAGGATGCTTCCGATGGAAGCAGCTCATTTTCCTTGTATATTCCATTTTCTATTCGCTTCTGAAGCTCCTTATAAATTTGCAGATACAATGGAGCACCTTCTTTTTTCTGCATTGCTTCATCCCCTTTCCTGAGTGTAGTTCCCCTTAAAATATAACACAACATGTTATAAAAATAAAGATAACATGATATAACATCTTTTCTTTTTTCAGAATAATAGCTTTCGTTTACTGATAAAGCATAGACGATAACGGTCTATGGCTGATAGAAACAAGCATGCTGCGGCGAAATACTGCGTGTGGGTTAAGGCATATCCATCGCTGAGCACGCAGCAAAAGGATATAGCTTTCCTGCTGCTGCGGCCTGCCATGAATACGGAAGAAAAAGGAATCAGATTTGAACTGATTCCTTCGTTATACTATTTCAGAGTGTTTTTCACTGTCTGCAGCAAATCATCCGCCGTCAGTTTGAATTCCTTCTGCAGAAACTCCGGTGTACCTACTGCGCCAAAACGCTCACTGACACCATGTCTCTTGAATTTTACGGAAATATTCTGTTCCGCCAAAACCTCCGCAACCGCACTTCCCAGTCCCCCGATAATCGAGTGATTTTCAAATGTTACGACAGCCTTTTTCCCAGCTGCTTCACGAAGTATCAGCTCCTCATCCAGCGGCTTGATGCAGAACATATCAATGACTTCTACGGAAATCCCTTCCTTTGCCAATGCTTCCGCACAATCCAGTGCATCGCTTACCAGCTGTCCGGCAGATATAATCAGGACATCGCTACCTTCTCTTACAATATTTCCTTTTCCCATTTCAAAGACAGAGCCTTTTTCATATACGTTGCGTACATCCTTCCGATTTGCGCGGAAATAGTGTACGCCCTCCATCTTGGCAAATTCTCTTACCATCCAGTCCAGCTGTACCTCATCGGCTGCATCGCATACCACAGCATGCGGAATTGCGCGCATCAAAGCGACATCCTCCCATGTTGTATGTGTTCCTCCGTTTGGTCCTGCTGTAAAGCCGGGATCAGAGCCGTAAATATTCATCGTGTTGCCAGCATATGCCCCTGACAGGAAAATCTGATCGTAGATTCTTCTGGAAGCAAACGGCCCAAACGTATGTAAATACGGCTTAAAGCCTGTTACCGACAACCCTGCCGCAACACCAGTCATGTTTGCTTCAGAAATACCGCATTGAATGAAACGGTCCGGATTGCTTTTCTGAATCTTCGTAAAGCCGCTTGCACCGCCAAGGTCAGCTTCCATTGCCACAACCTGAGCATCGCTCTTCATCATATCCTGCAGTGTTTCCACTACAACCATACGCAGCTCTTTCCCTTTTTTACTGCGGTCCTTGCTAAGCGTAAACATCCTACTGTCCCTCCTTTTCTATAAACTGCTTTAATTCCTCAATCGCCTTGTGTGTTTCTCCGATAACCTCATTGTTGTTAAACTTCACAGAGTGATTGGATTCCATCTTTTCAAAATATGGTACACCCTGTCCCTTGATGGTATCCAGAACGATGCATACCGCCTGATCCTTTACTGCCTTTGCCTGTTCGATCGCCGCATCGATTGCTTTGATATCATTCCCCTTTACAACCTGAACATCAAAGCCAAACGCCTTCATCTTATCAGGAATACTGAAGGGATTCATGACGTCCTTTGTATAACCATCCAGCTGGCGCTTGTTATCATCTATGATTACAATACAGTTGTTCAGCTTATAATGAGCTATATACTGGAAGGCTTCCCAGCACTGTCCCTCATTCAGCTCGCCATCCCCTACGATCATATAGACATAACGGCTTGATCCTTTCATTCTCATACCTGTCGCAATACCTGCTGCGGCGCTTGTTCCCTGCCCCAAAGAGCCGGTAGTCATATCCACACCAGGAGTTTTCGTACGATCGGGATGACTTGGAAGCCTAGTACCGCCATCATTCAATGTCATCAGCCATTCCTTATCAAAGAACCCTTTCTCTGCAAGTGCACAGTACCATGCAGGTCCGGCATGTCCCTTCGATAGAACGACCATATCACGGTCCTCCATCCTTGGCTGCTTTGGATCAACATGAAGCTGTTTTCCATACAGTACACTCATCAGCTCCACGATTGACAGAGAACCACCCAGATGTCCATAGCCTCTATGCTCCAGCATTTCCAGTATATCAATTCTTAATTGTGCAGCGAATACCTGCAATTCTTTTCGTTGTGATGTTTCCAATGCTACTACCTCCTTTTCACTAACAGCATAAGCAGTGAGTGCATCCTCTGACCTGTATGCCTTTGATCACGCTATGCAGCCAGATATACTCATCCTGCTTATACGCTTACTTCTGCTGTTTTCCATCAAAAATTTGTAAAGAAAAAGAAGGATGGAAGAAACAGCCTTCTTTTTCTGTTTTCTTAAAGACCGAATGCTTCTTTCAGCTTAGTTTCGATTTCATTCATGTCCATAAGCTGATTTAAGATGATCTTGTTTTTGTAGTTCGTCATCTGCGGAGCAAGGTCAGCCCCTACCACAAACAGGTCAGCGCTGTTTTCCGTGATTTCACCAAGTGCCGTATGCTCTACCTTGACACCAGATACTCCCAGCTTTTTCAGAGCTTTTTCGACGTTCATGCTGACGATCATGCTGCTTCCAAGACCCTGTCCGCAGCAACACATAATGCTTCTGATTTCCATAACTTATTTTCCTTCTTTCCAAAGCTTATTCAGCTTTTTTTGCTTTCTTAGGTGCAACATAATTGTACACGATAGGAATCAGGAATACAACTGCACAGACACCTAACAGACCTACGCCCTGAACAACCTGAGCGATATTTCCGAAGACGATTCCCATCCAGGAGAAGTCTGCATCAGAGAATGTACAGTTAGCAAAGTTCAGGGAACCCATAACCGGCATACAGATAGCAGGCAGGAAGGTAATCAGTAATCCGTGCATGAAGCTTCCGAATACACAGCCTTTTAATCCACCCTCAGCGTTACCGAATACACCAGCTGTTGCTCCACAGAAGAAGTGAGGAATAACACCAGGCAGAATCAGTGCAACACTCATAAGGTTTGTATCGATGAATCCAAGAATGAACAGTCCTACGATACCTCCAAGGAAGGATACCAGGAATCCGATTAGTACAGCATTTGGAGCATAAGGGAATACGACTGGACAGTCGATTGCAGGTACAGCACCTGGAACCAGCTTCTCAGCAATACCACGGAATGCAGGAACGATTTCCCCGACAATCAGACGAACACCGCTCAGGATGATGTAAACACCACCAGCGAAGCTCAGACCGCTTGTAATTGCCCATACAGCCCAGTGAGTCTTTGTTTCAGCCCCAACATTCAACAGACCAGCAAGGTTTGGATATTTTTCAAGAATAGCTGCAGCATCTGCACTCAGGATACCCTTGCTTACCGCTACGGTTGTAACGACCAGGAAGAAGATCACCATGGTAAGACCGATTGCTACGGTTGTATCACGCAGGAAGGTCAGACGCTGAGGGAAGTTAACTTCCTCTGTTGATTTTCCTTTGCCCTTGAACAGCTTCCCACACTGTGCAGCAAACCAGTATCCGGCACCACCGAAGTGACCGAAACCAAGCTCATCCGTTTTGGTAATCTTTCGCATTGTCGGCTGACAGAAAGCAGGAGAGAATGCCATGATGAAGCCAAGCAGAAGTCCGCCGCCCAGCCACAGCTGCCAGTTCTCAAGACCGCCGACATTCAGAATTACGGCAAGCATACATGCCATGTAAAGAGTGTGATGACCTGTTAAGAAAATGTAGTGCATTCTTGAGAAACGAGCCATTACGATATTGAAGACCATACCCAGACACATGATATAAGCAGTATCTGTAGCGAAGTCCTTCAGAGCCAGAGAAACAATTGCTTCATTGTTTGGTACAACACCCTGCATGCTGAATGCATAGTTGAACAGATCACCGAACGCGTTCAATGATCCGGACTGCAGGAATGAAGCACCGGCAGATAATACGAGGAAGCCGACGATTGTTTTGACGGTTCCCTTGACAATATCTTCGATTGGCTTACGCTGAAGCGCAAGACCCAGCAAAGACATCAGACCTACAAGAATTGCAGGTGTGGACAGTATGTTGATAATAAATTCTAACATATGTGTAAATCCTCCCTTTCAAATGGTTAACGCTATTTTTCACATGCGTTGGAAACAAACAGGTCGAATATTTCCTTTGGGCATGTTGCGTCCAGAATTTCCTGAACCTTCTTCTCATCAGAGAAAATGTTGGATACAGCCTGAATCCCTTCCATGTGAGATTCGCTGTCTTTGGCAACCAGAGTTACCAGTACACGGACATCATATCCGTCCGGCTTGAATTTCACCGGCTCCTTGAGCACGGTCACAGCCATCTGCGTGTCATTGACACCGGATTGGTTGCTGGCGTGAATCAGTGCCAGGTTTTCACAGAGCACATAGTATGGACCAAGTCTTTCTGTGATTTCGTAAATGGCATCTTCATATGCCGTTGTGCAGTAATTCTGCTCGATCAGTGGTTCACATGCAATGTGAACAGCTTCCTTCCAGTCCTGCACCCGATCTCTCAGGTAACAGTTTTTTTCCTGTAACAGTTTTTCCATAGATGTCATAACCTTACCTCTTTACGTTTTCATTATCTTTTTTTTCAGTTGGAAATACAAGACCAATTGTTTTCCCGTTTTTGTGCAAAATGTTAGATATTGTGCAATTTGTAATCGCTTAAACGTGCATTAACCTTCAGTTTCCTGCGTATGTGCACGAATATAGCTTTGAATATCCTCACTGCTTTCCAGTGCTGCCAGCTGCTCAATACTCTTCTTTTTGGAGAAAATATTCAGCACATCATTCAGGATACGGATATGCTTGGTCTGATCCTCCGCACATAGTACGATGATGATGCGCGCCTGCTTTCCATTCAGAAAGGTGACCGGATGCTTAAAGGTGCACAAGGATACATCCAGCTGCTTCACGCCCTTTTCAATCGCCGCATGCGCAAGCACAAGACCATCCGCAAGAAACATCATCAAGCCACGGTTTCGCTGATCCGCAACGATTGCCTCAACATATTCCTGCGTGATGGAATCCTCCATTAGCAACGGACGGCAGGACAGGCGCAAGGCCTCCTCCCAGTCACAATCCTCCCGGCAAATCTGAATATGCGAGGGCTTGAGATAATACACCAGATTCTGTCCGAAATTACGGTGTGGAACCGTACGAATCTGTATGCTGGAATAGTAGTCCTGCAAATCCTTTTCAAATTCATCCAGCTTGGAGGATGGAATATAGCTGGTTGCCAGTCGTACGATTTCCTGAATTTGCAGATTGGCCTGCGGTTCTGTATACATGCAGTTGCGCAGTATGGTAACCCTGTCCTGATCCGTCAGAATCGGGTGCACAACAATCAGCTTCTTTTCCTTCGGCAGGACAACCGTGGAGATCACAACATCAAAATCGTGATTTTCCTCATACTGACTCAATGGCAGATTCACAATTTCGGTTGCCTGCGGCACCAGAGAAGCCACCTCATTTCGCAGCATATTTCCTGTGCCGATTCCGTTTGGACAGATAATCAGGATGCGTAAATTGCGCTTCTGTGTCTGATTGGTCGTCAGAAAAGCTCCAAAATGCAGTGTGATATAGGCCACCTCAGCATCGGATATCAGACAGCCCAGCTTCTTTTCCAGATATTCACAGGACTTCTTCGTAATCTCGTAAAGCTCCTCATACTCCGTCTTGATGCTGTTCAGCATTGGATTTCCCAGCTGAATACCATAGCGGTAGCGATAGAGGGATGTCTTCAAATGCGCATTGATCGCATCCACCAGCTCCTCCTCCTGATCAAAGAATATACAGGTCAGACGCTCAAATTCATGAACAAGATTTTTTGAGATTTCATAGGTTTCATCCTGTTCCTTCATAACGTTGACAGGAATCGTCTGCAGTCTTGACCCCAGCAGATGCAGTGTCACATAAACCTTCTCGCCATTTTCCAAATCCGGGAAATACTGTGAAACAAGATGATACTCCCTTGTTTCTACAATTTCCTCCTCATCCATATCCGAGAACGTCAGCTGATCGCTGCGTTTGTCGATCGCCGACATGAAAACAGCAAGTGTCGGCAGTACACCGCTGACATATTCCGCATGCAGCTCACTTTCGATTTTCTTCAGCTTTACCAAAATTTCACGGATATACTGCTCATTTTCCGCAAGGACAACCTGCCGGTCGTAATACTCCCAAAGCGATGGAAACAGCATAAAGAAAATCGCCCGCTTCTTGATTGTATCCCCTGCGATACGATAGCCGCTTTTGATATCGTAGGTCAGCTCCAGATTGTAATTTTCCAGAAACCGTATGACATTTTTAAGATCATTGATGACTGTGTTTCTGCTGACCTGGCATACCTCCATGAAGTTCTCTATATACAGCGGATGGGAACGGATAATGATTGCGCATATCTCAATCCGGTTACGCTCATCCGGTGTAAAGACATGGTAGTTATCACTCCCCTGATCACTCATTGCCTCCTGTATCCTTCTGGACTGTTCACTGCTTACAAAAATGCCTTTACCGCGTTCCTGAACAAGCGGATCGATATCCTGATCCTCCAGCCACTCATTGATTTTTGTGATATCATAATACACACTGCGTCTTGATATCTGCATTTCATCCGCAAGATCCTGGATTTTCAGATATCCTCCGGCATACATAAGCCTTTTTAAAATTTCCTGACAGCGCTTGTCAAGATTCAACATAATATTCATGCAATTCCTCCCGCGTCTTAAACGAAATCATGCTTTATTCAATAGCTGTTTGACTTTTTTATGGTATGGCGTACCCTTCAGATTCACTCTGGCTTTGTTCAGATACAGCTCCATCTGCCGGCGGTTTTTCTGGTAGGAATATTGCAGTCCAAGCAGATATTGTAAAATGCCAATCTGCACCTGCTGATCCTGCTTCTGATCCTTCTTGATTTTTTCTGCTTCCTTTTTCTCAAGGAGAGCCTCCATTCCTGCGATATCCTCACTCTTTTTTTCAATCATGATGCGAAACAGCATTTGGTCATATAAAAGCTCTTCCTCCCCTGCGCTTTTCTCAATATGAGCAAGCAGCCGTTCACATACGTCCCTGTTTTCCCTGTCAAGGAAATAGAAGAAGGTCTGACTTGCGATCTGATATGCCTGCGCATTTGTAAGCCTGCTGTCGAGCAGCTTTCTGGTCTGTTCTTCGATCTTACGATTGTTTCCCTGTGCCAGATAGACGCGCAGTGTATTCCAGTTACGGTCATATTCTTTAAAAAACAACGTGAATGCCTTGCTGTTCAGCATGGTGAGAACCTTATCGTAGTGTCCGTTATGAAGCTGTTTCAACACCCTGTTCCATAAGAGACTACGAATGATAAAGGGAACAGCAACCGCGATCATAATAATCGTCAGTAAGACGAGAAGCATAATTTTATTCATACAATCACTCCCACGATATCCGAATCCAATGTTTCTATTTATAAAATAACAAGCATGGCTTTTAAAATCAAATCCAAATCTTTTCACATCTTTTGACACAATCTGTACAAATTTGGATTCTATCCTTTTATAGTTTAAAGACAGGGATCGCTGTTTCCCGGGAAATTTCATACAATAGAGGAAAAAAAAGAGGCATGCTTTTTAGCAGCATACCCCATAAACCATGCCCAAATGACTATCTAGCGTCAAATCAGTCTCTGTTTTGAAAAACGGCAGATACCTGCCGTTTTGTTTGATTATTCAGCTTTACCGTAAGAACCGAATTCTTTCATCATAGATGTAACTTTATCTTTGATTGCATCGCATCCTGGTTTCAGCAGTTTACGAGGATCGTATCCTTTGCCTTCCAGGTCTTTTCCAGCTTCTACATATTTACGAGTAGCATCTGCGAATACCAGCTGCAGCTCTGTATTTACGTTGATCTTAGAAACACCTAAAGAGATAGCCTTAGCAATCTGATCAGCAGGGATTCCTGATCCACCGTGCAGTACCAGCGGTTTTCCGTTAGTTACATCCTGGATTTCTCCCAGACGTTCAAAGTTCAGACCAGCCCAGTCAGCAGGGTATTTCCCGTGGATGTTACCGATTCCGGCAGCCAGGAAGTCTACGCCCAGCTCAGCGATTGTCTTACATTCCTGAGGATCAGCAAGCTCACCCATGGAAGCAACACCATCTTCTTCACCACCGATTCCACCAACTTCGCATTCGATGGATAATCCTTTAGAATGAGCCAGCTCGATCATTTCCTTGGATTTTGCCAGGTTTTCTTCAAATGCATAGTGAGAACCGTCAAACATTACAGATGTAAATCCAGCTTCGATGCAGGCTTTTGCCCCTTCGTAGCTTCCGTGATCCAGGTGCAGAGCAACCGGTACGGTGATTCCCAGACTGTCGTGAACTTCTTTAACCATAGCTACTACGGTCTTGAATCCACACATGTATTTAGCAGCACCTTCAGATACTCCTAACATAACTGGAGATTTAGCTTCTTCAGCTGCCAGTAAAATCATCTTTGTCCATTCAAGGTTGTTAATGTTGAAAGCACCAACTGCGTAATGACCTTCGTGTGCTTTATTCAGCATTTCTGTTGCGGATACTAATGCCATAATCAATTTCCTCCTTTAGTCTCTTAACACTATTATTCTACTGCATTTTTCCCCTTTTGAAAAGCTTTTGAACACATATTTTCAAAAAAGGGCATATTTAAAGGCTCCTGTTCACAATTATGCTGAAGCAGCCTGCTATTCTAATCAACATCTTTCACAGCATCAGGGAAAGCGTGCAGGCCTGTGATCGATATTTCCCGTGTTTACAGCGTATACAATGCCTTTTGACCTGCACATTCCAACGATGTAAAGCGGAAAAAGAAAAAGGGGGAAGAATATTTAGAATTCTTCATCCCCTGCTTTTGCAGAATCATCTTCCTCGTAATCATCGTCGGATTCCTCATCAATCAGAATTTCTTCCGTATCCACGACAACTTCATGATAGGTGTGGCGCTCTCTGAGGTCCCATTTGTTTTCTCCGACATTTACAAACCGGTCATCCAGTGACAGGTCACTGTAAAACTGGGCAATATTATCTTCCTCCTGCTGCTTCGTAAATGCCATTACCTGGCAGACCTCTTCCCACAGCTTCAGGAATACAATTGCTTTCTTCTTCGTAGACATCAAATCATATGCTACATCGATCATAGACTTTTTCATAATAACTTCACGTTCCTCCTACATTTTTTCAATGGCGTCAACGCCGATCAGATATAAGGCATTTTTCAATGTGATCTTTGTGGCCTTCAGCAGAGCCAGTCGCTGGGAAGAAAGTTCCGGCTGCTGAGGATCTATTACCTTGCATACATTATAGAAGCTGTGGAAATGCTGTGCCAGCTTCTGAATATAGTTGCATACCTTATGCGGTGCACGGGAACGTGCAGCATCGCTCACTACGTTCGTAAATTCATTGATATACTTCATCAGTGCGATTTCCTTTTCATGCGTCAGCAGTTCAAAAGACTGTGCCTCCGCAATTTCGGAAGCCTGACGCAGAATCGAACAGATACGGGCATGTGCATACTGTGCATAGTATACAGGGTTGTCATTGCTCTGTTTTCTGGCAAGGCCCAGATCAAAATCCAGGTGTGTATCCACGGCGCGCTGTACAAAGAAATAGCGCACGGCATCCACACCAACCTCTTCACAGAGTTCACGGATGGTTACCGCATTGCCAAGACGCTTGCTCATCTTGACCTCTTCACCGTTTTCAACAAGACGTACCATCTGGATGATATCGACCTGCAGCTTGTCCGGATTATTTCCCAGAGCTTCAATACTTGCCTTCAGACGGGGAATATATCCATGATGATCCGCACCAAGCAGATCCACGAGCAGATCATAGCCACGATCCAGCTTATCCTTATGATATGCTATATCCGGTACCAGATATGTGTAGGAGCCATCCTTTTTTCTAAGAACACGGTCCTTATCATCCCCGAAGCGTGTTGTCGCAAACCAGAGGGCACCGTCTTCTTCATACGTAAGCCCCTTTTCATGCAGAACCTCCAGCGCCTTTTCGACCTTTCCTTCATCGCGAATACTCTGTTCACTGCTCCATACATCGAAGTGTACACGGAAATTATCCAGGTCACGACGGATTTTATCAAGCTCGAATGCAATTCCCTTTTCCTTGAAGAATTTCAGATTGGCATCGCTGTATTCCACATAAACATCCTTATATTCATCCGCGATCGCGATCGCAATCTTTTTAACATCCTCGCCATGATAGCCATCCTCGGGCAGATCAAAATCCAGCCCCAGATGCTCTCGGTATCTCGCCTGCAGACTCTTGCCTAGATTCACAATCTGATTTCCGGCATCATTTACATAATATTCCCGACATACATCATAGCCGCTTGCTTTCATCAGGCGGGTGATGCTATCACCCCAGGCTGCACCTCGTGCATGCCCCAGATGCAGATCGCCTGTTGGATTGGCGGAAACGTATTCCACATTTACCTTCAGACCGTTTCCATCCTTGCTGTTTCCGTAGCTGTCCTGCTCCTGCAAAACCTTCGTTATGATTTGCGCAAGGGATGTGTTCTTAATCGTAAAGTTGATAAAGCCGGGCCCTGCGATTTCACAGCCTTCAATATCTGCCGCTGCTTTATCCAGCGCCTCTACGATAGCCTCTGCTATTTTACGCGGGTTGTTTTTTAAAATTCTGGTCAGCTGCATTGCCACATTGGTAGAATAATCACCATGGCTTTTGTCCTTTGGTATTTCAATCACGATGGACGCCGTATCCAGTTCTGTATCAAATGCTTTCTGCACGGCATTCCTCAATGCCTGTTTCAAGTTGTTTTCTATCTGATTCACGCCTTATCCTCCTTTAAGATCCAAAGGATACGATACCCGTCCGTGACTTCATCACCGCTTAGAATATCATATTCAATGGCTATAATATTTTCTCTTTTTATATATTTATGCGTAAAAACTCCGATATCAATCGTTCCAAATTCTGACAGAACAGATCCTGTCGTCTGCTTTTTATGCTGAAACGTCAGCCTTGTCATGAGTTCTCCATCCCGTTTGATGCGAAGCTCCTCTTCCTCGGCCTCTACGCTGACCATCGTATTGCTGCCGCGCTCCGTGTAGGAAAGTCGAAGACAGCCGTCCGAATTAGAAAAAAAAGCCTGTCCTTCAAACATAAGGTTTCGCTCTTCTGTGTAAAGATGTTTCTGTTTTACTACGATATGCTTTTTCATGCTGTCACCACTTATCATGAGCATTATAGCAGAAATTGAATATCGTGCAACCTTTTTTTCACTTTTTCTCTCTAAATTTTTAACTGGCACTTTCCGCTTAAAATCAGCTTACGAGTCTTTTTTCACAAAGCGCTTAGCTTATTATAAAAGTAGAATAACAAAAACGGTTCGCATTTCATATTCAATTAGTAGAATATAGAAGCATATTCTACTTTGAGAATGAGATATCCTGCAAAAGGTGATCTATCTTAAAAAGGGATATACCTCTTCTAGGATTTTCCTTTCTTTCTCCGCTCTCTAATCGGATTCCGGTATAAAAACTCTTCCTTATATTATATAGGAGCTGAATCACAGGCAATCAATTTTTGAAAAACTCTTCCTTATATTATATAGGACAGATATAAAACTCTTCCTTATAATATATAGGGTGTAAAATCATAGAATCTATCCACCTGAATACAAAAGATACTCTCTTATATAAAATCACAATCCATATATGAATATTATCATATTCCTTTTATAGAATATAAATTAGACCACATCAAATAATAGTTTCTGTACGCTACAGATTTCTGTAAATATCTTGCAATCCCATTTTTTTATCCTTCCTCATAACAAGTGACTGCTTACCCTATTATTATATCAATAGTATTATATTATACTTGTAGAATATTAGAGGATGGTGTATACCACTTTCATATTTTGTGTTTAAAGCACGCACAAACGCTCACACTAATAGCATACGAGGTGTTGCTATGAAAAAAATCCGCAAGCTGGTGTTTGGAATGATTTTTGTACTGCTCACACTGATAGTATGCGTCTATGCCTATGCTCTGTTTAATCGGCTCCCGCTGGATGAACAGCGAAAGAACATAACGATCTATGATGTGAATGGTGATATCATATACGAATCCAATTTCAAAAAAAATATGCAATGGACATCCATTGACGACATTCCCGAATTTGTTCAGGATGCTTTTGTGAGTGTAGAAGATAAACGGTTCTATTACCATGCAGGCTTTGATCCTGTGCGTATCACAAAGGCGCTGGGTACCAATCTCATTCATCGGGATATCCGTCAGGGCGGATCCACCATTACGCAGCAATATGCAAAGAATCTGTTTCTGACAAATGAACAGACCTTATCGAGAAAGGTGCAGGAATTTTTTTATGCCGCCCGTCTGGAAATGCAGTACAGCAAAAAGGATATCCTGGAGGGATATCTGAACACTGTCTATTTCGGTCATGGAGTTTACGGCGTTAATGCTGCGGCGGAGTATTTCTTCGACAAGAAGCTAAGTCAGCTCAGCATAGCGGAGACAGCGATGCTGATCGGTATCCCAAACGGCCCCAGTATCTACTCCCCATTTCTGCACAAAGACAATGCGATCAAGCGAGAGCATCTCATTCTTGAGGTTTTGAAAAATAACGGCGTCATCACATCATCACAGTACGAGCAGGCCATGAAGGAGAAGCTGAAGCTGTCCACCAATGTAAACATCAGTACCTACGGCATTGATGAATACTACATCGATGCGGTCATTCAGGAGCTTAGCAAGCTCAATATCGATTTAAACCGGGAAATCCATGTTCACACCTATTATGATCCAAAGGTACAGATGCAGCTGAGCAATGCGGTCACAAAGCACGTGGATCTGGGCAGTGAGCTGGAGGTTGCCGGTATTATCACACAGCCCTTTACCGGAAATGTGATGGCCATGGTCGGAGGTAAGGATTATACGATTTCACAATACAATCGCGCCATCTACTCCTCCCGGCAGGTAGCCAGCACCATAAAGCCGCTGCTGTATTACTGCGCCCTGCAGCAGGGCTTCACCCCCTCCACGCAGTTCACCTCGCAGAAGACAACCTTCCGCATTTCCGATGATGAGGAGTATGCACCGACCAATTACGGCAATGTATATGCGAACGGAAAAATTTCCATGATCAATGCCATTTCCCTGAGTGACAATATCTATGCGGTCAAAACGCAGCTCTTTCTCGGTGTAGATACGCTGCATAACGCTCTCCTTGATTTCAACATCCGCCAGTCCTCTCCGAATCCAAGTGAAGCACTTGGAACCGTGAATATGTCACTTCTGGAGCTTAGCCGCATTTACAATACCTTCGCCTCCGAGGGTCTGTATGTTAAGCCTGCCCTCATTTCCCATATCACAAGCGGTGATGATGTTGTCTACAAGCGCGAGGTTCAGCCGAAGCGGCTGCTGCAGCGGGATGAAACACTGATTTTGAATCAGATGATGACCTCCACCTTTGATATCCGTAACAAGTCCTATACCTTTCCAAGCATGTACGGACATGAGCCCGATATAACCGTAGCGGCGAAATCGGGAACCAGTGACTGGGATTCTCTGGTTATGGGCTTCAATCCGGAATACACCGTAGGCATCTGGAGCGGCTTCGATGACAACCGCGAGCTGGAAAAGCAGTATTACACCATCAGCAAGGATATCTTCAAGGATACCTTCAACGGCCTGTACAAAAAGCGCAAGGGTGTCTGGTATCAGCCAAGCGATGCCATACAGGAAAAACGGGTAAACCCGATCAGCGGTGCCGAAGACTCCAGCGGTTCCCTCTACTGGTTTAAAAAGGAGTAGCTGCAAAAAAAATTCAAAAAATTTTATAAAATCTGCTAAGCAGTAAAAAAAGCCGATGAATAGGCGGCCATTCCGTGCTGCGTCCTATCTTTGGACGCATTCATTTCGCAGCTTTTACAGAAAATGGGTTTGCAAAAAGGAATTTTCTCTGTTAGAATGCAAAACTGTGAGGTGACAACATGAATTTTATTGAAAAACATACCAAAAAAGTGGCGCTGATTCTGTGCCTGGCAACAGCTGGAACTGCAGTCACAACTGTATATGCTGCCACTAATGCGGACGGATGGCATGGAACCGGAGCGGACCGCATTTACAAAGAGGAAGGTGCTGTCAAGACCAGCTCATGGCTGTTCGACGAAAGCGGAAGCTTCTACCTGGATGCAGACGGGCATCCGATTATAAGCGAATGGAAGACTATCAACGGCTCTGTTTATTACTTCGATTCTGAAGGACACCGTGTAAACGGGAAACAGATCATTGACGGTCATGAATATCAGTTCCAGAAATCCGGCGTACTGCTGACTGGCTGGAATCAGACAAAAACATCCTACTATAGTGAATTCGGAGAAAAACTGAACGGCCTGCAGACGATTGATGAAAAACAGTATCTGTTCGACAAGGACGGAAACATCGTCAGCGGATGGCAGACAGTAGACGGAAAGAAGCTGTACTTCAAGGAAGACGGATCTTTGGCAACTGCAAAAACAGAGATTGACGGAAAATCCTATAACTTCTCCAGTGACGGTTCTTTACAGAGCGGCTGGGTGAAAAAAGACGGAGAAAAATACTATTACGACAAATACGGCTTTATGACAAAGGGCTGGAAGACCATTGACGGAAAGAAATATTATTTCAACCGCAAGGGACAGGCAGCAACCAGCACGAAGTATGCAGGCTACAAGTTTGACAAAAACGGTGTGGCAAAGAAAATCAAAGAGAAGAAAAAAGCAGAAACAGCAGAAAGCAATGAGAATGTACAGAGCACACGTGCAGCAGGCAACAGCTCTGCACCGGCTTCCAGCAGCGCTTCCTCCTCATCAGCCAATCTGAATCCGGCAGGTTCCGGAAGCAATTCCAGCGCGGCAGGCGTTGCAGCTTCCATGGTAGGCTCCCCTTACGTATGGGGCGGCTCTTCCCCTGCAGGCTTTGACTGCTCCGGTCTGACCTCCTATGCCTATGCACAGGCAGGTATTAGCATTCCGAGAACAGCAGGCGGACAGGCAAGTGTTGGATCAGCGGTATCCTACGGTAATATGCAGCCAGGCGATCTGATCGTATGGAGCGGTGGTGCACATGTATCCATTTACGTAGGTGGCGGCCAGATGGTTCATGCGACAAATCCATCTACCGGAGTAATTACCTCCTCTGTAAGCTTCTGGAGCAATAACAGCGGGCAGAGTATCACGGCAATCCGCAGACCGTAAAAAGCAAAAAACGATAAAAAAGGGGCTACGGCTCCTTTTTGTGTTTCTGACGCATTTCGGATGAAAAACGGAAGAAATACAAAAAAATTTCATAACATTTTTAAAATTTTCTAAAATCGGGTTTCAGCCTATAAACAAAGCTTTTAAAGGGAATCGTAATGGGATGGAAAAGTGACAAAATCGTAAGTTTTCAAAAAATAGGGGTTGCAAATAAAAAAACGCTTTGTTACAATGAGGGCGTTGATGTCGAGGTGATAACATGAATTTTATCGAAAAAAACACAAAGAAAGTTGCTTTAGTCCTGTGTCTGGCTACAGCTGGAACAGCAGTAACTACGGTATATGCGGCACAAAATTCTGACGGATGGCACGGAAGTGGCACGGACAGAGTCTACAAAATGGAAGGCCAGGTAAAAACAAGCTCATGGGTATTTGATGAGGCTGGCAGCTACTACCTGAACAATGAGGGTCATCCGATTACAAGCTCCTGGAAAGAAATCAACGGTTCTACCTACTACTTTGATGCAGAAGGTCACCGTGTGAATGGAAAACAGGTCATCGATGGTCATGAATACACATTCCAGAAATCTGGAGTATTGCTGACAGGATGGAACGAAGTAAAGGATACATACTACAATGAATTTGGAGTTGCTGTTACTGGTGTACAGAAGATCGATAACAAAACTTACAACTTCGGCGAAGATGGTAAACTGGTTACCGGATGGACCAAGGTAAACGGAAAGAAGGTTTACTTTACAAAGGACGGTTCTCTGGCTTCCGGCGTTGTAACCATTGATGGTAAAAAGTACAACTTCAACGATGACGGTACAATTACGACCGGATGGGTGAAGAAGGATGGAGAAAAATACTATTACACAGATTACGGCTTCATGACCAAGGGTTGGAAGACGATTGACGGTAAGAAGTATTATTTCAACAAAAAGGGTCAGGCTGCAACCAAGACAGAATATGCTGGTTACAAGTTTGACAAAAACGGTGTAGCAAAGAAAATCAAGAAAAAAGAAAAGGCTGAAGCAACAGAGAACGAAAGTGAAGATGTAGCTGACAGCGAGGGTACTGCAAGTAATGGTTCCAGCAGCAGAGCTGCAGGTTCTTCTCAGAACTTAGGAACTGCTGATGGTGGAATCGCTTCTGCAGCATTAGCACAGCTTGGTGTTGGTCAGGACTGTACAGCATTGGCTTCCAATGCACTGGCAGCACAGGGAATTTATTTCCATGGTTGGCCAGCAGAGTATATGTCTTTGGGTAGCGTAACAAGCAATCCACAGCCAGGAGATTTAATTTACTATGATGATGCCGGTGCCGGTGTTCCTCATATCGCTGTATATGTAGGTAACGGACAGGCTGTTCATGGTGGATGGAAGGGCGGAACGACCGTAGAAGCATCTGCTTATATCGGAAGTGGTCCTGTATTTATCCGCGTAAACAAATAATTTGTGTAAAAAAAGAAGGCAAAGCCTTCTTTTTTGTATTTCCCATTCCTCGCTAATTCTTAATTTTTCTTAAATCCTTATTTTTATTCGTTTTAAGACGTTTTAATCAACTTCACTGATTCCTGTATTCCTATCATGAGAAACTCCTCTTAAAACGCGTTTATGGGCGTCGATGAATCAGCGATCCTTCACTCTGCAATTCGTAGAACCCCTTCATCTACAGTTTACGCTTGATAAAGCATTCGTATGTACTGCTCCATCACAGCAGATGCTCCATGACAAGGCACTTTAAAAAATACGAAAGGCGCATGACAGCTCCCATGCACGGAAGACTCATGCGCCCTTTTCTACCTTTTATAAAACTCTCCAGAAGCAATGCATTCATGGAAGCATTCCTGTACCAGTTATAAAGCACTTCGTCCGTTGATGATGACTTCCTTTACACTCATATCATGGCTCAGTATCACAAGATTGATATTTTTTCCCAGCCCGATCTCATGGGCATAGGTCTTCATCATCCTGGCAGCATTGGTGGAGCACATCCGGATACAGTCGGACAGATCATACCCCTCCTGTTTGTAAAGATACTGGAAGATATCCAGCAGATCGCAGCTGCTTCCAAGCAAAACATTCCCTTTATAAACAGCTCCGTTCCGTATGACGCTTCCATCCTCCAGCTCATAGCCGTTTGGATAATTAAAGCCAGAGTATGGCGTCCCGTCACTTACCGCAACCACGCGATTACAGCCCAGCAGACGAATTACCCATTTCAGCATTTCCCGCTGCATATGCACACCGTCCATGATGATTTCACACAGACAGTCGGATAAGAATACGGCATCCATCATACCAGGCTTGCGATGTGTGATTTCCGGCATGGTATTCCCCAGATGTGTAATCTGTGTTGCCCCGCATGCAAACGCTTCGTTGGTCTGCGCAAAATCTGCATTCGTATGTCCAAGCGAGATTTCAACACCATACAGATGCAATAACGAAATTGCCTCCATGGCATTTTTCACATCCGGAGCAATCGTCATTATTTTTATATCATCATGATACTCTGACAGAAAATCCTCCAGCTCTCCCAGATGAATCTCCATAAGATTTTCAGTTTTCATGGAACCACGGCGCTCAGGGTTCAGATATGGACCTTCCAGATGCACCCCCTCATAGCGCGCTCCCCGATAATCTCCCTGAAAGGCCTTGCGATATGCATTTATAATCGTACGAAATTCATCCAGTGATCTTGCCGATACCGTCGGACAAAATGAGGTGATTCCACGCTTCGGGTATTCCAGTGCCAATGCGTGCAGATTCTCAATTTCTGTATTCTCGCAGGAATAGCCGTGAAATCCATGCGTATGAATATCCACCAGCCCCGGTATTGCAATATCACTCACCATATGCGGTGTTTTGTAGTCTATCCGTTCCACAAAGCCGTCTTCCAGATGCAGATCACCGAATACCATCGTGCCATCCTGCATAAATTTTATATTTTCAATGATTCGTTTCATACAAACACCCTTTCTTCCTTAATTGTATTTCATTGGAATGCCTTTTACAAGCAAATACCCGGACTTCTTTAGAAAATCTTTTGATTTGATACCGTCGTTCCTTAATACTTTTTTTATATACTACATGCAGGAGGACGGATGATGAACATACTGGATATCGTAATACTGTTTACCGGATTCAGCCTTGCCGGATTACTCTGTCTGCATACCTTTGCTATATCTGCATTTACTGAAAAAACAGACAAATAAAACATATCTGTTGTATAATTATAGAAAAGGAGTGTCGTCATGAGTTCTGTCATACTGATTGCCGAAGATGAAGCATCGATTGCGGATGCTATTGAAATTTATTTAAAAAGTCAGGGATATGCGACCCTGAAAGCAGCGAATGGAGCCATTGCATGGGAGCTTGTACAAAGCAATCCGGTGGATCTGGCGATTGTCGATGTCATGATGCCGGTAATGGATGGGATTGCCCTGACGATGAAAATCAGAGAGCTGTATGAATTTCCTATTATTATCCTATCTGCCAAATCAGAAGATATCGATAAAATAACCGGTTTGAATATCGGGGCAGATGACTATGTGACAAAGCCGTTTGTTCCGATGGAGCTGCTTGCCCGTGTGCACGCTCAGCTGCGCCGGCATATGCGCTATCAGCAGCTGCTCGAGCAAAAGCAGGAGGTGGAGGACAGCCTGCTTCTGGGAGGAATCGAGCTGCACCGCAAGAGCAAGGAGGTCTTTGTGGATGGAGAGCCCCGTCGGCTGACACCGATTGAATTTCGGATACTGCAGCTGTTTATGGAGCATCCGGGACAGGTATTTTCCAGCGACGACATCTATGAGCATGTGTGGAAAGAAACAGCCGTCAACACGGAAACCGTCATGGTTCATATCCGAAATCTGAGAGAGAAAATTGAAATCAATCCCCGTGCTCCCCGCTATATCAAGGTCGTTTGGGGTGTCGGCTATAAGATTGAAAAACAGTAAAAGAGGTGAATTATGAAAAAAGTACATTGGACCACCCTACTTCTTCTATCGGGTATTTTGCTGGCGATCATTTCTATGTTTCTGGTATTTCCATCCCTTGATCAAAAAGCCATCACAGAGTATAAAACGCATTACAAATACGTGAACAGTGAAGAAGAAAGAGATGTTTATGGCAACACATATATCAAGGAGCCGGCTGATGATTCCATCCCTATGGAATATTCCCGAATTGAAGCATATATGGAGCCTGCCCTGATGCGCATCACCTTGCTGGTCAGTACACTGCTTTTCGCCTGGTCCTTACTGCTTCCGTATACATGGGCGGCCAAAAGCGGCTACTATCGTTTTTTCACACAAAAGCTGCCTTATGAAATCACCATGGGAGCTGCATTGCTTGGGTTATATGTCTATAAAAGCAAGGGCAGTGAGCTTGTGTATCAGATGTTTCGTCTGCCTGAGAACTTTTCACTGGATATCCTCTCAGCTGATACATGGCAGATTTCCAGCTATTATCTCTTGCAAATCGCATTTCTTGGCGGAATATTTGCCATGGTTTCCGGATGCGGGTATGCAATTCGCTCCATGCAGCACAACGGTGTCCGGGAATCCCTGCAAAAGCACTCCTGGCTGGCACAGAATTCCGTATTGCTTGGCAGGCAGGCAAAGCAATTCTATCGTTACATCGTCGGCTTTGATTTTCATGATAAGGGAGAGCTACGTCTGCTTGCCGCCTTGCTACTGCATATCGCATGTATCCTCGTCTTATGTATCTACTGGGACAGCGGACTATTTTTCTATCTTCTGCTTACATGCTATTGTCTAATCCTGTATTATATCCGCCATCGGCAATATAGCAGAATGAAAAAGGACTTTCAGTCGCTTGAAGCCATCATACAGCGGGTGGCAAATGGCGATTTTCAAGCCACTATGGAGGAAGGTCTGGGTATCTATGAACCGCTGAAGGACAATCTTCAAAATATTGAGACATCCTTTCAGGAGGCAGTCGCACAGGAGGTACGCTCCCAGAATATGCGTACGGAGCTGATTACCAATGTTTCGCACGATTTGAAAACGCCGCTCACCTCCATGATCAGCTACATCGACCTTTTAAAAAACAAGGACCTACCGGAAGAGGAGCGGCTGCGCTACATTGCGATACTGGAATCCGGCAGCAACCGCCTCAAGCATTTGATTGAGGATTTGTTCGAGGTCAGTAAGGCCAGTACCGGCAATATACAGCTGGATCGCATGGATGTTGATTTGATTTCTTTGATTAAGCAGGTGGAAATGGAATGTGAGACACTGTTTACGGAGCATGATCTGACGATTCGCAACACCTTCAGTAAGGAGAAAATCATCCTCTCTCTTGATCCGCAGAAAACCTTTCGCATATTGGAAAATCTACTGGTGAATGCCGGTAAATATGCATTGGAGCATACCCGTGTTTACGTCTATGTAGAGGAGCGCGAGCAAGAGGTGTACATCTCTGTCAAGAACATCTCCGCTACAGAGCTTGACTTTGCTCCCGCTGACATCATGGAACGCTTTCAACGCGGTGACAAGGCAAGAAATACGGAGGGCAGCGGTCTGGGCCTTGCGATAGCCAAAAGCTTTACCGAGCTGCAAAACGGGCATATACAGATTAGCTTTGACGCTGATTTGTTTAAGGTGGAGCTTACCTTCCAAAAGGAAGTGTCACCGGATGCTTTGATATGAAGCTAACAGTTGCTGTATTCTATGTAAAACTGCATATGGAATCAAGCATGCAGAATAACTGTCGAAAGATAAGACAGCGACAGAACACAAAAGCATACGAAATAACATATACAAAGCAGGGAGCTTTCTCATTACAACCGTAAAAAAGAGAGCTCCTTTTTTTGTATTCAGCGAAAGGATCAAAAGGCTTATAATAAGAGTCCTGCTCGCTTTCAAAACGGGAGAAGATATAGGCAATACCCCTGCTTCTTTTTGTCACGATGATGGATAATCCTTCCTGCATCCGTATAGAACCCTGAGCCGGACTTTTTTTCACCAAAATAAAAAGAAACCCGCAGGCTTCCTTTTCTAATTATAATTTAATAAATTTCTCAACATCGATAACGAAGATCGTTGCTCCACCTACCTGTACTTCAACTGGAAAAGATGCATATCTTCCGATATCGTAGGATGCTGTACTCGGTACCACTTCTGTACGACGTCTGCTGTATTCTCCAATCACTTCAATCGCACGTTCAATCTTATCATCATCGGTACCTACGATCAGGGTAGTATTTCCTGCACGCAGGAACCCTCCAGTCGTTGCCAGTCTGGTAACCTGATAATTTTCTTTTGTCAATGCACTGGAAACTGCAGGACTGTCGTCATTGGACATAATCGCTAAAATTAGTTTCATAAACACGCTCTCCTCTCGTCTTGTTATATGCTAATTTTATCACTTATGGAACGTATTTACAAACACTAAATGAACTAAATATGGATATTAGCTGTAAAATTTCTATCACACCATGATTTCCAATGATATCACCTTTTTGATTCTTACCTTCCTGTGAAAGTACGCAAAAACTGTGCTATAATATACAGGTCGCAAAGGAAGTGAAGAGAATGAGCAAGCTTGGACTCGTTCTGGAGGGAGGCGGCATGCGCGGAATCTATACTGCCGGTGTGCTGGACTTCTTTATGGAACAGAATTTATATACCGACGGTGTCATTGGTGTCAGTGCCGGAGCCTGTCATGCATGCAGCTATGTATCCAAACAGATCGGCAGAGCATACCGTACCAATACCGCCTATTTAAAGGATAAGCGCTATATGAGCGTATCCTCTCTATTGAAAACCGGAGATTTCTTCGGTGCGAAATTTGTGTATGAGGACATTCCGAATACATTGGATCCCTATGATTTTGATGCCTTTAATACATCGCATACAAAGCTGTATGCTGTCGCAAGCAATCTGGAAACCGGCAAAGCGGAATACCTGCAATGTATCAACATGAAGCGTGATGTCATCTATGTACGTGCCTCTGCATCACTGCCCCTGCTTTCTAAAATCGTCGAGGTAGATGGAAAAAAGCTGCTGGATGGTGGCGCAACTGACAGCATTCCCATCCATAAATTTCAGGAAATGGGGTATACGAAAAATATCGTTGTACTCACGCAGTGTAAAGAATACCGCAAAGGAAAAAATAATCTGCTGCCGATGATTCGCCGCAGCTATAAGAAATATCCAAACTTCATCAAGGCACTGGAGACGCGCCATATAGCATATAACCGCACGCTGGATGAGCTTGCCTTAATGGAGAAGGAAGGAAGCGTCTTCATCATACGTCCCAGCTCTCCGGTGGAAATCTCGCGTCTGGAGAAAAACGAAGCAAGATTGCGTGAGCTGTATGAGCAGGGCTATGCGGACGCCAAAGCCTGCTTCGAGGAATTGAAGACCTTTATCGCAAATGAAAATTAGACCCTTTCGGTCTTTTTTTTCTGCATCGTTGTGATACAATAAATAAAAAGGGATGGTACTGCATGAAGAAAAATATAAAGATAATCGTATGTTTTCTGCTGTGCTTTGTTATGACAGCCTGCAATGGTAAAGAGGAAGATAAGAAGGAACAGTCCAATGAGGTTACAGAGCTGGTGCTGGATGATAAACAAAGCAGCATGGCGATGCAGTTTGTAAAGGATTTGACACAGCGCAGATATGATAAGCTGCAAAAGGAGTATTCCTATGATGAGCAGATGAGTCAGGCTGTACAGGAGAAATCCTTTCAGAAGCAGCTGGATGGCTATAATGACAGCCTGGGAGCATTGCTTGAGGCAGAGCAGCCTTACGGACAGAGCTATCAGGGATCGACGATCATTATGATTCCATGCCGTATGGAAGAACAGAACACCAATATCCAACTGAGTCTGAATGATCAGGGACAAATTCAGGGACTGTTCTTTAAGCCTTACAAATCACAGAAGAAAGCTGCCAAGGCGCCTGAGGGTGTGCGTGAGAGCGAAGTGGATTTACAGATCGCGGATGGTAAGAAGCTGAATGGAAGGCTGACAACACCGGTTAAGGGAGATAGCTTTCCACTTGTTATTCTTCTGGCTGGCAGCGGAGCGAATGATATGGATGAAACTATTTACGACAACAAGCCGCTTCAGGATATCGCTTGGGGGCTTGCGAAACAAGGCATTGCGAGCTATCGTTATGATAAGCGAACCTACACGTATCCCGAATCCTTTACGCTGAAGGATACGGTTGAACAGGAGGTCATTGCCGATGCTGTCGCAGCATGTAACCAGATGAAGCAGCAAACGCAGATCGATGGAAAGAAAATCTATATTCTGGGACACAGCCTATCCGGTTATCTGATACCACGCATCGCCGCAAAAACGGACAGCTGTGCAGGCTATATTATGATGGCTGCACCTGCAAGAGCTTTGGATGAGCTGCTGATCGAACAGGTTACCTATCTGGCAAAGCTGGATGGTAACGTCACGAAGGAGGAACAGGCCGCTATCGAACAGTATAAGCAGGACCAGCAGGATCTGCGAAGGATTGACGAGCTGAGTGATGCCAAGATGTTTTTCGGCGGTATGTCAAAAGCGTATATGAAAGACCTGCTGCGCTATGATGCCATTCAACAGGCCGCAGATATCAAGGCTCCTGTATTATGTGCACAGGGATTGCGCGATTATCAGGTCACAGACAAGGATCAGGCCATATGGAGAAAGCATTTTGAGAAGCAGAAAAACTGGACCTTCACAAGCTATCCGAAAGCGACCCACCTTATGATAGACGGGGAAGGAACACCGTCAAACGAAGAGTATAAAACAAAGGGGCATGTTAATCAGAGATTCATTGATGATATCGTCAAATTTATTAGAAAATAAATATATTCTATAAGTTGAATATATCATTACTATCATATAAATATTCAATAAAATAACCGAGTCCATTATAAAAAGGCTTCTCCCTATGATCGTACAACGGGTGAGAAGCCTCTTTTTTTCATATGTATTCTTTTCAGATATATAACATGAGTATAAGAGCCTTATCAATGGCAGCTCTGCTTCTTATACATTAAAACGGAAATGCAAAACATCCCCATCCTGAACAACATATTCCTTGCCCTCCAGACGCAGCTTTCCTGCCTCCTTTATAGCCTGTTCAGTTTCCAGCTTATCAATATCATCAAACTTATAGCATTCTGCACGGATAAAGCCCTTTTCAAAATCCGTGTGAATCACACCGGCACACTGCGGTGCCAGCATGCCGCGATGAAATGTCCATGCCCGGCATTCATCCTCTCCGGCTGTCAGGAAGGTACACAAATCCAGAATATGGTATGCTGTCTTTATCACCTTATCAAGACCGCTTTCCTGAATGCCAAGCTCATTCAGAAACTCCGTTTTCTCCTCTTTATCCAGCTCGGATAGCTCCTCCTCGATTTTCGCACAGACAGGAACAACTTCATTGTGCTCCAGCTCAGCCAGCTCCTTCACCTTCTGAAAATAGGGATTGGCATCCGGATCTACGATCTCCTCATCCGACATGTTTGCTATGTAAATCATTGGCTTGATTGTCAACAGACTGAATGCCTTGATCAGCAGCAGCTCATCCTTATCAAGCTCTACACTTCTTGCCGGTTTTCCGGCCTCCAGCGCTTCCTTCAGCTTCTTCAGAACAACAACCTCTGCCAGCGCATCCTTGTCCTTATTCGTGACAGCCTTGCGCTCCACCTTGCTCAGTCGGTTTTCAATCGTTTGTAAATCTGCCATAATCAGCTCCAGATTGATGATTTCAATATCACGAATCGGATCAACACTTCCTTCGACATGTGTGATATCCGCATCATCAAAGCAGCGTACGACATGGCAGATGGCATCCGTCAGTCGAATGTTGCTCAAAAACTGATTTCCAAGTCCTTCTCCCTTGCTGGCTCCCTTTACCAGACCGGCAATATCCGTAAATTCAAAGGTTGTATAAATGGTTTTTTTCGGGTGAAACAGCTCCACCAGACGGTCGATTCTATAATCAGGCACTTCCACGACTCCCACGTTCGGCTGTATGGTCGCAAACGGATAATTCGCAGCTTCTACCTGGCTTTTTGTAATGGCGTTGAATAATGTGGATTTCCCTACATTGGGCAATCCGACGATTCCTGCAGTTAATGGCATATACTATCCTTCCTCTCGCTTTACCATTTTATCGTTTTTTTCACACATATGCAAGTAAATACAAGCGGAATGCACTATTTCTTCCAGTCAGCTCTGCGAATCCACAGACATATGGTGATACTGAGAATCATAACCAAACTGATGATATTCAGCAGCTGCAATGGTTCCCCGCATATAGCATCGTATATACTCAAAACAGTTAGAATGACAGCCAGACCTGTAAACAGGTAGGCGAGCAGGCGCATTCTGCCATCCATCATCGGCGCAAAATAGGAACCATTCCAAATGGATGCAACGGATACATATGTGATGTCAATACAGACGATGCATAGCAATGTTTCACCAAACCCGATGTTTTTTTGTATATCAAACACATGCATATCATTCACAAACGCGATCCCCATCAACAGGAGAATGGTCAGAATAAATGCTCTGGTCATAATTCTTCCCCGTACCTGTTCCTGTCTCTCATCATATTTATCCATACGCTCACTCCTCCCAAAATAAATCATTCAATGTCTTCTGCAAAACACGACATATCGCGATACACAGATTGATACTCGGGTTGTAATCACCCTTTTCTATCGCATTGATGGTCTGCCTTGTCACATTCACTTTTCTTGCCAGCTCCTCCTGTGTCAGATCCACAGCTGCTCTGGCTGCCTTCAGCTTCAGGTTCTTTGCCATTCCATCACTTCCTCTACAGCTATATAATATGCTTTATCTTCCATTATGTCAACTATATCTTACATAATATCTTAAAAAAAAGACATCCTGAGATGTCAATTATCCTGTGATTCCCTTGGAGCCTTTTCCACGATTTTCTTCAGCTTCTTTTCAAACTGCACTCTGGGAAACAGCACGCTCGTTCCACAGCCCATACACTTGATGCGGATATCCGCTCCCATACGTATGATTCTCCAGTTTTTTGATTTATGACATGGATGTTCCTTTTTCATTTCAACGATATCATTGAGATCATAATCCTTTTCTATCATAAGCACCTCCACAGTTATAATATGATTTCCAAAATTTTGATGACGATATATCCTATCAGAATCCAGAGAGCGATTCCCAACAGCACACAAAGCAGCTTCTTCAGCGTTTTGTTCCAGCCCTTATACAGGCGATCGAGAAAAAGCTCCATAAGACCGTAGGTTCCGTATGCCACACCCTCAACCAGTATCTCCCCTAAAATTTCTACAAGCATGTCAACTGTGCACCCGATAGGATTCCAACGTATTTTCCAAAAGCATGGCGATGGTCATTGGTCCAACACCCTTAGGAACCGGAGTAATCACCGCTGCCTTGTCCTTCACACTCTCAAAATCCACATCGCCGCACAGCTTGCCGTCCACACGGTTGATACCGACATCAATGACAACCGCTCCCTCTTTGACCCAATCCGCTGTCACCAGACGGGGAGAGCCGACGGAGGCAATCAGAATATCCGCTTCCGCACAGATGCTTTCGATATTATTTGTTTTGGAATGACATAGGGTTACCGTGGCATTGCGGTTTAACAGCAGCTGAGCAACTGGCTTTCCGACAATATTACTGCGGCCGATCACAACTGCACGAAGACCGCTTAAATCAGAATATCCCGCAGTATCCAGCATACGCAGGATTCCCTTAGGTGTACAGGGCAGATAGGTATCCTCCTGCAGCATCAGCTTTCCTATATTATATGGATGAAAGCCATCGACATCCTTTTGCGGATCAATCGCAAACAGAATTTTATGCTCATCCATGTGCGCAGGCAGCGGCAGCTGTACCAGAATACCATCTACCGATGCGTCCGTATTCAAGCTGTGAATTTCAGCCAGCAGCTCTTCCTCGGTGGTATCCTCCTGCAGACGCAGCAAAACGTTTTCCATTCCGATTTCTCTGCATGCCTTCTCCTTACCGGTGACATAGGACAGGCTGGCAGGATTATCCCCAACAAGAACCACAACAAGCTTTGGAATCCTTTTTCCTTCCTCCCGCAGCTCATCGATCTGTTTCTTCAATGAAGCACGTATCTCTTTTGCTATTTCACTACCATATAAGACGTTTCCCATATCGCTTCCTCCTACCATTCGTCACTGTCCAGCAAAATAGTAACCGGACCATCATTCAGTAAATCCACCTTCATATCCGCACCGAAGATACCCGTTTCCACATGGGTACCATAGGTGCGCAGTTCTTCATTAAATGCCTCATACATCGGCTGTGCAAAATCGCCGCGTGCCGCTTTTTCAAATCCGGGACGTCTGCCCCGCTTACAATCCGCATACAGTGTAAACTGTGATATCGAAAGAATGCTACCGCCGATATCCTGAAGTCCCCTGTTCATTTTTCCATTCTCATCCTCAAATACACGAAGCTGCGCACATTTCCCTGCCATCTTCTTCATGATTTCCTCTGTATCTGATGGTGTAATTCCTACAAGCAGTAAAAATCCCTGCCGGATACTGCCTGTTATAGCTCCATCAACACGCACACTCGCATGCTGTACCCTCTGTAGCAATACTCTCATGATACCACCTCGCTGTTTCCTAGTATACCGTAACTTTGTAACAAACACAATTCTATTTTCTGAATATTTTTCATTTTAGTGGAGGATTCACAAAATATACATCGTTGAATCAGGAATCGACTACTGGTTTTTATTTGCTCCTAGTTTTTCTATTGTTCCTGAGAAAATGCGTAACCACCTAATCATCCCCTTTTCCGAACGTAAAAAGAATTAAAATGCAATACTTTACTTCCCGTCACAATCCCTTGTTTCCAAAAGGCAGGAACCTGATCCAAACGTATCCATAGCTGCAAACTCCCTATCTGCTTATGAGTTGCAGTCTTCTGCTTATCTCTCATCATCCTTACAGGTATAGCAGACAATGTAGGATGCATGCTTATAAATACAATCATGAGCATAAGAAAAAGCCCACTGAATAATTGGGCTTCCTCTTTCGTATATTCATACCAGTATTTTTTGTAGAAAAGCAAAGCGATAACAGATGGCATACTCGACACAAACAGGAATCTGTTTCCTCATCTAGAGCTGTATAATACAGCAAAGCAAGGAATTCATGCTTGCTCCTGTACAATCATCTTTGTGTGATAAAGCAAATCAGCGTTCATTATCAGCAAATCTGATTTCCTTTGGATAAGACCAGCACTGCAGCTCCTCCTGTGAAAATGCTTCCGGCTCTCTTTCCTGACATAGCGTCAGCGCATTATAATACAGCTGTGCCAGCTCCTCAATGTAATTCGCTTTTAAATACGCTTCATAAATATCTCTTGTATCAAAGGCTACCGTACCATGCTTTTCCAGTAAAAAGCACTCTGCCTCCTTACAAGCCGCAACAACAGAGTCAGCCAGCTCCATCGTTCCGGGGCGTCCATAGGGTGCTACCGGAATGCGTGCCTTAGTCAGCCCAAAATTTGCGACCTCATATACAATCGCCGGTATCGGTTTATTCAACAAAGCAAAGGTGGTGCCATACATGGAATGCGTATGAACGATTGCCTTCGCGTCCGGCCTTGTTTTATATATCATAAGATGCATCATCGCTTCACTGGTCGGTTTCAATCCGGATGCATGCTCCCGTACATTGGCATCCAAATCCATAACAACCATATCACGCGGTGTCAGTAATTCACGATCAACACTGGTTGGTGTAATAACGATATAGCCGCTTTCTGAATCACGGGCAGAAAAATTACCTGATTTGTGTTTGCACAAACCATCTCTCTGCGCACGTTTTGCAATTTCACAAACATCCTTCTTTAAATGCTCTAACATAGGGTGTCCTCTCTTTCTCTTGCATGCTCTTTTGTTTCATTACGAAAGACATTGAATAGAAGCACGATCCAATGACTCAGTCGATGATTCTATACCAAAAGGAAAAGAAGCAGCTAACCCCTTTTCCTTTCCATAAGCAGAGCCTGCGGGAATCAGCGCAATCCGAAATGATCTTTCAATTCCCGTACGTTTTCATTGGTCATTCCATGTATCATATTCGCTTTCACCAAGACATACACATGCGCATTTTTATCAATCGCCTCGATCAAGCCTATGGCATCCGAAATGGAATTACCACTGGAGAAAATACCATGGAACGGCCAGACAACGACTCGTTTATCCTTCATTTTCTCAGCAGTCGCCGGACCGATCGGACCTTCGCCGCATTTCATCCAGGGCAATACTGCCAGTCCCTCCGGGAACACCAGCGCACATTCGGAATTCATCCTCCACAGGGTCTGTGTAAAGCTTTCCTCATCCAGCTCATGAATCATTGTCATTGCATTCAGGTAGGTTGGATGACAGTGCATCACTATTTTATTGCCTGCATCATCTGCCAGCCTTGCACGATGGCACAGCACATGAGCGGGAAGCTCGCTGGTTGGTCTTCCTCTTCCCTGATCAAGCCCCCACAGGATATCATAGCCGTTTTTCTTAAACTGAATGATTCCCAAATCCTGTTCATACCGTTTCTTCATTGTGCGAAAGCATGCCCCTGATTTTGTAACGATAAATGCCTTTCCTTCTAAGCCAGCTGTATCAAAGGTGGCATCAACGGATGTCAGCACCTTCATATATTCCTTCAGCTGATCGAATTCATCATCTGAAAGCAGATAACTGATGTTTCCTGCGTGATATTCTCCCCATCCTGCTTCCCAGAAATACTGGCAGGCATCGACGAGTTCTTCAACAAATGCTACGTCTAAAATATTCATTATGACGATCCTTTCTATATATGGATAGTCTTTCGATTCCGCGAGGACGGAATACCGCATTCCTTACGATAAAGGGTAACACTTCTTCTGGAGACCACAAATCCGTCTTCCTCCAGCAGCTGGTGTATTTTCTCATCGGAATAAGGATGCTGTTTATCCTCAACGCGTATGATTTCCTTAATCTCATTTTGAATGGTATCTATGGAGGCCGTCACTTCTCCCTGCTTTTCATAGCATCTTGGCAGTAAGAAATGAAAGGAATAGGTTCCATATTCACATTGAAAGAATTTACTGGAAATCGCTCTGCTGATGGTGGAGATATGCATATCCAGCTGTTCTGCAATATCCACAAGGCGCAGCGGCTTCAATGCACGCTCATCTCCGGTTTGAAAAAAGGCTGCCTGATACTCTACCAGAAAGGTGATGATTTTTTTCAGTGTCACTGCCCTTCTGGATATACTGTATTGAAGCCATTTAAAATCATTCAGCTTTTCCTTCAGAAAGGCCTTTGCCTCCTTGTTGCAAGCCGCCGATTTATAGAGCTCATAATTTTCTGTATTCATACTCAGCTTATTCTGTAATCTGGCATTCATCTCCAGAATACATGCAGAATCCTCTTTCCTTATATATACATCGGGAATGATAAACACCGTCTTCTCCCGTACGCTGAAGCCGTTTGCGGGAATCGGATTCAGCGAGCGAATCAGCGTCAGCGCCCGCTTGACCTCCTCCACATCCGTATATTCCAGCTTTGCGATTTTCAGATAATTTCCTGTATTGAGTGCTTCCAGATGTGAACATACGATATGCTGTGCCAGGGAGGAGCCTTCTATTTCCGATAACTGAATGCATATGCATTCCTTGATATCCTTTGCGCCCAGCCCCTTTGGACTCACATGCTGCAGGATATGCAAGTACCGCAGCAGTCTGGTTTTCTTTATGTTCAGAAACCTGCACAAATCCTCCGGTGTTTCTTCCAGAAATCCTCTGGAATCCAAAGACTCTAATAATACGGTAAAAATCTCTTCATCCTTTTTTGTATGAATATGCGAAGAAAGCTGCCCCATGACATGCTCAAACAAATCATTCCGGCCTTCATCCGCATATTCCATTTCCTGAAGCTCCCCCTGCTTTTTACGGACGTGTTTAAAATCCAAATCAACATCCCTGACCTTCAGGGATATCATATTCTGATCAACATCAGAAAACGGATTATCCATCAGGCTCGCATCGACCAGAGTCTCCAGCTCATGCTGAGAAAGTGACAGGATTTCCATAGAGGGTACGAGCTTCGATGAGAATTTCTGTTTCTGATTCTGTATAATTTCCAATGACTGTTTCATAGTTGAATTATACATCCATAAAATTCAGTTTTCAATTCCCTGTGTTTTTATTTATATACAATGCAGTTTTTGATAACCTTACCGCTTGCGTGTTCCACGATAGCCTTTTCGGTATCCTCGATACGGTATTCATTCTGTACAAAGTCCTCAGCCTTGATCGCTCCCATTTTCAGCATTTCAAAGGCTGCATTTACATGCTGCGGCGTTGTATGGAATACGCCCTTCAACGTCAGCTGGGAATAGTGAACCAGCGTAGTATCGACAGGTACCTCCAGCCCTTTCTTTGTACCGCCGAAGAACAGAACCTCGCCGCCAGGTCTTGCCATACGCAGGGCAATCTGCCATACCTCCGGCAATCCGGCAGCTTCGATTGCAGCATCCACACCGCGTGCATCCGGTGTCAGCTCCTTTACCGCCTCGGCCTGATCCTTCCCGTTCAGTTCCTTTATATTGATAATCTCCTGAGCACCCAGCTTTTTCGCAAGTGCCAGTCTTTCCGGTGTCATATCACAGGCAATAACATGTGCACCTCTCAAGACACACATACGGACAAACATCAAACCGATTGGACCGCAGCCATTTACACACACATAATCACCAAGATCAAAGTTTGTCATTTCCGTTCCATATAAGGCACAAGCCAGCGGCTCCAGCAAAGCAGCCTGCTTATAGGACATGCCTTCGGGAATATGGAAGGTATTCAGATTGACGATTCTTTCCGGAATCAGCTGATACTCCGCATAGGCTCCATTCGTAAACTGATTCTGAATCAAATCCACACACATGGACTCCTGTCCCTTTTTACAATAGTAACAGGTTCCACAGGATGCAGAGTTGTGTGCTACCACACGATCGCCTACCTTAAACCGTGTAACACCGTCACCGACAGCATATACGACACCGCTTGCTTCATGACCCATACCAAATGGCGGCTCATAGCGGTATCCGCGCTTATAGGTTTTCACATCTGTACCGCAGGTTAAGGTAACTTCATTTTTAATGACGATTTCTCCTGCTTTCGGTACAGGTATCTCTGCCTCCTCCACACGGATATCTCCAGGTGCATAAAATTGTATTTTCTTCATCATAAGTATTTCCTCCTGTATTTTATTTCAAGTTATTTAAAATCGTATTTCCTATACATTCCAGCTGCATTGCCATCGTAACAGCTCCCGGATCCAAATGTCCCACGCCCTTATCGCTGCGATAGCTGGCTCTTCCTTTGACAGCCTCCATCGACTTCGTTTGCTCAGCACCGCTTACGGCACCTTCCATGAAAGCCTTAATAATCTCCTCTTCACACTTTCCTGCGTCCATACCTTCCTTATATGCACGCAAAGCCGGATACAGTGCATCGATCATCGTTTTCTGTCCAGGCTCTGTTTTCCCGCGCTTCATGATTTCCTGCAGCATGGCATCATACACCTCATACAGACTGTGTAGATCCAGTGCACGCTTTCCTGCACATGCTCTGCTGGCTGCCATGTAGCCGCTGCCGTAAAGCGCTCCGGAGGAACCTCCGACTGCAGAATACATCGTCATGCCAACCCTTTTGAACATATCTGCCAGATTCATTTCCTCCAGCTCGTTGGATAGTGCTGTAATTTTCTCAAACCCCATATTCACATTCACCCAGTGATCGCCATCCCCTGTTGTGGAGTCCAGCTTTGTTATATAGTCCCTCTGTGCGGCAATCACCTCACGGGCTTCCTGAAAATACTGTACAAAATCCTTTGCTTGTAATTGAAATCCCATCATTTGATCTCCTTAAACGCCAATGTATTGCTTGGATGCTCCAGCAGCAGCTTCAGCTCATCATCCAGCTGCAGAATACTGCAGGATGCACCTGCCATCTCAATCGCCGTCATATAATTTCCCACATAATACTTGACCGGCTTCAGACCTCTTGCACAAAGCAGAGCATGCACATCAGAAGCCAGTATATATAATTCCATCAAAGGGGTTGCTCCCAACCCGTTGATCATCACAGCAACCTCACTTTTTCCGTAATCCTTATCCGCAAGAATCCTGTTTACCATGATCTCCGCAATTTCCTTTGACGGCTTCAGCTTCGTTTTCTCAATTCCTGCTTCCCCGTGGATGCCCATGCCGACCTCCATGCAATCCTCCTCGATTGTAAAGCCGCATGCCCCAACTGCCGGAATCGTACAAGCTGATAAAGATACTCCAAAGCTTCTTACGTTCTCAATCGTTTTTTCCGCAACACGCTTAACCTCTGCCAGAGATGCCCCTGTTTCTGCTTTCGCACCGGCAAGCTTATGCACAAATACGGTTCCTGCAATACCACGTCTTCCTGTAGATTCATCACTTTCCGCAACAGCAACATCATCCTTCACAACGACATGATCGACCTCGATTCCTTCAAAACCGGCAAGCTCCTCTGCAATTTCAAAATTCATAATATCACCGGCATAATTCTTTATGATCAGCAGGACACCATGACCGGAATCTGCAAGCTGGATACCACGCAATACGCGGTCCGGGGATGGCGATGCAAATACGTTACCGCTCACTGCGGCATCCAGCATACCATAGCCGACATATCCTGCATGCGCCGGTTCATGTCCGCTGCCTCCTCCGGATACCAGTCCGACCTTATCACGTTTGTCTTTTCGGGCGATGACAGCCCCCTCTCTGTCATATAGAACCATCGGATTCGCTATTTCAATACCTTGCAGCATTTCCTCAACAACGGTATTCGGATCATTTATTATCTTTTTCATTTCTGTTGTCTCCCTGGTGTAAACCACTCATTCTTTATCCCCCGCTGCGTATATACCTTCGGTAATTCAACCTTATCATTTAGTTTTCGCAGCCCTGCAGTGGAAATGGCGCAGAGTACAGCCAGCACCCAGTTACGAGTTACGACTGATAAAAGGAGTGCGGCAGCTGTCATACAGACGCCGATATACCACCAAAACTGTTGAAATCTACTCATAGGATCACCTCATTTTTCATTATGCTTACCAGTACCGCATGACGATACCGATGTCTTTTTTACAGCGGTATAAGCTGTTTTCCTGAACTGTATGCCTGCATACAGAAGGAACGAAGCTTTTTACTGTCCGGATTCCAGACGCTCCTTCGCAGCTTTTTCTCTTGCAGGGGCAAGCTTCAGGAAATACAGAATTCCAAGTCCCACAACAGCGACACATGCCACGATACCGAATACATTACCAGTTGCTGCTTCATAAATTGCAAAGCGAATCTCCGCAATATCGCAGCCCCACCATGTGATATCGGTATTATAGGTTCCAGCCGTATTTGCAAGACTTGTCAGAAGCGGTCCCATAACAGATGCCGCATAGCTTAAAATCGGACACCAGATCCAGGAAACGATACACATTTTCAGCACATCGCCCTTCATTGCCAAAAACAATGGTACACAGACACAGACATTCATCAGATTTCCAAGAACCAGTGCAGTATTGCCCGGCAGAATCAGTGAGAAGATCAGGGCAACCGGAATCGTAAGAATGATGGCTACCCAGATTTCGGAATTACCGGCAAGAATTGGCCAGTCAAGCCCGATGATCAACTCACGTCCAGGGAATTTCTTTTTCACCCATTCACTCGCCGCATCGGAAATCGGAGTCAGTGCTGTCATAAACAGCTTAGAAACCATCGGGAATAAGGTCAATGCAGTACCCGCCTGAACACCGAGCAGCAATGCACCGGAGCCCTGCCCTGCCGCAAGACCGATAATGGTTCCCATCAGGAAGCCAAGTACGTGATTTTCACCGAAGATACCGATTTTATTACGGATTTCCTGCGCATTCAATGTCTTTGTATTCGGCAGAAGCTTATCCAGTATATTCGCAATCGGATAAAAGAAGATATTACTTAAAAACATACAGTGCGGCATTCCTACGGAAGGAACTCCGGTAAGCTCCAGAATCTGATACTTCGTATAATCCGCATTCTTTAATTCTGCGATAATCTGAACGATTGCGACGATAAAGCCAACGATCACGTTATTGCATGCACTTGTGACAAGGAATGCCGTAAACACCTTATTTCCTACATTCCACATATCCACATTCAGACAGTTCGTCCATCCAAACAGCAGCATGATGACATTGATTGCAATCTGGATTGGGAACATAAGGAATGCATACTGCCATTGCCATGCAAGTCCAAGGGCCGGTGCCCATCCCATATCAATATACTTTAATGTACTGTCTGATCCCTCAACGATCGTTGTAAAAGCAGCCCCGACGGTATCCCCCATATACCCAATCAATAAATTGATACCAATAAATGCGACACCTAAGGTCAACGCGGATGAGAACGCCTTGCCAGGCTTCATACCTACGATCAAACCGATAATGAATAGCACGATCGGAAGAAATACGGCAGCGCCCAGGTCCAGAAGACCCTGGAATACGGTAGCTAACATTTCCATAATTTTTTTCTCCTCTTCTTTTCTTTTACTTTAATGCTTTGATAATCTCGTCAATGCAGGCATCCTTGCCCATTCCTGTTAACAGTGGAATCCCGCTGATCACCGGGATATCATAGCTTTGTACCACACCACGCATCGGGGTGATGGACACATAGACATCCGCTGTTTTGATGAAATTATCAAGTGACTTGATATCCACAGCCTCAGCCTTCGCCAGATTGCTTAATCCGCGTTCCTCAAGCGCCATATTGATCTTTGTAGCGCATGTGGCTGAGGTTGCGATACCGCCTCCGCAAGCAACGATAATTGTTTTCATCTCATTCTCCTTTCTAACCATCTTTCAGGTTGTTTACGCCTATTTAATAAAGCAAAAATTTTGCCAATTCCAGTGAACAGACCCTTTTTCATCTTCTTTTTCACTGATTAAAGCCCCTTGGATTTACATGCACAGCTGCCGTATGATTTCTTTTCCTGCAGGTAATAAGGCTGTATATCCAATTTACTTCCTTATATATGTAACCCAAATTCCCCAAAGCTCATTTTATTGCGTATACTATTTTCATACCGCTTACAGATAACTGCCGTTATTTATTCTTTCTTTCATATTTTCTATGCTATAATTTTAACTGAGATTTATTACACGAAAAATATCAGTGTCTTCAGCTCGGTCTCTATAAACTGCAGCTTTTCCATACACCCTATGGTATCACAAACAAGCATCGTATGTTATCCGCAGAAAGCATAGTGCTCTGCCAGTGTTGCAGGAATCCCGCAGAGCTTTTATCCAGAAATTTTCATAAATTTGCGAGCTATATCCATGCATCAGCTTATAATTCCATAGTTTGGCAAGATTTTTGCTTTTTATAAAAAGCGGGAGGTATTCAATTATGGAAAAATACAATATAAGGGATTTATTATTTGAAGAACTGATAGACCTAACGCTTGAGGCAAAGGATTTCGAGGATGCCATCAGAAAAATCGGTGAGGATGCGTTCTCGAAAGGATATGTAAAGAAAGGGTTTGCGGATGCAGTTATCAAAAGGGAAAAGCTGTACCCGACAGCATTGCCAACGGAGGTACTCAAGGTCGCAATCCCTCATCCTATGGAAAGAGATACGGTTGAGAAATCGGCAATCATCGTTTCAAGGCTGAAGCAGCCGGTAAACTTCACCCTGATGGGATCCGATAACGAAACCGTACCGGTAAATATTATTTTCACACTTGCTGTAAATGGTGCCGAGCATCAGCTGACAATCCTGCAAAAGCTCGTTGGTATGTTCTCGGAAAAGGAATCCATGGAAAGAATCAAAGCTTCCACAACACCAAAAGAAATTATGAACACACTGATTGAGCTCTTATCGTAAGCGTTGCGTCTATACAGAACGCTTTGTACTATGCATTCACTACAGCAAAAAAGACAGCGGTCTCACAGCATGATAGCAATATTGCTATGCAAGGCAAGGATATGTAAGGGAATAAAAGCAGGAAGGTGCTAAAGGCACTGCTGTATTATGGGAAAACAGATGACACATTCATAAAAGAAAAGAGGTGTAGATATGTCTGAGCAGGAAGTATTTGATTATATCTATTCTGTCATTACAAAGGAATATCTGGAAAACAGTATTCAGAAAAAAGAGATTTTCGGAATTACAGCAAAGGATATCGCTGATCACTTTAACACATATCGCTCGACAGTCAGTACCCTGCTGAATACGGCTGTCAAGAATGGCTTGTTTATTAAGATTGAAACCAGACCTGTTTTATTTGTTCCTGTGGATATTGTAAAGAGGGAGCTGCATGTTCCCCTGGATCAGAGTGTTTATACCCCGGAGGAAATCAGAGACCTGTTTTTCAAAAAGGAACAGGAAGGGACAGATTCCTTTTCCATCATGATCGGCTATGACGGCAGCCAGTCTCTGCAAATCAAACAGGCGCAGTCCGCTATTTTATATCCGCCAAAGGGTCTGCACACATTGATTACCGGAGAAAGCGGCACAGGCAAGACGTTATTCGCCCATACGATGTATGACTACGGCAGAAAAATTAAGGGTATGAGTGAAAAGGAATATCCCTTTGTGGAATTCAACTGTGCAGACTATTACCACAATCCCCAGCTTCTGCTGTCACAGCTGTTCGGACATATCCGGGGAGCATTTACGGGAGCGGATCAGGAAACGGAGGGGCTGGTTGAAAAAGCGAATCACGGCATTCTGTTTCTGGATGAAATTCACAGACTTCCCCCGGAAGGACAGGAGCTGTTATTCTATCTAATGGATACCGGACAATACCGCAAGATGGGGGAAGCAAACACGATACGGAAGGCGGATATCCTCATCATCGGCGCCACGACAGAAAATCCGAAGGATGTCCTGCTGAAAACCTTTAAGCGCAGGATACCTCTGACGATCAATCTGCCGCCGCTCAGAGAACGGCCCTTGCAGGAAAAGCTGAAAATTATGGAGCATCTCTTTTCTAAGGAAGCCATTCTTACACAGCGAACCTACATCATTGATGCGGATATCGTAAAAGCCGTCTCCCTGTATGATTTTACAGAAAATATCGGACAGCTTGCTTCTGAAATTAAAATACTGTGTGCCCGCTCCTTTCTGGAAAGTAAAACCAAGGAATTCGGTGAAATCAAGGTTCCCTATGTGTTTCTGTCAGACAATATTCGCGAGGCTTATAAAAAGTACAGGAAAATCGGATATACCTTTACAGACAATTACGAGAACTACAACTATGACCTTGTAATCACTCCATCCAATGAAATTACACATGTAAAGGAAAACGTCCTGAACGAAGAAGCATACTGTAGCTTGCTCGATGAGATTCGCAACTATTCCAGACAGGGGCTGACGAGCGATGAGGTTGCCATTCGCATATCCTCCGCAGTGTCTTCCTATTATGACGAAATTCTCAACAGCATGTATTTTAAAACGGTAAACAAGGATGAGCTTTATAAGATTATCGAACCACGCATTGTCGATTTCTCTTTGGAGGTCATGAAGGAAATACAAAACCGCCTGTCTGTAAAAATCACAGAACAAAGCATACTCGTTCTGGCCTTTCATTTAAAATTTCTCATTGACAGATTGCGGAAAATAAAGCTGACAGAGAGCAGCTCCGTACCTGTGAAAACAGGTGATACGATTGTTGATGATATGATCGACAAGATCGAAAGCAAGTTTTCTCTTCGATTGCCGACGGATGAAAAAAAGTTCTTTCAGCTGCTGATCAAGAATATTACAAGTGATATTGTACCGGATAATTCATCAAAGGCTGCCTTGTATATCCTTGCGCACGGCAATACGGCATCCAGCATAGCAGAGGTATGCAACCGTCTGCTGCATACGGACTTTGTAAAAGCATTTGATATGCCGCTGACACAGGATGTCAATCAGAGCTACCAGCTGTTTGTGGAGGAAATCGAGAGTCTGCATCTCAAAAAGGGGGTAATGATTCTAGCGGACATGGGCTCTCTTCTGGATTTCGGGCATAAGCTGACAAGAGATACCGGTATCCCCACACACACGATTCCAAACGTATCCACCGCGATTGCATTGGATTTCGCGCACATCATGCTGAATCGTAATGAGCATATTGATCTTACCTACAATGAGTATCTGATTAAAAACCGCTTTGAGCCTGCCTTTGTAAGCTCAGAAAAAGAGCCCGCAATCATATCTGCCTGTTCATCCGGGCAGGGAACAAGCATCGCATTTAAAAATATGATCATTGAAATATTAAAGGAGAATTCGCTTGGCTATATCCATGTATTTGCGTTAAGCAATGAGGAGCTTCAAAAGAAAAATGAGGCATATCAGGAAATCGTGGACAGCTACAATCTGGTTGCTGTTATTGGAAATGTACATATTGATGTGGATGCCCCTTTCTTTCATATTTCCGAACTGGTTACCGATGATAAAAAAGAGAATTTCATTAAATTCCTGAATAAAACAGGAGTAAGCGAACAGAAGACAAAGCATAAAAAAACAGACCAGAGTGCAGAGGAAGCCGCAGGATTTCTGGCCCAGCATGTTATGTACGTAAATCCACTGGCTGTCCAAAAGGTTGCCACGGAGTTTTTAGAAGGTCTTTTTGATGATTTGGAGTATGAAGAAAAAAACAGAGCCTCTACCGGATTCTCATTGATTATTCATATCGGTTTTATGATTGAGCGTATCATAGCAAATAAGACAATCATATTTGACCATAAGATTCCTTATTTGGATAATAATAAAGAAATCTTTCAGAAAATAAGAAGCCATATCAAGTCCATTGAGGAAGCCTTTGAAATTGAGATCAGTGATGATGAAATCTGTTATATGATGATCACCCTGTATCCGAACACATACGATGCGGCTGTTGCATAACAGTTCAGAACAAGGCAGGCAGCATTTTGAGGAGAATGAATATGAATGGAAAAATTTACTTAATCGAATATACGGTTATCGTGCTGATCATGATGGTTTTCAACCGGTCAGCCTCATTGGAGAATATGCTCATCGCTTTTCTGATTGTCCTCATACAAATCGGCTTTGACAGGCTGAGAAGAAGGAAGTAAACTTTTGTAGTTATACAGTGCTTCATCCATAACGAATACATATACATAGGGGAATTCAAATACTGTTGTATTTTATAAATATTTGAATTCCCTTTTTCGTCTACATCCGCAAGCGCAGAGTCTTATACAATGCCTATCGCCATATCATAGCATATACATTTGCAAGGAAGCGGATAGGTAAACGAATCGTGGATTTCCATGTCATGTTTTAACAGTTATGCTTCACAAAAAAAGAGATACCAGATGATCCTGATATCCCTATATGGTTAACCACCGTAAACCTTGATACGGTTGATTGCTTTTGCCAATGCGACTTCAGCACGCTTAATGCTGGTGCGGTTATCCATTTTCTTCAAACGCTCCTCAGCACGTTGTTTTGCACGTCTGGCACGCTCGATATCAATTTCCTCACGACCTTCAATCGCATCCGCAAGAATACGCATCTCATTGTCCGCAAACTGAAGCAATCCGCCGGCAATCGCATAATCCTTATATTCATTGCCTTCCATAAGAGAACATTTGCATGTTGTCAGCATTGCAACGATAGGCATGTGATTGGGAAGAATTGTCGTTTCTCCTTCCACCGTACGCACATGCACGCCGCCGACTTCGCCTTCCTTATAAAGACCCAGCGGCGTAATGATCTTAATTTTGATCATACTCAGTTTTCCAGAGCCTTGGCTTTCTCGACAACTTCTTCAATCGTTGAAGCGAACATGAAGGCCTGTTCCGGAAGTTCATCGTATTTCCCATCCAACAGCTCCTTAAAGCTACGCACCGTATCCTCACGGGATACATAGCAGCCCTTAATTCCGGAGAACACCTCTGCCACATGGAATGGCTGTGACAGGAAGTTACGGACACGACGGGCACGGTTGACAATAATCTTATCTTCCTCACTCAGCTCGTCCATACCCAGAATAGCAATGATATCCTGTAGCTCCTTATAGCGCTGTAAAATCGTCTGTACCCCACGGGCAACTGCATAATGCTCTTCTCCCACAACAAGCGGATCCAAAATACGGGAGCTGGATTCCAGCGGATCAACGGCAGGATAAATTCCCAGTGCCGCAATATCACGGTCCAGAACCGTTTTCGCATCCAGATGCGTAAATGCGGTAGCCGGAGCCGGGTCCGTCAAGTCATCCGCAGGTACATAAATCGCCTGAACCGAGGTAATGGAACCATCCTTTGTGGAGGTGATACGCTCCTGCAGCTGTCCCATCTCTGTCGCAAGTGTCGGCTGATAGCCTACTGCACTCGGCATACGTCCCAGCAGGGCGCTTACTTCACTTCCCGCCTGGGTGAAACGGAAGATATTATCGATAAACAGCAGTACGTCCTGATGGTCATGATCACGGAAGTATTCCGCCATCGTCAGACCGGTCAGCCCAACACGCATTCTGGCACCCGGAGATTCATTCATCTGTCCGTACACCAGCACGGTCTTGTCCAAAACACCACTGTCCTTCATTTCATGATACATGTCATTTCCTTCGCGGGTTCTCTCCCCTACGCCGGTAACGACGGACATTCCACCATGTTCCTTGGCGATATTATGGATCAGCTCCTGAATCAGTACGGTTTTACCTACTCCCGCACCACCAAACAAACCAATCTTACCACCCTTGGAATATGGACATAGCAGGTCAATGACCTTAATTCCTGTTTCCAGCATTTCTGCGGATGTCTGCTGCTCCTCAAAGCCCGGTGCCTGTCTGTGGATCGGCAGTGTGTTATCCGTTCCTACAGGTCCAAGACCATCAATTTCACGTCCGAGGACATTAAACATTCTTCCCAGAATTTCTTTTCCCACCGGTACACGGATCGCTGATCCTGTATCAATGGCTTCCATTCCGCGAACCAGACCGTCTGTACCACCCATGGCGATACAGCGGACACGTTCATCACCGATATGCTGAGCAACTTCGACAATCAGAGATTCACTGTCTTTCAGAGGAATTTCAATAGCGGTCAATAGCTGCGGCAATTCTCCGTTCTCAAATGCGACATCGACTACCGGACCAATGACCTGTACGATTTTTCCTGTATTCTTACTCATGGCTGCTCCTTTCATTCCATAGCATTGACTCCGCCGACAATTTCCGTTATTTCCTGGGTAATTGCGGCCTGTCGAGCCTGGTTGAATTGTAATTCGAGAGTTTCCTTCAACTCCTCTGCATTATCCGTTGCACTTTCCATTGCCATACGTCTGCTTGCCTGTTCACTTGTTTTCGTTTCCAGAAAGTAGCTGTATAGAAGAGAGCGTACATACATCGGAACCAGGGTGTCCAAAATACGGTCACCTGCAGGCTCGAAGATGGTTTCTGCAGTCGTTGATTTCTCTCGTTCTTCCTTTTCCACCGGAAGCAGCGTTATCAGCTTCGGCTCAAAGGTCACAGAATTAACAAAATGTGTATACAAAATACGTATTTCCGATATTTCCTGTTTGCGGTACAGTTCCAATGCATGATCAGCTACACCAACCAGCTCACTGTAACAGTCCTCTTCCAGATCCGTCTCACTCTGCACAACATGAAAATCCTTATTGTGAATCCAGTTGGCTCCACGCGCTCCGATGATGACAAAGTCACCTTCCTTGCCGACTTCATGCTGCAGCATACGGAAGATGTTGGCATTATAGCCGCCGCACAGCCCCATGTCGCTTGTAAAGACAATGGTATACGGCTTCCCTTCCTGCTTCTGCAGATACGGATGTCTGGAATGCTCGATGGAAGACAGAATTTCCTGCACAGTTTCTTTTAGATAGTATGCATATTCCCGATTTTCTTCCATGTACTGTTTCTGTTTCTTCAGTTTACTGGTGGCAACCAGCTGCATCGCTTTTGTAATCTTTTTCGTTGATTCAACAGAGCGGATGCGCGCCTTGATCTCCAGTTTACCTGCTGCCATACATTATCCTTCTATCATATTCTTGAATTCAGAAGCAAAGGACTGCAGGGCATCCTTAATCTTAGCACTCAATGCATCATCCAGCGCCTGCTTTTCTTCAATTTCCGTTAAGATGTCCGCATGGTTTCGCTCCATGTATTTCAGCATTTCTTTTTCATACAGCTGAACATCCTCCACCTTAACCGGCTTCAGGAATTTGTTTTTTGCCGCAAACAGAGATAAAACCTGATGGGTTACCGGCAGCGGGTCATACTGATTCTGAATCAGCAGCTTGGTCAACCGTTCCCCATGTGCCAGTGTTTCCGTCGTAGCTGCATCCAGATCACTTCCGAATTTCGCAAAGGCCTGCATTTCACGGAACTGCGCCAGCTCCAGCTTCAGGGAACCGCTCACCTGCTTCATCGCCTTGATCTGTGCCGCACTACCTACACGCGATACGGACAGACCGCTGTCAACGGCAGGACGTACACCACTGTTGAACAGCTCCGTCTGTAAGAAGATCTGTCCATCGGTGATAGAAATAACATTTGTCGGTATATAGGCGGATATATCTCCGGCCTGTGTTTCAATGATCGGCAGAGCAGTCAGACTTCCTGCACCCAGCTCATCATTCAGCTTAGCTGCACGCTCCAATAGACGGGAATGCAGATAGAAGACATCTCCCGGATATGCCTCACGCCCAGGCGGACGCTTCAGCAGCAGGGACATGGTACGATAGGCAACCGCATGCTTACTCAAATCGTCATAGACAATTAGCACATCGTCACCGTTTTCCATCCATTCCTCACCGATGGCACAGCCTGCATAAGGCGCAATATATTGCAGCGGAGCCGGTTCACTCGCGGTGGAGGATACGATGGTTGTATATTCCATAGCGCCATGTGAACGAAGCTTTTCTACAATCTGTGCTACCGTACTGGCCTTCTGACCAATGGCAACATAAATACACTTTACATTATTTTCCTTTTGATTGATGATGGTATCAATGGCAATCGCCGTTTTCCCAGTCTGGCGGTCTCCGATGATCAGCTCACGCTGTCCGCGCCCGATCGGAATCATGGAATCAATGATTTTCAAGCCGGTCTGAATCGGCTGATGTACACTCTTTCTTGTCATTACACCAGGGGCCACACGCTCTACCGGACGGAACTTATCACTTTTGATTGGTTCTCCTCCGTCAATCGCCTGTCCCAATGCATTGACAACACGTCCCAGCATACCGTTCCCGACAGGAACCTCAACGATACGTCCGGTACGTTTTACTTCGTCTCCCTCACGGATGTTGGAGTCATCACCCATCAAAACAGCACCGACATGCTCTTCCTCCAGGTTTAATACCATACCATATACATCCCCAGGGAAACGAAGCAGCTCACCGGCCATCGCATTCTGTAAACCGTAGATCAGGGCGATACCGTCACCAACGGTGATAATCGTACCAGTCTCATCGATTTCCAGATCCTCATCATATCTGCGAATCTGATCCTTGATCAGCTTACTTATTTCTTCTGGCTTTAAGCTCACTCGCACTCACCTCTAACTTTCCTGCACAGGTTCACTCTGTGCCAGTTGTTTCAGATTATCCATACGGCTTCTGGCAGTATTATCCAGAACCATATCATTGATCTTTATGCGCAGTCCCGCAAGCAGATCCGGATCCTCCTGAATTTTTAATTCCACAGTTTTCAAAAGCTTTTTCTCCAGCATGGATTTCAGACGGGTTATTTCCGCAGCATCCAGCTTCTTTGCCGTACGGACATGTGCCACTTCGATATTGTTCACCTTGTTGTACTGCTTTACAAATTCCCGGGTGATATCATGAAAACTCTGAAAACGGCTTTTATCAATCAAAAGCTTCGCAAAATTCAAAACCATGTGATTGACTTCACTGCCGAATACAGACGCAAGCGTCTGCTTCTTTTCTTCCTTGTGAATCTTAGGATGTGTCAGTACCCGCATGAAATCAGGATACGCCTTCAGCTGTTCATCCATCATGCATAAGTCTGCCTTGAACGCATCCAGCTTTTGTTCCTCCTGTGCAAGCGTAAACAGCGCATCACTGTAGCTTTTCGCTGCTATGCCTGCCATGACTCATCACCTGCATGCTCGATAAAATCATCCACGTACTGCTTATGTGTACTTTCATCCAGTTCTTTATTTACAATCTGTTTTGCGGCCTCAAACGCCACGTCAACGATTGCATCCTTCATTTCTGCACGAGCCTGTACCTTTTCACGTTCAATATCCTTCCGCGCTTTTTCCTTCACTGCTTCGGCTTCTCCTCTTGCAGCTGCCAGAATTTCACGCTTTTCCTGAACGGCATTGGCTTTGGCACTTTCCAATAGTTCATGAGCTTCACCACGGGCATTGGCCATCTGTTCCTCATACTGACGTTTGTATTGTTCTCCTGCTTCCTTGCTCTGTAATCCTGCATCGATATCTGCCTGAATGGCAGCCTTGCGTGCATCGAGATAGGCAAGCACCTTGTCCCAGAAGAAATGCTTTGCGACTGCGACGATGATCAGTGTGGATACACAGACCATGATCATATCCATCGGATTCAGCCGCAGATAGGCATTTATATCAAAATCCATACTATGCGAATACCTCCTTTCTTCATAGCTTCATGACAAATGACATTACCCTTTCATGAAGATTAGAATTAAGGCAACAATCAGCGCATAGATACCGGTTGTTTCGGCCAGGGCGATACCAAGTACCATGATGGAACGGATTTTACCTGCAGCATCCGGATTGCGTCCAACACTTTCCGCACCCTTGCTGGCAGCGATACCCTGTCCAATACCAGGACCTAAACCGGCGATCATAGCAATACCTGCACCTAACAGTGCCATACCCTGTACAAAATATTCATTGAATTCCATAATTTTTTCCTCCTGTTAAAATCATTCGTTATTCTTCCGGGGCAACCTGCTCACTTAGGAAGAAGCTTGCCAGCGTGAAGAAGATATAGGTCTGTATCAGACCCGAGAAAACATCAAAATACGCATGCAGAAACGGTGTCGCAATGTAGCCGAGCACTCCAAACGGGAGAAAGCTTCGCATCATCGTATACACCAGCAGCATAATAATGGAGCCTGCCAGTATGTTTCCAAACAAACGCATGGAAAGCGAAATCGGAAGTGCCAGCTCACCAATGACATTCAATGGTGTAAGCAGCCACATCGGCTCCGTCAGTTCTTTCAGACGTGCGCCAAGCCCGCCTTTTTTGATACCGTTGTACTGAATGGTCAGAAACATCATCAGTGCAAGGGTAACATTGAAGCTCAGATTGGATGTCGGCGGCTGTAATCCGAGAAGTCCCAAAAGATTGCTGATGGCCATCATCATCGTCAGGGTACCCAGAAACGGCAGATAACGCTTCGTTTCATGCTTCAGGTTATCCCCGATGATATTAGTACACAAACCGGTTATCATCTCTGTAATCAGAAGTATTCCTGACGGCGCCTTTCGGACATCGGCCTTTTCAAACTTCCTGCCGGCCCAGATAAAGAATATGGAAAACAGCACACAGAGAATCAGCCAGTTGATAATCGACTGCTGAAATTCGATGTTGTGTCCAAACAGTGTCAAAACGATTCCGTCAAACTTATCGTCCACTACTCATCCTCCTTTCTGTGTTTCCAGCTGTACATCAGAATACTGCACTTATGAAGCAGCATTCCCACCAGCAGAGCCGCAATATGCGCCCCTGCAACGGCGCTTAAAGCAAAGATCACGGCATACAGCATGTATCTTCGCGTATAGGAGCGAAATGCGCGGGATTTGATATCCGCCAGTTCCCCGTCGATGTGCCCAACCATGTTCTGGATCATGTTGAAGCCCATGATACCGGTTAAGGAACCGATCAAAATACCCATAACGCCCTGCTTCCAGGCTCCGGGAAACAGGATGATGCAGACCACACAGCCTGCTGCACATAGCAGCAGCGTAAGTATGCGAATCTCCATTCCCATTTTCCTTGTTTCATTCATGATCATCACCCAGCTTTCGAATCATCAGATACAGACTGGAGATGATGGCGTAGGCTAACAGAATCAGAAGACACCATGGCGAGGTATGAAATACATCATCCAGCCAGGCACCGATCCACACTGCTGCCCCACAGGCAAGTGCCATGGTAAACATCAGCCGCATAGCCTGATACGCTTCCTTCATGACTACTTCGTACCGAAAATACGGTCTCCTGCATCTCCAAGTCCGGGTACGATATACCCTTTTTCGTTCAGTTTTTCATCCAGTGCCGCAAGATAGATGTCTACTTCCGGATGTGCCTCTTCTACAGCTTTGACACCTTCGGGAGCACCGACAAGACATACAAGGCGTATATTCTTCGCCCCCTGCTTTTTCACCATGTCAATGGCTGCGATAGCACTTCCTCCGGTGGCCAGCATCGGATCGACGATCATGACGATAGCGTCCTTTACTTCCTTCGGATATTTTTCAAAATATGTATGAGGCTCCAGTGTTTCTTCATCACGATACAGCCCCACATGTGCAATCTTAACGGTAGGGATCAAATCACAGATTCCATTTACCATTCCAAGACCTGCACGAAGAATCGGTACCAGTACGATTTCCTTCGCAAGCTCATAGGTTGTGGTCTTTGCGACAGGCGTTTCGATTTCGACTGGCTGAAGCGGGAAATCTCTGGAAATTTCGTAAGCCATCAGGCCTGCGATTTCGTCCAGATTCTGACGGAAATCCTTTGTTCCGGTTTCCTTCTTACGCATCTGTGACAGCTTATGCGTAATCAATGGATGTTGTAAGACTTTCAGCATAATAATCTCCTTACATAATCAATACGGATATAGCGTACCATAATCCGTTCCAACAGTAGACAGACAATTCAAATGAATTGTATAAATTCTGGCCACGTTATTTTTATTATACCATGAACACCCTGCTTTTTCCCCCTTTTGTGCATTTTTTCACCACCTTTTTCAAGTGCTTTCCTATATATTATGTATGCCCTGGAAATGATTATTCTGGACGTTTTTCAAGTGCCTGTATCTAGAATCAGCATGTAAAACTTTTGTGTGGTTTAATCTTTCTGAATTTTAGTATCAGGATTTATCCAACAGCAGATAGCTATAGATTTGTACAGGTATAAACATAGCGGATGCTATATATACCTCATCCAGATATTTACCGCTCGCTTGTGCTATTCAAACAATCATTCTTAACCTCATTACACTAATGGTAGAAATAATATGCTGCTGCAAAAAGGACAACAGAAATAGTAAACAGCTTTCTTGTGTAAACTGAATTCCCCATTTTTTCATCATAAATATTGATAATTTTATAATATTTATTTTTTATAGCTGTTGTCAAAAAATTTGAGACCATATTGTTTCTTCATATCCTCCTATCCCAGATAGCATATGTTTGTTTCAAATTCATTTAAAAGACATCTCCTCTTTACAAATAAGATTATTGCCTATATGATTGAAAAGAGTAGGCACATATCCGATTGTAGTAAACAATAGAGAAAGATATAAAAAAGGCACTCTTTGATCCTACAATATTTTCATTAGCGTTAAATCCCTTATACCTTTTGCAGATAGAAGATTTAAAGCTAAAAACAATCATACGAATACCTACGAATCATTATCAGAATATGTAAATAAACATAGGGCTAGCTGCTTTCTGTTAAACTGTCAAATCATAATATCCCTACCAAAGGAGAACACCATGAAAAGAATAATTATTTCTATATTATTTATATTGTTAAGCGCATGCTCTACGAAAGATGAAAAAGCTCCTATAAAACCCACAGTTATAGAATACCCTACCTCCACCTTTGTCTCAGATGAAATACGAAAGAACAGTGAGCTGAATGAGCTTATTCGTTGTACTCTATCTCGCGATGAAAAAGAATTGAAAAAAGCAGCTACAGATATTGCTATGATAAAAGTCATTAGCATAGATTATTCAGATATGAACTTTTTCGATGCTGCACCAACTACCTACGGAAAATTCCTTGTTGATAAAACGATACATGGAACTATAAAAGAAAACAGCATTTACACTTATGCAAAGGAAGGGGGATTCATTCCTATCAATGAATATGAACAGATAAGAAACCCCGATTTTTATAATGAAACAACAAAGGAATACCGTAAAAAAAGAGAGAATCGCTATTACAATGCGACATTTGAACCTGATATAGAAATAGAAGCAGGAAAATGCTATCTCGCCCTGATGAGCTTTAATAAGGACAAGGATTTATATGCTTTTCTCGATATGGGCGATGGTTTAAGAGAGATTGACTTACCTGCTCAGAAGAAAGTAAAACACGAATCTTACGATTTAAATCAATTAAACGTTCGTAACAATACCACCGGTGATATGGAGTCTTTAAAATCAGTTATAGAAAAATTAAAGTAAACAATACAGATGACACATGCTATGATTTTCATGCGTGAATTGAATGAAAAGAATGATAAGCATTTTCATAAGCGATACGATAAAAACGGAAGAGAGCACCTATACTGTCTTCCGTTTTCTATTTGTGTTACTTACATAACAAATATTCAGTTTCTTTATACATTCTATTTACTTATATCTTAATCTTTTTTATAATTTCCTAAATATAGAATCCTTTTTCACACGAAATAACTCATCATAAGTTTATTTAAAACAATCGTACAGCAGTCAAATCATTCCCCGGTATACAACACTGCCTTACCGATTGTATGCAGCAGCTGAAGCTTATGCTTCACAACCCTATCAGCTGCATTCTGTGCATTCTTTAGAATAACATTCGGTTCATATTCCTGCGGATGTTTATCCATATAATGTTTTACTTCCTTAAAATATGCACTTTTTACATCACTTGAAATATTAACCTTACAGATCCCTAATCTTACAGCTTCTTCTACTTCATGATCCGGATTACCACTGCCGCCGTGTAATACCAATGGCAAATCTGTAGCATGCTCAATTTCTTTTAGTAATTCAAGCTGTAATTTTGGATCAAAGCCTTTCGGGTAGAGACCATGTGCTGTACCGATTGCAACAGCTAATGTGTCAATGCCGGTTTCTTCAACAAATTCTTTTGCAGTTATCGGATCCGTATAAATAATCTCACTCGTACCACCTTCAAAAGATACACCGGTAGCTCCAATCGTTCCCAGCTCTGCCTCTACTGAGATATGCAGGGGATGTGCAAGTGATACAGCCTGCTTCACAATTCCGACATTATCATCATAAGCAAGCCGCGAACCGTCAATCATGACGGAGGTAAAGCCTGCATGAATCGCCTTTATGATATGCTTTAATTCACTGCCATGATCCAGATGCAGAACACATGGTATGCTGGAATTAGACATCCGCAATTTCATCATCTGTATAAACTCTTCTCCGATATAAGACAATTCATCGGGATGCACTTCCATAATAACAGGTGCACAAAGCTCTTCCGCACAGCGCAGCACACTTTGAAATATATCCAGACTACTGATATTGAAAGCAGGAACTGCAAACCGATGTTCCTTCGCTTTTACCAGAAGCTCCTTCATATTATAAAGCATCAGATATTCCCCTTTTCCTTCTTAACCAGACCGAGCAGGACAGCACCTGCGATCGTACCACAGGCAATGCCAACGACCCACATAACCGGATTCGTAAACACATTCGGAATCAGCGTTGCCCACAGACCTCCATGCGGTACACGACATCCACAATCAAACATCAGTGAAAGAGTAGATGATACCGCACTTGCAGCCATAATACATGGAATTACACGAAGAGGATCTGCTACAGCAAACGGAATTGCTCCCTCTGTAATATTACTTGCTCCCAGTATCCATGCTGATTTACCAAGCTCACGTTCTTCTTTTGTATATTTTTTCTTAAATATGATTGTAGATAATGCCAGAGCAAGCGGAGGTGTTACACCACCAGCCATAACAGCCGCAAACGGCATATAATTTCCATCCGCAAAGGCAATCATACTGAAAGCGAAAATTGATTTATTCAAAGGTCCGCCCATATCAGCCGCCATCATACATCCGGTAATGACACCAAGTAAAACCTTATTTCCTGTACCCAGACTATTCAGCCAGCCCTCAAGTGCTTCCAGCAGCGCTGTTACAGGCGTTCCAATCACAAATGTCATCAAAAGACAGGATATTCCAACAGAAAGCACAGGTATAATCAATACAGCTTTGATGGATTCAATGCTCTTTGGAAGACGAATATACTTTACGAGATATAACGTGATATAGCCTGCGACAAACCCGCCGATCATTCCGCCTAAGAATCCAGCACCGATTGTCTTTGCAATCCAGCCGCTCATCAGACCAGCCGTAATACCGGCACGATCTGCAATGGAGAAGGAAATACCAGCTGCCAATACTGGCACCATAAGGCCCAGAGCTCCATCCCCTCCACCAATCGCATTCAATGCAGCCGCAAATGCATTATAGCTGTCACTGTCTTTTGAGGCTGAATCAAGACCCCAGATAAAGCTTATCGCAAGTAGAATACCTCCGGCAACAACGACTGGAATCATAAAGCTGACACCGGTCATTAAATGCTTATACACACCTGTCAGTCTGTTCTCCTCATTCTTTTTAGAACCGCTTGCTGCTGCGGATGCTTCTGAGGTATTCTTCAAAATATACGCATCCCCCAGATGCAGCGCCTCATCAATCACCTTCTCTGCTTCCTTTAATGCTCTTGATACATCAACCTCATAAACCTTCTTCCCGTAAAACCGATCCTTATTGACCCCTTTCCCCGCTGCGATAATGACGACGTCAGCCTGCGCAATATCATGCTCATTCAATGTATTCTCAGAGCCAAGTGCTCCCTGTGTTTCCACTTTTATTTGAATACCCTTGCTTTCAGCAGCTTCCTTGATTGCTTCCGCTGCCATATATGTATGCGCTACTCCAGTCGGACAGGTTGTAACTGCCACAAATCTTGTCATAGAAACTCCTCTCTTTCTCAATCATTTATGCAACAATCCATGGGGCCCTTCACGGATGGTTCGCCTGTTTTAATGAAGCATTAGTATCTCATATACATCAGATATACTCTTTGCATTTAATAACTGCTCACGAAATTCTTTGTGCATCAGCTTTGTAGCCAGTGAGCTCAGCATTCTCAGATGCTGTTCATTTGAATCTTTTGGTATTGCCAGCATAAACAACAGCTTCACCGTCTCATCCGATGATCCATACTGAAATGCCTTATCACTGCGTAAAAATGCAATACCTGCCTTACTCACACAATTACTGATTGCATGTGGAATCGCGGTTTCATGTCCTACATACGTACAGAATTCTTCCTCACGTTTATGAATGTCCTTTAAAAATGCTGATGGATCTGTAATATAGGCTTCTTCGTTCAAACAATCCGCAAGCATATGCAATGCATCTTCTTTGCTCTGTACATCTTTTTTAAGCAGTATACACTGCTTTACAATAACATCTTCCATACTCATCCGTTTCCACCCTCCATAATATAGTGCTTTAATATATCCAGCTTTTCCGGTCCATCGATCGTTCGGATAAGCTCACTTTTTTCAATACAGCTGTATAATCGCATAAAGAACCGCTTATTTTGCTGAATATCCGTAAATTTTAGAATGAGGAATAAAACAATATCAACCTGTTCATTACCCCAGTCTACCGGGACATCATTTCGTACAATAAATACTGCCGGCTTCATGATATGAGCATCATCCCCATGCGGAATTGCAATACGCTTTCCTATAGAAGTCGACGCTCTTTGCTCTCGCTCAAAAACCGTTTGCATATAGATATGATCACAATAGCCAAACTGCTCCGCTATTGACAGATATGTTGTGAAAATCTCCTCTCTGCTTCTTTGATGACTTTCAAAATACTTGAAGTCTATTGCATCATATGGTTCCTGCTTCACTTTTTTCTGAAGCCTTTGCGAACCGACTCTGAGAATCTGTTCAGATATATGTTGTATATCGTCTTCACCGATAAAATTACTGATACGAATCAGCTTTTCCATATATTCATGCTTTAAAAGCAGAGAACAGGTACTGATAATAAAGTCACAATCTTCCAGCTTGTGCTCATTCAGCATCAGACTGTTACAGGTATCATGAATCAGCAGATTATGAAAATGATTCATGACCTGCATAGATAACAGCTGTGTCTGTCCAACGCCCTCATCACTGACCAATAGAACTTTATAATACTGATTGCTGATATTCTTTTCATATATAGCGCAAATATATATGGTGATAAAACCTATTTCATCTTCATTTAAAGAGATGTTATAGCTTTTCTCAAATTGTGTAACATTGGTAAGAACCATAGAGTAGAATTTTCCATACTGCTGCTTAATCTTATTTAATACAGGATTATTGACCTTGATTCCGATATTCGAGCGCTTGACTGCCTGACATATATGAAATGCCAGATTTTTTATAAGATAATCAATTTCCTCGCTAGCCTGTAGATCAACCACAGAGCTTAACAGCTCTCTGGCAAGAATTAAGTATTTATCATCTACTTTTTTTGCATCCGTTTTCACAAAACGATTATTGATGCAGCGTCTCCATAAATAGATATAATCATTGTGATGTAGAAGCATGTGGTTTCTTTCAAACAGCTGAATAAATTCCTGAAAGTGCAAATTCATTTCACAGGGGTCTTCATGAATTCTATTGATATAGCTGCCTTGTCCGCTTCGATGACTGCTGATCAATATTTGCAGGATGATTTCCTTACTACCCTCATCAGTGAATTTTCCAACCAGCTCCTTCTGAATCTCCTTTACCAGAGATATCGCATTTTCAAGATATACATCAAATGCTATATCCTGAAGCACCCTCGCAACACCTTCATCAAAAACAATGCTTTTATGATGTGAATCCTTATAATAAACACTCTGATGTAATATGGTTCGTTCCAACAGCTGTCTACGACTAATTTCATCACCGGTTATACTAACACCTGCATTCTGTTTTCGGATCAGCTGTAATTGATATTGATGCAGCTGCTGTTGTAAGCAATCAAGATCCTGTAGCATCGTTTTACGGGAAACCAGATAGGTCTGTGATAGTTCCTGAATCGGCAAAGGAACGTCTGCCTTTAAAAGCTGCATCATTACGTTATTTCTACGATATTCTTCCTGAAAGGCCGGATGCTGTACAGCCCCGTTTAATTTATGGCGTAGAGAATCCAGTGCATCCTTTGTACCGTCCAGGTACATTCCTACATTCGTCTTTCTTACTAATATTACATCTGATCCCAGCATTGCATCTAAATTTTTAGCGTTAATTCTGTTCCATACTGTCTTTTCAGACATATGAAGCCGCTCTGCCAGTTCCTTGATTGTAATCGGCTTTTGAAAATCCAAAAGCAAACGGATGATATCTTCAGTACCTTTTTTCAGCAACTCCATCAGCTCCTATCATGTATTACATCAGATTCTCCTGTCTTAACAATGAATCCATGCAGCGAACGACATCGAGCGTAAGCCGCATATAATCCTTACCATTATCCGGATCATCCAGATAATCTTCGATATCCTTAATTTCGTATTCCAATGCCTGTTCTGTCTTCCCCTCCTGAATCAAAACTGTTTCACCATTCGGATAAGTAAGCTGTGCTTCCTGTGCGCGAACATAATTATATACTGTTATGTATGCCTTATCTCCTGCGATCACCCCTCGTTTTGGCAGCTTTGCCCGAAAGGTGATATTTGCATTTCCGATTTCCTTTTGGTCTGTTGTTACCGCGATGCCCCACATTTCATCTACACCGGTTGGATATTTATGCATTACGTGCTTGATATCGGTGATATTACCTTTCAAAAAATAGCGAAGGAAAGATAATGTGTAGGTGCCAATATCAAGCATTGCGCCACCGCCAAGCTCTTTTGAAAAAAAGCGGTTTGTCGGATCATCCTCTTTCAAGCTCCCAAGATCTGCTTCAACCAGCTTGATTTTTCCAAGAACGCCTTCATCAATCATCTCTGTTATTTTTTTGAACAACGGCATATGATAAATCGTCATAGCTTCACAAAGCAAAAGATTATGATCCTTGGCATAATTATATGCTGTTACCAGTTCTTCATAATTACCCCAGATTGCTTTCTCACAGAGAACATGCTTTCCATGCTGTAAACATTCCATTATATTTGTAAAATGCTGTGCGTTTACAGTAGCAATATAAACAATATCAATCGCATCATCCTCTAACAGCTCCTGATAGGAGGAATAAATATGAAGTACATCATATTTCCTTTGAAATGTCTTTGCTTTCCTCACATCTCTGGCTGCAGCACCATAGATGGGATGCAGCCTCACCATATTCTGTGCGAATTCCTCTGCAATATTACCTAGTCCGATTATACCCCAGTTTTTCATTTTATTTGCCCTCTTTTCTATAAATCTGCTTCATTGTATTCATAGCTTCTATTGTTATGAAGCGATTGGGATCCTGACAGCCTGCACGTACATATTCCTGAACCTTCTCTATCTCATACAAAACAGCCTGCTCGCGGCTTCCACACTTTATACTTTCTCTGTTTCCATCCGGATATACGATAGCCGCATGATCCCCTCTATGATAATCATAAACCTCAATGTATGCACGTTCCCCTGCTATAATAAGACGTTTATCCAGCTTGCTGCGAATGGATATGTCCAGACATGCCAGAATCTGCTGTGTGTTTTTCAGCAGAATTGTCCAGCGCTCATCAACCCCATATGGATGATCAAATCCGACCGTTGATACAGTTTCGATATCCGTTCCCATAAGCTGCAGTGCAGCACTCAGTGCATAGATGCCAATGTCCAGCAATGCTCCACCTCCACAGTCTTTTCGATAGATAGCCGCTTCTTCCTTTTCTTCTTTCAAACTGCCAAAATCTGCACGTATCATTTTCAGCTTGCCAATCTTACCATTTTGCATTATATTACTGATTTCTTTATATAAAGGCATATAGAAAATTGTATTCGCCTCACCTAGAAACAGCTTCTGCTTTTCTGCATATGCAAAGGCTTCCTGAGCTTCTTCAAAATTTGTAAACATGGATTTCTCACAAAGTACATGCATCCCCTTTTCCAGACATTGCATGATACATGAAAAATGTCTATGTCCATAAGATGAAATATATATGATATCTGCACAATCGGCAGCCAGCATATCCTTCAAATTCTTATATGCATGCATATTCTCATGCTTTCTTAGAAAGGCCGCAGTCTGCTCGTCATGCTCACATATAATACTATATGGCAACTGCATTTGTTCCAGTGCAGAAGCAAATTCTTCTGCAATCAAATCCAGTCCCCATATACTCCAGCGTAATTTTCTCACAAATTGTTTTTCCTCCTTACACCTAAAGTATATAGTAAAATTTTCAAAGATGGAGTGAGGAATAATTTTTCTTTTTACGATAATCCGTCGTAATACAAATCTGAATATGCATACAATGTGCATCACCAAAGTAGGCTATGTTATATATATTTTATTTGTATGGATTTCATAAATGAAGCAGCTATAATATAACGTAATTCCATTAAGTAAAACGAGGAATTGAAACCGTCGGTATCTTGTATAAATATGCTCAAGATGGAGAAGGAACGATACGTCTTCATCCAAAGGATTTCTTATGCTTCTCAGAAATACATGTAAAAAAAGAGGACCCCTGCTATAGAATCCTCCCCTTTTCATTTATCCACGATTACAGCTTCATCTCACTATACCTTTGTAATGACACACGATTTTTTATAAAATGCAATACCGTATCCAATCACATCCTCATATCCATTCGCTAACAGCCCCTCCATATATTTCTGCTGCCGGATTTGCTCACAGGCTTTTTGCGCCATTGCTCTTACTTCTGCCATTGATGCCGCAATTTTTAACTCCAATAGAAGTCCTCTATCCATTATAGAACGCGGCAAAATTGCGATATCCGCTCTACCTAAACCGTACTCCTTATTTGAAGCCACTATATAGTCATTCAACATTCCAAGCAGAAGTCCATGATAGAATTTCTCATCATAATCGAAATAGCTGATGCTTTGAAATAATACGTTATTTAATATTTCAGTTGCATTCCTTATCTGTTCTTTCCGTAATGCCTCTACAAAAGATGTACCATTATGTTCTACCTGTTCATTGAACCATTCACTGAATATAGACACATAGATTTGCTTGATTTCCTTATTGGGTATTGATAATTGATAAATCCTTTTTTCATTATCAACGCATTTCATCGCCTTTAGATAACCGGTAAATAACAGAAAACTGTAAACGTTGTTTATCTGATCCATTTCCCTATAGGTTATAGTATCCTTGATTGGTTTTTCTATCACCCCACCGGATACCAGTATATCAAACTCTTCCCGCATTTTGGGATTTGCTTCTTTTATATACCGGTAAATAATATCATTACCACTGGTGTTCGCCCAGAACGATTCCGGCTCATGCATATGCGTCTTATTCAGTTTTTCTATATACATTAAAACACTCCATGGATTATAGATATCACAGCTTCCAAACTGGTATCCGTCATACCATTCCTTCACTTTATCCCGATATGCCTCTGCCTGATAATCTGACAATAGTAAGTCCATTTCTTTTTGTGTGAATCCAAATTGCTGATTGGATGTATCATCGAAAATAGTAATGACCTTAAAATTATTCAATCCTGTGAAAATGGACTCCCTCGCTATTCTTAAACAACCTGTCAATATACCTTTCTCCAACGCATCATTGGTTTTTAATGCTGCACTGAGCATATTTTTTAGAAAAAAAACCATATCATCATAATAACCATTCAGGTAGGCACTTTGTAGAGGAACATCATACTCATCAATCAAAAGAACAACCTTTTTTTTCCAATGCTTCTCTAAACAACTACTTATAAATCGTAGTCCATTCTGAAGCTGTGCTTTATTTACTGTACCTGTTTTATATCTCTTTAATAAATCTCTATCCATTTCATCCAAATGCTCACTGATAAGCAATTCTTGATTCCTGCTTATAATTTCACTTAAAATAATTTGAAAATTATTTAACTGATCTTGAAAAGACAAATCTTTTAGATCCTTCAATGACATAAAAATAACAGGATATTGATTCTGATACTGCATTGCTTCCTTATCTTTTGAAATTTCTAATCCATCAAATAGATATGCATTATCCGCTTGGCGAATGGAAAAGAAATAATATAACATACTCATGTTCAAGGTTTTACCGAATCGACGTGGCCTGGTACAAAGAGCAACCTTTTCTTTCAATACATCACTAATAAATAAAGTTTTATCAACATAATAATAATCTTTATCTATCAGCTCTTTAAAATTCTCTATTCCAATAGGTATTTGCTTCATACAATCATCTCCTATTCTATAGGTTTATTATATCCCAAACAGATAGCAACTGCTATGAAAATAAATGTATTTCATGACAACTGACCACATTATTTAGCGCATACAGCTTCCATCAAAAATCAAAGAAATTTTGTAAGAGTGATTGCAATTCTCTTTCATCCCGCACGGTGAAATCAGCGTATTGATCAGACTCCTGTTGTCCATATTTATTCAGCCAGATAACTTCCCAGCCTGCTTTCTTCGCACCGATTACATCATTTTCATAGGAATCTCCGACATATAACCCGCTTTCACCTACCATATGGAAAATACGTTCATCCGGTTTAGAGATGCCTACCGCAGATGAAATGATCATATCCTTTTCCTCTATCCATTTCTCCAGTCCAAGACTTCTTATTTTCTTCAGCTGATGTTCGTATGGTCCATTGGTTATCAAACTGATTCTTACATCCCTGCTTTTCAAATAATTTAGTATTTCCACTAGCGTATCACTTAGGGAAATCTCATATTGTCCCTTCTGATAAGCAGCTTGAAAGCCTACTGCTTCCTCCTCCCTGATCAGAATGCCATGATCGTTTAATGCTTGCTGAATGCGTCCAATCTGCATAGCTTCAAAAGATATTTCTTTATTCTGATGCCGAAAAAACAATTCATTGCTACGAATGCGAAAGCTCTTATAAATCTCTCTCAGCTTTTCCTTTGACACCTTATGAATAGGATACAGTGCCTCCTTAAAGGGTGCAATCTGTTCATACAATGTATCATCCAAATCAAAGCATATATGCTTCAAACCTTCACGCATACTCTTTCCTCCCTATATTCTTTCCTATGTTTCACAATGTACCTGCTATGGTGATTGTATCCAGAATCCACACAGACGTCAAGCATTATATATGCGAGCGTATACGTACTCCTACATTACCGCCCGCATTGTGCAAGCAAGCAAAAACAGAAGTCGAATTTCAACTCCTGCTTCATCGCATTATTCAATTATGCTGCGAACTCTGCTCGTAATTCCCTTCAGATTATAGCATTCCGCATATTGCTGCAGCGGTCGCTTGATATGGTCAACAACAAACCGCTGTCCATCGATATGATGCTTTGCCAGATTCTCATACAGTGTCTGCAGCTCTTTCTTTACCTCCGCATCATTGAACGCATAGTGCCCTGCGATATCCAGAATATCCAGTGACAGCTTTTCATCCTTCAAAATATCGTCAACCTGCAGATTGCGCTGTTCACCAACCATCCATTTCCGCCAACGCTCTGTTTTAATTGCCTTTACCAGCAGCGTTTTTCTTAAATCAGATGTGTTATCAAGCAGGCCTTCCCGTTTCAGAATATCCTCAACCTCACACAGCTTGAGATATGCTCTGGTCTCCTCTGTTCCATATTGCGGTGCGACATTGCTTGCCGTCACATTTGCAGGGATATGCTCCAGCAATGTTACATCATCCAGATAATCTGCATTATGCTCCTTTAATCCGACACCGTATGCTTTTGCCATAGCAGCCAGATCATATGCATTATGGAAATTATAGGTTCCTACCTGCTCCGTTTTCCTGGTCAGTGTTCCTGTCTGCCCAACGATAAAGGTAGGCATCGGCAGTCCCTTAGCCTTCAGCTCTTTTTCCAGCTTCTCAATAAACTCACGATATTTTTCAGTCGACGTCAGTCCACCGTTGGTTTCCTCCGTACCGACCTCGTAGCCTATTTCCGGTAAGCCTCTGCGTTTGCGTTCCTCCTCGCAATAGGCAATCAGCTCTACTGTTCTCTGCAATACAACATCCAGAGGAATCACCTTTCCGATTTCAAAGGGATCCTTTGTCGGATCAATCATCAACAGATCAAAGCCGTTTTCAATATCCGCAAGATAGGACTGTCGTGCCAGCTTCATAGCCTCCTCCTCGCTCAGATGTGCATTGCGCTCATTATCTCTTTGCCAAGGTCCCCCATGATCCCTGCACAGGTAATACAAGCCATCAAATCCAACCTGCTCAGCAACTCTGCGGATATCCTCACGGAAGCGTTTCTGATCCCAGCCGTTTACATAACCGCCACCTAACGCATCCGCATCCACCTGATTCCGACTGGCGATAAACATCAAAGGAAAATCATAATCCTTCGCGATTTCAAAGCTTGCCTGCAACAGATTCGGTGACATTGGCCCGATACCCAGAAGTGTTGCACTTTCTCCTGTATCCTGTAATTTCAGTAAGCCCTCCACTACTTTCTTAATTGGTAATTTGTTCATATATATATCCGTTTCCTTTCGTTTTTTTCTATCCATTCAGCTCCTACAGCTCTTGCAGTTTCACCATCTGATGAAACCATGCGCTTCCTTCCTCCTGCATCGTCTGATGAACCGCTTTCAGAAGGCACAACGCCTGTTCCTGCTCTTCTTTTCTATACCACATTGTCAGCGGCTGCCCTGCATTTGTTTTGGCTCGCATTAGAAATACTGCTTTCAGATAGTCGGTACACTGCTTTCTTCGTTTATCAACGTCCACCAGCAGCACTTCATCTGCATAAACAAGAGCATGGCAATCCTGTGGTTCCCCTTTGCTTTTCCTGCATGTAAACTGCAATCCCGCTTTCTGCAGCTGGTTGCCTGTATCTTCATCCCTCATGAAATTTTCATCTGCATTCTCATCCCCTATGAATGTGAAATACGTTTGAGCTATGGCATGGTGTTTTAGATAAGACATGGCCATATCCACACCATCATTTCCCAATACAACAATCTGTTTCATACAGCCTATTTTATAGAGGCTTTGTTGTCCTCAGCAGCAGAGCGCTTGGCCGTCTTTTTTTCCTTATCCTCAAGATTTGGTTTCAGCAGCATCAGAAGCAGCGCTGTGACAACAACTCCGATTGCCATATCCAGTGTGTACAGCAATGGCTTGTTGGTTGCCGCAACAACAATCATTCCGCCATGAGGAACATAGCACTCGATAGCATGCATCATCGCAAGGCCGGCTCCAACTGCACTACCGCCCATAATGGCAGGCAATACATGCTTGATATCCTTTACTGCAAACGGTATTGCCCCCTCTGTGATACCAATCAATCCCATAAAGGCACTGGTAACCCCCAGCTGTTTTTCCGCATTATCGTATTTTCTTCGGGAAATGAAGGTAGACAATGCCAAGCCCAGAGGCGGAATTGCCACAGCGACACGGAATGCACCATTAGGTCCATACAGTCCCTCTGCCATAAGCGCCATTGTGAATGCAGAGGCTGTTTTATTTACCGGACCACCCATATCAAAGGCTGTCATGACGCCGATTACAATTCCCAGAAGTATGGCACTTCCTCCTTGCATTCCACTCAGCATGCCGGTTAATGCCTTCATCAGAGCACCAAGAGGTCCCACCAGAATGTAAAGATATGCAAGACAGCAAATCAATGCGGAAACAATCGGAATAATCAGGACAGGCATAATGGATTTGATCGTCGGTCCCACCTTCCAGCTTTTGATCCATTTACATACATATCCTACCAGGATTCCCATAATCATAGCTCCCAGAAAGCCTGTGGAAACATTGTTTTCACCTACCGGATTGTTTGCTATATAGCCCACGATCATCCCCGGTGCCAGTGCAGGCTTTCCTGCAAGTGAATATGCAATATAACCCGCCAGCATTGGAATCATCATCGCCATACCTGCAGAACCAATCGTATTGATATTCTGCATAAAGCCGTTTGTCACCTTCATGCCGTCACTGCCTGCTTCTCCGGTTGCCAGAGCGAATGCCAGAAATACACCGCCGATTACAACTGCCGGAAGAAAGTATGATACCCCTGTGTTAAATGCCTTAACTAAGTCTTTTCCTAAATTTTTAAACATAAGCTCTCCTCACTTTATTTAATGTTATAATTTCTCTGCCTGGTCAATGATTTCAGCCGGATCCCGTATGACAACAGACGGATCTATTTTAATGATTTTCCCCTCTTCTTCCTTTTCCTCGAAGCGTTCCTCTCCCTCAATACCGATGGCAACCGCCAGAATGACAGCATCTGCCGCTGCTATTTCTTCCTCATCCAGTTCATTTTCAATTCCCATGCCACCCTGTGTTTCCACCTTGCACGCATATCCTCGTTTTTTGCATTCCTGCTCGATGGCTTCCTGCGCCATGTATGTGTGTGCAATACCGATCGTACATGCCGCAACTGCTACGATTTTCATATACTGTTCCTCCTTACCTTTCATTTTCTAAAAATTTCATGCACTCGTAAAACGCATGATCTGTGCCTGCACTGCGTAATTCCTTTCGGAAATCTTCCTTCATCAAATGACGGCTAAGCATTGCCAGTATGCGCAGATGCTCTTTATTTCTGCTGGATAGCGGTACCCCTATCATAAACACAAGATCAACCTCATCATGATCCCACGTTACAGGCTGCATAAGATGCAGGCAGGCTACGAAGGACTCTCTGACTGCCACTGCTTCTCCATGGGGAATCGCAATTCCGAAGCCAACAGCTGTAGATGCTGTCTCCTCCCGCTCCAGTACCGCATGGATATAGCTGTCCACATCCGTGATTTTACCTGCATCCAAAGCCAACTGGCTTAAATGAACAATGATTTCTTCCTTAGTTTTAAACTGTACACTGGATACCTTTACGATTTCCGGTTCAAACATTTGACCACTCCTTTCCACGTCCTCATTGTATCGTCCACCAAAATTTTTTAAAATACCATCCGTCTTCCACAAGTAGTAGAAATAAAAAAACACGACGATATCTGTGCCGTTGTACACTCGCTATGATTGAACTTCTGTAAACCCGTTGCTTGCCCGTCCAAAACCACGTGTATTTTATTTTCTACTTTGAACAGAAGCAAATTGCTATTTCTTTTTCCAGAAAATCATTCTATTATGTAAATGGGAAATTCTATCTTGATAAAGCAGGAGGAGAAATCATATGAAAACATCTGCATTAGCTAAGTTTTTAAATCTTTTGGCAGAAGAAAGTGATTATCGTAAAACCAGTTATTTCGCAGAAAAACTCATGGTTTCAAATAAAACAATTTCAAATTATATCGCGGAGCTGCGTTATTACATGTTGGAATTCGGATTGGATATTACAGCAAAGCATGGCGTTGGTATCCGTATGGAGGGTGATATACGTACCATACAGCAGCTGCAAAACACCATACAGAAAAATGCGAGGGGCAGTCTTACAAGTGAACACAGACGTAAAAAAATAATGGAAAAGCTGCTGATGCAGGATGAAAGTATTTCCGTGCGCCGGTTATCCGATGAATTTTGTGTAAGCTCTACTTCCATCGTAAAGGATTTGGAAAAGGTGGAGCAGGAGCTGGCACAGCAGGACATTCTACTCCTTCGTACGAAATCCGGAACGCGCATCAGTGCTAAGGAGCAGCGGATTCGCAGCGCAAAGCGCAAGTTTATTTTTGAGGAAATCATGTCATTGACCCAGCAGGATCAAATCATGGATCTCACCCTGTGTACAAAGCTTTTATCGCGCTATGTAGCAGCTGAACAGCAGGCTGTCGCCCGCAGCATGATTGATATTGCACAGGAAAAGCTGGGCTTTCGTCTGGATACCAACTATTACGCTCAGATTTTTATATCCTACTCCATTTTTATTCAGCGAATCACAAAAGGATGTGAAATCACAGAAGCGCCTGCCAGACCGGTTGTCACAGAGCTGCATGTGCTGAAAACCTATCCGATTACAGAAGAGATCGTACAGTGGCTGAAGGAAGAGCATCACATCAGCATCAGCGATCTGGATATCCGCTGGGTCAACGCAAGGCTGTCCGGTGTTTATCATGAGGAGCGAAGGGAAACAGCAGACTATTCTCCCATCATTCAGGAAACCGTCGATGAACTGATTTCTTCATTCGATGATATCTTCAATGCGGATTTCTCTGGTGATGAAGTATTAAAAACCGGCTTATCCAAGCATTTTATTCCGATGATTGCGCGTCTGAACAATAACATAAAGATTACGCATCCCTTCATTATGCAGATTAAGCAGCAATATACCGCTATGTTCAGTGTGGTTTCACTGGCTTCCAGCATTTTAGAGAAAAAGCTTGGATTTACACTATCCGATGATGAAATCGGATTCATCCTGATTCACTTTCAGGCAGCACTGGAGCGTCACAACCTGTCAAAGAAAATTGCAGTCGTGTATAACTGCGGCCTTGCGAGTGCTATGCTGATTGAAAATCAGATTAAGATCAATCTTCCTACCTTCGATGTCATCGAGCTAATCAATATCCATGATTTGAAGAAGGAATATCTTCAGCATTTTGATTTCATTATTTCCACAATGGATTTGCATGTTTGTGAAATTCCCTCGGTCGTCATTTCTCCGGTGGCCCACAGTAGTGATATCCAGCGAATTGCCCACACCTATGAAAAGCTCATACGAAATGTAAAAGAGGCGCGCTTTCACTCTCTGCTTCAGGCGATCAGTGCGGATACAATTCTGGTTCATGAAACGTGTAGAACAAAGGAGGAAATTCTGGAGAAAGCAAATGCAATCCTTCTGGAAAAGGGATGTGTGGAACAAGCATTTTTTGAAAGTGTAAAGGACAGAGAGAAAATATCCTCTACGGAAATCGGAAACGGGATCGCGATACCTCACGGCTCTGATAAGTATGTTAGGCAAACCTCTATTGTTTTAATTACACTGGAGGATGCAATCCTGTGGAGAGATGATATGGTAAGCGTAATTTTATTTACCGCCGTTTCATTTGAACAGAAGGATACTATGCGAAAGCTGTTAAAAGACCTCTATCATCTGATCAGCTCTGAGAATTTCATAGAAAGAATTCAGAAAGCAACCTCGATTGAAGAGATCCTCGGCGTATTATATGGAAGAGGTCTGTAAGCATCCTTCGTATTGCAATGCGCCTATAGCGCATATAAAAAGGTGAGATATCGGTATACTGCCTATGCAGATATCGTCACCTTTTCTTATTGTATAGCTATGCATGGGTGGTCAAAGCAACCGTATTGCTTAACAAAATTCTCACAGATAATTATTATGTTCTCTGTTCCTTCTGCGTTAATTTAAAATCTTGCAGTTCTTTACAGCTTCAATCATTGCCTCCCCTTACTTTCATTATTCCAGCATATCTTTGAATGGCTTGATATTAAAATCATCATAGGTTTCATAAGATGCTGTATAGGTGAATTCCTTTTTCAAGCTATTGAGCTGTGTAGTAGTAGAAGCAGTATAATATTTTAAATAGCCGTCCTTACTGACATGATATTCCAGCTTTTGATCCGTAATCTCATTTACGTCCAGCTTGCAGCCGTTGCGATTCAAGATATCCTCGCCGTTTTCCTCGGCTTCTTTTTTGATTCGCTCATTCATCTTATCCTGATCCGGCAGAGTCAATACATATACTACTTCTTTTTCAGATTCTTTCTTTTCAATATGAAAATATTCTTTATCCACATCACGAACTATCATATCAAAATGGTTCTTTTCATATGGGAATGCTTCTTTCCTTGGCACATTTTTCTGTTTGTTACGTTGATATGTCCGCTGCCCATCCTTTTCAGAAAAAGCCAGCTCGGTATAATAACCATTCACATAACACAAAGCCACACCATAGCGACCTGTCGCTTGCGGATCAGCCGCCTCCATGGCATAGAAATGTGTAATGCTCTGTTGATGATCAAAGTCATAGTCCGTGATAGCTCTGGTAGCTACTGCATTCACTTCCACCAGTTCTCCATCCTGACAATCCAGATCCTTTGTTTCTGCATACTGCCAGTCGATCCGCAAATTACCACGATCAACACTACGCTTGCTAGCAGCATTTAATTCTGTAAATAAGGAATCCTGCTCCTTTGTAGCATTGCCTTTCGAGGAATCCGCTGTCTTTGTTTTGCAGCCATACATAACCAGCAGCAGTATTCCTGCCATGATGATTTTTTTATATGTTTGCATAAGCCCCAACCTTTCTCTATTTCTCTACTTAAAGTATACCATTTTAAAAAACAAAAGATTAGTAGAAAATGATTTCTGATAGAGTAAAAAAGTTATGGAATAGAAAAAAGTAACAAACTCTGCTATAGTGATATTGACGATATACACAAAGGAGGTTTGTTACTTTCACTTAAACCTCCTGAGAGGAGGTCCTTGTATGAATAGTATATCACACGATCCCTAATTTGGGTCATGCATTTCTAAATAATTTTTTTCCATCTGTCTTTCATTTTATGGATTCTATCGATGGCCTCATGAATCCTGATTTTCCTTCCCTTATTTATGCTTCTTTAACCGATTGCCTTCAATGTGATCTTAATCATTTCGCTATTACGATTATCTCATCTGCTATACATTCTCTTGATCAATCGTTTCATTTCAGTCCTCAGCGCATCGCCGCTTATCATGTGCGTGGTAATCCTGTCAGAACATTACATACTGTTTTTGGTGACCTTACCTTTCAACGTACTCTTTATAATGATATCCATGATAAACATCATCTTTTTTGTTTTGTCGATTACGTACTTGGTTTGCCTAAGTATATACAATATGACCCTTGTATTCGTTCCCTTATCTTTGCCTATTCTCTTTCATTCAATTCAATGGAGAAAACGGGTATGGCTGTTGGTGACTTGATACAAGGGTTTTCATTAGGGTTTCATAAAAGAAAGTATAAAGCCATATCGAAACAAACTGTTTCTTATATTCTCCATACTTCTCCTTCTTTTTCTATCCCTGTCTCCGCTGTGAACATACGCCTGATCACATCTATATCATGTCTGATGAAAAATATAAAGCACTTCAAAACGAACATGCGGATAATGGTAAAGCTAAAAAAACAATGATCAAAATGGCAGTGATCTTTGAAGGTGTTGAACATATCGGTAAACGCAACAAGCTTATATCTCCTTATACAGTCATAGGATATACCTCCACATTCTGGCAGGATGTCATGGATAAAGTGAAATTGATTACCAGTATGGGAGATGGCGCACCCTGGATATACTCCTCAGCAGAGGAATTGAAAACATCATTAACAAATACGCGATTTCTTCTTGATGGATTTCACGCTAAACAGGCCATAAACAGAATCAGTACAAAAAAAGAAAACAGAGAACTTCTTGCATATTATTTAATTCATGATGAGAAAAAAGAATTTAAGTATCTAGTGGATAGAATAAGTAATGGAAAGAAAACCGAGAGAATCAAGAGAATCAAAAAACAATGGAATTACCTTCAATCCAGGTGGTCAAATGCAGTGGAAATATTCCAAGCAGAAATAGGATGTTCCATGGAGTCCCACATAGAGCATAATCTGGCAACACTGATCAGCAGCGTGCCTAAGGCATACAGTCGTGAATGGCTGGAGAAGCTAGTAAAATTGATAGCAATGGATAAAAATGGAGAAGATATGCAGATACTGTATTTAAAATCCTTAACTATGAAAGAAGATAATGGAACCGTTAACTTTAATCCACCAATGGATCTTAGTCTATTTGATAAAAAAGCAGATACCTACGATAAAGGAGACAGCAGTAGATCAATACACTCATTTTTGAAAAAACATCTCAGGGAATTAGCCTTATTTTTAGCAGGTAATAGAAAAGAGAAGAACTTAACCTTTTTTGATTTCTTCCTTCTCTTATCATATAATCCCATAACTTTTTTACTCTATCCCCATCACTTCTTTCTTATTTCTCATTCGGAAGTGGAAACTGAACGGTAAGCGCACGCACTTCCTTGCGCACTTCCTCACGCACCGCTTCATCCTCTGCATTTTTCAGTACACGGCTGATCCATAAGGCAACCTGACGGAATTCATTTTCCTTGAAGCCTCTGGTTGTCATTGCCGCAGTCCCCAGACGGATACCGCTTGTCACAAACGGTTTTTCTGTTTCAAATGGAATTGTGTTCTTATTGCAGGTGATCCCTGCTTCATCCAGCAGCTTCTCTGCCAGCTTTCCGCTCATATCCAGAGAGGATTTCACATCAACAAGAATCAGATGATTATCCGTTCCTCCGCTCACAATGCGAAAGCCTTCTTCCTTTAACGTGTTGCTCATGACTGCACAATTCGCAATAACCTGTTTTGCGTAATCCTTAAACTCCGGCTGCATCGCTTCCTGCAGACATACCGCCTTAGCCGCAATGATATGCATCAGCGGGCCGCCCTGCATACCCGGGAACACCTTTTTATCCAGCAATGCCGCATGCTCCTTTTTACAGAGAATCAATCCGCCGCGAGGTCCGCGCAGTGTTTTATGGGTTGTCGTTGTCACAAAATCAGCATAAGGAACCGGGCTTGGATGTTCTCCTGCCGCTACAAGTCCTGCGATATGTGCCATATCCACCATGAAATATGCGCCGACTTCATCCGCAATCTCACGGAACTTCTCAAAATCAATCACTCTTGGATAGGCGCTGGCACCGGCAACGATCAGCTTCGGCTGTTCCTTTAATGCGACTCTGCGCACCTCTTCGTAGTCGATTGTTTCACTGTCCTTTGTAACACCATAGTCTACAAAACGGTACAATGTCCCGGAAAAATTCAGAGGATGTCCATGTGTCAGATGACCTCCTGCGGTCAGATTCATCCCCAGTACAGTATCGCCTGGCTGTAAAACAGATAGATATACGCCCATATTTGCCTGAGAACCACTGTGCGGCTGCACATTGGCATGCTCAGCGTTAAATAGCTGCTTTGCCCGCTCTCTTGCGATTTCTTCTATTTCATCGACATGTACACAGCCTCCGTAATAACGCTTGCTTGGATATCCTTCTGCATATTTATTCGTCAGTATGCTTCCGGCAGCCTCCAGTACATCCCTTGATACATAATTTTCTGATGCTATCAATTCGATATTATACAGCTGGCGCTCTGCTTCCCTTTCAATGGCTTCCTGAATTTTCTTATCGTTCATACGCTACCTCCGTTTAATGCCTCTATTTTACCACAGATTTTTATATTGTCATTTCTTTTGTTCTGCGTTCGTCAGGAAATATTTCTTTACAACAAAAATCAGTGCCACTGCCAGCACTCCCACCAGATTTTCCATGGCGCTTTCATGTGATATGATAATCTGCCGGGCAACCGCATAGAGCAGTACCTCAATCACTGATTCCGGTGTATGCAGAATCAGCATCTTTACAAATTCCACGCCGACAACCAGGGTCAGTGCCTTTTCCAGTATAGCTTCCAGCTGAAAGCTCTGATCCATAAGAGACTCCGCCCCAAAGCATACCGTTGCCAGTGTTGATATTGCGATGGCAATCATTAACAATACGGCAATCACAAGCTCAACGGCTTTCATCATTTTAACAAGTCTTGTGTTGATTTTGTGCATGACTTCCTCCTTAGCATTATAAGATGATTTTCGGATGCAGATTGATATCCGCTTTTTTGGCCTGCAAATGCTGCTGACGGCGCGGTATACGGTAATGGATATTGTCCTTTACAAAATTTGCGCCAGTCTGCTTAAACCAGAAGGATATGCCCTTTTCCTCACACTGCTTACGCAAATCGAGAATCCATTCATACCGGCAGACCCTAGCCTGCGGTCCGCTTTCTCCTCCGACGATCAGTTCTTCTATGCTCTCATCCAGCCAGGGCCTCAGGTTTAAGGGCTCCAGCAGCGGTTCACATACCACATACTTATGGCGCAGTGGTGCCGCCTGATAAATCGGAAGCCGATCCGCTGCACGCTCCATCGTTTCCACCGTACAGGCGATACCCACATGATCCCATCCCGTTCCCCAGTCATGCGGGATGCAATCCATTAGCCGGTCAATCCGCTTTGTAATCATAAAGAAAAACAAATCCCTGCGCTGCCGCATGATATCCCATGCCTCATCTCGCCAGACATCTGCTTCCTCTACAAAAAAATCGCTGGTAAAACAGGTATAGACAATTTCATCGGATGCTATCTTGTATTCACCTTTGCGATTTTTGTGCAAAACTTTATCAAAGTCTTTCAGACGGGTAACAACACCGGTCTGTTTGCCATGCCTTTCATCCATCCGATATACATAGCAATGCTCACATCCGGCACTGATTTTATGACAGCCATGCCAGGGGTTCCAATTTGCCATCGTGTTCATCCTCACCTGTATGTATGCAGGACACGGCCGTCCGCAGAAAGCTGTTGAAGACTCTGTGCTGCATATCGAAAGCAGAGAATACCGCCATGCCTGCGCAATCTGACATGAATTTCCCAGATATCCTGTTCCACCTCATCACATATGCTGATATAACCGAATACCTTTTTCTGTCCGGTCTGAATGGAAACGACACCGGAAAGACGTATTTGTATGATTTCTTCATCTCCATGCCACACCCTATAAAAGGGACAGGCAGCCTCACGCTGCTTCAAACGGTATCCGTATACATATAGAACAGCCAGGGATAGCAGCATTCCTGCAGTTTTCTTCATATTATTTTTCCAGAGCCATGACCTTGTCAATTCTTCTCTGGTGACGCTCATCATGGGAAAATTCGGTATTTACCCAGACCCGTACAATTTCCTTCATCAGCTCCACACCGATGATTCTCTGTCCCATCGCCAGCACATTGGAATTATTGTGCTCTCTTGTTAGCTTGGCACTGACCGGATCACTGCACAGCGCACAACGGATTCCCTTAATCTTGTTGGCGGCAATGCTGACACCGATTCCTGTTCCGCAGATAACGATTCCCTTATCGTTTTTACCATCCGCAACACTCTGTGCAGCCGGTCCTGCATAATCCGGATAATCCACAGACTCACAGCCATGACATCCGAAGTCTTCTACCTCATGTCCCATTTCCGTTAACATTTCCTTCACGATTTCCTTATATTCAAAAGCACCGTGATCACAAGCTACAGCTATTTTCATATACAGTTCCTCCTCTTGATTTCTTTCCCATTATAACATAAAACCGATGGCGGAAACATCCCGTACCATCGGTTTCTTCAGTCTTCTTTTTCTTCTCCCATATCCAGTGTGGAATCAATTAGCTTCATCAGCTCCAATGCACTTCTGAAATACTCAGTTCTGCCGATATCTGTCCAGGTAATGGAGCCCTGCCAGGTTTTGTTTTCCGTGTCCTTAATTTCTACTACAAACATATTTCCTTTACGCTTACCCATACTGCCACCTCCTGGATAACTCTACAATATCAGTATACAGAATAAGCGTCACAAAACCGTCATACCGGAATATTTTCTGTAATTTTATGCAGCAGCTCGAGGTCACTTCCAAAGCTTGCCAGTACATTTCCCTTTGCATCCTTTAAAAGTCCCTGCCAGCTTGTCTTCTTTCTTGTCTGCACGATGATATCAAAGGTTGCACATTGTCCTTGCTGCTCATAGATCATCAGTGGATTCTCCCATGGCGTCCATGCAATCGATGTAAGATAGCCCTCTACCTTGCGAAACGAGCGCTTTTGCTGGTAGGCCTGCGGTACCTGCAGGTAATCAAAAATTTCCTCTCCCAGCATAAACAGCGTGCAGGAATCATCAAAGGTCACTGCCTCCTGCCCTGCCATGCAATATAAGCGGCCGTGTATGTCCTCATTCCTTCGATCTATACAAAGGCGCAGGGCATTCCCCGGAAAATTCATTCTGTTTTCCATATCACTCATCTCCTTTACGCACCGATCTCATCGTAGGTATATTCAATTTCAAACAAATGAAATTTACTCTGTGCTTCATAGCGTCCGATCAGTCGGTCCACGATGATCTGAATATTTTCTGCATTGCAGCCGTACAACAGCATGATGTACTGATTCCCGCTGTATTTTGATACAACATCCCCGTTGCGAAGACTGCTCATCAGCACCTGTTCCATTTTTTCCATCTCTTTATTCAATAAGGAAAGATTGCTGCTTGAGCCGGCAAATTTCCTCTGTGTGAGTGTAAACAGCACCACATATTCCGCATAGCCGTGCCGTTCACAGCGGCGCATATCCAGATGATAGATTTCCCGAAATACACCATATTCGCAACGAAACGCCTTTTTCATGGGATCGTCGAGTAACTCATCCTTAATGGTTTCCAGATTTTCCTCCGTATCCTCCTGCTTTTTCATAATCTCCATATAGATTTTCTGAAGATTCTCCGATTGGCGAATTCCCAGGCTCTCATACATCATATGGCTTGCGGTCTGGTACTGCTTCTTCGCCAGATCTATGTGTCCCTGTAAAAGCAGGGCCTTGATAAATAAATATTGTGTTTCATCATCTAGGGGATCGATCAGCAGCGCGTTCTTGCAGATTTCACTCATAGTGTCATAGTCTTCCGCTTCACCGCACAAAAGAGCCAGCTGCTTTGCGTTTCTCAGATACAGTGAATGAAAATAGGTGGTCAGGGAAATAACCCAGTGGGATGAGGAAATTGCGGGTAACAGTTTTCCCTTATACAGAGGAAGGATCCTGCTCATCCGCAAAATATCCTCCTGCGCCAGCTGTTCCTTTTCCTTCAATTCCTTTTCCATGAATTCAAACTGTTCAATGTCCAGTTCAATGCCATATTCGGGATTCCAGGAATAGGAACCTCTTTGTGTCAGAAAAAAATCACTGACCCCAAATGCCGACTGCAGTACCTTACGCAGCCGGTAGGTCAGGTTTTTCAAAGCGTTTCTCGGATTCGTAATATCCTCATTGCTCCACAGGATGTCCATGATCTCCGTCACAGCGATCGACCTGTCATGATAGATCATCATATAGGAAAACAGTGCCACAAGCTTTGAGGAATGCATATCGCTTTCATCCAGTATACGATCCTGAAATTGAATCTGAAAGGTACCGAACAGCGTTGCCTTTACCTTTTCCATGTATCTCGCCCCTTTGTATGATTTTTGCGTGCTTTCAATACCTTCATTATAATGAAAAAACAGACAGATTCCTAGTCTGTCTGTTCAGATTTATGCATTTTCATTGCTCTTCTTGTTATTTTTCTTTTTCATGAAGAAGAATACCAATCCAAAGAGTGCAGCTACCGCACAGCCTGTGCCGATATACCATGCGGTATAGTCTGCAGATGCCTTGTCTTTACCACCTAATGCTGTTTTATTATCCTCAACATCCTCTGTGCCTTTTACGTCTTCCTTATCCTTTTTTCCGTCACCCTGTGGAGTTGTGTTGTTTTCTTCCTGTACCAGATTATTGTCTTCGTTCAGGATTTCATTTCCGTTTGGTGTCTGAACTGTCAAGTCACCGTTTGGTGTTACAGTCAATACGGTATTATTTCCATTTGGTGTCACAACTGTATTACCATTGGTATTTGGTGTTACAACAGTACCTTCGTTTGCTGTATCTTCTACATCACGATAGAAATAGATATATCTTCTTCTGGAAGAATAGAAGGAATGCTTCGTTTCTTTATCCTGACCATTCAGCATCTTGTAGGACTTGCCTGCATCCTTTACAGTTTCCGGTGCAGCTATTACAGCATCTTTTCCAAGCTCAGCCTTTACGGTTCTGGCAGAAAGAACACGGTTGTTCGTGATATCGAAGTAAACGACAGATACATCATAGCTTTCCACTTCTTTTCCCTTTTCTGTATAATACATATTGTAAGTTCTCTGTGCATTTCCAAACTTATGAGAAATTGCTTTTGCCTGATTGCTTGCCAGTATATACGTTGTATCCCCATCCTGGATACTGGAATCAACATTTACGGATACTGTTTTGTTTACAGCTACATCAACACTCTTACTGGAAATCGTTCTTCCACTTAACAGATCCACATAATTCACACGAATACTGTAGGGCTGATTACTGTTTGTCACGTTTTTTTCATATGCTACGGTATAGGTTTTCATACCCTGCTCAAAGCTATGGGAAATCACTGCATCCTCCCCGCTTTTTCTCTTATATTCCATACCGTCCGGTGTAGTATAGGTTGCCGGTGTGGAGACCTTTACGGTTTTTCCATTTGTGACGGTATATGTATTTGCATTCAGCAGCGCTCCGTCACTGACATAGCGTACGGTAATAAAGTAAGGTCTCGCCGCTACGTTTTCCTGAAGTTGATAACGGAAGGTGTAATTTCTTGCTCCGTCTTCATAGCTCTGGGATACGGCTTTCTGTCCGCTCATCAGCTGATAGCTTCTTCCGTTCGCTCCGGTAAGAGAAGCCTGCGGCGTAAAGGAACCGCCGTTTGCCTCTGTTACGGTAAAGGAATCTCTTCCAATACCGTTTCCATCCTGATCAACATAGCTAATCGTGGATGTATAAGGATTTCTTGCCACACGGCTGTATGTAAATTCTACAGACGGTGTTCCAAAGGATACCTGCTTGTAATTCGAGCCGCTGATCTGATATTTGGCACTTGGATTATTTGGATTTACAACTGTTTTCGGTGCAGAGCAGGTAGCGCCTGTTGATAAACGGTTCACGACCGTGGAGCTTTGCACAACAGTTCCATCTGCGATATAGCTAACCGGCATGTAGTATGCATCGTTGCTGGCAATAACGTTCATTTCACTGTTATATTCCGTATACAAGCTTGTGCTTTTTGCAGAGCCAACATAGACGTTCAATGCAACACTTGCATTTGGCTGAAGGGTGATTGTCTGATCTACAGAATTGTTTGCATCGTAGCAATGAACATTTTCCAGTGTATTGGATGTCAGATTCTGAATGTAGAAGGTTCTTATATCATAGCTTTGTGATATGTCCGTAGTCACCTGCACGCTTCTTGCGGCATAGCTCTGTGCATCCTCGGCATGAATCCGTGAGGATGTTCCCATCACCATTAGGAAGCATGCTGCTATAGTTATAATTTTTTTCAATGCTTTTAACATATCCAACGCCTCGCTTTTCATCTTACACCTATATCATAAGCTTTTATCGTCACAGAGTGGTCACACAGGTAATAATTTCCGAAAGTATTTTTATTTTTTTGTGACCTTTTCTTTTCGGCTTCTAACCAAATTTGTACAATAGGGGAGCCGTTGCGATGTTTTTATTGAAGGAAAAGGAACTGCAGTGCCTCTAGCGATCATTCCACAGGAGATGCATCTGCTGTTGTTCCTTTCTCTCTTTTATATTTCTTTTTTAAGCCTGTGCAGCTTTCTTCCCAGCACCAGCAGTGCTACAAGGGACAGCCCTGCTACCAGTGGCGATTGGCGCTTTGTTGTATCTGCGGTTTGTACAGGCCCGTTTATTGTTTGGGAAATCATTGGCCTTGTGAATGCGGCACTTCCATCTGTGTTGTACACACCGCAATCCCAGGTCATGTCAAACCCGCCATCCTCTAGGTAGAACGGTCTTGTCAGATACCAGTCCTGCTTCTTATCATATCCATCAGAATCCAAAGCGGCATCATCTCCTGTGAGCGGCAGTGTTACCGCATAGCCCTTTAAGTAAAATTTCAAGCGATAATAGCCGGCATGCAGATCATCAAAGCGATAATAACCGGCATGATTGGTCGTTGTTTCTCCAACATATTCCCATGCCTGATCGTTCAGCTCCTCACTGTCATTGCGCTCAAGTATGACGCGTATACCGGCAATGCCGGTAGCCTCTTCATCCTGTATGCCGTTTTTATTTTCATCGAACCAGACATAATCTCCAACACTTCCGGAGGTCTGTATGATACCGGCATCCCAGGTCATATCATGTTGACCATAGCCCAGCTGAATGCTGTCTGTCGGAAAGCCCCAGCCGTTCATGTACCTTGCAAGGGCATTGGAATCCTTACGAATATCCGCTGCAGCTAACGGTGTTGTCAGCTTGGTGTCGTAAGGGAGATCAAATACCACACGATATTCAATGCCGGTGTAGGCACTGCCCTGCAATCCCTCAAACACATACCTTCCATGTGCATTCGTTTCCGCAGCCGCATAAAAGCTCCAGGTGCTTTCGCCCTGATGGCGTATCTGCAAATACACAGGAACACCGGATACCGGTGGTTCACCGTTCTCCTGTACACCGTTTTTATTCAAATCCTGCCATACATAATCACCAATACTTCCATATCGTACCGCTCCGGCATCCCAGTGCTCCTCCAGGCTATTTGGTGCTATGTAGAATACCGGTGTATACCCATATTGGCGAAGCTCATCCAGCTCATCGGAAACATCACTGTCAATTTCTTCATTTCCCTGATGCGCTTCCACCGCTTCAAAGCCATTCGGGAAGTGGAATTTCACCTGATAATAGCCCTCCTCCAAATGGTCAAAGAAATAGGTGCCATCCTTTCCAATTGTAGCTGTTCGCAATGGATCCTGCTTCCGCTTCCCACTCTCATCGATTTGATACAGCTCAACAATCGTAGACGGCAGGGCAATTCCTATATCCTGAATATTATTATAATTCCTGTCCTCAAAGCAATATCCGCTGAGTGCACTATAGTACGTCAAGCCGGCATCAATGCTGAGATCGACAGCATGATCGTTCAGTGTGAACACATCACTGCGTGCCAGTGTTTTACTTACGCCGTATAGTCTGGCATTGGAATCTATGTCACTGGATGCGTCCTGAAGTACATACGGCGTAGTAAACGTGTAAGACGTGTAGCCATAGGAGTTGGTTTTTGAAATATCAAATTCAACAACATAACTTCCTGCACGCAAACCGCTAAACAGATAGCTTCCAGTATGATCGGTTTTTGTTTCCATTATGGCAGCTCCACTATGTCCTGCATCATCCACCCGGTACAGGCGTACAGTTACATCGGATACCCCTGGCTCATCACTATCCTGAATACCGTTTCTGTTTTTATCGATCCAAACCGTATCTCCGACAGCTCCCAAGGCGATAAAGCCTGCATCTATCGTCATATTGTCCTCACCGCTGATGCTGCCATCGCTTGTGTGCTGCGTCGCAAGCCGAATCTCGTCACTGATGTTGATTGTCTTTTGATTTTTCTTTTCCTGCGTAATATTTGAATCGCTTGTATTATCACTTACGGCAAAGCGAATGGTCGGTTCATATGCATATCGGGATTCATCCTGCGGTGTCGCAAATTCAACACGATAGCTGTAAATCGCATTGCCTACATAGCTGTTTGGATCATCCGCATCGGCAGTGCCGGCAATTTGTTCATTGCAATCAAGATTGTCGAATCGGTAATATCCCAGCTGATTGGTCTGCGTCTGCTTTTGGTCAAGCTCTGTTTTTATCAGCTCGCCCCTCTCATTTCGATAGGTTTTATACGTATGCAGCGTTACCTGTAAGCCGGTAACGGGAATATCCCCGCTGTCCTGAATACCATCCTTGTTGCGATCAAAGAATGCATAATCTCCGATACTGCCCTTTGCCAGTATCAGCTTCACCTTGACAGGATCGTTTTCCACGGTATCGGATAAATCAATGGATTTACCATCCGTACCAAATCGCTGTACCGCTCCCATCGCTGAATTTTTGATCAGCTTATCCTGCATCGCTGCCAGCTCATCTGTAGAATATGACGGTGCCTGCATTTCGATATGAACCCGGAAGCCCTCGTAGCTGCCAAGAGGCTGGTTTTCTGTATCAAATTCCACAGCTACTGCAGTAACCGTACGCATATCGGCAGGAGCATCCGTCTGCCAGTGATGTGCGCCGTTTTCCCAGACACTATCCTCCCAGCTGTCGTACAGCATAGGAAGCTCGTATTCACGATCTGTTCTCTCCCGTTCGCTCTTTGTCCACTCGGCTGTCAAAGCTTCCTCCGATACACCTGTGCTCACACAATAGTATATTGTATACGGCTGTGTTACCGCACTGCCATCCATAGCTGAAACTGAAACATCCTTCAGAATCGGCCGCTTAGCAAGCTCACTGCCGCGCTCTGTAGCCTTACCGCCAGTATTGGTTCGCGTAACAAGCGTATCTCCCTTAAACGGCAGGATATCCACCACGCGTGCTTTCTTTATGCGCTGGTCCGAAGCACCGTTTTGAAGCACGATAGTATAGGAAATACTGCCGCCCGGAGCCGTGGAGCCTGTGTTGGCACTGCTCAGATAGGTCTTATCGTACTGTCCTTTTACTTCCTTATATACATTCAGATTGTTGCTGGCCTTTACACGTACATCCACACCGGAATACGCATACTTCTTTCCACCTGCCGGTTTTCCAAGCGTATTATCCAGAGCTTTGTCTTCAACGACATCTCCTCCGCTGGAAACATCAAATTCAACTGCGTTTCCATAAGGATTTTCTGCGGATAGAGGCAGCGATGCGCCTGATGTAAGATAGCTCGGTGCCAGCAGTCCGCTTACCGACGGTGACTGCGATATCTGTGCTGCAAATTTGACATACAGCTTATTGGATGTATCAATAGCCAAATCCTTCAGCTTGATGGTTACCTTGGTCGTTGTCTTTCCGGTATCGACCAGCTCACCGGCATCATTGATTTCCTTCACCGGTACATCTTCCGTTATGATAACCTCCATTTCATCCGGCTCTATGATTTGTGCATCATCCTCGGCACCATATAAAACCAGCAGATTTCTCCCCATGTTTTTATAATCATTTACGAAGGAGGTTCCCTGTGGCAGGTCAAAGCTGATGATCGGCTTTTCCAGATTTGCAGGATTCAGACCGCCGCTTCTGTTCTCCGCTGTAATCGTATAATATACAATATCTCCGGGAGCAAAGGAGGTTCCGTTATCCGTTTTAATTTGCAGACCTGCTTTGGGCGCAATATTCTGACACAGTGGGAAGTAGATTGCAACCTCATTGCTTGTTTTATGATCCGTTTTCCCTTGTATCGTGGCACTTTCATTTTTTATGTTGTAAAGATATTCGACATCCGCCCGATTTCCTGCCTTACGAATTTCATGCACGTCGGATGCTGCAATCGCACTTCGATCTTGAAAGGTCACAGAGAATTCTATACCACCTGCATGAAACTTCTTTTTCGTTCCCTGATATACGATACGGAAATGGACGGCCTGCAGGCTTGAGACATCCATAGTGACTCCTGTTGAAGAAGCCTTTTGAAGATTTTTCAATGCGGCTTTGCTGTCCTCGTATGTTGTCCATGTGCTGCTGCCGAAGGTCTGATATTCCAGAACTGCATGAACCGGATCCGAATCCTGCGGGATATCGCCTGCATAGGCGGGATATACCGTAACACGATCGATGGTATAATCATTCGCTGCGGCGGTTTCCTTTTCATACCTTCCATTATTCATATAATACAGATATAGCTCTGTATCTGAAACAGTCACACGCTCTGCATCAATTTCATTTGTACCTTCTGCATAGCCATTGATCCGAAATACTGCATTCTGATCATTCCCAAGCAAAGGGCTGGTTTGCGACTCCGGTATTTCTGCATCTGTAAATGTGGTATCTGCCTGTTGAATCTGTTTTGCGACGGATATCTGAAAATCTTCATAAAAGCTCTGTGGCTTGTTGAGGAAGGGGACATAATTGGAGGCCTTGGCATCCGCTTTTTGATTTTCTAAAATAATATCACTGCTTTGCAGTGGTTTCACCACAACCTTCTTTTTTAATGGATAATAGCGATCATCCAGTGTATAACCCACAGGAGCCTTTGTTTCCTCCACGATGTATGTGGTACCTTTTTCATCAGCCTCCAGAAGCTCGCTGATAGCATATCCGTTCTCATCGCTGAGCAGCGGTGTGGTTGTTATCGGTGTTCCATCCGTCTTAAATATCTGGAACTCGGCCCCCTGCAGTGGCTTGCCCGCTTCATCCGTTTTGTGTATCACAAGGCGTCCATGCGTTGCTGTATTGTAGATTTCACCCTGATCCGTTTCCTGTGGATAATAGGTTTTTATTTCACTCTGTCCGGCTGCAACCGTTACGTGCATCTGCTCCAGTTGTTCATATCCCTCCATTTTCGTTTCTTCAATGGTATATTCTCCCGGAACAAGGTTCTTCCATTCGCAGACACCATTTGCATCACTTCTCACCGTTTGGAATACCTCATTACCCTTTAGTGTGAATGCTACCCCCTGCATCGGATATTTCGTACCGGCTTCATCATACAGATAGGAATCACTGTATTTTATTATTTTCACATTACCGAGTGCTTCGTTTTCCACCGTTGATCTCTTTGCACTAACTACCTCAGTTATCTGGCTTGACTGGATTGTAAATTCAATCGGCTTCATGACAGCAAAGCCGGATGGTGCCTGCTTTTCAGATAGTCGATAGCTTCCGGCCGCTAGCATTCCACTTTCAAAGCTGCCTGCAGAATCATCCACATGGAAGGCCTCATAACCCGACACTACCTGCCATGTTTCGTCAGCGGTGCGTTTCTCCAAGGTAAACTGTGCTTCCTTTACATTTGCGATGTGTTTTTCATTGATGGTCGTTTTTTGAAAGGTGAATTTTCCCTGAATTGGATTATTGATGATGGCTTTTTCTCCGGTCAGCTCCTTGTTTTGCTTTCCTGCTGTAACCTCTAAGCTCCAGGTAGTCGTTACACCGTCTTCACTAAAGCCCTCCGGAACAGTCTCTGTCAGTGTATATATCCCCTGTTCCAAACCTCGAAATTCTGCGAAGCCGTCCGAATCCGTTTCCTTCTGCATGGAGAATTCAGGATCGTCGGCTTTCGTCAGCGTAAAGGTAACCTTGGAAAGCGGCAGCTTTCTGCTATCATCAGCATTGAGCATCCATTGCGCGTTCTTTTCAATCAAAATACTTCCCTGTGCGCTGTTTTCAATTTCCTTTTCCAATACAGCAGCATCCCCGTTAGCACTCCCTGTAGTAACAGACACAGGCTCTTTCCGCTTTGTATAGCCATCTGGCGGTGTCAGCTCCTTTATCCAGTAGGTCTGATCAGGAAGCAGATTGGTAAATAACAATTCTTCATCGCCGGATACCCTTTGTATTTCATTCTCTTCAGCTTTGGCGTCCTCTTCTGATAAATAGATTACGAACATCGCAGGCTTCATGTATTTTTCAGGAACAGCTTCCCGTGTAGCTGCATCTATTTTTTTGATGCGGACACTCTGCAATGGCTTATTATCAATTTCTCCACCATCGGTAATCTGCTGACTGTTGATTTCATAAGGCCCATACACCGCATTTGACAGCAGATAACCGTTCGGACTTTCCTTCTCCCGCAGCCAATATGAGCCGGCAGGAAGCATCTTCGTATAAGAAGTTCCCGCAGCGCCTGTCGTAATAGTGTCCACAGGCTCTCCCGTGCATTCCTTGTTCGCATAGACATCAAAAACAGCATGCTTTAAGCCTTCTTTGGAATACGCATCCGTTTTTTTGATTTTCAGCTTTCCGTATGTAGATGCATTGATAAAATCTGATCCATCCTTCAGGGTTACCGTCTCTTTACCCGGTTCAATTTGTACCTCTGCAAGCTTTCCCTCCACATAACCAAGCTCTTTATTTGCTGCATTTACTTCTGTTTCCTTGAGCCAGTAGGAGCCGGCATCAAGATTCTGTATTTTTATATGACCGGATGCAGAAACAGCCTCGGCTACAAAATTCTCATCACGGATATCCCTGGATGGATCGTTCGTTAGGTTACGATACAGTCTGAACGTGATTCCGTTTAATTCCGATGGGCTTTCACCTTCGATTAAAATGCCCACCTTGCGTATATTCAGGGAGCCCTTCTCCCTGTTTTTTATCAGAATCGGCTGATTGCTGTAGGCATCCAGTGGCTGAATAACACCGTCCTTCATACCGGTAATCTTGTTTGCTTCAATCTTAAATTCTACCGGGGCTGTCGCCAGACTATAGCCGTCTTCAACTTCGGTTTCAATCAGACGATAGGTGCCAGCCGGCAGGTAATCGGATTCATAAACACCAACAGCTTTATCAAATTCCACTTTATCCGTGTACGTTTTGAATTCCTTTGTTTGATCATCATAGCGTTCCAGTCGGAAGACAGCATGCAGCAGTGTCTTCGTGTCTGTATCCTTTACCTTTTGGAAATAAAACTTTCCATAATGCGCTATATTCTCAATCGGCGTATCGTACAGCTCCTTGTTGATTTCTCCCTCCTTCACCTCAATTCTCCAGACCTTATCTGTACCCGGCTGCTCAATTCCCTCAGGAACAGCAACCTCTTTTACGATATACCAGCCCGGTGTTAACCAATCGGTAAGGAATGCTCCATTGTTTCCTGACTGATAGGTGCCTGTCACATAATGCATCGCATTGCCCTCAGTTGTTAAATCTCTGGAATCCGCATGCTGATCCTTTGCTTTATAGATATCAAAGGTTACATCATCCAGTGGAAGGCTCACACCCGACAGCGTGACAATCTTTTGAACAAGCAGCTGCCCGCGTTCTCTGTTCATCAGCTGGAATTCTTCATCCTCTTCATAAAGCTGATAGGCACCATTGACCTCCCTCACAGTAACCGTATGCACATTCGGATCTCGTTCATAGGCGTCTAGTGTCTTCACCTCAAGGGCATAATAGGTTTTTTCTATATTCAGATTTTTAAACACAAAATACCCGTTATCATTGGTGGACGCTATTTGAAGAACACCCATAGAGTCCCAGTTATTCTGATTTTCAAGCTTTTTCAGTACAGCTGCCGGATTGGCTAACAGATTATTCTTCAGCGTCTCCGCCTTTTTTTCATCCTGTAATAGAGCAATCTGTATTCCCTTTTCCTTAATCAGCTCCTGCTTCTGATTCACCTTACTTCCGAGCGCTCCCTGTGGCTTAAAGTTTTCAACCGTAATTTCCTTCAGCTCACCTTTTTCCAATGTGATGGGACCGATCCATTCCTGCTCTCTTTGATATCCGGCAGGTGCCTGCCATTCCCGCAGATAATACACGCCATCCGGATTGAAATATTCTGTAAAGGCATAGCCGTTATCATTGTTTCCATCATTGGTTACATCAGCGGTACCTGTAATAGAATTCACGGTACTGACCTTTTTAAAATAATGAGTTACCCCGTTGATAACAAACTTCTGTATGCCCTTGGTATTCTTATCTACTTCCTGAAAGACGCTGAACTTCGCCTTGTTTAAAGGCGCTTTTGTTTCCCGATCAACCTTTTTGATCAGCATTTTGCTTTTCTTCGGGATGTTCTCAAAGGATAGCGGATTGGCCTTTTTACCACCTATCTCTGTATTGTTGACGGCATACCCCTTCATGTGATTCTGACCTGCCTTCACATGTACCAACTTGGCCTGCGGTTCTCCGTATATTTCTTTCTGTGCGGCTGTTAATTTTTCTTTTACATAATAAGTTCCAGCATCAAGATGAGGGGAAAGGATTGCGCCAGCAGTAGAGCTTGTCATGGCTGTGACTTCATCCTTACATTCTGCATCCCTGTATATACCGAAGGTCATAACCTGATTCAGTCTTCGTTCCGCAGCAGTGCCGTATCCCCAGATTTCTTCTTTTTTCAGATAGAAACGGCCCTTGGGCGTATTTTCAACCGGTGTACTTACCAGACTATTATTTAACCTGTTTGCGCTTACCTCTACCTTATATACCGTATTGAGATCCGGTGTATAATATTCCATATTGGTACCGATTGGTGTGACCTCCAATACAGCGTATGTGTCAGGCTTCAGAGTGACTGCATGAATACCGTCCTTTTCTTTTATATCAAAGGCCTCAATCGGTTTATTCTTGCGATAATCCGCATATGTATAGCCTTCTACATATTTATAAATTTCAAATCTGGCACCGCCTGTGATGACAACCTCCTTATTATTTAATTTCATGGAGCTGACTTTTTTAATTTTCAGCATTCCAAGGCTGGTTTTATTGATGACCTCCTGTTCAACTGTCGTGCCGGAGACTACCGTTATCGTGATAGGATCTGCTTTTTCATATCGCTCATCCTCTTCCTCTACCAACCAGTACGTACCCGGCTTCAACTTTTCTGAGGTAAAGGTGCCATCACTGCCGGTTTCTGCTGTTCGCAGTGTAAAATTAGAGGTTGCCCAGTACAAATCTTGCGTAACATCCTCTGTAAGCTTTGGAAAATACTTAAATTTAATACCGCTCAGCGTTTCTGATACCTCTTCTGAATTAAATTTCTGCAGCTTTTTTGTTATTCTGAAATCTCCATACTTTTCATTTAGAATAAGCGGAGGCTCCTCCTGCTGTTTATATGCAGTACCCTTGCCTGGAGAAGTAAATGATTTTATCGCATCATCCAAAATATAGTCATCGGATGCTGTTTTTGTCTCCCTGTAAAAATATTCCGTCTGCGGCTCCAGCTTTTCAAATCGAAGTTCTCCGGAGGCAGCCGTTGTATACGTTTTCCCATTGGTATCGTTTTCTGCATCCTGCTTCGTCGGATACAGCTTAAAGCTGACTCCCGCTAAAGGATTACTCTTATCATCCGTCTTTTTTATTGTATACGCTACAAGCGGTTCATTCTCGATGATGACCTCAGAAACAGCATTCTTTTTGACCTCAATTCCCGTTCCCTCTGTTTTCGCCTTCCCCTGCGCATCCAGCCCCATGAAAAGCTTTCCCTTTGCTGTTTTGGAATAGCCTTCCGGCTGTGATATCTCCTTGATTTTATACCTGCCGTCATTTAAAAATACAGATTCCGCAATACCCTCCGAATTGGTGCGAACTGTATCAACTTTATTGCCTGCTTCATCGTAGATTTCAAATTCTACCCCTTCCAGCTTTACCGCACTGTCAGACGCATCCTGCTTGATAATTTTTAGCAGACCCAGACTGGTTGCTATATTCTTTGCCTCATAGATGAATTCATATTTATCCGTGTCCAGCAGCTCGCGGAGCAGTCTGACATTCTTATCCATCTCATAGCCCTGCGGCGCCTTTGTTTCTTTGATCCAATATGAGATGCCCTTTCTCAGCATGACTGCATTTGACGTTGACTTCCCTCCGGATAAATAGGTTGTCAAAACAGCATCCTTAGGCTCCTCAGGATTCGTATAGTCCTGTGCTGCCTGCGTGCATTCCTTATCCGTATACACGCGGAACTGTGCTCCGCTCAGCGGTTCACTCGGCTGCGGCTTATCCGCAGACAGCTGCCCTGTTTTCGCAACAGTCAGGGTAATCATTTTTTCATTTTCTATTTGTAAGCTGTTGATTTGATTTGCCTGAATCTCGGAAACAAATCTTCCATCGGCTACAGCATAGCCGTTTGGCGCCTTTGTTTCTACAAACGCATACCAGCCCTTTGCTAATGCATAATAGGTATTCCCATCTGTAAACTCACTGGTAATAGCGATTCCCTTTTGTCCCTTTGTATCTGCGGCCTCTGCGGCAGCTTTCGTATCATAGGGACCGTATGCCATGAATTCAGCACCTGTAAGCTTCTTTTCCTTATCCTTTTTATCTACCTTGATGATTTTCAAGCCGCCCTTTTGTGAAATATTTTCAATATACGGCTTTTGATTTTCATCTTTATTCAGCGCTTCATTATTCGCTTTAACAGGGTAATTCACCTGATTGCCTGTCACAGTAACCTTCCAGTCATTGGAAGGTGATTCAAATTCTCCATCCCCGCGGTCAATCTCCTTTAAGCTGTATTTTCCTGCTGGTATACCCTGAAATAAAACCAGCCCGTGCGCATCAGACACCGCAGTATAGGTTTTTGTAGAATCTGTCTCGGAAATCAACTGAAATGTAATATTCTGCAAATACTGCTTTGCATCCTTTGATATCGCCGTGGTACCCTTTTTCCAAAAAGCCACATAGCCAAAGCCCTTCTCATCCGCAGTATTCACAATGGTAACCGGAGCATTGGCTTCTACAGGTTTCCCATCAACATGAATACCTCCATCCTTTGCGATTACGATTTTTTTGACAGATGGCTCCTGAAATCCTTGAAAGTTCATCGTTTCCTTCAGATAGTATGTTCCTGCAAGCAGATGATCGAAGCTGAACAAGCCATCCTTTACAGGCTGATCCTTTCGCAGAATTACCGGCTGTACGGTATTTCCGTCCTTATCCTTTGCCAAAACGGTTGTGCTTTTATCCTTATATAGATGAAATTCGATTCTATCGTCAGCCGCAAGCAGCTGCTCCTGAAGACGTTCATCGAAATTTCTGGTTTCTTCAACACCGGAACCGGACAGCAGCGCATCAACGCCGATCCTGATCTGCTTTTGAATGTTTAGATTAAAAACACCCGGATTTTCATCCCGCCAGCCCAGAACGGCAGACGCCTCTGCTTTTACGGTTTGCTCTGCCTCCATTAACGGCTGATAGGTCAGCTGCAGCTGATTGTTTAAAAGATATCCGTTGATGTCCCTTTCATTAAATGGAATTTCATATGCACTATAATCATAATCTGCATATACCTGGAAGGTTGTTCCCACCATCGTTCCAGCATCAATGGTATTTCCGGCGCTTGTATTCATGGCAGACGCCTGTATATGAATTTCAGCGATTGTTCCATCTGCCGCCTTTGTCAGAGTATAGTCTGCCCCTTCCTTCAGCTCCCGCTGTATATCCTCATTTTCATTTGCTATGATACGTATCGAGCTGGCACCACCGCCCGATGGATACCCCTGTGCAATACCATTTGTAATTTCCGAGGTAAACGGTGCAGGAAGCTTGTCTGTCAGCTGAAACGTCGTACATTCCAAACGACCATAGCGATCTGCATTACCGCCGGGATTTACCTGCAGCTTGTATTTCAGACGATAGGTCCCTTTTGTTTTATCATATATATAATCCTGACCGTTCTGCTGCTCAATTCCCTTCTGAATATCCCATGTCTGCGATGCCTTATTTACAACTGTCAAATCCCCCATCTGAATAGGATTGATTGCACCGCCGGATGTAGATGCAGTAAACTGAATATTGCGAAAAATCCCATGATAATCATTTTCTGTAGTCATGTTTGAATAATGAAAAACCATGTATAAGGAACCACTCATACCACTGTTAAAATCACCATTCGTGGTAAAGGTGATCAGATGGTTTGTTGGATTATACACAAAATCTGTAAAAATGGAAGGACGTGTCTGCATGAGCTCACGCGTTGCTGCTTCGTCAAATACAGCTTTTTCCGGAATCTGTAAGGCCAGTGTTCCCGCCGTATACACATTTTCTTGTCCGCCACCCAGCGAGTTGATGGTATAGCTACTTTTCACATAAAAGGCTTCCCCACTTTGTACTTCGATGTTATCAGTACCAGCTCCATCAATTGCTTTTAACAATACCGCCTGAAAGCTGATATTGGAATCCGCCGCAAAAATCCCCTCCAGTCTGGAAAGGTCTGAAACATTCAGCAGCAGAAGCAGACATACCAATACAATCCCCGCTTTATAGAGAACCATTTTCACGTTCTTTTTTAATCTGTATTTCTTCATTTTTTCTCCCTCTCCTTTATAATTTATAACTATATGAAAAATTTTATAATATTTTATAAATCTATCATACACCCATATGGTAATAAATTGGTTAGATAAATACTTATTTTCTTTTTTTACAGGTTATTTCTTATGACTTATTCTATTTAGTATAAGAAAAGAAGAATTTCATGCAAAAGCGAAAATTCCCTTATCCATAGGTAAATATAAAGTGATTGCCTAGAAAGTATTAAAAAATCCTTCATTGTCATAAAAAATACCACAGCCTGCGGCTGTATCATCCTACACATTGTATCAATATGATAGATTTTATCATTCCCATAGATTTGTTTCCTTCCAGCATCTGTACACAGACGCGATGATCGCACTCTCTTGCGTACAATCGAGTAGGAGGAAATAAATCCTCCTCTCACACCACCCAGCTTGCCGTTCGGCACAAGGCGGTTCAATTAAACTTCATTTTATGTCTCTCTAGATAATAGTCTAGGCAACTGATTAGCCCTTTTTGGGCTAGTTTTTGTTTTGATATCGCTCGTGTTACACATGTCCTAGTCGCTATCCATTGATAGCGGTCTCCCACATATGATGTAAGACGCGCCAAATCTTTAGGTATTCCTAATTTCTGTAACCCCCATTGTCTCTTACTTGGTTTTTTCCATTGTTTCCAGATAATGATTCTTAATCTAGTCCTCAAGTGCGCGTCTATCTTTGCCATATGTGTTTTCATATCACATATCGCATAATAGTTCACCCATCCCCTAATGATTGAATTAAGTTCTTTAATTCTCTCTATCATAGGTGTTGGATATTTTCGTATAGTTTTTGCTTTCAGCTTCCTACTCAATTCCTTGACAGATTCTTTGTGTGGAATCGGCCTCCATTGCTGACTTTTTCTTTCTTTGTAAAAGCTCATTCCTAGATATTTCACACCACTCGGTTTTGAGATTTTAGTCTTCGTCATATTTACTTTCAACCCTAGTTTTCTTTCTATCCATGAGGTTATCGAGTTCATGACTCTTTTCGCGCTCGCTTCACTTTTCACTACAATCAATACATCATCTGCGTACCTTGTAAAGTGCAGTCCTCTCATCTCTAGTTCCTTATCTAGTTCATTCAATATGATATTACTCAGTAATGGACTAATATTTCCGCCTTGCGCTGCGCCGACTTCGGTTGCTTCGGGAATACCATTTATCATAACTCCTGCTTTTAAGTATTTCCCGATGAGTGATTCTGTATCTCCATCATTTATGATGGTATGTACATAGCTCATCAGCTTATCATGTGGTACTCTATCAAAGAACTTTTCCAAGTCTATGTCGACCATCCAAATGTACCCATCGTTCAAGTATTCTAACATTTTAAGTATTGCCTTTTCACAACTTCTATTTGGCCTAAACCCATAACTATACTCTGAGAAATGAGGTTCACAGATCGGTGTAAGTACCTGCACGATAGCTTGTTGAATGATTCTATCCATTACTGTTGGAATGCTTAGTTTACGCTTTCCTCCACTCTGTTTTGATATTTCCACTCTTCTTGTCGGTGCAGGCTTATACTTTCTGTTTAGAATTTCTCCTTTGATACATTGCCAGTGCTCCTTGATATATTCATCAATTTCTTCTATGGAGACACCATCCACACCGTGTGTTCCTTTCTTGGCACATACGTGTCTTTTTGCCTTTTCCATATTCTTGTTAGCAAGTATCTGTTCTAATATTCCAGACATAATTTCCGCGTCCTTCTCCTTTCCGCTCTCAAATGATTCTTCTTAGATTTCTTTGGGTGTTTTCATTTACGTTTTCTACAAGCCAAGGGTCAGATATTCATTTGAGACATACATTTGTTGTTCGCACATTTAATTGTTCAGCCCTTCAGTTTTCTGTGAAAACCTAATACGGCCTCTGCTGACTTCTCATGATTCGTTGTTACTACAGTTTCACCTGCTCATGAGACCTCACGGGGTAATTCACACACCTTTCCTCGTTTACCTATCTGATTTACGCTATTGAGTTACGATTGCCTTTTTGGACTTTAGTGTCTTTAGCCACCTCATCCATCAATACCGCCTTTTATCAGCCGTCCGATCAGTTGAACCGGACTTCCTGTCCGTTAGGCCACGATTTCGCTATTGCTTCCTCTCTCCCATATCTCACGATATGAAACTTGCAAGTCGCTCTCAAGTTCGCTGGCAACTGCGCCTCTTGGGATTTTCACCCTAGGTGTGCGGCATGCCCGTCACACTAAAAAAAGAGCCGGTATATGCCAGCTCATGTAACAATTCAATTTATATGCTTATATTCGTACACCAGCTTTGATTCTGGAATCGTCTTCTTCTGTTGGAATCTGTCCAGAATACGGCTGATCGCCTTATCACAGCCCTCAATCGAGGTTGTCGCAATAATCAGGGAATACTGAAACGGACTGCATTTTGTGAATACATCGTTTTTTCTCAGCTCCGTCGTGATAACATCCCGAAGGATATCGGATTCTCTTTGCTGAGCCTCTTCCTTCAGTCCCTCCGGCTGCTGCATGGTCAACAGCACCAGATAACGGGAACGCGAGGATCGTCTTGCGGAACGCAGATTCATTTGGTATATGTTTTTGAATACATCAAAGTCACAATAGAAGGTGCCTTCATTTCTGACATTTTCCTTCAGCTGCTGTTCCAGCTCATGCACATCGACCGGATTGCTGGCAATGCACTGCACAACTTCCGTATAAATTTCTCTGCACAGCGGCGTTACCTCGATTCCAAGCCTGCCATAATACATATCAATAACCTTGTGATAATACGACAACGCCAGTGAGTATTGATGCGTCTGCCGATATGCCTCCAGCTTGTATTCATGGATATGGTTATTCGCATAGTGCTTAAAGCCCAGAATATCGCACAGCTTGATCACTTCATCATAATATTCCTTATCCATCAACAGCTTGCAGCTGCGGTTGGTTGCCCGCATCAGATTGTTGTCATAATAGGTTTTCTGCAGCTCTACCCAGTTCTGTGTATGAAATTCAAACATGAAATCTTCCATATAATTACTGAGCAGCTCCTTGCAATACTGATAAGAGGCTTCCGGTGCTTCCTCCTCTTCGATTTTCCTGCACAGCTCATCCATCTGCACTACGTCAATCTCACAGGGGATTTCCGCATTCCATGCATAGGTATTGCCTTTTGACAGAATGAAGGATAGCTCGGGATTATCCGGATAAAACTTCTGCAGTTCCTTTCTTGCTCGGTAAACAAGATTACGCAAAGCTCCCTCGGGCTTATCTGATTCATCCTCCTTCCACAAAATTTTTATCAGCTTCTCCTTCGATACCACCGTATGCCGATACATAATCAGATAGGCGATCAGAAGAATCAGCTGTGTGCTTTTCTTTGTTTCCTGTGGAAACCGATAATTTTTGTTTTCCATATAAAATTCACCCAGCAGATGAATTTTTAATATATTTTTCTTTCTCATAGGATGTCCTCGCTGCTTTCTATGATTTCATTTTATCACAAATCCATCTCATGAAAAGAGGGCTAAAAAAAATCAGAAATCATAGAAAAACAAAGCCATTAACGGACTGTGAATTTCAATTTTTCTGATTTTCCTGCATTTATCTTGACAATATAACTATATGAAATTGAACAAAAGCCATCCCTTATGCGTTATGTAACACCTTTTTGATATCATCCGCAGAGATTGGACCTTCACGGACAATGCGCGGTTCTTCGTCGCTCATATCTACGATCGTGCTTGCCAGCTTGCCCTTCGCCTCTCCCAAAACGATGGCATCAATTCTACCATCCAGCTGCGCCAGCACCTGATCATCTCGTACTCCGGTTTCATCTCCGGAACGATTTGCACTCGTTACCAGAAGCGGCTTGCCGCATTCCTTAATCAGACGCAGTACAAACGGATCGTCCGGCATCCGGATTCCCACGGTAGGAAAACCGTTTGTCACATAATCCGGCAGCGTATCCTGCTTTCGCAAAATCATCGTAAATGCTCCCGGCATAAAAGCATCCGCCAAAGCAACGGCATCCGCACGCATAAGCGCAATGCGCTTCATCTGTTCCACATCCGCAACCATAGTGGGAATGGGCTTGTTTTCCGGACGTCCCTTGCTTTCCTTCAATGCACGCAGGGCCTCCTCGTTTTCATAGATGACACCCAGTCCAAATACCGTATCTGTAGGAAACGCCACAACCTTTCCGCTTTTCAGCAGCTCTGCGACTTCCTTTACATCCTTTTTCTCAAACCGTCTGGTTTCCATGTTCATCATTTCCTTTCCATTATCAGCATTGTAGCACAGAATTTCCACAAAAAACACAGTGGATAGAAAATGATGGAAAGTTGATGGAGAATCATAAACAAAATATGGAAATTGTAGTATATTTTGCAAACAAAATGTTGAAAAATCGTGGAGTTTATGGACTACCTATGGTATGATAGCTAGGCTCGACATTTATATTCTAAGGAGGGTAAAAATGGAAAGTTCAAAGAAAATAGTCTGGTATAACCTTGCGTTTATGGCATTTTCTACCGTATGGGGTTTTGGAAATGTATTGAACGGCTTCGTATACTTCAACGGTATTCAGGTTATATTCAGCTGGATTCTGATGTTTGCTCTGTACTTCGTGCCTTATGCACTGATGGTCGGAGAGCTGGGATCCGCATTCAAAGACTCCGGTGGTGGAGTCAGCTCCTGGATCAATGAGACAATTGGTCCGAAATTCGCCTACTATGCCGGGTGGACCTACTGGGCATGTCACATTACGTACATCGCAAGCAAAGGAAGCGGTGGACTAAAAGCACTGAGCTGGGCTGTGTTCCGCAATGCGGAAACTTATGACACATTCCCGACCATTTATGTGCAGCTGGGTACACTGGCAGTCTTCCTGTTCTTCTGCTGGGTCGCAAGCCGCGGTCTGAATCCGCTGAAAAAGCTGGCGACGGTTGCCGGAAGCAGTATGTTCATCATGTCCATACTCTACATCATTATGATGTTTGCCGCACCGGTTATCAATCCAAACGGCGGCTTTGTCACTCCGGATTTCAGCTGGGATAACATCTTCCCGCAGTTTAATCTGCAGTATTTCACATCGCTATCCATTCTGGTATTTGCCGTCGGTGGTTGTGAAAAGATTTCCCCTTATGTAAACAAGGTGGAAAATCCAAGCAAGGGCTTCCCGAAGGGTATGATCACACTGGCAATCATGGTTGTTGTATGTGCTATTCTGGGTACGATTGCAATGGGTATGATGTTTGATCCTTCCGTTATCAACGGAACGACGGAATCCTTTAATTCCTATGTATCCAACGGTTCCTACTGGGCATTCCAGAAGCTGGGCGGATACTATCACATGGGAGATGCACTGCTGATCATCTATGCATTGTGCAACATGATCGGTCAGTTCTCAACACTGGTATTAAGTATCGATGCTCCGCTGCGTATGCTGCTGGACAACGAGGAAGCCAGAGAGTTTATCCCATCTGGGCTGCTCAAGAAAAACAAATACGGTGCTTATATCAACGGTATCTGGATGGTTGTCATCCTGTCCGGAAGCATTATTCTGATACAGTCCTTCGTACCTGGTGCTGCCAGCGTACTTGCACAGCTGAACAAGCTGAATTCTGTAACCATGCCGATGCGTTATCTATGGGTATTTGCCGCCTACATCGCGCTGCGGACTGCACGAAACAAATTCCAGCCGGAATACCGGTTTGTAAAGAATCAGGGAGTCGCTATGACCTTTGGTATCTGGTGCTTTGCTTTGACTGCTTTCTGCTGTATCTTCGGTATGTATACACCGGGGGATATGTTCACCACAGCATTAAACGTCATTACGCCTATCGTACTGACAGCGCTTGGTATGATCCTGCCGGTTATCAAAAGAAACGAAAAGGCATAAACCTTAAGACAAGATCAGCCGGTCTTGTCTTTCTTACTATTAAGTCATTGTATAACATTTGCTTTTTAATATCCGTGTTTATAAGCAGTGCCACCTTTCAGCGGATAGTGGCAAATCAAAGATAAACAGCAGGTTCCACGAAATCAGGTAAAGAAAACGCTGCTCTTTGGGTAGAATTCCCCAAATAGGAATTACCCTGTTCAATCGACATGGTATGCCGGAGAGCATGTTTACCCCGTAAGCATACCATGCTATACTGTACGTGTAGATTACAGGAGGATAAATCAATTATGTATAAAGATATTGCAAAAGAATTAGGAAGCTTCATTCAGAAAAGTCCTAGCTGCTTTCATGCAGTGCATACCATGAAAGGTATGCTGCTGGAAGATGGCTATACGGAATTACGGGAATGTGAAGCCTGGACGCTGGAAAAGGGCGGAAAATACTTCACAACTAGAAACGGCTCCAGTCTGATCGCCTTTCACATTGGAAGCAGTCTAACGGATTATCACTTTCAGGTTACTTCATCCCATTCTGATTCTCCTACCTTCAAGGTAAAGGAAGAAGCAGTTCTGAAGGGAAAAGGCGGCTATCTGCAGCTGAATACGGAAGGCTATGGCGGTATGCTGTGTGCAACATGGATGGATCGGCCGCTTTCTTTGGCAGGGCGTGTCCTTGTAAAGGAAGGCAACACCTTCACCAGCAGGCTCGTAAGCTTCGATCGTGACCTTCTGCTGATTCCAAACGTTGCCATTCATATGAATCGTGATGTAAATAACGGTATGAAATATAACAATCAGGTGGATATGCTGCCGCTGTTCTCAGCCGGAGAATGCAGTGAAAGCGATTATGCACAGCTGCTTGCTGATGAGCTGGGCTGTGCAAAAGAGGACATCTTCGGAACTGATCTGTATTTGGTAAACCGCATGGCTCCAAGCATCTGGGGCATGAAGGAAGAATTCATTTCCTCACCAAAGCTGGACGATCTGCAATGTGCATTCACATCTCTGAAGGCGATGTTGCAGGGGACAAATGAACAGGCAGTCAATGTATTTGCATGCTTTGACAATGAGGAGGTTGGCTCCGGTACCAAGCAGGGTGCCTGCTCAACCTTCCTGTATGATGTACTGCAGAGAATCAATGACAACCTTGGCTACACAAAGGAGGATTATTACCGCGCTGTTGCGAAGAGCTTCATGGTTTCCTGCGACAACGCACATGCTGTACACCCAAATCATCCAGAAAAAACAGATGATACGAACTGCACCTATATGAATAAGGGAATCGTTGTGAAATTCAGCGCCAACCAGAAATATACAACCGATGCGATCAGCTCGGCAGTCTTTGCGGGCATCTGTGAAAAAGCAGGAGTCCCTGTTCAGCATTTCGCAAATAGAAGTGATGCAGCAGGAGGCAGCACTCTTGGAAATCTCTCCAGCCAAAAGGTATCCATGCACACCGTGGATATCGGATTGGCACAGCTTGCCATGCATTCCTCCTATGAAACAGCAGGTATCAAAGACAGTGAGTATATGATTCGTGCATTGACAACGTTCTATAACACCAATCTTCATATTACCGACAGCGAAACGATTGAGGTCGCATAGAGCTCCATGAAAGGTCAAAGCAGTCAGAAAAAAATTCATATTGACAATCTGTATCTGGTGAAAAAGCTGGATGAGGATTATCATAAGGAATTTATGCGTTTCTATGACTATGTACTGCACAGTAATAAATCCGATGCGGATATCAACATCATTGTCAATACCGCACTCAATCAGTGTCTGGAGGGAATGAAGAACAGAAAAAAGGCTACGCTGGTAATCCCGAAGGATTTGAAAGAATATACGGCAAAGCTTTCCCGCGGTAATGTGTATAAGGATATGAAGCGGAAAATTCGCAATCAGGATTATGAGAAAATGCAAATCAGCAGTATCTGGTATGTATTCTCCCTCTGTATTGTGCTGTTCTTCTTTAAAAATCTGATGGATCAGAAATTTATAGTGAATTATCTGGTTGATGTCATCGTTGCCTGTATTGCAGGTGGTATTGCAATGAAAAACTTTCTGATACGCAAAAGAATTGTAAAACGCTATCAGTTCGGCAGCTTCTATATGCGAATGGACATCATCGCAATCGTCGCCTGTGTATTTATAAAAATAGTGACACCTGCCGCATATGCTAATTTTGATATCACCTATCTTCTTCTGGTGATTTCCTTCTTCATTATGAAACGGAAGATCAAGCCGCAATTTGAAGCGGTGATATAGCAGACATGAAAAGCCCTCAGCAATACGCTGGGAGCTTTTTTGTTATTGTTATCCAAGCAGAAATGGTTCTTTGAAGTATGTATGCGTATGCTGGAGTCGTGATACACAAAGGGGATTCGATGTAAAAACAGCTGTATATACCGCATCCTGTATCAAATACTTCCATCCGGATTTCGACTCCATTGGAATAAAGCTGTCATGCCCCTTCTCTTGTATGAAAGAAAATTCATGGAATTTTAAAATTTGTAAAGTATTTCTTTTTGTGTGATATTTTGAAATATATACAGCTACTGACTCGTATAGTAAATGAAAGAAGGTAACCCCCTATGAAACGAGCCTGCAGCATTATCCTTATCCTAGTATTGATCTCCATTGTTTTTCTGTCTGCATACAGCAGTTTACAGACAGACTATAAGCTGATTTCGGCAACAGGAGCTTTTTCCCGGGGAATAATTGTGCATTCCATGTATTCTGGTGATGAAGCTGCGGCTACAGACAGGCAGGAGGAAGCACCATCCGTACAGACTGATAGAGAAAGCAAGCCAGCGGAACAAAGCCATGGTACTGCATCATCAAAGCCGCAACAAAAAAAGCTGCGCATAATTCAAAGCGTACAGGAAACCTCGTATTACTGCGTTCCTGCCTGTATACAGATGACGCTTCGCTATCACGCTATAGAATGCACGCAGCACTCCCTTGCACAGCAGCTCCATACAGATCCTGTAACCGGTACGGAGTATGTGGATATGGCAAGGGTTTTGAACAGCTACCTGTTTCCTGATGCAAGCATGCCATCAGCGGATGAAGCAGGCTATCATGTACAGACAATAGCACCTACAGATCACACACAGGAAGTATCCGAGATATTTTCACGCCGCTGTGAACAAAACATTAAAGACGGTTACCCTGTATTCGCCGCAGTTGATCTGCATGCGCTTTATCCTGCACTTGCACATGCCAATCATATGGTGCTGGTAATCGGTTATGCAAAGAATGATGAAACGATAACCTCCTACTATATCATAGATCCATATCCGCCTGTTCAGGATGATGTATACAAGGGATTAAAGATATTTTCTGCCGAGGAGCTTGTACATGCCATGCTGGTAAATGAGGAGCCTGCCTACATATGGTAAACTATGGCATAATTTATCAATTAAAATCAAAGCAGCATGCCCTGGCGCTGCCTTGGAATTGAGGCGCGAAAAATGGTCAAAGGAAACGAAGCTTCCTATCATAGGGGATCTTACTTGGACAAATGAAATAAAAGATTTCAAAAGCTATTGTATTCTTCAATAGTAATGAAATCTTTTTTTACATCTATCCTAAAGGCAACAACCCTAAAGTAAGAAAGAACTATCATAGGAATTTGCTTCTTTTTTCGTTTTCTCCTTGTCCTCTGATAAGAGCAGGATATCATGCTTTCTCACATACTTCTATTGAGCATCTTATTGACGATTGCATGCAGCCCTGTTAGTATAATATGGGAATAAAAACACGGTCTGGTTGGTAGTCCAGACGCAATGAGAATTGTCAGTAACCTGCCTCCTTGGTTGTCCGTTTCCTTATATAGTATATAAGGAGGAAGCATTATGAATCAGACTTCGCTTAGCTTCACTGTCTTCTTTGAAGACCCTTTTTGGATTGGTTTATTTGAATACCGGGAAAATCAGCTGCTGTATTGGAAACGCATCGTATTTGGCAGTGAGCCCAGTGAACAGTTGGTATATGCATGGCTGAAGAGCTTCTGGTATTCCATCAGCTTTCAAAAACCTGTGGAAAGCGTGCAGCAAAAGGTGCATCATCGAAATCCCAAGCGCATACAGCGCGAGGCTCGTAAAGCACTGGATGTAAGGCTATCCTGTACAAAATCACAGCTGGCTAAAAAACAGCAGCAACAGGAGCGTGCAGAGCAAATGGCTGATAGACGAAAGGCAGACAGAGAAGAACAGAAGGAAGCGTTTCGTCTTAGACAGATGAAGAAAAAGGCAAAGCATAAGGGTCATTGACATTATACTTTACCAGCTGTACAAAGGGTATGCCTGCGCATACCCTTTTATATGAAAGCTGCGTGTGTTTGCCTATGGACTACTGATGAATCGTTTTGATCCGAAAGAGAAAATAGTAGTATTTAAAGAGCATGAGTGCAAACAAAAACAAACGCAGCCATAGATTGTTCATAAAATACATAGCAGCAAGCAGCATCAAACTGGCAAAAGTCAGTAGAGAAGCCTTGGTTTTCCGTGTCATGGAACGATGCTGTACGAAGGAATCCAGATGATTTTTGTACAGCTGTGTCGAAATGAACCAGCAATGAAAGCGCCGTGAGCTTTTCGCAAAACACCAGGCAGAGAGAAGCAGAAACGGTGTTGTAGGTAAAACAGGAAGCACAACACCCGCTGCCCCCAGTATCATAGATAAAACACCAATGATAAAATAAATAGGTTTCATATATGTCTCCTTTCGTGACAGCCATATATGCTGTATCACCATGAGCGGTCGATGCAGGAGCATCCTCCAGCCGCTAAAGCGCATGACGCTGCGAATCTGTTCACGCTGTTCCTTTTGATAACAATGTACCCTGCAGCTGCTGCAGAAGGTCTTGCTTTCCATAAATGGACAGCTGTCAATACGCTGATGTGCGTAGCTGCGAAGCTCCTCGCATTCCTTGCAAAGTCCCTGTCCATGATGCTGCTTTCGGCAATACAGGGATATCATTTCCTCAATGACAAGCTTTTCCTTTTTCCGTTTGGCTGTGGCATCCATCAGCTAACTCTCCCGGATTCCACAGAAAGCACTGTATCCGCAATGCGCATAGTCGTAGGACGATGGGATACCAGAAGAATCGTTTTATCCTTCTGTGCCTGAATACTTTTCAGGATAACAGCTTCATTCAATGCATCCAGATTACTGGTCGGTTCATCCAAAAGGATACAGTCGGAATCATGCAGGAATGCTCTTGCGAGTGCGATTCTTTGCTTCTCCCCTCCGGAAAGGGAATCACCGAGCTCTTCCACCAGTGTTGCATACTCCTTTGGCAATGACATAATAAAATCGTGAATTCCCGCTTTGCGGCAGGCCTCTTCAATCTCATTAACAGATGCGTCCAGCTTCGCGATTCGTATATTGTTGAAGATGGTATCGTGAAATAAAACTGTTTCCTGTGTAACCAGACTCTGCATGTTACGCAAATCACAGGTATTGATTTCCTCCAGACTGACACCATTGATGGAAATACTGCCCTGCGGCGCATTCCAGAATCGCATAAGCAGCTTCAGCAGGGTTGATTTTCCAGAACCGCTCTTCCCATGAATACCTGTAATCTGGCCCTTTTTGAAGCTTGCCTGTACCTTACGCAGCACCTCTTCCTGCTCATAGGAGAAGCTCAAATCCTTCACTTTTATATCCCCGCTGTATGCCGGCTCTTTCCCGCTGATTTCCTCAACCTCTTCTTTTTCATCCAGCAGCTGCAATACACGTCTTGCACTCGCCATGGTAATCAGAAGATTATTGGAAAGACTGGCAAGAGCAAGAAGTGGTCCGAAGCTGGATACCATCAGCACGGTACTCATCAATACCGTTGTAAAGCTTACCCTTCCCTGCAGATACAGCAGGCTGCCGCATAGCAGCATAAGCAGGGTGAATAGCGTAACCACCGCATTTCCAAGAATCGCAGAGGTACCTTCATGCAGCTTCAGACGCTTTGCTGTATCATGAAGTGCTTCACTTTTTTTCTGCATTTCCTCCATACGACGGTTTCCGATACGGTATTGTAATATATCCTGCATTCCACGAAGCGATTCCAATACATAGCTGCTCAAGCTTCCAAATCCCTCACGGGACTGACAGCCCTCCTGCTTACCCAGCTTTGTGATAAGAAGTGGAAGCAGTACTCCGCAGGACACATATCCAAGCAGTGCAATCATAAAGAACAGCGTATGCATGTTCGCAAACTGTATCAGAAGTATGGCAGATGTGAATACAGCAATTAAGACAGGGGAAATCGTATGGGCATAAAACACCTCCAGCGCTTCTATATCACTGGTAATCAGATAAATCAGATTTCCCTTATCCTGTCCCTCCAGCTTTGCCGGTGCAAGGCGTCGCAAAACAAGGAATACCTTATCTCGAAGAATGGCAAGCAGCTTGAATGCAATATAATGATTGCAGGCCTGCTCACCATAATGCAAAATCCCTCGTAGAAGTGCCAGTACAAGCATGATTACAAAGAACACACTCACTGGAAAATCCGGTGCCTGTATAGCGATATGGCTAATGAGAAGTGCACTGAAATACGGAATGTATATCGCACATAGAAAGCCCGTAACACCGAGAAATACCGCCAGCAGCATATAGGGAGCCAGCGGCTTCACAAGCAGACTCATTCGTGCCATCAATCGTATATTTCCTATTTTATCCATACTGTATATCTCCCTCCATAGCTTCCAGCTCCTGCTGTTTCTCATACATTTTTGCATAGGCTCCCTGCAAATGCAGCAGCTCCTCATGTCTGCCATGCTCCTGACAGGTACCCTGTTCAATCACATAGATCTGATCACAGTTTATAATGCTCTTCAGCCGATGCGTGATCATGATTACCGTTTTCGTTTCTGCCAGCTTATGAATGATCGATATAATGGCATCCTCACTCTTTGCGTCAATATTACTTGCGGCCTCATCAAAAATATAAACATCGCGCTGAGCCAGCAATGCCCGGGCAATGGATAAACGCTGCTTCTGTCCACCGGATAAATTATTCCCCTGCTCCTGCAATTCCATATCCAGGCCGCCCTGTTCCATGACAAAATCAAGAAGCTCCACCTTACGCAGTGCCTCCAGCATATCCGCTTCACTCAGCGAAGCCTTTGCTATTGCCAGATTTTCGCGAACACTGCCCTTAAAAATAAATGGTTGGTGGCTGACATATAGAAAGGATTGATAGAAGGCATCATCGTCAATATCCCTCCGCTGCGTTCCCGCAATCAGCAGCTGTCCATGGTAATCTTTGACAATGCCGGCAATCAGCTTGGCAATCGTACTCTTACCGGAGCCGCTTTCTCCAACGATTGCAGTGAACTGTCCAGGTCTAAGCTGCATATATACATGCTTTAGGATAACGCGTTGCTCATCATAGGAAAAGCTAAGATCACGCAGCTGGATATCCCCTGTTTTTGCTTCCCTCTGCATGCCCTCTGCATGATTCAGCGGCTGATCCAGAATACGGAAAATTTTATCACTCGCGGCAATACCATTCATCGCAATATGGAAAAAGGAGCCCAGAAGACGCAACGGTATAAAAAATTCCGAGGAAAGCAAGACTATGCAGATAACCTGAAATAATGACAGATTTCCATTTTGAAATCCGAGGATGGCCACAATACTCCCCAGAGCCGCACCGCCATAAGCAATCAGATCCATGACACTGACAGAGTTTAACTGCATTGTGAGAACCTTCATTGTGATTTTACGAAAATTCTCCGCCTCCTTGTTCATTTCCTGCTGCTTCCATTCATCCGCCTGATAAATTTTCAGTGTGGTAAGCCCCTGCAAATTCTCTAAAAAGCTGTCTCCCAGTGTCGTATAGCTGCTCCAGTACTTAGATAACAGCTTCTTTGCAAATTTCTGTACCGCTATGATAGACAGTGGTATAAGCGGTACACAAAGCAGAAGAACGAGTGCACTTCTTACGTCCATCCATACAAGAATCAGGAATAGCGTTATCGGTGCAAGCATACTGTAGAAAAACTGGGGAAGATATCTGCCAAAGTAAATCTCCAGCTGATCAATTCCTTCGACACTCAACTGCACCAGCTCACTGGTCACTGCACTCTTCGTATAGTCATTTTTCATTTCCAGCAGCTTTGCGAAAAGCCGCATGCGAAGGTGCTCCCGTACATGACAGGAGGCCTCATGGGAAAATATACTCGTTTTTTGAACACAGATTGCTCGAACCGCAATGCACAAAAGTACGCCGCATGCTGTCAAAAGCAGAATCCGTGGTTCTATGGTCTTGTTGAATATGTGTGAAAGTACGTTTGCCAGCAGTATCACGAAGACGATATTGCAGAGCAGGGATAACCACTGCATACCTACCTGCTTCAGGATATATGGTTTTGCCTCCGGCATCTCTTTTAAAAGTCGTTTATCAATCATAGTGCCTCCTTGTTAGTTTGAGATAACTTATCGGATAGAAGTTTACCACGGTTAACAAAAGGTGTCAATGTATAATGATTTTTTATATGAGAATTCAACAAAAAATATAATGTAATTAAAAAGTATGTTAAAATTATCTGGATAGGAAGGATGTGGAAGAATGACCGGAAAGAGAATGCTGTATCTTTATGCATGTCTGTGGATTATCGGCTTCTGTATGGTAGTATCTGTCATTTTTCCAAAGACAACACCACAGGCTGCTGTTATAGTTTCGCAACCCAAAGATATTGAGGTCCTAAACAACAGCTGGAAGGCCAAAGATGGTAAGGCTGTAGTGAATGCAGATTTCCGGGATAAAACCTTTAGCAGAAAAAGAACCCTGCCGGTAATTGCGAAGGATACCATGCTTGTTATCAGAAATAATTATCGTGGTGTACAAGTTTGTATAGATCAGGATGTTCGTCTGGATTATGGTTACCGTCAGGATGATACCACCTTGCTTGGCAATGTATATATACGGGTGCCGCTTACACCCAAGGACAGTGACAAAGAGCTGCTTCTGAACTTCAAAAATAATTATTCAAATCTAACCTCTGATATAGAATATCCCATGCTGGTTTCCGCATCCTCTTTCTCTTTTTATGTATTGCAGAAGAATGCCGGAATCGTTCTCACGGTAATCCTGCTGCTACTGCTTGATGCCATTCTTGTTTTTCTGATCATATGGTTGAAAAACCGCAGCTTCTGGTTGTCTAAAACATCCCTGTATGCACTTGTGGGCTTTATTTTTCTCACTGCACTGTGGCTGCTTACAGACTCCCCGGTATTACAGCTGTATGTGAGTGACAGCCTGCGTATCGTTTTATTATCCTTCTGCAGCTTTATGCTTATGCCGATTCCGCTTCTGGTCTTTATAAATGACGCATTAAAGCTACGGCGCCCTTCGTTGACTTTACTTCAGCTTTTGCTGCTGGGAAACACCATTGTGCAATGTATTCTGTACCAAGCAGGCATTCTGGATTTCGTACAAATGCTGCCAATTACCCACTTCCTGATGATTATCAGTATCGCTGCCCTGCTGTTTACATTGATTCGTGAGGTACGCCTGTATAAGACAGACTATTCCCGCAATATCCTGCTATCCTTCTTTATCCTTGCCCTGTTCTCCACAGCAGCACTAATTGCCTTTTACCTTCATCCGATGAGTGACTATAATATTTTCTTCCGCATCGGGCTTCTACTGTTTATTGTCATGCTGAGCTGCTTTTCCTTTCACAAGATTTATCTCCTGTCACAGGAACAGGAACAAATACAGTTTTATCGCCAGCTTGCCTATACGGATACTATGACAAAAACACGCAATCGCTCAGCGTTTGAACAGGATTGCGAAAAGCTTGCCGACAGTGGAAGTGCAGTCTCTCTTACTGTATTCATGTTCGATATCAATAACCTGAAGTATACGAATGACACCTATGGACATCAAGCCGGTGACAGTATTATCAAGGATGCAGCGGATATCCTGCACAGTGTTTTTTCCGATATCGGCCAGCTGTACCGGATCGGTGGCGATGAATTTCTAGTCATCAGCGAAAGAACATACACCTCCGCACAGGCTGTATATACGTTATTGGAACAGCAGTTGAAGGAGTATAATAAGAATGCTGCCTATCCTCTATCTATTGCCAAAGGATATGCCAGCAATATTCGGCATAATAAAGGTATTGAGGAGCTGCTGGAGTCAGCGGATCATGCCATGTATGAGGATAAGAGAAAGAGCAGAGAATGAGAAAAATCCCCTTTGGGGGGGATTTTTTCATAATGGAATTATGTATTCATATGGATCTATCTTTCATTAACAAAAAACAGACATTGACTATTCGCTGTCTTATGTAAAAGGACAGATAGCAGGCATGTCTGTTTCTTATATATTGTGGTTTATTTCTCAACCGCAACTACCTTGGTATCCGCCAGATAGTCATGAATCATTCGTCTCGATTTCTTTTTCATAGCGATATAAATGGACAGGAAACAGATAACACCACTTGCTACTCCAAGAACCAGTGTTAAATCATATCCTGCAGCCAACGACAGGAGCTGACAGACATAGCTTCCTCCTGGAATCAGACAGCCTTCCAGAATGATACAGCCAAGGATCTGCCGTATGCACAAGGACTTCAAATCGACATCGCTGCCATCCCGCTTAACGATTTTCATATCCATGAATTTCTTTCCACATGTCTGGCCATTATGGCGATAAGGGTAAATCACATAGTATGCAATGCAAAACAGCAGACTGAGTATACCTGCCACCCAGCCATAAGGCTGATCAAAAATCAACAGATTCTGATTAACCTCCTGTGTTTTGGTCAGAGCCATATATAAAATGACAGTTGGAAAAGCAGTAATCATAGAGCCTGCCACCCAGTCAATCAGCCATGCTACAGCTCGATTTGTCATGTCTACGTTACATGCTTCATTGTCTAGTTTTGAAAATAGTCGAAAATACCATTTCAGCTTTACTGTATCTTCCATATGCCAAATCTCCTTTACGTATTGGTTTTTAGTGGTCTATACCACTTGACAACCATAGTATAACACACATGAAAGCGCATTCCAAGTATTTTTATATATAAATATGATTCCTCTTTGATACACAATATTACTAATATGAATAACACGCTTTGATGAAATACAAAATTACGATGTCCACGTGAAGGATGAGGCAGGACGTTTCTATAATCTCGAGATGCAGACCACGTATGCAGGAATTGCGGAAATGATGCGTTTTGAATTTTACGGAGTCAGAGCATTGAACATTCAGCTGAAAAGCAGTGAGAAATACAGGGATTTGAAGCCTGTATACCAGGTTATTTTCATTGAAAAATATGCTTGGAATAATAAAAATCTGATCAATCACTATAAAATGCGTAATGAACAGGGTAAGCGGAGAGTGCATATCCACTGATCAGAAGAACCTTCATCCATCTACCGGTCATCCATGACATCGCAAATGCGTTTATGATTCATGTAAAAATATTTGCATCCCCTTATATGCAGGAGTATAATAATATTCATACATTATGAACAAAAAAGGAGTTATGTTTATGCTATATACCTTTGTTATCTGCTTCATCGCCGGTATCGGTGCAGGTCTTGGCACCGGCTTTGCAGGAATGAGCGCCGCGGCGGTAATATCCCCGATGCTGATTACATTCTTGGACATGGAACCCTATATGGCTGTGGGGATTGCTCTGGCGAGTGATGTGCTGGCCAGCGCTGTTTCCGCTTATACATACGGCAAGCACGGCAATCTGGATATCCGCAACGGCATTGTAATGATGATATTTGTTCTTCTCTTCACACTTGTTGGAAGCTATATATCCAGTCTGGTTCCGGGAACAGCAATGGGTGGCTTCTCCACCTTTATGACGCTGCTGCTTGGTATCAAATTCATCGTGCGTCCGGTCATGACAACAAAAAGTAGTATGGAGCATACCAATCCGAAGAAAAGACTTATGCAATCCATGGTGTCCGGCGCGATGGTTGGCTTCATCTGCGGTTTTATCGGTGCAGGCGGCGGTATGATGATGCTGCTGATTTTGACCAGCGTACTTGGCTATGAATTAAAAACAGCAGTCGGTACCAGCGTATTTATTATGACCTTTACCGCATTTACCGGTGCTGTTAGCCACTTTACCATCGGTGGTATGCCCGATATAACCGCTTTGATTCTCTGCATCGCCTCTACACTTCTTTGGGCGAGAATAGCAGCTAGATTTGCCAACAAGGCCAGTGCCAAAACACTGAATCGGGCAACCGGTGTTGTACTTACGGTATTAGGCATTGCCATTCTGGCTGTCAATTATTTGTAATCTTTTATAGAATGGATTGGTAATATGCAGCTCTGCAAAAAATAAAAAGGGAAGACATGTGTCTATTGTGATCATAGACCTGTTTTCCCTTTTGCTGTAAACGTATTTGTATAGAGAAACGGAAAGTGCGTTTCTACATACTTCCCTTATGATATACGGTGAAATACAGCATACGTTATTCAATTTCCTTGTTTACATAATTGACGGTATGCACACGGTATCCCAGCTTTCGATCAACGACATTCTTTAGTTCTTTATGTTCCAGAAATGCCTGCAAATTATAAAGTGCAATTTCTGTAAAGCGATAAAAGGATTCCTTCAGCTGAAAGGTACCGGAAATATGAGGTGTGATAATGACATTTGGCTGTTTCCAGAGCGGATGCTCCTTTGCAAGGGGCTCCCTGTCGCATACATCCAGAACAGCTCCTGAAAGCTGCTTCTGCTGTATAGCCTGCAGAAGTTCATCACAACTCAAAGCATCCCCTCTTCCCACATTGACAAGAATTGCCGTTGTCTTCATACAGGCAAGCTGTTCACTTCCAAAGCATCCACGGGTCTTTTCTGTACTCGGAAGTGCCAGCACCACCACATCAGCACGCGGAAGCAGCGTACACAGCTCTTCCATCGTATGCAGCTCATCGAAATAAGGAACTCGCTCCTGCACCCGTCGGCGTATTCCTATTGTATACGCGCCCATTGCTTTCACTCTTTTCGCAAATTCCTGTCCTAAGTCACCGGTTCCCGCAATCAAAATCGTAGAGCCGTAAATCGACTGCACCGGCCCTTCCATATGCCAGTACGCCTGCTCCTGATTACGGATATACAGATTCATATTCCGCATCAGCATCAATATTGTGCAAATCAGATATTCGCTGATTGCCATTCCAAAGCTTCCGGAAGCATTGCATAGCTGACAATCCTTCGGAAGCAATCCATCAGCTGTATACTGCTCACTACCCGCACAATCCAGCTGCAGTAAACGCAGTCTCTGCGCATTTCCTAAAAGCTCTTTCGGTACTCTGCCAATGATGACATCCGCCTCTTTTACCATAGCGGCACTCACACACTTCGCATTTGAGCATGTCACAATATAGCTGTCCGGTATTCGGGCAAGCTGTTCCCGTTCAAAGCCGGAAAGCTCAAGCAGATGCAGCTTTTCCCTACTCATCTTCATGCAGCAGTACTCTTCTTGAAATATCGGAAAGCAAATAAATCTGATCAAAAACCTCTTCCATTCTTTCATTCAGCTCATCCAGAATCTCTCCGTCTACATTATAATTCAAAAAGGCGTTTTCAATTTCCTCCGTCAGCTGCAGCCCCTTGTTGGAAATCTCCAGAAACTTTATGAAATTTGTACTGTTAGCAGCATTTTGAAACTTCTCAACATCATGCTTGATGAAGGACAGAACCTCATATTCATTGGAAAACTTGCCATGAACCATGGAATAAGGGCGCATCCTCTGCAGAAAATATTTACCCTCTCGTGTAATATTGAATACATAGGAGATTCGCATATCCTCCTTCAAATCAAAATTAACCAGATACATCTGTGAATCCAGCTTCTGTATCTTTGTCGCATTCATTTCCTCCAGCTTTTCCTGAATCAGCTCTTCATTCATATACATAATCAGCCCTCATTTCTCTTTTCGCTCTTTTCCTATACGCTTACCTACAGTATATCACAATCTAAATACTCCTCCTTATAAAATATTGCGTTCCCTTTTTAAAAATTAGATGTATAATAGAAAGCTGAGGGATATCGTATGGAAAATTTAATATTTTGTCTGAATGCCACGATTCCGGTATTCATAACAATGATTTTTGGTTACTTCTTTAAAAGGATACACCTGTTTGACGCAGCCTTCCTTTCTAAAATGAACAAGTTTGTATTTGTTGCAGCGCTGCCTGTTCTTCTGTTTGAGGACATCAGCACAACAGACCTTAGAAAAGCATGGGATACATCCTTTGTCGTCTTCTGCTTTCTGGCAACACTGCTCTCCATTCTCTTTTCAATCGCCGTTTCCTATCGATTAAAGGATCGAAGTATTCAGGGAGAATTTGTACAGGCAAGCTATCGCAGCAGTGCTGCGATTCTGGGCATCGCCTTTATTCAAAATATTTATGGAAATGCAGGAATGGCTCCACTTATGATTGTTGCGACTGTTCCTCTCTATAATATTATCGCTGTTATTGTGTTGTCGATGATGAAGCCAAAGCGAGAAGTGTTGCATAAAGAGCTTATCCTGCAAACGGTTAAGGATATTCTGCGCAATCCGATCATTCTGGGAATCGGTGCCGGTATGCTTTGGTCCCTGCTAAGAATCCCGCAGCCCGTCATACTGCAGAAGTCACTGCATAATCTGGGAGCCCTTGCGACACCGCTTGGGTTGATGGCGATGGGAGGTTCCTTTGAATTTCACGATCTCTATGCCAAACGAAAGCCCGCTCTGATCTGCACCTTCATGAAGCTGATTCTGTTTGTCGCAATCTTTCTGCCGATCGCAATTTCTCTTGGCTTTGTGAATGATAAGCTGGTGGCGATTCTGGTCATGCTTGGCTCTGCCACGACAGTAAGCTGTTATATTATGGCTCGGAATATGGGGCATGAGGGAACGCTATCTAGCAGTGTTGTCATGATGACCACACTTGGCAGTGCATTTACATTGACGATGTGGCTGTATATATTAAAAAGCTTGCAAGCTCTATAGGAGGAAACGCTATGCAACTGGTGAAACACGTACATATTTATGCACCAAAGGATCTGGGGATACAGGATATTCTTATAGCAGAAGGGCACATCGCCCACATCGCGCCTCACATCGAGCCAGCTCCCTATATGGACATTACCGATGGCTGTGGAAAACGGTTGACACCGGGATTGATTGATCGCCATGTCCATGTAAGCGGAGGAGGCGGAGAAGGCGGCTTTGCGACACGGACTCCGGAAATTCAGTTATCTGCACTCATACAGGCAGGCATCACTACGGTGGTTGGTTTACTTGGGACTGACGGTGTGACACGCAGTGTAGAGGATTTGATTGCCAAAGTCAAAGCGCTTAAAAGTGAAGGAATTTCCGCCTATGCTATGACAGGCTCCTACGCTTATCCGAGTGCGACAATTACAGGCTCAGTAAAAAAAGATATCCTGTTTATAGACGAAATTCTTGGTTTGAAGCTTGCATTAAGCGATCATCGAAGCTCTCATCTATCACTGGAGGAATTTTTCAGACTTGCCAGTGATGTCAGGACAGCTGGCATGCTCGCAGGAAAGCCGGGTTGTATGACATTGCATATGGGGGATGAAGCTGACGACCTTGCCTATGTCATGAAAGCCGTGAAAAACACCGGACTGCCATGTACCATGTTTCACCCGACCCATGTCACAAGAAATGAACAGCTGTTCCAAAAAGCCCTGCAGCTATTATATATGGGCGGTACCATAGATATAACCTGTGATGAGCAGGGAGGATGTGCTTCCTGGATTAAGCAGGCAAACCCAAAGGATTATGAACGAATCACCGTAAGCTCTGACGGGCAGGGGAGCTGGTCAAATTACGATGAAAACGGAAATCTGACTGCAATCGGTGTCTCCAATGTTTCTGTTCTCCTGCAAAATGTGCAGGAAATGCTGCGGAAACAGGACTTTTCAATTACCGACTGCATTTCCTTCGCAACAGCGAATCCAGCCCGTGCGCTTGGCTTATACCCTGCAAAGGGGTGCATCTGTGTTGGAGGAGATGCCGATCTTTTGCTGTTTGATGAAGATTGGCAGCTTCATGATGTAATGGCGAATGGGAGCTGGTTAATGAGAAAGCAAAAGCTTTTGAAGAGAGGAACCTTTGAATAAAGGTACTGTCATTGATATAAGTCCGATATACAGCAAAAAGGTATCCGCAAGGACATAACGGTAGGCTCCATACCGTATATCTTTCGATACCTTTTTTTCTATGAATTTTTCACTTTCACAAATAACGCTTTGCCTTTAATACTTTAAATCTATAATTTTCTCCCAGCTGAATTCCTCTCTGCCAAAATGCCCATAGCAGGATGTTTCCTTGTAAATCGGACGGCATAGATCCAGTTCCTCAATGATATCCTTTACCTCAAAGCTGAAATTGCTGCGAATGATATCGAGTATCTCCTCATCACTTTTATTTCCTGTTCCAAAGGTATCCACCATAATGGATACCGGCTTCACCTTACCGATAGCATATGCAACCTGTACCTCACATTTGCTGGCCAGCTGATGTGCCACGATATTCTTAGCAACATAGCGGCAGTAATATGCTGCACTGCGGTCAACCTTGGAAGGGTCTTTACTGGAGAAGCAGCCTCCACCGATTCTTCCCATGCCACCGTAGCTGTCTACAACGATTTTCCTTCCCGTTGTACCACTGTCTCCAAAGGAACCACCCATGACAAAGCTGCCACTTGGATTGATCAGATAAATGGTATCCTCATCCAGCAGCTCATCCGGGATGACAGGGGTTATGACATCCTTCATGACGATGTCAGCAATCTGCTGCTGTGAAGCCTTCGCCACATGCTGTGTGGAAACAACAATCGTATCAATTCTCTTGATTTTATCATTTTCATATTCCACGCTCACCTGTGTCTTTCCATCCGGAAGCAGCAGAGCATTCCCACGACGTACATCACTCAGGCGCTTTGCCAGCTTGTGTGCATATTCAATAGCAGCTGGCATATAGTTATCTGTATCATCACATGCATATCCGAACATGATTCCCTGATCTCCTGCACCGATTTCTCCATCATCCTGTACAACAGCCTGATTGATTTCCTGAGACTGCTCGCGTACCTTCACCAACACCTCATACTCTTCCGTATAGCCGATTTCCCGAATAACCTCTTTTGCGATTTTCGCATACTCCAGCACAGCCTTGGTATTAGCCTCGCCATAAACAAGTACAAAATCATCCTTGATGGTTGCCTCCACCGCCATTTTACTGGCAGGGTCCTGACGAAGAGCTTCATCCAGAATACTATCTGCGATACGGTCACAGATTTTATCCGGATGCCCCTCTGTAATACTTTCTGATGTAAAAATATAATCCTTCATTTCTCAAATCTCCTTTGCTTCTATCCTGAAAAATGCCTTCCCTAGCGTGAGAGAAGGCAAATCGTTATGTGATTGTTCTCTTATCGCTGTTAGCAGTACCACCTTATATGATGCGTCATACAGGTTGGTGTGGGATCAAGCGAGCTAACTCTCTACCCCAACTCTTGATAAAAAGGCATCTATATTAAACCACAATATAAAAAGCATTGCAATAGTAAAAAGAGATTCCGCATTGGAAATCTCTACATAAGATTGATGGAATAAATCTGTATGATTTTCTTATATACTTCCTGAAGACCAATCTGTCGGATCCAGTTATCCAACTCAAATATATTCTCAGGTTCATTCTGTATATCCATGATATCAACAATTATACGATAAATTTCGTTATCTGTTACAGTCATGCCCACCCTCCCATTGAATATTGAGCATCTCCCCATGATAGCTCTCCTATATCATAACACAAAATTGATAATTACACCAATTTTTCGTTAATTTGATATGAATAATTGTTACCTTACCAACAAGATAGCTAAAAAATCAACGCAACAATTTAAAAAAAGTGATGATTCATTATATAAAAAGAGAAAATCCCTGTGGGAAAGGCAGAGATTTTCTTGAAAGAGAAAGGGCAACAGCAATGAAAAAGCTATTTATCAGGATGAGGAAACAAGAACTGCTGCCATCTATTAGCAAACAGACATATCTTTGTCTGTACCTGTATCTTACACCTTTTATGTGAATACCTCGTGAAGCTGTCATGAAGGATGGGTTAAGCTTTATGTGAAATGATCAGAGGAACATGGGGGAGCTTTGTTTGTTTCTTGTGCAGAGTCCAAATTACGCAGCTATAGAATTTATGTAAGGAAATGAAAATCCTTTCTTTTTTACATTGACTTTCCTAATGTCAGCTTATAAAATGTACAGGAAAGGTGTGTAGAAAGTATATGAAATCAAGAGAAAAACTATCATCCAGACTCGGATTTATTCTGATATCCGCTGGATGTGCAGTCGGTCTGGGGAATGTATGGCGTTTTCCATACATTACAGGCCAATATGGAGGAGCAGCCTTTGTACTGCTCTATCTGGTTTTCCTGGTACTGCTGGGATTGCCTATTATGGTTATGGAATTCTCCGTCGGACGTGCTTCTCAGCGCTCCGCAGCGAAGTCCTTCGATTTATTGGAACCGGAAGGAACCAAGTGGCATCTTATAAAGTATGTCTGTATGGGGGGCAACTATCTGCTGATGATGTTTTATACAACAGTCGGAGGATGGATGATCAATTACTGTTTAAAAATGGCAACCGGAACCTTTGAGGGTCTACGGCCGGAACAGGTAGGACAGACATTTTCCGATATGCTTGCCAGTCCCGGACAAAACCTGTTCTGGATGATTGCGATTACTGTGATCGGCTTCTTTATCTGTAGCAGAGGACTGCAAAACGGCGTGGAAAAGATGTCAAAATACATGATGTCCTGTCTGTTTATCGTCATGCTGGTTCTTGTGATTCGTGCAGTTACCCTGCCAAACGCAGTAGAAGGCTTAAAATTCTATCTGATTCCGGATTTTCAGAAAATGATGGCAAATGGCTTATGGGATGCTATTTTCGCAGCCATGGGGCAGGCATTTTTTACGCTGAGTCTTGGCATTGGTGCCCTTGCTATCTTTGGCAGCTATATTGGAAAAGATCGCTCTTTGCTGGGAGAAAGTCTGAATGTATGCATTCTGGATACCTGTGTGGCCTTTATCGCCGGACTGATTATATTTCCTTCCTGCTTCTCCTTCAACGTTGCAGCGGACAGTGGTCCTGGTCTGGTGTTTGTCACATTACCAAATGTTTTCAATGCGATGTCACAAGGAAGATTATGGGGCTTTCTATTCTTTCTATTCATGTCCTTTGCGGCAATCACGACCATCATTGCAGTATTTGAAAATATTGTAGCCTTCGCAATGGACAGCGGCTGGTCCAGAAAAAAAGCTGTTCGTGTAAACTTTATCCTGATCCTGCTTTTATCACTCCCTTGTGTATTCGGCTTCAATCTTCTTTCCTTTATAGAACCGCTTGGAGATGGAAGTACCATACAGGATCTGGAGGATTTCATTGTATCCAATAATATGCTGCCGCTGGGTTCTCTCATGTATCTGCTGTTTTGTACCTTCCGCTATGGTTGGGGATGGAAGAGCTTTACGGATGAGGCAAACAGTGGTACAGGCTTTAAATTTCCTGTATGGGCACGCTTTTATGTTTCATACATACTGCCTGTTGTAGTTATTTATATTTTCTTTCAGGGCTACATCGAGAAATTCGCAAAGCCATGGAATATATTGATTCCACTCGTTCTGCTGCTTCTCATGATTTATGTCCCTTTGCAGGCATGGAGAAAGAAAAGAGCAAATAACAAATAAGACCACTCTCAGAAACAAAGCATAAGAAAAAACGATATATGAAATAGAGGCTCCTCATCAATCATACAGGAGCCTTTTTTGGTTATCCGCAAGAGAACGGCATAATAAAAATATTATAATCGTATCACCTTAACATATAGGAACGAATCGCTTCACCTACAGAATCCACCAGATGATCAGCAGCTTCTCTTACCTTCTGTGGAGAAGACTTGAAGGTAAAGGATACATCCGCATCCTGCAGCATAGGAATATCGTTATAGGAATCTCCGATGCCAAAGCAGCTGTGCAGATTCATGAGCTTTTTCAGCTTTAAGAGCGCCTTTCCCTTAGAACAGCCGTAAGGTACCACATCAACAAAATTCTGATTCTGAAATACCGCACAGGTATTGGGAAGCTGTTCTTCCATAGAGCGGCATAAGCGAGCCGCGGCCTCCTCATCTACCATGCGAAAGGACAATCCATGGATATTCTGATCCTTTATTTCCTCTATTTGTTGAATGACCGGAATATCTGTAAATGCTCTTGCTTTCTTATATGCATAGATATTACCACCAGCCTGAATGGCGATACTTTCCACATCCTCCTCAAGCATACTCAGCTGCTTTGCGGTTTCCAGTGAAAGACAGCATTCAAACAGTATCCTTTGATCTTTGTCCAGTATCATTGCCCCGCTGCTAACGATATAAAAATCAGGATGCAGGCGTTCGGAAAGAAATGCCGTAATGCCCCATAATGGCCGTCCTGTGCACAGACCAAACAGACACCCCTGCTTCTGCAGCTGTTTGATTCCTGCTATATCCTCTTCCCGATAGCTTTCTACTGCATCGTGCAGATACAGTGTTCCATCGAAATCACTTGCCAATGCCTTCATAATATCACAACCCTTCATCTGCTTCATTTTAAGAGGAAAGTGTTCAGCTGTCAATAAAGAAAATACCTGTATGCTGTTAAATAGCTTTACAAAGGATATGAAGCAGGAAATAGAGTATTTTAAGGATCATAACAAATGAAAGCCAACAGACTTTGCATAATTAAGCAGCTAAAAAAATGCTGGGAGTCAGCATTTTTTCAAATCCTATATGTTTACTCATGTATAGGCAGTTATCAAATTATTTATGCATAGCCTAAAGCAAATGATTAGGAATTCAAATTCTATTGATATACACAATAGCTTGAATTCCTATCTTTTTTAATATCACAAGGATACAGGTCCCTTTCTATAATAGATGGTAATGCCGCAGCATCTCTTTTATTTTTTCATCATCCTGCGCACTGCATTCCAGCACCGGCTTCCTTGCCGGCCCGATTTCTGCGATTCCCGCAAGCTCTGCCGCACGCTTCATGACAACCGGTACCGTTCCCAGCTTCAATACGCCGCGCAGTACATCGATGTCCTTCTGCAATTTCTCTGCTTTTTCTATTTCTCCATTTCGCAGTGCCTTGTCCAGCTCCACCAGCACCTCCGTTATTACATTGGAGGTTCCTGCCACTGCACCGCTTGCCCCTACTGCATAGCCATAGCTGATTTTGGAATCCGAACCGATCAGCAGATCGAAATCATCACGCTTCGCAATTTCTGCATACGCCTTCAGATTTTCTTCCTTTCCACTGCTGTCCTTGATACCGCGGATGTTCTTTACCTCCGCCAGACGTCCCACGACCTCTGCGCTCAAATTGCAGCCTGTCGCCTTTGGAATGTTGTAAAGAATGATCGGAATGCTGACACTTTCCGCAACCGCTGTGAAATGCTGTACCAGCTCTTCCGCAGTCGGTGTCAGAAAATACGGTGTGATGACACTCAGTGCATCTGCTCCCAGCTCCTCCATCTTCTTTGACAGACGGATGGTTTCCTTTGTGCTGCACGCCCCTGTCCCTACATATACCGGAACACGGTGGTCTACCATTTGGATTACCTTTTCGGCAAATTCTATTTTTTCCGCTTCCTCGATCACATGAAACTCCCCGTTGCTTCCGAGAATGAAGATTCCCTTTACCCCCTTTGCGATTAGGTGGTCGATCAGCTGCTGTGTCGCCTCATAGTTGATGCTTTGTTCCGCATCACGATGAAACGGTGTTACGATTGGTGTGATGATACCGTCAAACATATAATTTGTCCTCTTTCCTTTATTTTTTAAAGATTGAGTAATCCTTATTATCGAAGGGTGCCGTCTGAAAGAACATACGGATTCCCTGACTCTGGATATACCGAATCTTTTCTATGTCTTCTTCACTGAAATAATCCGAGAGGCTTTTGATCATCATGCGGCTTGCAGGATATGGCATCTGAATCTCCTTTGTACGGAAACCTGCCTTCACAGCATCACAGGCAACACTTAAATTCGGAAAAATAACCATTGCTTTGATACTGCGGCCTTCATTGATATATTCGAGGAATTGTTCTATAGAGAAAATTTTAACCTTCATGGTTTTGGGAAGACAAAGCTGCATTACATCAGCAATGAATGGATCATTTACATAATCCGGATCTACAATCAGTACATTATCTGCATCGATAAACTGATTCCAGTTCAAAGCAACTGTCGCATGCAGTAATCGTTTGTCTATCCGCGCAAGTTTGATTTTTGTACTCATGCTTCATCACCTACTTGAACTCGTTTCTGATATTCTCTCAATGCATAGGATATCAGCATTAAGAGAACCTTTCCCTGAAAACTTCCCCGGACATCTATCTGAAAAACTTCCTCATATTTCTTAAGCTTATATATCAATGTATTTTTATGCAGAAACAGATCATCTGCGGCCTGTGTCAGATTGAAATCATTCACAAACAGCTTATCACAGATATCCACCATTTCCTCTATATCGATACCTTTTCCACATTCCCTGTAATAATCAAACACATCCCTGACATCATCCACCGCTACCTTTGACAGAAAATAGTCATAGAGGTAATCGGAGAAAAATACCGGAACATCCTTCTCGTATGTCACATTGTTCTTCAGCCACAGACAATTCTGATAGCTGATTGCATACTGCCGCAGCTTTTTCTGAATGGAACCGACAAAATAATAACAGTCCGTCATCTCCCATTCCCGCAGGCTGCGGATATAATCGCGTATAAATGGTTTAAAATCAGCCGTATTATGATATTCCTGCGGCAAATCCTTAAAAATCAGCAGGCACTTGCTATTCAGCAGAGAATAGATGATTTCCTTACTATCCGGCTTCATTTTCAAACGCATGACATCCTTTGTATTGAACCCTTCATTATGAACCACATAGATCGCCACCCTTGGTTTATTTTTATCTATTTCCAATTCATCCAGAAGGCTTAACACATGATTCATATCAAAGTTTTCCGTATTTAATATATATTTCACCAGCTCGTCATCCTTTGTGACCTTCTGGTTCAAGGTTGTCTGATTGATTTCATACATGAGCCGTACCGTAAGAGATTCATTCAAAAGCTTACTGATCATCGGCAGATTTTCATCATTACCGCTCACCCATAAGAATCCGAAATCCTGACCCTTTACACGTACTTCAAAAAATGCATTATGCTCATCCGGCCGATTTACATCAACCTGACGTCCGATTTCCGCTTTATTACTGCATAATGTCACTGTCATTTTATCATTCACAAGCCCAATCGTATAACGGTTGTTTTCCTGAACAACATTTATAAATTCCTCAAAAACTTCACCTATCAGCATATGATCTCTCCTTTCGCAAGAGTTGAACTCTCATGAAGTCTGACATCTTCCCTGTATGCCAATAGTACCACAGAATAATATATCCCCTTCTGCATGATAGTGCTTTCATGGAAATTATAATTCATATGACAGGGTTTGTCCAGACAGCTTTATTCAGGATTCCAGCTGTGTATTCGTATGTACGCAGCTGGTTTGTAAAGTTTCCATCGTTTCCTTCAGAAGTGCTTCCTCCTCCAGATCTGTTTCCTCCATATTGGAGAGCTTCAGATACAGATCAATCAGCATCGGAAGATTCAGACCGGTAAGCACCGGATAGTGATACTTTCTGCTCATGACAGTAAAAACATTGCAAGGGGTTCCGCCATACAGGTCTACCAGAACGATGGTAAAGCCTTCCTTTGTACGCATGGTTTCATCCACAAGCTTCATGTAATCCTCAAAGGAATATTCCGGAAGCAGTGAACAGCAATCTACATTCTCCAGCGCCCCTGCAATCATTCTCGCAGAATTCACAAGCTCCTCACCGAATTTTCCATGTGTTCCTATAACAATATTAAATTTTTCCATAGCTCCTCCTGTTTATTTCTGCAGCTCTTTGATACTTTTACCAAGACTTCCACCCGGATGCCATTTCACATACTGATTCAAATCCAGCTGCTTTGCTTCCTGCAATACGACACTCAAGCATTGCAGAATCAGTATTTCCGACAGGATGGATGCTCGCGGCGGCTTATTCAGCTCGTCCCCTTCTTCATCCACATGCGCTACCAGACAGACCTCTGACTGCTTTGCCAGCGTCGATTGCGGATTTCCCGTACAGCTGATGATGTGTGCTCCGTTTGCTATCAGTGTCTGTACCGTTGCCTCCAGCTCCATCGTTTCTCCACTATTGGATATGGCAATCACCACATCTCCTTTTTTTACCTGTCCGCTGGATCCATGTACGGCCTCTGTACCATGCAGCTCATAGGCACTCGTTCCTGTGGAGGACAACAACGATGCAATATAGCCTGCCACATGCCCCGGCTTCCCGATTCCCGTGACATGGATTCGTCCTCCCTGCTTTTCACTTTCCATTATGATATGTGCTGCACGCTCGATGCTTTCCATATCCATTTCTTCTATATTTTTCCCTAATTCCGATGCAATATTGCTCAGATATTCCTTTACACATTCTATCATACGTTTCACCTAGTTTCCGATCAGCTGTTCCAATATGATGTCCGTAGACATTGCACAGGTTCGCTGTTCACTTTCCTTGCTTCTTGCGGCTGTGTGCGGCGTCAACAGGAAATTATCCAGTGTGAGCAGCTTATCATCCTCCCTTGGCGGTTCACTGCTGTACACATCGAAGCATGCACTTCGTATTTCCTTATTCTTCAATGCTTCATATAAAGCTTCTTCATCCACGATACCCCCACGCGCTGCATTCAGCAGGCAGGCATCCTTCTTCATTTTTTTGAATTCCTCTGTGGAAATCATATGTCGTGTAGAGTCCAGAAGTGGTACGTGAAGAGAGATATAATCACATTCTGCTAGGATATCCTCCAGTGTGGAAATCTGTGCATGGTACTGCTTTGCACTTTCCTCTGCGATTGCAAAGGCATCATAGGCATATACCTCCATACCGCAGCCGTAAGCATATTCTGCAAGATACTTTCCGATCATACCAAAGCCGATGATTCCCAGCTTCTTCCCATAAATTTCTCTGCCGGTAGGCTTATTCCAGCCATGCTGCTTCACATCCCGTACACTGGTATACAGATTTTTAGCTTCCATCAGCATCATGGAAAGGACATGCTCGGCGACTGAGCGGGAATTGCTTCCCACACAGCGTCCGACATGGATATGATGCTCCTTTGCATAATCCAGATCGATATTATCCGTTCCAACACCGAATTTACACACTGCCTTCAGCTTCGGACAGCCCTCCATCATTTCCTTATCCATCGTATCCACACCGACGATAATAGCATCGGCATCCTTCGCCAGTGCTTTAAACTCCTCCTGTGTATATGCCTTACCTGTGGCATTGTAATGTACATCCAGACCCTTGGATTTCATCCGCTCCACCTGATCCAGACCATAATTCGCAAACCCTCGCGGGGTTATCAGTACCTTCATAAAATCTCCTTTCTTTTCCTATCCTCCATCTGTCTGTAAAGAAAACAAATCCATGCTCTTCCATGGATTTGTTCACATCTTATATAATATGGAAGAAGGTTAATACGATTGCGATAATCATTGTATAAATCATCAGACGAATATACTTTGGTCCTCGCTTTGTAATATACAGATACATTCCCATAACGACGATGAATGGCAGCATATTCGGCAGGATACCGTCGATGATTTCCTGCAGCTTCACAGTTGACGTATCACTGGCGAATTCCACAATGGTCTGCACCTTTATATAAGAGGCAGACAGACATCCGATCATGAACAGACCAACGATGCTTGCGATGTCAATAACCTTTTTGATTGCTCCGGAGTGCAGAATTTCCAATACAGAATTTTTACCCAGAGAGTACCCCTTGTTGAAGAGGAACCAGGACCAGCCAAAGCTCCATGCAATATAGATCAAGCCAGGAATAAAGGCGGCGATGATTGAGCCCTCCAGCGCCATCGGGACAAAGATTGCCAACGGAATTGTCGCAACGATTCCCTGATCCACACTGTCACCGATACCGGCAAGCGGTCCCATCAGACCAAGCTTTAAGGATTGAATAACCTCCGGTGAAATATCGTCGTGACCAAGCGCACGCTGCTCCTCCAAAGAAATCGTAATTCCATGAATGATACTTCCCCAGTCACAGTTTGTATTGAACATGGATGTATGACGGCGCATTGCTGCCTGCAGCTCTTCCGGGTCATCCTTGTACAGCTTACGCAAAACCTTGTTCATCGAATATCCGAAGGCAAGTGCCTGCATACGGTCAAAGCTTACCGGAACCTCTACAGCAAGCGTCCATTTCCACCATGCCTTTAACAGATCCTTTTTTGTTACGATTGTTTTCTTTTCTTCAGCGGCTACACTGTTTACTGCTTCACTCATGCAACTTCCTCCTCATCGTTCTGTTTGAATAGGGATACGATCAGTGCAAGACATAATGCAATCACTGCTCCTGTCAGCATGGAGAAGCCCATGACAGAGTACAGGAAGAATCCCAGTACGAAGAATGGCAGATATTTCTTTTTTCCCATAACAACCAGTGTCAGTGCGAACCCTAACCCCGGCAGCATGTTTCCTGCGTTGGTAAGTCCATTCATCGCCCATTCCGGTATCACGTTGATAAATGCCTGTACAACGCTGGAACCGAATAACGTCGCAATGAATACCGGTGTAAAATACAATACACCATTGGTAAGCCATGGAAGCACAAAGGAGAAGATGGACAGCTTGTCATACTGCTTGTCCTCTACAAATTTATCTGCCTTCGTATTATAGAAGGAGTTGATGGTACGACGTACATTATTGATCAAAACGCCCAAAACTCCGAATGGAACGGCCAGAGCCACAGCCGCAGCCGGATCCAGATTGTTTGCGATAGCGGCAGGAATTGCGATACAGGTTGCCAGTCCCTGATCACTTGGAATATTTCCACCGGCTTCGATACCTCCCATATACATCAGCTGGATGGTGGCACCATACAGCAGACCGGTCTGTACATCCCCATATACAAGACCGATAAATACGCCCAGTACGACTGGCTTACGGAATGCAAACGAGATAAAATAGCTCGCACGTCCCATGGAAAGCCAGTACAGTATACCGACTAAGATTGCTTGAATTACCATATACATGTCCTCCTGTTATAATTTAGCGACAGCTTTTTGAAGTGTTTCGGAAGGATAATCCGGAGTTGTCTGGAAATAAATTTCGATCCCCATCTTTTCCAGTTCAAGCAGAGTATCTGCATCTGCTCTGTCCAGTGTGATTGCGTTGTTGACAGCCTTACGTCCCGGTCCCCCGCCAAGACCTCCAATCTGTACCTTTTCCAGCTTCAGTCCAGCCTGTACTGCGGCATTCAGTTCTGCCACACCCTTAAACAGCACCATGACGCGGTTCTTATCAAAGGCTCCCTCCTGCTGGCGTTTTACCGCATCCTCTACATTTACGATTGTGATTTTTACACCCTTTGGAGCTGCCATTTTAAATACTTCCTGCATGAAAGCATCCTTGCTCAGGGCAGTGTCGATTGTTACGATTTCATTGATCTGACACTGTGTCAGCCATCTGGTAATAACCTGACCGTGAATCAATCTGAAATCTACTCTTGTCAATTCAATACTCATCTTGAATTCCTCCTTACACCTACATTATATTGAAATCGCTTTCAAGTCGCTATGTTCAAACAAACTAAAAAGCTTATGCCGTTTTTGGTCAAACGCACAAAGTTGAAAAAATGCATCCGGAAACCGGAGCATACTTGTTTTCTATATATTATATGTGTTTTGATTGACCTTCTAAAAGTCCTTTATTTATAGGCTTTTTAAGCATAAGCCAGGCAGACGAGCAGGCTCTTTCCAACTGCAATCTCATTTGTTTAAGCGCACATATTTCACCTCTAATTTTGTTCACTCATCCAATTGTAAGCGTTTCTAAAACAACGTAAGATATAGGCAAGGAGGATGTCATTATGAATATGAAAAAAATGAATGTCACAAACCGTATGTATGAGGCAGGAGCACTTGCTATCGTTCGTGCGGAAACACTGGATCGAGCATGTGAAATAGCGGAAGGCTGCATGAAGGGCGGTGTACCTGTCATGGAAATGAGCTATACATTAAATAACGCTGGAGATATCATACAGGGGCTTTCTGAAAAATATGGTGATGCGCTATGCGTAGGTGCCGGAACGGTGCTGGATGCAGAAACAGCAAGACACGCAATCCTGCATGGAGCCGATTTTATTATCGCACCCAATTATAATGAAGAAGTCGCAAAAATGTGCAATCGTTATCAGATACCTTATGCACCCGGTTGTACAACGATTACCGAGTGTGTTGATGCATTGAGCAGCGGAGCGGCATTCGTTAAGGCATTTCCTATTTCTGATTTCTATGGGCCAAAGCTGGTAAAGGTTTTTAAAACACCAATTCCAGATATGCCGATTCTGGCAAGCGGTGGAATCAATCTTGATAATCTGACAACATGGCTGGAAAACGGTGTTGATGTCTGTGGCTTCGGTGGTCTTCTGACAAAAGGAAGCAGTGAGGATATTGCCGCAAATGCTACCAAAATTCATGAAATCATTACCGGCTTTCGTTCCAGTAAATAAGGGCAGTTAGAAAGCTTATCTGATATTTCTGTATTCTTACAAAAAAACTGCATGGCGTATCTTAACGGTACACCATGCTTTTCATTCTTTATTTAAATGCTTCCAAATTTGTTAAATAATTCAAATATCCATTACTTCCCATTTGTTTTTCCCAAAAATCCATACTTTCATGTATTCTGATGAGCAGCCGAAATGCCATCGTGACCATTCCTTCACAAATCTTATTTCTATCCATAGCTGCGATATCTGCAGCTTCAAGAATCATACAGCTTTGGATGCCTTACAAGTTTTTACCATCCGTTTACTTACGCTGTGCACCCTATAAATTTTCTGCGTTTGTCTTTATTACTTGGGTGTACCAGTGGAAGGAATCCTTTGGATACCGGTTTAGTTTTGCTGTATCATCATCTTCTTCCCTTTCCACATAAATGAAGCCATAACGTTTCTGGTAACCATTTAACCAGCTTAATAAATCTGTACAGGACCAGGTACAATATGCCAATACCTCACATCCATCATCGATTGCTTTTTTCAATTCTTTGATATGCGCCTGTAGATATTCAATACGGTACGGGTCGTGGATTGTTTTATCTTCTTCCAGCTTGTCAAACGCTCCAAGGCCATTCTCAGATATAATGATAGGTAAATCATAGCGTGAGGTTATTTCCCGACAGCACATACGTATTCCCATTGGGTCAATCGTCCAATCCCAATCCGTTGTATTCAAATATGGATTGGCAGGATTTTTATACAATCCGGGTACTCCGCTGATTTTTGCTGTTCCCTTTTCTCCGGTTGTGTTCACCTCATGATTCGCTCCAACACCATGAATATCATTATACTCGGCAACCGCTGTCTGATAATAATTAACACCCATAAAATCTATCAAAGCCGCAGCCTGCCGGATATCCTGCATTTCATCCGCGGTAATATCCGGTGCACAGTTAATAGATTTCAGATATTTCATAGCACTCTTTGGATAACGGCCATATCCATAGATATCCAGCCACCAGTAATTGCGTAAATCATCAAAATCTGCTTTTGCCATCGCATTCTCAGGACGGCAATCAAGCGCATAGCATGGAGAAAACGCAAAGCTTGCGCCTACCATAGCATGAGGAAAGCGTTTCTTCAATTCCAAAACACTCCGCGCATGTGCAACGTTCGCATGATGATTTACCTGATAGAACAGCTTCAGCTGATCTGTTTTTCCCGGTGGATGCAATCCTTCCATCCAGCCCATAGAGGTGAAGATATTCTGTTCATTCATGGTAATCCAGTATTTTACACGATCTCCATAGCGTTCAAACAGAGTAATAGCATAATTTACAAAATCCTCTATAATCTGTGGATTCTCCCAGCCATGATATGCCTCTTCCAGCGCCTGTGGCATATCCCAGTGATAGATGGTGACCATCGGCTCAATTCCATATTTTAAGCATTCATTGATCACATTGTCATAAAACAATAAGCCCGCTTCATTTACTTCCTTGCTTCCTTTTGGAAAAATTCTGGTCCACGCAATCGAAAACCGATAGGTCTTTAGCCCCATTTCTGCCATGAAAGCGATATCTTCCTTATAGCGATGATAGAAATCAACCGCAACCGCGCCTGTCGTACCTTTAAAGGTTTTTCCCGGTATCTTTACAAATTCGTCCCAATTTGAAATACCCTTGCCATCTTCACAATCTGCACCTTCAATCTGATAGGCAGCAGATGCACTGCCCCATAAGAAATCATCTGGAAATCCTGCTGTTTTTTCAAAATACATTGTATCCTCCATTCTCCCGCTGTATGCGAGTATCCAATATTCGTTTAGTTATCATATAATTCCTTTATTACGTTGGTTTCAAAGTGAAAATACTGTGGAAGATGCCGTGCGATAGAATACTCGAATATCTCAGATGTATCCAGATATGCAAGCTCTTCCACCTGACATACAAAATCATTGTCATTCATGTGAAAATATTTCTTTTCCAGTGCCTGCGGACGAACAGCCTGAAATGACAGATGTGCGCCTTGTATATGCTTATGAAGCTGTTTTTCAATATACGCATAGATCGAGGTTTCCACATCCTTGTGCTGAAGTCCCGGTATAATCTGTAGAGGCATCCATGTATATTCTACAACTCTTGGCTCCTGCTTATACAAGCGAACACGCTCTATTTCATAAACAAACTCTCCAGCTTGTATATTCATTTTATCCGCCAGCTCTGCCGTGCATGCCACTACCTCAAATTTCTCAACAACAGAAGTAACCTCCTCACGGATCAGATCCCGTCCGATAACAGGTACTCCCTGCATGCGATCAAGACCGGTTTCACATTTCTTTACGAAGCTTCCCAGACCTCTTTTTCTTACAACGAGCCCCTCACTGACAAGGCGGTCCAACGCTTTTTTCACCGTCAGCACACTGCACTCGTATTGCTTTGCGAATTCCTCGCCACTTGACAGCATGTCGTTAGGGCTATAGCTTCCCTTCTGAATTGCATTTTTTATATCTGTATACACCTGCATATATTTGGGTATCATAGCACACCTCCAATACGTATATTATAACGCAAAATTCGTTGACTGCAACATAATTATATACTTTTATTATAAAACATATATATTTTTAAAACACTTCTAAAAAAACCTCTGTGACGGGACAGAGGCTTTGTGGCAATGACGATGGATAACATATAGATGAATAGGAAATTGTCATCACCCTTCTTTCAGACAGAGCTTGTCTGTATGTACAGCATACACCCGCCGTGTGAACAGCATGTGAAGTATGTTTGAATATCCATACAATATCTGTATAATGATGTATGGAACAGAAAAGGAGGACTTCTATAATCCTTTATAATCTGGATTTCATTTACAGTACACGCAAAGAAAGGATGGGGGAGGCAACTATGAATATAAACTACAAAAGAATGGAGAGTCAGCATGTAGATGCAGTGGTAAAACTATACATAGACTATTATAATACCTATGAGGGAGGCTGCTGGACTTATGATAAAGCATATAAAAGACTTCATCAGCTCATGACGATCGAGGATGCACTGTGCTTTATACAGATGGTCGATCATGTTATCAGTGGATTCGTCATGGGATATTTTAAAGAATTTGATGATTTGACCGGTTATTATCTGGAAGAAATCGTGGTCGTCAAGCAATTTCAAGGGGCGCATCTTGGTACGCATTTTCTAAATAAACTGGAGAAAACCGTAAAAGCGAACGGTGCTTCCTTCATTGAGCTACTCAGTGTAAACGATGAGATGCATGCGCATTTCTATACGAAAAGCGGATACAAAAATGCAGAGAATATGATATTCAAATGCAAGCATTTTGCGGATTAGCAGCAGCATTGTAGGGAGGGGATGTCCCTATTCCTCTCACAAGCAGCAGCCCAGCAAAAGCAGCCTTTATTCTGTATACTGATCATAGCCTTCAACTTTCACTTGAATGGTCGCCTATATGTATGGGAAGCAAAAAAGAACCTCTGCGAGGGACAGAGGTTCAGCATGAAGGCAGGTAATGGAAATGAAAAAATATTGTAAACATGATAGCTGTTTTGTTTTTATAGGGATGGGGAAACATTCCATTACCTTTATTAAGATTTCACAAGCATTGCTTTGCTTGTGTCTATATCATACATCGCCTATGTGAACGCTGTGTGAACGTTATATGAAAAGGGAAAGAATTAAGCAATTCATCCATATCTGCATTCTGTATCCGCATAAACTGGGGAAATGAATTGTCTGAACAATTCCTATCATGGTAAAATAGATAGGAAAACGGAAGGAGTGTGGATCATGAACAAGCTGTGGGGACATTTGAAAACAATAACTGCGCACAAGCTTGCGGTCACAAAGCTTTGTTTTCGTTGCGGTTTGTATAAACAGGGACTTCTGCATGACCTCTCCAAATACTCTCCTGTTGAATTTTGTGCAGGTGTGAGGTATTACCAGGGAAATCGCAGCCCCATTGATTATGAAAAGGAAGTAAAAGGCTATTCCTTAGGCTGGCTGCATCATAAAGGAAGAAACAAGCATCATTGGGAATACTGGTTGGATAATGCTGTCGGGGGAATCAAGCCTGTGAAAATGCCGCTTCATTATCTTGTGGAAATGTACTGCGATCGTACTGCCGCTTCCCGCATTTATATGAAGGAAAATTATCATGACGGCAGTGCTTATGAATACTTCATGAACGGGTATGATAATGTTATTATGCATGAAGAGACAAAGGCAATGCTGAAGATGATTCTGGAATATCAGCGGGATCATGGAACGGATGCTACAATTAACTTTATACGAAAAGAGATACTGCAGAACTGAATGATCTGGTATATGACCTTATTATAAGTGAGCTGGCACTCCATTCGACAGATACCTTTATTCAAATTTCACCTTTTGTCAGTAAAGAAGAGATACAAAGCATACAAAATAATACAAAGATGCCTGAATCGAAAAAAGGAAGTTGAGTTTGAAAACTGTTCTTTAAAACGATGCATCAGGACAGTAAAAAGCCTTACTGTAGGAGATTACACAGAGCGTTATCTCGTTGGGAAGTGCGAATCATGTCTTTACAGATCATGTTTTGATAAGGGAGAAATTATCAATCACATCCTTTCATAACGGTGTTGTGATACCCCATGCTTTGTATCTGAATGCCAGAAAGAGCTTTATTTCTTTTCTGCTGCTAGATACACAGGATGCTATTTTACGGAATGATTTTTTTCTGGTCATAGCTGATCCCGATCAGAATTACAATCCTGATCTCATCCTGATCCCATTCAATCAGATTGTGGAGCTTTTATCATGGCCTGCGGTTATTCAGAAGCTTGCCAATGTGTCAACATATGCAAAGCTACTTCGCGTGATTACAGCTAAGGAGTTAATCCTCATAATAGCTTTTATAATCATGCCACTAAACTACAAGTTATACTCCTAGTGATCATCTAGAATTAACATTTCCACAATTATCTTTTTTGCTCTATACAATTCCGACACACATTAGGAAATTCTGCAATAAGCATTACTGTATGCGGTGTTTACTTCGCCGTTATACTTATGAATATCTTTATTATTGATGCTACACTATTATCTGGCAGGAATTGAACAAGAAAATATGCAAAGTTTGCACCTATAGAGCATACTGAGCAGCACCTGCAAGGCCACGCATATATATCTCAAGGATTTTTACCAAAACCGCATAGAGGCGATGGTGGGAAATCAGACCCTATCAAAAATTAAGTTTACTAACATTGTTATGCTAAAAATTCCAATAAAATACTATTTCTTCCGAAACAATATCATCTTGAATTTGCTATGATACAATAAAAATGAGGAGGAATGATATATGAAGAAAATTATAACAGAGATTAATCAAATAGCTATATCATACTATATCACTTTCATTGTTCTCATTATCATTATGAGTAATCTAAACGACAGCGATATAAGAACTGCTACTTTACTAGATACATTTTTGTTTGCTTATATCCTTCCTATTTCCGTCATCACAATCCTTTTATCCAACTCATTTAAATATATATATAGTTGCAATAAACGAAAAATGTTTTTTGAAATTGGTATCTCTCTCTTATTATGTTTGTTCACAGTGTTTTTTCTCCGATTTGATTCAATGCTTACAATATCTAGACTGATTATGTTTTTAGGAATTGCTGTTTACTTGACTATGTTAATTTTTTCATTCCTAAAAAAAGGAGGGTAATATGAAAAAGATTCTTAAAATTTGTTTATCTATATTTCTATTCAGCCTATTCATTCTACCTGGGTTTAGCATACACGCAAATGAAGATACAGTATTGCGGGCTGGTGCAACTAGCCATAAAGTCGAAGCAATAGCTTCTGGATTAGGTTGGGCTCAATATAAAGTTACAGGAAAGATAACAGTCTATGATCTCGAAGGGAAAGATCCTAGAGAACTATCATACAGTTATAAAGTGAGAGTTAACTGTAGTACAAACGGCTATATTAGCAGTTTTAGTACTTCAGATACAAAGGTAACTGGTTCTATGCCTGAGTATAACGCTTACGGAAAATTAGTTTTTTACGGAACTAAGAATGGAACGAAGTTATTACTCACAGAAAGAGTTCAGATATGTTATACACAAATAGGTAGTGGTGAACAGCTTTCTCATTTAGCTGAAAACACATTCACTATATCCGGAAGTGGACCATACAGATAAAAAGTTTAAGTGTTACATCAAATGTAAGCAACATAAGAGAAGAAAAGCAGTGATTGTGAATCCCTGCTTTTCATTAAGCTTTCCTACTTTTCTTCCTCTTCCAGCTCATAAGGCAGAAACTCTGCAAGCAGATGCTTCTGCCGAAGATTCTCTTCAATTTCATCCAGTATTTCCTGTGAATCCGCAGTTACATGGTGAAAGTGATAGCCGGCTGTCACATTCATTAAAGGTGTGGACTTTCCTGTCTTGAGATTATCCAGCAATGTTGCCACATCCCGACGGTTTCTAATACGCAGAGGTGCTGACATCTTCCCATAAGCTCTGTGGTTCACCATCACATCCTCTACACTTCCACCAAGATCAACGATCGTCTCAAGCTCTTCACTGATCTGCTCTGTCGTGTGACAGACCTTAAACAGGCGAACTGCTTTTTTTGTTTCATTCAATATATAGCCCCGTGCGGTAGCAATGATCGGATAGCCCTCTGTCCGCAGCAATGCGATATCCTGAACCACCACCTGTCGGCTTACACCGGTATCTCGTCCCAGTGCACCACCGGAAAGCGGTTGGGAAGACTGCCTCATCATGGTTAATATGCGTTTACGGCGCTGAGAGCCTGTCAAAGCTGTAGCCATAGGGCTGGCTGCTCCTTTCTTACTCATAGTATCCGCTCTTTACTCATCAAGGACGCTCAAATGCTTCAGACTGATATCCAGAATCGGGGAAGAATGTGTCAATGCTCCACTGGAAACATAATTCACACCGAGATCCTTCATCAGTTCAATATTTTCTTTTGTGATATTACCGGAGCATTCTGTTTCTGCACGTCCGCCAATCAGCTGTACGGCCTCCTTCATCTGCGCAGGTGACATATTGTCGAGCATGATAATATCTGCACCGGCCTCCACTGCTTCTTTCACCATGTCAAGATTCTCTGTTTCGATTTCAATTTTGCGAACGAATGGTGCATGCATTCTTGCGGCCTCGATTGCCTGCTTTACACCGCCTGCCGCATCAATATGGTTGTCCTTCAACAGCACTCCATCGGATAAATTATAGCGGTGATTTCTTCCGCCTCCGACAAGAACAGCATATTTCTCAAACACCCGCATGCACGGTGTCGTTTTTCTTGTATCTACCAGACAGGTTTTAGAGCCTTCCAGCATATCCGCTACCTTTCTGGTATATGTCGCGATTCCACTCATTCTCTGCAGATAATTCAACGCAGTACGCTCACCGGATAGCAGTACACGAACATCCCCGTGTACTGTTCCCATCAGCTGTCCGTTCGTTACCCTATCTCCATCCTTAACAAGGAAATCAACCTTTGTTTGTGGATCCAGCAGCGTAAATACACGCTCGAATATCTGAAGTCCGGCAATGATACCGTCCTCCTTACAAATAAGCTGAACCTCTCCTTCCTTATAGTCCGGCATAACGGAACAGGTTGTTACATCCTCACCGTTAATGTCCTCCTCTAAAGCAAGACGGATATATTTATCAGCAACAAGCTGCATCGTAATTGGATTCATAAGCTCTTTTTCCTTTCCGGCAGACTGTTATGTTATCAGCTGCTCTTTTCGCAAAAACAAGACTCTCCAGCAGACTGTTGCTGGCAAGGCGATTCTTACCGTGCACGCCGTTACAGCTGGTTTCTCCAACGGCATACAGATGCTGCATGGTTGTCTGTGAATGACTTCCCACATGGATTCCTCCCATAAAATAATGCTGAGCAGGAACCACCGGAATACATTCCTTTGTAATATCATAGCCTTCCTTACGGCAGGCCTCCTGAATATTTGGAAAATGACTTTGTATGGTCTCTTTGGGTACATTTTGAAAAGACAGCCAGACATGCTCCGTTCCATCCTTCTTCATCTCCTCAAAGATAGCCTGAGATACTACATCCCTTGGCAGCAGCTCATTTACAAAGCGTTCTCCCTTTTTATTCAGTAAAATCGCTCCATCTCCCCGGGCAGACTCGGAAATTAAAAAGCTCCGTCCCTTTTTTCGACTATACAGGCTGGTTGGATGAATCTGTACATAATCGAGGTGATCCAGCTGAATCCCATGCTTTTCACAAATGCGCAATGCATCTCCTGTAAGGCTCGGATAATTGGTGGAATGCTCATAAAGTCCTCCGATACCACCTGTCGCCAGCACCGTATCCTCCGCATGGACGCAGACGACCTGCTGCTCCCTTGTTTTCAGTACAATCCCCTTACAAATACCATGCTCAACGAGCAGATCGCACATCAGGGCATGCTCCATAATAGTGATATTTGAACAGCTGCGAACATGCTTTTGCAGAGCTGTCGTTATTTCCTTTCCAGTGATATCCTTATGAAAACAGATTCTCGCACGGGAATGCCCTCCCTCACGGGTATACCGCAGACTTCCATCCTCATTTTGTTCAAAGCGGACACCCAGCCGAAGCAGCTCCTCAATAACCGGTCTGCTCTGTCGAATCATGATGTCAACACTCTCTCTATTATTTTCATAATGTCCCGCCCGCATAGTATCTTCAAAATAGGCGGTATAATCATCTTCATCATGAAGCACACAGATTCCTCCCTGTGCCAGCATGGAATCACATTCCGCCATATCCTCCTTACAGATCATCAGCACACGCATGGTCTTCGGAAGATTTAAAGCTGTATAAAGTCCTGCGACTCCACACCCTACAATAACGGTATCATAATACATATCTGATTGCATGGTTCGCCTCCTTAAGGCGGTTTACGCCGCAAGCTCCAGCATTCGGTTCAAGGTTGCCTTTGATGGCTCTGCGATATCCTCCGCTACAGCTGCACCGTTTTCTCCCGTGCGCAGGACGTGCAGAATACCATCCAGTGTAATCTTCTTCATATCCGTACATACCGGCTCTGTTTTTGGAAAGTAGAATGTCTTCTCTGGATTCTGCTTTTCAAGCTCATAGCGGACACCAACCTCAGTAGCAATAATAAACTCCTTTGCATTGCTTGCTGCAGCCTGCTTCAGAATACCTGTTGTAGAACCGATATAATCTGCAATTGAAAGCACAGCGGCATTACACTCCGGGTGTGCGAGCACTTCTGCCAGCGGATGCTGCTGCTTCAGCTCTTGAATTTCCTGTACTCTCATCTCCTCATGAACCGGGCAGTAGCCCTTTACCAGCATGACATTCTTTTCCTTAACCTGCTCTGCGACATAACGTCCCAGATTTTTATCCGGAATAAATAATATATTCTGATTTGGCAGATTCTTCACGATCTGTACTGCATTGGCTGAGGTAACACATACATCTGACCATGATTTTATCTCTGCTGTTGAATTGATATAGCAAACGACAGCTAAATCCTCATAGCGTGCTCTTACCTCATCAATCTCTGCTTTCGTTACCATGTGTGCCATCGGACAATCTGCGGATGCGTCCGGCATCAGTACCGCTTTATCCGGATTTAATAGCTTTCCACTTTCTCCCATAAAGGAAACACCGCAGAATACCAGCACCTTATTCGTCAGTTTGGACGCTACCTTGCTGAGATAGAAGGAATCTCCTACATAATCTGCTATCTCCTGCACCTGTGCAGGTACGTAATAATGTGCCAGCAATACGGCATCTTTTTCAAGCTTCAGCTGTTTAATTTCTTCCTGTTTTGTCATATCCTTTGATGATACTGTTCCATCTATACAGTATCTTCATCTCCCTTTCTCTTTACCATTATATCTGCCTCAGTATAGCATATATAATGACAGGTGACAAGACACATGTCAGATTATTTGTATAAATGCCGCCTCTGTAAGGTATTGTTCATTGCTAGATATCCTGTATTGTGCCATGAAATGAAGTGCGTTAGAAGAAGGTACGCTTCAGCAGCTCGGATACAAATACGGGAGTGATCGTAGCTGACAGCCTATCTCAGCCATAGCTTTTCTATTTTCTGGTTACAATACATAGTAACCCATATACTATATGTATAAAAGACCTTCTGAATTTATCCTATAATTGTTATCTAATAAATAATGCCTTGCCAAAGCGGGTTATTTCCAAGATACATCGCGTTTCTAAAGAAAAAAATCAAGCCCGTAAAAACGATGACTTGATCCTTCTTTTTTTTGTTATTTTTAAATCAATTATAACCATCCAGATTAGCTATTCTTCCTCAATTCCACCCAGCATTTCCAGCAGACGGTTCAGATCCTCATTGCCCTCATAACGTATGGTGATTTGCTTTTCATCAATGCGCACCTTTGTTTGAAAACGGCTCTGCAAGCGATCCTGCACCTTATCCAGATTGATATCCCGCTGCTTCTTCTCCGGTGCACTTTTTGGTTCATTCATATTTTTTACAAGCGTTTCAACCGCACGCACACTCAGATGCAGCTGGATGGCTTTTTTTGCCACATCCTCAATCTGTGTCGCATCCTTTAACCCAAGCAGTGCACGCACATGCCCCATGCTCAGCTGCTTATCAATAACATACTGCTGGACAGCCTTCGGAAGCTTTAACAGACGCAGCATATTCGCAACATGCTCTCTTGATTTCCCGATTCGCTTCGCCAGCTCTTCCTGTGTATAGTCAAGCTTCTTAATCAGCTTTTCATAGCCCTGTGCTTCCTCAATGGCATTCAAATCCTCACGCTGAATATTTTCCAGCAGTGCGATTTCCATCATTTGCTGATCGTCAAATTCCATTAGAATAGCAGGAATGGTTTTCAATCCTGCAACCTTACTGGCCCGCAATCGACGTTCTCCTGCAATCAGCTCATAGCCCTTAACGGCTTTCTTAACCAGAATCGGTGTGAATACACCATGCAGACGGATGGAATCAGCAAGCTCCTGAATCTTGTCATCATCAAAGTTTTTCCGCGGCTGATACGGATTCGGCTTTACATCCTTCACCGCAACCTCAAACTTGGAATCCTCGTGAACCTCTGTCTTTCCCTGCTGAATATCCTCTAATACATTATTGACGTCTTCACCAAAGATGGCAGACAAGCCCTTCCCAAGTCTTGCACTATTCTCTTTTTTCGGCATTCATCCACCTCCCTATCTGGCTTTCGCTTTCTTATTCATTTTCACAACTTCATTGGATAGCCCGGCATATGCCTTTGCCCCCTCACAGCGAACATCATATTCAAAAATCGACATTCCTCTGGATGGTGCTTCGCTCAGCTTGACATTTCTCGGTATGTAGTTTTTATAAACGCGATCCTTGAAATGCTGACGAACCTCCTGCTGTACCTCAACACTCAGCTTTGTTCGTGCATCATACATCGTAAGTACAACGCCCTCAATCATCAGATTACGATTAAACAGCTGCTGTACCAGACGAATTGTCAGAAGCAGCTGTGTGACTCCCTCCAATGCATAATATTCACACTGTACCGGTATGATTACAGAATCCGCAGCGGTTAAGGCATTCGTATTCAGCAGTCCCAAAGAAGGCGGACAGTCAATGATAATAAAGTCATATTCATCCTTGATCGGCTCCAGCTTATTCTTTAACAGCTCTTCTTTTCCTACTTCAAATTTTACCATTTGCAGATCAGCTCCTGCCAGTGCAATGCTTGCAGGAACAATGTCAATAGGCGGAGACGTCAGTTTTTTTCGGATATCCTCAACCTTATAATCCTCCATAATCAGATTATAAACAGAAAGCTTATCCTCTCCGACCTCTGCACCGACACCCTGTGTGGCATTTCCCTGGGGATCAAAATCGACCAGTAGCACTTTATTTCCAAGGTATCCCAAGCCAGCAGCGAGGTTAATCGATGTTGTCGTCTTTCCTACGCCGCCCTTCTGATTGGATACCGCTATGATTTTACCCATAAGATCATTTCCTTTCTATTTCGGAATGCGAATGGTAATGATTACTTCATCCTCATGTTCCTCTTCGTTTATTTCTGCCGCTGTACCGGCACGATTCACCATACTGACCGCCTGATGGATGGTATTGATAGCGATTTTAATATTTTTGCTGATACCCTTCAGCATCACTTTTTTCTTTTCTTTTTTCGGTTGTGCCTGTTCCTTCAGCATTTTTTCCGTCTGAGCAACCGTCATACCCTTTTTTACGATTTTATCAAGAGCATCATGCTGCTTTTCTTCATCCAGACCAATCAGTGCCCGTGCATGCCGCTCACTGATTTTTTTTGTGCTGACGGCCTCCTGCACATCCTCATCCAGATTCAACAGGCGGATTTTATTCGCAATAGACGACTGGCTCTTGCCAACGCGAAGTGCCAGCTGACTCTGATTCAATCCGGAATACTTCATGATCTCGACATAGGATTTTGCTTCTTCTATCGCGCTTAGATTTTCTCTTTGGATATTTTCAACCAGTGCCATTTCCGCCATCTGCACTTCATTGGCATCCATGATCAGTACCGGAACATCGACAGCGCCATTCAGCTTCAATGCACGAAATCTTCGCTCACCTGCAATAATCTGATATTTTCCATCCATCTCACGAACTGTGATTGGTTGAATCAATCCGTTTTCCCGGATGGATTGTGCCAGATCCATCAGTGCTTCATCATCAAATTCCAGACGCGGCTGATATGGATTCGGCTCCACCAGATCAATATCCACAATTCTTGTATCTTTCATTCTATTCCTCCTCAAAGGGGATTTTTCTTCATCTGTGCAAACGGTCTTGGATACTTTTTCGGTGTCCTTCTCGTCTTTTCAAAAACAAAATTGATCCGCTGTGATCCATCCGACAGCGTATGCACATCCCTCTGCTTCATTTCACACCCCAGAAGTCGAATTGCTTTTTCAGCCAATGCGTATTCTTCGTCCCCATTGGCACCCTTCAATGCGAGAAAGCAGCCCTGCGGCTTCACCAGCGGTATACACAGCTCACTAAGCAGAGGCAGATTTGCCACAGCTCTTGCACTGACGATATCAAAGCTTTCGCGATGATCCTTCGCATACACCTCGGCACGCTCATGCACACAGGTAACATCCTTCAGCTTCAGCTTTTCGCATAATGCATTTAAAAAAGTAATTCTTTTTCCCAGAGTCTCCACAATCGTCAGCTTTAGTTCAGGATATATGATTTTTAACGGTATCCCCGGAAAACCGGCACCTGCTCCGACATCGCAGAAACTTCCCTGTATCGGCATATCAAAGGAAGGCAATATGGAATCCAGAAAATGCTTTTCATAAATCTCATCCGGATCGGTTATGGCGGTTAGATTTATCTTCTGGTTCCATTCGATCAGCATGGATGCGTACTCTTCAAACTGCCGAAGCTGATGCTCCTGCAATATCATTCCGTACTCAGCAAGCACCTTGGAAAAGTCTTCTTTATGAAATATTTTGGACATAGTATCCCTCCAGCACCTACTATTATATCAAAGAACACTCTCTAACTAAACATTTAGTTTGTGAATTTTCCACAGAGTGCCCTATCAAAAGTGTAATCGCTTCATATCTGACAGAAAAAGGGTAAATGGATACCGAAAGCCATGTTACAGCGTTTAAACTGAAGTCTTTGACATGCTATGCAGCCATACATGCTTCATAAGCAGTTAACCTGAAAGATGTCAATCCAGTGGCTCTCATAAAAAAATGAGTATCTACATCATCGTGGTGATAAAGTCCTCCTTTAAATTATCACAGAGAAAATCAAAAAAAACCTCTGACAGCATTTCACATGTGCCAGAGGCTTTATCATTTACTTGTATTTTATCACATCCATTTCTTCTTATCTATGTCTTTGTATAAGATACAAATCTTATGATTCAAATCAAATTACAATACATCATGACAAGCTTTCAATGAACGCTTCGTATTTGAACTATTAACGGAATCTGCAGTTTTTTTCTTTCTACCATATCTGTTGCAGGTTGCCAGTTTGCTTTATCCCTGCTTTTTACATTTTCTGCAATTCCTCCTGATGCTTTCTATATTGTTTCCTGACTTTGCCGGAAGTGATGGTTCTCATGATATCCTTCCAATCTCATCAGTTAAGATAGTTTCAGGCTCCTTATGACATCTTTTTGTTTAGCGGATACATCTCCTGATCTCTGTAACGGACAACAATCTTCTGTTTCGTTCCTCATCAGTTTCTCCTTAAACTCTGCTTTCCCATCAAATCATAGTCCAGCCGGTCATAAGATATAGATCTATTTACTTAACCATCGATATTCAACAGCCGTTCGATTTGTCTACTTGTATTAACATTCAAATTACATTGGAGTTTTCTGTTTTACCAGCTGATATAATCACTTATATCGTTTCCTGATACCTTGTCTGCTGTCACCAGTTCTTCTTCAGGCTTTAACTTCCGATGATCCACACCGTATTTCCGATTTACCGTTAGATTATTATGATATTCAAATAACTTTCTTTTCACTGACGAGCTCCTATACAAGAAACCCTTTCACGCATCAGCATCCTATGACAAGTTCCAGAATAATCTAACTAACAAACTGTCCCATTTTCTCACCGCTCTCTTTTCTTTGGTATTTCTTTTTACACTTTTATTATATTCGCTGAGCGATATCTGTAAAGGCTTGTGGAAAGATTTGCAGAAATTTGGAATAATTGGTAATTTGCCTGTGGTATACTTCTCATAATCTCATTTCTACTGGAATCCCCAAGCGACATTCAGAGTCCAAATTTTCAATGATAGGCAGGTGGTGTAACGATAATCTTTATTGTTTTATATGCCTGATTTCCATGCCCGTCATACGCAGATATATGAATATTATGAACACCAATAGCATCCTGATCAAAACTACAGGTCTGATTCCTTTCATCACAGGTATATTCATAATAGCGGTATGCTTTATCCCCATCTTTTTCCTGTAAATCAAATTTCACCTTATCATAGGCTCGAACATCATAAACCTCCAGGTAATCACTTAATCTAAAATTGGGATCGCTTTCTATTTTTTTCGGTCCCGTATAGTTTATAATCGGAGAATCCCTGTCAATAATTGTCAAATTGAAAGCCCGGCTTGTTTTATACCCATTGCAGCTAACCGTTACCGTAAGCAACTGTTCTTTATTGATAATTGAGTCATCATAATGAAACAGGACAGTCGCATCCTTGGCAGAGGAATCTAATTCTACAAAATCTTTCTCAGCCAGTGACTCTCCCCAAAGTATTTCTCTTGGGCTATCTTCCTTAATGAAATGAATAGCTTCTTTTATACCTCTCATCCACGTTGCATAGCAAACAACACCCAAAGCCATACAAAGGAATAAGATAAAAAGAATACTCGACTTTTTTTTCATAATGTACCTCCAAAACGAATCCATCCTGGCTCTTCTTCAAATTTAAACTTCCGATGATTTTCCTTCGTTCCGTTTCTCGTTAATTATGATGATAGCTGAATAGCTTTCTGCTTACTGACAAGCACCTATACAAGAAGCCCTTTCATACTGTAGCTTCCTATGACAAGCTCCAGAATAATCTAACTAGCTAGCCTTCCCATCTTCTCACCGCTCTCTTTTCTTTGTAATACCTTGTACACGCTTATTATACAACGATACATATATGCAAAAATATGAAAAAGGTTTTGAATGCATTTGAAGGTCTATGGAATGTTCCGTGCCCTTACTCTATAAAATTATGAAAAGTGCTTAATACCTCTGCTTTTTTTGATCTGGAAATCGGCAGATGAATGGATGGCAGCATGACCATATCATTTTCAATTTTCAAAATATATGACATGTTTACGAGATAGCTGACATGAATCCAAAGAAAATTATAGACCTTAAAATCCTCATAGGCATCCTTCATGTTCTTCCGTTCACGAAACTCTCCTCGCCGGGTATGATATACAAGCAGCTTATCTTCCTTCTCAATGTAGTATATATCGCTGATTTTCAACGGAACCTTTACATTATTATAAGAGAACAGATATTCATCCTGATTACGAATCAGCTTTTGTATATAGGGCAGAATTCTCTCCATTTCCCGTTGCATATGCTTGCGTTCCACATAAAAGATACGGGCAAATGGTAGAATCTGTTGTTCAGACGGACTGAGTTTGGTCTTGGTATAGATGATGATACGCTGAGGCTTATTCAGAACAAAGGATTGTGTTACTCTTGGAATCTCCATTTTCTCATGGAAAATCACGACATGAAATTCCTTTTCCGCCTCCGCCTTAGCAAATTGGGATATTTTTTTGAAGCAATAGAAGCAGCAGTCCTCCTCCTGCAGCTTCTGCGCAAGAGAAAACATGATATTTTTCGCAGCCTCTTCATTTTCCAATATCGCTATTCTCAGCATACGTATCACCCCCATGTTGTTATATATTACAATTCCTTATAGGTACACAATTCAATTTGATATTGTTGCAGCAAAGAAGCCGCTTCTTCACTGCACAGGATTTCCAGCTCCTTCATGCGTTTCAATGAATATGAGGTTGTTTCATACAAAAACTGATCCATATAGGCAGGATGACACATCAGATCGATCACGCCATTCTCTGCAATCGTTTCCAGTATTTTCTTTAATGATGCTAAGGATGCCCCATCGTCATAGAAATCCATAGAAAGCTGGGCATGCGGAAAGGATACGGGATATGCAAAGCCGCCGCGAAATGGCAATGCATATTCCTTATATAGTCTTTCTACCACCTTCTGCAGCTTTGTGGTTGTATGAATATGATGATGGGAGTCCAGATGGTCAATCCGAATTCCCTGTGCCAGCACATAGTCGATCTGTGCCTTTAATTCCTCGTACATTTCTTCTTCGCAACAGCCTGCAAGCTCTCCCTGCTTATGGAAATAGCCGGTTTCCGTAACCAGGGTTTTGTGCGTGGATAGCAGCGGGCGATAACAGGTAAGATTCAGATGTACGCCAACCGCCATATCCGGATGTTCATGGTACAGCGCTGCCGCATGGGCAAAGCCGGGCATGTTCGCCATAATTGATGTTGAGGTGACAATACCGTCCTCCATCGCCTTCAGAATACCGTGATTAACCGCCTCACTGAAGCCGAAATCATCCGCATTTACAATCAATTTTCTCATTTGCTTCTCCTCCTTTATACAGCTTTATTATACGCCGATTGAAAGGCAGAGTATATGAAAATCAACGGTTGTTCAGCATTGCATATTTATATGCCAGCATAATTATCTGATCTGCATGACTGCCAATAACCGGAATGCCGTGTCCGCCTGCCACAATATCCGGATGCAGCTGCAGCTTCCAGAGCTTTAGAAAGCTTTCCAGCAAACGGGAGCCGTCATAAGCCATATCCCCCTTCCAGCCGGTATATGCTTCTTCTCCGGTTTCACCATCCGCAAAAAACATATCGCCACTAAAAAGAAGTACTTCCTCATCCAGCGTCAAGTAATAAATCATGGAGCCATTGGTATGCCCCGGCATACGCAGTGCATGGATACGCAGACCTCCTGCACAAATATCCATATCCTCCTTCATACAAACATCCGGATGACACGGCGGCATTACGTGATTGGTAAACGGACTGTTTGAACCGAAATTTCCGTCCGACATACTCTTTTCATCACCAGCACCAACGTAAACCTGTGCTCCCTTGCTTTGAAACCAGGAAGCGCTTCCCGCATGATCATCGTGACCGTGCGTCAAAAGGACATGTGTGATGTTGTCTTCGGGTATATTCCAGAAAGCCATATTCTGCCGTATGATATCCAGAGCATCATAACGCCCGCAGTCAATCAGGATGTAGCCGCTGTCATGCTGAAGAGCATAGACATTTCCCAGCTTTCCATATACGCCTCCGGAAAGAAGATACAGGTGTTTTCTTAATTTCATTTACATTACCTCCTTCATCTCTGCCATACAAGTGTAAGGGAGCAGTCTCTATCGTTAAGGAAAGTATAGCATATTCCAAGCTCATACTGCGACTTAATTTCAGTGTGCAGTAAAGCCTGTGTCTTTTCTTTCCACTGTTTTATGTAATCTTTCCCTGCATGCAGTCCTTGGTATCCGAATAATGTTACATATACAAAACGATAACGGTCAGCTGTTTTGCAAAGCATGTAAAAGAACCGCCGTTTCCAGCCGTTCTTCTCTTTGTTTATTCTACGGTTTCTCTCCATATTTTTGCGCCGAGAGCCGTAAGCTTTTCATCAATATGTTCATATCCGCGTTCGATATGATAGATGTTGTGAATCGTTGTCACACCATCCGCAATCAGACCTGCAATCACAAGACAGGCCCCGCATCTTAAATCTGTTGCATAGACCTCGGCACCGGATAACGGTGTTGGTCCGTTGATAAAGGAGCTCGGTATCATCACATTGATGTTTGCCCCCATCTTGTTTAACTCCTGACAGTGCTTAAACCGCTCTGTATAAATCGTTTCCGTTACAATCGACTGTCCCTGTGCCTGTGTCAGCAATGCTGTCAGCGGCTGCTGAATGTCTGTCGCAAAGCCCGGATACGGCAGCGTCTTGATATCCGCAGCCTTTAAGTCCTTGGAAGCGCGAATTACTACATTATCCACACCGATTTCCAAATCCGTTCCGATTTCCTTCAGTTTGGAAAGTAGTGCCTCCAAATGATGCGGGATAATATTGTCGATGCGTACTTCCTTTGCGGCAGCTGCGGCAAGCACGATATAGGTGGCTGCCTCGATTCTATCCGGAATAATCTCATGGAAACAGCCGGCCAGCTGATCCACGCCATCAATCGTGATGACGTTTGTACCCGCACCGCGGATATTGGCTCCCATTTTATTCAAAAGGGTTGCCACATCAATAATTTCCGGTTCCTTTGCGGCATTCTCAATCGTCGTTCTCCCCTTCGCATGAACGGCAGCCATCATAATGTTAATGGTCGCTCCCACACTGGCGATATCCAGAAAAATCTTGGTTCCAATCAGCTGTGGTGCATCCAGAATATAAGAGCCGTGATCATACCGGATTTCCGCTCCCAGGGCTTCAAACCCCTTTAAATGCAGATCAATCGGTCTGGGTCCCAGATAACATCCCCCCGGCATTTTGATTTCCGCATGCCCGTATTTTCCCAGCAGTGCTCCCATGAAATAATAGGAAGCACGAAGTTTATTTACAGCGTCCTGTACCAGAGGACGATTTTCCATTGCGGTTGGATCAATAACAATGGTATCAGAAGAACGGATGTCCACCAGAACACCCAGATCTCTCAGCAGTACAGACAGGGATTGTACATCAGATATTTCAGGAACTCCACAAATAGTAACTGGTCCATTTGCCAGAATGGCGGCCGGGATCAGTGCAACGGTAGCATTTTTTGAACCGCTGATTCTTACTGTCCCCTCTAATGCATGCTTTCCTTCAATTTTTATAACTTCTTCCATGACAATTCTCCTTCCAGTATTACTATTTTATTGTGATTTACTGTTCGCGTGATTCTTTACAGGCGCAAAAGTGCATTATTATTATAAAGCATTTCAGGACAGATATCTATATAAAAAGAAAAATCTTAAGAACTTGCCATTTCCTGCACAGGAATCCGCTGTGCATCTTAAAATATTCCCGATTTTTTCCCATTTAATTAGTAAATGCATGTCTTTTTTGGTATAATACGAAATAGTGGGTTGAAAAGGAGTGGAACGATGAAAGAAGTGGCATTTGATAATGACAAGTATTTAAAACTGCAATCCAAGCACATCTTGGAACGTATCAGCAATTTTGACAATAAATTATATCTGGAGTTTGGCGGAAAGCTGTTTGATGATCACCATGCTGCCAGAGTTCTGCCAGGATTTCAGCCGGACAGTAAACTGGAAATGCTCCTCGAACTGAAAGAGGAAGTGGAAATCGTCATCGCGGTTTCTGCGAATGATATAGAGAAAAACAAGATACGAAGCGATATGGGAATCACCTACGATGTTGAGGTACTTCGTCTGATTGACGCATTCCGTGATACCGGGCTGTATGTTGGCAGTGTTGTCATCACACAGTATGCGAATCAGGCATCCGCAGATACCTTCAAGGCACATCTGGAGCATCTGGGTGTCCATGTATATCTGCATTATCCAATCGCAGGATATCCAAACAATATACCTTTGATCGTATCCGATGAAGGCTACGGTAAGAATGAATACATAGAAACGACAAAGCCGCTGATTGTTGTAACGGCACCGGGACCAGGTTCTGGAAAAATGGCGACCTGCCTGTCTCAGCTGTACCATGAGCACAAACGCGGAATCAAGGCGGGATATGCGAAATTTGAAACCTTCCCAATCTGGAACCTTCCGCTGAAGCATCCGGTGAATCTGGCTTATGAGGCTGCAACCGCGGATTTAAATGATATCAATATGATTGACCCGTTCCATCTGGAGGCCTACGGGGAAACGACTGTCAACTATAACCGTGATGTAGAAATTTTCCCGGTTCTGAATGCCATGTTTGAAAAAATACTCGGTACAAGCCCTTATAAATCTCCAACGGATATGGGGGTGAATATGGCCGGCTACTGTATTGAGAATGATGAGGCCGCCAAGCGTGCCAGCAGTGATGAAATCATTCGCCGTTATTATAAAGCCAGAGTAGATTATAAAAAAGGACACACGAGTGAAGATACCATCAGTAAAATTGAAATCATCATGTCACAGGCGAATATTCAGCCCAAGGAGCGAAGCGTAGTAAAACCGGCGCTGGAAAAATCTGAGGAAACGGATGCACCGGCTGTAGCGATTGAGCTGCCGGACGGACGAATCGTGACAGGAAAAACCACCTCTTTGCTGGGGGCAAGCTCTGCGGCTTTGCTGAATGCTTTGAAGGCACTGGGAAATATCAATGATGAAATTCCGTTGATTTCCCCGAATATCATCGAGCCGATTCAGAAGCTGAAGGTGAATTCTCTGGGAAATCATAATCCGAGATTGCATACGGATGAAATTCTGATTGCACTCTCCATCAGTGCTACCACCAATCCGGTATCCCACCTTGCTCTGCAGCAGCTGGATAAGCTGAAGGACTGTGAGGCACACAGTACTGTAATTCTGTCTCAGGTGGATGCAAATACCTTCCGCAAGCTGAATGTCAATCTGACATGCGAGGACAGATATCAGACGAAAAAGCTATACCACAGATAATACAGGCAGTCCCTTCGGACTGTCTTTTTTACTGTCACTGAATTCACATGGTATTGCCGTTATTTTTGAAAAGCGTTCACAGCTGCTTCAGAAAATATTCACAGAGCATTGATACAATAACAGCGGTGATAAAAATGAAGAACAAAAAGAAAAAAAGTGCAATTATTTTAACGATTGCGGCAGTATCGCTATGTCTGGTGGCCTGGCTGACCAAACCGGAAACAACAAATACCACTGGCAGCATTGCTTCTGCCAAGACAACAGTGAAGGATATCTATCATGTGGAAAAGCAGAATGCCATACGTGAATCGCTAGACAATCAGATTGCGGAGGGCAGCTACAGCGAAGATAATGCTTTGATGGTCTATAATCCGTTTGGCACAAACACGCTTTCCATGTATACGTATTTTACAAGCACACAGGGTGCGAAAATCAGCTATACGATCCATGTAGAGAATAAAAATATTGCGGATTTCACACGCACATTAAATAGTGATTATGCTACGACGCATGAATATCAGCTGATCGGTCTGATACCAAATCAGGAAAATACGATCACCCTTCATATGGAATATGAAGACGGTACGAATAGGGATGTCACATATACCTATACCTGCGGCTCCTTAAAAGGAAGTGAATCCATTCAGCTGGAAATGGAGGAGGGCACCAGCAGGGAAGAAGTCAGCGATGGCCTGTATGTCATTCTCGGCAATGACAGTGATGCGGATGACTTCATGTATTATTATGATAACAACGGTATTCTGCGCGGTGAAGTGCCAATCGAAGGCTATCGATCACACCGTCTGCTGTTTGCAAATGATCGCATGTATTACAGCATAAGCACGAATAAGATGGCGGAAATGGATGCTCTGGGACAGGTTACCAACGTATTTGATCTGGGTAACTATGACCTGCACCATGACTACGTATTTGATGATAACGGAGACATGCTGATTCTCGCAACCGACACGACAAAGGATACGGTTGAGGATATGATTATCCGTTTGGATGTTTCCAGCGGTGCTGTGTCTCTGGTCGTAGATATGGGGGATTTATTCACAACCTATAAAGCCTCTGTGTATGATAAAGATAATGACGAGCTGGACTGGACGCACCTTAATACCATTCAGTGGATGGGAGCTAACGAAATTCTTGTGAGCAGCCGGGAAACAAGCACCATCGTCAAAATCAAGGATATCGATGGCACACCGGAAATAGATTATATGATGGGGGAAAAGACCTTCTGGGAAGACAGTGACTATGCAGACCTGCTGCTGGATAAGGCAAACAGCTTCACCTCACAGACCGGTCAGCATTCCATAACCTATGTGGAGGATGATACCCTTGCAGATGGACAGTATTATCTGTATATGTTTAATAACAACTTCGGATACTCTTCCACGAATACAGCCTATGACTGGAGTCAGCTGAATATCCCTACCGAGGTTAAGGCTGAGGATGCAGTAAGCAAATACTACAAATATCTGGTGGATGAAAAAAAGGGTACCTATACACTTGTGGATGCATTCGATGTCCCATATTCCCCTTATGTATCAAGCGTACAGAATATCGGTACGAATACGATTGTGGACAGTGGCATGGCATTTAATTTTCAGGAATATGATAGTGAGCATACGCTGATTCGTTCTTTTACCATGAAGGGTGAAAAGTATATTTATCGGGTTTATAAGTATACCTTTGATAATTTCTATTTTAATCAGTAGTTTACAGGGTACAGATTGTGCCCTTTTTCTTTATCCACGCTGCCTTACAGAAAACAGCTCCGACGTGAATTGCCTATTTCTATCAGCTAATATATGCTTGAAAATTGCTTTCATAAAGAAACAGCTAAGAGTATTTGACAGTATGTTTTCTCTAATGCATCAAAAGTGAAATCTCTATTGCCAGTTATGCATGAAGGCGTTTGATTCCGTACCTTGTAGCCTTATTCCTACAGGCAATGTATTTGCAATTTTACGTATTCTTGGTTATGATAATAAAAAAGATGGGAGACTGAAACTATGCGTATGCTGTTTATTGAATATCCGGCCTGCTCAACATGCAGAAAAGCAAAGAAGTATCTGCAGGACGCCGGGATGGAGCTGGAAATCCGCCATATCGTTGAGGAAACACCTACAGTGGAAGAGCTTCGTGCGTGGGTAAAGGAGAGCGGGTTAGAATTAAAAAAATTCTTTAATACCTCCGGCAATGCTTACAAGGAGCTGAAGCTGAAGGATCGTCTGAAGGAGCTAAGCGAGGAGGAGCAGCTGCGGTTACTTGCAGGCAACGGTATGCTGATCAAGCGGCCGCTGCTGATTTGTGAAAACGGAATCGCAGTTGGCTTCAAGGAAGAGAAATATAAAAATTTATGTTCAGAATAACAAATATGTGTTATATTGATAAAAAGGCATTGAGGTGATAAAGGTGATATTAGGTGAATCGTTGGAGGATTATCTGGAAACACTGCTAATCCTGGATAATGAAAACGGCAAGATCCGCTGTGTGGATGTGGCTAAGAAAATGGATGTTTCCAAGCCAAGTGTGAATAAGGCTATGAATGTATTAAAGGAAAAAGGACTTGTTCAGCAGGAAACCTATGGGGATATACATTTTACTCCGGAGGGAAGAGAGCTTGCTGTCAAGGTGTATCAGCGGCATACAACAATCCGCTCCTTTCTGGAGGATGTACTTGGTGTTGCACCGGATACAGCAGAGGAAGAAGCATGTCATATCGAGCATGTTATCAGTGAAGATACCTTCCAGAAAATAAAAAATTTCAAAAGATAGCGCTTTTTTATGAAAATGCGCTTTTTTTTGTTGCATATTTTTATAAAACGGAATAGAATAGTATAGGACATCGGGATGTAGCACAGCTTGGTAGTGCGCTTGCTTCGGGAGCAAGAGGTCGCAGGTTCAAATCCTGTCATTCCGACCATTCTGCTGATTAGCCTTTGAAGAAAAGGCTTTTTTTATATGCTTAACACATACGGCACCTACATACGCTCTATTGGACAAGCACGATTCCTAATGAAACCCGCTGTATAGAAATAATAGCCCTGATAGATTGGAATGCTGCTTCTTACCTGTGTTCATGCAGCTATATAGTCTTCAAGCAACTTTCAAGATAAGAAGCATGAAAGTTTTATCATATGTAAACAGCCTTGAAAACAGTTTGCTTTCAGATACATGAAAGACTTCGTTCTATAAACTGCTGAAAAAGTAGACGGTTCTAAAATCGTCTACTTTTCTGATTACAACGATCAGAAGCAACCGTATGCAAGCTGTAACCCAAGTCTTTTTCATTGTGCGGTATATCCTACCTGCATTTCCGGTTCATCAGCATTTCCTTCTGTCAGTATAGAAGTAAAAATTTGGTTTCTTACGCGTGGAAAACATATTCTCAATTTGAGAATACTTCCTTATAATTTTTCCACAGCTGCTCTGCCGCCAAATCTTTATCCACCGCTTTGATTTCACACAGCTTGTCAAACGTATATCTGACATACATCGGCTCATTCTGCTTGCCTCTGAACGGATGCGGCGTCAGATAGGGACTGTCGGTTTCCACAAACAGCCGATGCAAAGGAAGCGCTTCTGCCGTAGCCGGTGCTCCTCTTGAATTCTTAAATGTAAGCGGCCCGCCAAAGGAGATATAAAAGCCGATTTTTATCAGCTCCAGAGCCACTTCCTTACTTCCGCTGTAGCAGTGCATGATTCCCTTTATTGGACCTTCCTCCTTCAGAATATCCAGCGTATCCTTTGTTGCCTCTCTCATATGAATAAGAATCGGCCTGCTGTATTTCTGTGCAAGCTTGATTTGTCGTATAAAGCCGATTTTCTGATCCTGCGGCAATACATCCTCCCAATGATAATCCAGTCCGATTTCACCGACCGCAGCCAGACGCTCCTGCTTTAACAGCTCTTCCAGCCGCTCATAATCGGCTTCCTGAAAAGCATAAAGATCATTTGGATGAAACCCCAGTGCAATATCAAAGCGCTCCGGTTCCTTCTCCTTTAACTGCTCTGCTCGCTCATATTCAATAAAATTCGTACAGATGATGAGCATTTTTCCTATACCTGCCTGCTTTGCATTCTCCAACACCTCGTCAATGCGCTCATACAGGGCATCACAGGTGATATGACAATGTGTATCAATCAATGTATTCATAAGTTTCTTTCCTCCTGCTTATTTTCCCAGACAGAAATTGGAGAATAAGGTATCGAGAAGATCCTCCCGATGGACTTCCCCGAGTATCTCCTTTAAGGCTGTATAGGCCTCCTGTATATCGATTGCGACAATATCCAGCTCCATCCCTGCCTCCATGGAAGCAAGTGCCTGCCGCATACTGCTCTCAGCCTTCATCATCAAGGAAATCTGGCGTTCATTATGCAGCAGCGGCTCCTGCAGTACAAGCTGATGACGGTCAAATAATTCGTGAATTCTTATAAGCAGCGGCTCGATTTCACCACTTGCTGCGGATATGCATACCCCATCCTGCTGATTGGAGATATCCGTTTTATTGTAGACGATGATGCGCGTCTTATCCTTCGTCAGCTCCAGCAGCTCCTCATCCTGCGCATCCAGTGCGCGGCTGCTGTCCAGAACAAGAATTACAAGCTGTGCCTCGGTAATCGCCTGCAAGCTTCGCTGTATACCGATTTGCTCCACGACATCCTTTGTATCTCGAATTCCTGCCGTGTCAATCAGATTCAGAGTCAGTCCCTGCAAATGGATATGTCCCTCCACAATATCGCGTGTTGTTCCTGCTATATCCGTCACTATCGCTTTTTCTTCCTCAAGCAGCGCATTCAAAAGACTGCTTTTACCGACATTCGGTTTTCCGACGATTGCGGTCTTGATACCTTCCTTCAACAGCTGACCACTCTGTGCACGATCCAGAATTTGCTGAATACGCTTCATCCATTCTCTGGCCTTCGGCTGAATGATTTCACTGCTCAGCTGCTCCACATCATCATACTCCGGATAATCAATGTTTACCTCAATGTTCGCTATGATATCCAAAAGATCCTGAATCAAAGGGTCCAGCAGCTTTCTGACACTTCCGCGAAGCCCCTGTACAGCCATTCGTGCATTTTCATTGCTATCTGCCTGTATCATATCATTTACAGCTTCCGCCTGCGTCAGATCAATACGTCCGTTCAAGAACGCCCGCTGTGTAAATTCACCGGGATTCGCAAGACGGGCACCATGCGCAAGACACAGCCGCAGAATTTTCTTTGTGATAAACCGCCCGCCATGGCAGTTGATCTCTACGATATCCTCGCAGGTAAAGGTCTTCGGTGCGCGAAAAACACTGACAAGCACCTCATCAATCAGCTCGTCATGCTCCTGATCATAAACATAGCCATAGCTGATCGTATGGCTTTTTTTCTTTTGTACATCAATATTCAAAATGCTGTCCGCGATTGACAAAGCATCTGCACCACTCATTCGGATGATGGAGATTGCCCCATCCACCGCCGCTGTGGAAATTGCGGCTATTGTATCATTCAACATAAAAACACCTGCCATTTACTACGTAATTGTATCACAAAAAGACGAGAAAAAAAGGTTATTTACTCAATAACCCTTTCGTCCTACTGATCACTGTTCATGCAGTCTGCCGAGGTTTCCTTATCACGGCTGCGCGCGGAATTGTGAATACGGCATTTCAGCCGAAACACCAGGAACAGGAATATAGCGTAGCCGGCGGCAGCCAGCGCCAGTATTGGATAATAATATGCAGACGGCAAATGAAGGTATCGCGCACTGAGATAAGCAAGCAGGTACACACCGGGTACGATTGCCATGAGCCAGCACGCCAGGCTGGTAAGACTTTTCGCAAACTTCATGAAACCAGCTCCTTTGATCTGTACAGGACTTCCGCTGAATGGGACGAACAGCAGAAGCTCTTCAATACCTATAATGATAGTATCCACCATCTAACACCTATATGATAAATTTATCCATTTACTTAAACAATTACAATGTATCGAATGGCGGGCAGAAGCTCCGTGAATGGTGAGACAAAAAAACAGGGAATGCATGCATTCCCTATCTGCTTTTCAACAGCTCTTTTCTCCATTCCGGGGCAGCTTCCACTGCCGTCCAATACTCCCGCAGCGCGGTTATTTTACCCTCTTGAATTGTGAAAAAGCCAATGGCAAGAAAAGATACTTCCTTCCCCTTTACCATCGTTTCACTGATGATCCTATCCTCTGCTTTATAGCATTGCAGAACCTCTTCATCCCACTCTCCGGGATAAGCCTCATTAACCGCTATAAATTCATCAAGAGTGAAAACCTCTTCTGTATTCGGCCATGTGATGACTGCTGTTTCGCTGAAAAGCGCTCTCACATCATCAAAGCGCAGCTCATGGATTGCATTCCAGTAAGCCTGAACGATATTTTGCATACGATGCTCCTCCTTTCCTCGTTTTCTCTTAAAAAGGACTTCATCGCATGCTGCGCGCGACATGCTTTACCTGATCCTCATTTTCATACCAGTGTAAGCTTTCATTCATGCTCTTCCACCTCCCGGATCCTGCCTGCATCCATCGAATAGAAATGACAATCCTGTGTCCGGTGCAGGAAGCCGTATTCAATCAGATAACGGCGAAGGGATACAAAATCTTCAAATATCTGCTTTAAAAAGATATTGATTTCCTCTTCACTGTAGACCTGATGCGGTTCCAGAAATTCACAGATTTTCCGTAGAATGATAATTTTCTTTTTTTCCTTGGCTGGAATTTGCTTCAGCTTCAACGGATCGATAGAAAGTGTCATTGTCTTCAGCACCTGCTCTTCATCCTCTGTGGTTGCGACATAGCGCTCATCCACCTGTGCTGCGTGGTCATGCACCTCCAGCAGATTATCCATCATACCCTCTACAGATAACTCATAAAGAGCCAGATACATTTTTGCCTGTCTTGCTTTTTCACGGAATACAAAGCGCTGATGACGAACGGTTGACGCACTCGTATTGGTCAGCGAGGCTATTTCCTTATCGGTTTTTCCTTCATGGATATACTGCAGCAGCTTCTTTTGCACATCTGTCAGGCTGCAGGACTTCTTATCCAGCTGCAGCAGCTGTTCAAAGACAGAGCCATGTTCCTTTTGTATATGCATCTGTACGGCCTTTTCCGCACGATAAAAATGTCCGTTGATCGGAAATATTTCACCGTCTTCAAACACTGCATCACAAAAATTGCAATGATAAAAGCTGCGTTTGTCTTTCGTATATCCGTTCTTAATTTCATCCAGATTTTTTTCTCTTGTTATTTTCATATTTCATCACCTGTAAGCAACTGCATATGAAGTATTATAACATACTTTCTCAGTTTGCGATATGATGATGAAACACCGGTGTGGAAGAGTCAATAACACGAAATTCATAGCCCTGAGACAGCATGCTTTTCAAAATCGTGGGAAGTGCCTGCACCGTTGCCTTATTCCCTGTCCCATCATGCATCAGAATCATAACCTCTTTTTTATCCCGGATTTCCTTTAATGCTGTATTGATCAGTGTATCACTGCCTACATAGCAGTTTCCATCTCCATTGGAAGCATTCCAATCATAATACGCATACCCTTTCTGTGTTACGGACGCTGCCAATGTACTCATAATACCGCTGCTGTACTTTCTGGATACCGTATTGCTGGTACCTCCGGGAAAGCGCAGAATGTTCACCTTGTGTCCGGTCTGTTTTTCAATCAGCGCATTGGTTTTATTGATATCCTCAAAATATGCCTCCACACTGGAATAGATTTTACCATAATCATGAGAGAAGGTATGAATCCCGATCGCATGTCCCGAAGCATCCTCTTTCTTAATCAAATCATAATATTCCGGATTGCTGCCGGTCACAAAAAACGTTGCCTTGACATGGTAGGTATCCAGAATATCCAAAACCTCCTGCGTATACTTGCTCGGCCCGTCATCAAAGGTTAAATAGGCAACCTTTTTTTCTTCTACCTTAGCAACCGGAGCACTGTCCTGTTCCATCGGGAAATATTTCTGTGCCCAGAAAAAAGCCACCCACATCAGTGCCAGAAATGCCACACTGCTTAAAATCACATCCCGCCATACTTCTTTTTTCATATAATCACATCCTCTCTGTTAGCTTTCCCCGGTAATGTGCATCTTATAAGGGGCATGGCAAAACATTCACGCAGGAGGTCGAAACGTGATATAATGAATTACAAAAGGAGGGATCTTTTATGCTGTATGACAATCGCATAGCTGCCGCATTTCTGGAAGGGAAACCTGTGGCAGAGGAGGAGCATTTTTACCTGCTGCAGGAGTATGAGGAAGCAGATCCGAAACGAAGGGATATCGTACAGGAGCTGGACTCGCAGCTGGAAAGCATCGTAGAAGAATTTCCAACCTTTAACAAAGAGCTCTTTGAAGTCCTCTTTCCAAACTACAGAGAAAAGCTGCAGACTGTCTGTATCATGGCTGTTGTCGGTACAAAGGAAAACCGCATTGTGAAATCAGAGGAAGGGCTTTGTATCCTGATCGATCTGATTCATATTGCCGATTATACCCGTGTCGTTTCACAGATGACCTATATTCTGCAGAATTATTTGACCTTTGAGCTATCAAAGTATCTGATACAGGAGCAGTTTCCTGTACGATCCCGCAAATATCTCAGTCTGTTGAATCATCTCGCCTTTACAAACGGACTTGCAAATTACCTTGCATGGAACGCTTCCTGCAGCAGCTATAAGTTCTATACACAAAAATATGAATCCCATAAGGAGCGCGCCTTCGGCCTGCTTGCACAGGCGCTTCAGGTGGAAACAAAGGCCTTGCAGCATAAGATTCTGGTCAGTGCCGTAACACAGGAATTCTGGAATCAGTTTCCCTCTGTGGCAGGTATGTTTTACTTTGATGACATCTATCGTGATCTTGGAAAAGAAGGCATTGCTCTGTTATATAAACACGGGCCGAAGAATTTCATTCAGACGATATTTCACAGCTGAGGTGATACCATGATTATAAACATACTGACAGGAGATATCACCGTTATGCAGGTGGATGCCATCGTGAACGCCGCAAATACCACTTTGCTTGGCGGAGGTGGTGTTGACGGAGCCATTCATCGAGCAGCAGGTGCAGAGCTTTTAAAGGAATGCAGGACGCTTCACGGCTGCAGGACAGGAGAAGCAAAGATTACAAACGCATATCAGCTTCCCTGCAGCTATGTCATTCATACACCGGGACCAATATGGCAGGGTGGAAATCATGGCGAATGTGAGCTGCTGGAAAGCTGCTATCGAAGCTGCATGACGCTGGCACAGCAATATCATATAGAAAGCATCGCTTTCCCATCAATCAGTACCGGTGCATACCGCTTTCCCTTGGAGCAAGCAGCCCGCATCGCCCTGCGAATAATACAGGAAGCAGATACACCAATGCAGAGTGTAAAAACTGTCTATCTGGTTTGCTTTGATGATCACACCCGACAGCTGTATGAGCAGCTCAAGGAGGAAAGCAGCCCGTAATTGTATGCGTTACGCTTCGCTGCGAGTTCACTATAAAATGCAATTTTACATATATGTTAAGCTTTTGAAAACCAATCGATAGTATGCAGGTAAATGATCATTATTTATCTGCATTTTTTCGTGTAGAGACTATGTAAGAATGAAATGAACCTTAGAATATGTGCTATAATTAGGGTAATTACAATTTATGGAAGCTTAGAGCCTCATCCCTGAATTCACGGAAATCAGCATGTCAAAGATGAAGCTCTAGAGGAGATAGCATATGACTACACAGAATACGATACATACGATTGTAAAGGGCATGAACTGGAAACCGATTGTGGATGTTTCACCTCTGGCCATCTATATACTGAAAAAGGATGCTGGGCTGACACTCTTATATGGTAATCGTAGCTTTTATGAAATATTTCATACAACAAAAAATAATTTTGCATTCAAATATGGCAACCGTCTGTCCGCAATGATTGATACGCAGGATTATATCCAAATACAGAATACTTCCCAAGCCTGTTTTTCCTTTGTACATGAAATCAGTGTCCCACACAAGAAACAGCTCTATACACAAGTACAGATGGATGAGACAAAGCAGCTTCTGTTCGCAGTGACGATGGATATCAGCTTATATGAGCATGATCGCAGTGAAATCCAGAATTTTCATCGGATCGTTAATACCACGTCTCCCTACCTGCCCATGGAGGTATTTCAATATAATCCGGAAAAAGACGAGATACAAATCCTAGTAAAAAAGAAGCTGCTTACGCATATGCCGGAGGTTCTTTCCTATCCCACCTTTGAACAGAAGCTAATGAAGCAAAGCAACGTCGAGGCAGAGGACATGCGCCAATGGAAAGAGGTCTGGCATACAGCCCTACAAAGCAATGAAACTGTCATTCATGAAAAAAAGCTTGAGGATGCCTCATGGCTTCGCCTCACACTGATTCCTTATCATGGAGGTAAACAGTCTGTCTCTCTTATTGTGATTTTAGAGGATATTTCAGGTGAGAAAAATACATATCAGGAGTATTTGAATATTACACAATTCTATCATCTGTTACTGAAAGAAAAAGAAGCATATGCCCATGTAAATGTAACAAAAAATTCATTTCATACAATGGGTGGCATTTGGGATCTGTATAATGAATTGGTCGATGAAATAACTTATACACAGCTGTATGAACGCTTTATTCACAAGGTTGTTATGCCCCAGGACCGTAAGGATTATCTTGAGCTGATGAATCCTGAAAACCTGTTGCGCAACTATGAGAGCGGAAATTTCAGGCTTCGCTATGAATTCAGAAGAATCATTGAACAAAATAAAATGGCCTGGATGGAAATAGAGCTGTTATTATTTCGTGAGCCTATCACCAATGACCTTCTGGCATTGATGTTTCTAAATGATATTGATGAGCGAAAAAAGAATAATTTCCAGCTGCAATATGAGTCGGAATTTGATCAGCTGACCGGAATATATAGAAAAAATGTAGCAGAGAATTTAATTTATAAGGAGCTATCACAGCACCCGCATAAGCATCTGCGTGCATTTTTGATTTTCGATATGGATAATTTTAAGGATATCAATGATTTATACGGACATAAGAAGGGGGATGAGACGCTTGCTTTCTTCTCTTCCATGCTTCGCACTGTATTCCACAAGGACAGCATCGTCGGTCGGTTTGGTGGTGATGAATTCATCGTTTTCGTGAAGAAGCTGCACGCACGGGAAGACCTGGATCGTGCTTTGCATACCCTGTATCAGCAAATGGAAGCAAGAGGTATTATGTTCAGTACAGGCATTACCTTGCTTGATCAGCCGATGATGAGCTATGAAGAAATATTTGTTCAGGCAGATCGGGCTTTATACCGTGAGAAAAAAACCGGAAAGGGAAGCTTTCACTATTATCATGAGCAGCCCTGTGCACAGGATGATTTACCAAGGGAGGACGCTGCTTTATCCCCCAGCCTGAATTTTCATTATACCCGGGTGATGAATGCTTCAGAAATTGATTCCTATCTGGGAGAATTCGGAGACATTGCCTATCTAGTGGATCCGGATACCTATGATCTGATTCTGGGTAACCAGTCCTTTTATGATCGTATAGGACTAACGAAGGAGCAATGCCGGGGAATGAAATGCTATGAGATTATGCATCATAGAGGCTCCCCATGCCCCTTCTGCGGGAAAACCAGCTGGTCACGGGATAAATATTATATATGGAAGGATAACAACCGTTGTCTGGAACAGGATTTTTTAATTAAGAATAAATTGATTCCATGGCATGATCAGGAGGTTCTGTTAGCGATAGCGATTGATATTTCCAATGATAAAAGTATTGTTGACTCTATGGAGAGCTATGGCACTGAAAGTCATATTCTTTTAAGTGCGATTCAGCATATGCAGGAGCATATGGATATGGAGGGAGCACTCCATAGCGTTCTGGATTCGATCGTGACCTTCTTTCATGCTGATTCCGCAGATATATGGCAAAAGCCGAAAGGGGATAAGCCATATAAACCAAGCTATCAATGGTGTGTGACGGATTGCAGGATCAATTTCACGGAAAAGGATCAGGAGGGCTATGACAGCTGGCTGAGAAAGCAGCAATGGGATGCACCTGTCAACATTGAGAATCCGCAGCAGATGATGCAGCAGTCATATGCTATGTATCAGATCATGCAGCGACATCTGATTCGCAATCAGCGATGGGTATTATTACAGGATCAGGGTGTGGAGTACGGCTGTCTTGTCATTAACAACATTGCAGCGAATTTCAGAAATATATCCTTCCTTGATTCTCTGACTGTTTTCATTGTGAATGAAATGAAGAAACGAAAATTGATCGAAGCGATGATTCATGCAAATGATTATGATTATCTGACAGACCTATTAAATCGAAACAGCTTTGTACGAAATTGTAAAGAGCTGCAGGATCACAGCCTTCATTCGATTGGTGTTGTCATGGCGAATATTGATCATTTAAAGGAAATCAACCGCGTCAATGGTACAGCTACCGGGGATCAATATATTCAGTGCTTTGCACATCTATTAAAGCAGATATTCACCACTTCTGATATATATCGTCTAAATGGGGATGAATTTCTTGTATTGACACCAAATTGTGAAAAGAAGGATGTTGATCAGAAAGTCAAGGAATGCAAATCAAAATTGTCGCACGAGAATTTCACTGTGTCCTTTGGTGCTGTATGGGATGATATGGAAAAGAATATCGCACATTTAATGCAGACAGCCGGTAATATCATGCAATTCAATAAACGAATGCATTATGAGGAAATGCAGGATGCGAAGGATATGCGTCAGCGAAAGCTGCTTCATGATTTAATGACAGGTATCCAGCATCGGGAGTATGTAATATATCTGCAGCCAAAGGTTCATATGAATACACATAAAGTAGTCGGTGCAGAAGCACTGATCCGGCAGAATCATAAAGAACTCGGAGTCTTGGCTCCGGCAGAGTTTGTCCCGGCTTTGGAGTCCAATCACCTTATTCGCTATATCGATCTGTTTGTATTTGAAGAGGTCTGTAAGCTATTGGAAGGCTGGAACGATGACACATTCAGAATTTCTTTGAATTTCTCTCGTGTAACATTGTTGGAGGATCATTTATTAGTTCATTTGAAGCAGGTAATGGAACAATATACATTTCCTTATCAATGTCTGGAAATTGAAATCACAGAAAGTGCATGTACAGAGCATTCAGAAACGCTATACGAGGTTATCAAAGAAATCAGTGCACTTGGGCTAAGAGTTTCATTGGATGATTTCGGGATCAGCTACAGCAATCTATCAATTCTCAGTGATGTTTGCTTTGATACCATCAAGCTGGATAAAAGCTTGATTAAATCGTTGGCAACGGAGAAACGAAACCACAAGATTGTTAAGCATATGATTCAAATGTGTACAGATTTGGAAATGGAAAGCATAGCGGAGGGAATAGAAACCGAATATCAGGAATCTATTCTGCTTGCTTCGGGCTGTATAACAGGACAAGGCTATTTGTATGGAAAGCCTGTACCTGTAGATGAGTTCCGTAAGGCTTTATTAGCCGGTATGTGTAGTGATTTGAATTAAATGGTGCTATTCCCTTTATATAAGATGATCATTACGCTTGGATTACATACAAATATATTGATAGATTAAATCCGAATAGCATGATCTGAGCCATATAGAATCGTGATATGGCTCTTTTGTTGTACTGTTGGGATACCTATAGCTATTGAGCACTATACGTGTAACCTCATACTTATAATTACAGACTAACAAATAAAAAAGAATCAAAGAAATCCAATCGGATTTACATGATTCTCCTTCATAACACATAATGGATAAATACCAGCAGATTTATATGCCGTTTTATACCTTACCCTCATCCATATCAATCTGGAACATGGAGCTGCACACTATATCGATATCGATCCCCTCTATAATAAAATTCAGCATATTCTATGATCCGATCACGTTGATCCTTCGTGACACGCTGTACAAACAGCAGTGGGCTGCCCTCTTTTACGTGCAGATAATCTGCAATTTTTTTATCAGCAATCACCGATTCTATTGTTTCATTGGCATTCTTCACACTGTAGCCCTTTTCTTTAAACAGCTGATATAAAGATACATTAGGTCTTATCAGTTCATCCCTTGTTAATGCTAAATGAAGTGGGCAGTACACACGCTGGAAGCCAATTGGACTGTTATCACTCCAACGCAAGCGTTCATGACAGCTTACCTCTGACCCCTTAGAAAGATTTAATTTAGAACATACCAGAGATGAAGCAGATATTCTTTCATCAAATGAAACAATATCTGAATGAACACCGGCTCCCTTATATTCCTCAGAAAAGCTAAGAAGATTCTGCAGCTGCAAGGATTCCTTCTGACTAACGACCACAGTTCCTACGCCGTGAATTCGCTGCAGGTATCCTTCATCAACAAGGAGCTGAACAGCATGTCGAACAGTTATCCTACTTACGCCAAAAAGGGTCTGCAGCTCTGGTTCTGCTGGAAACAGTCCACCGATCGGATATGTACCATTTATGATTTCTTCTTTCAGATCTTCATAAATTGAAAGATATTTTATACTATTTGTTCGCATTTTTCTTCACCTCATATAGCCGTAACATACTTCCTTTTAAATTTCATTATAAATGAATGCCTATTTAATGTAAATACTTTTCAAGGAATTCATTGGAATCCTACCGACATAATTTTGAATAGAAAAAGGAAAAGGAATGGTTACATACCATTCCTGCGTATTATAAATATTATTCTACTTTTGCAGCTGTAGCAAGTTCACTGGCCAGTGTAATAAGATTTATATCATTTGCTTTTTGCACCTTATCATATAAAGCAAGGAAGTTCTCATCCTCAAAATTTACAAAAGCTCCTACCATCGTCCCGACAATCGTAGCAATCGTATCCGTATCATACCCGATGTTTACAGCATCAATGACAGCCTGTAAGGCGCTGTCTTTATTTAAGGCTGCAATACCAAAAGCACAAGGTACTGCTTCTGAAATATGAAGACCACTACCGACTATCTGTGATAATTTCAGCAGTTTATCTTCTTTACTACCAACTCCCTCAGCTATCTGTAGCGCTAACTTTATACGCTCTACAACGCTTGCTCCCGCGACTACTCTGGAAACACTTTTTGCTTTTGTTTCTCCACGTATTGCACCATAAACGCCGGCACTTATCGCCTCTTCAATAGTAGCTTTTTCTGCAAGTGATGCACTCGTTGCTGCAGCGATAGCGCAAGCACCGGAAATGGCAAGAGAATTATCATGCGTTACCTGTGCTATGACAATAGCATCATCAATAGCAGCTTCCAAATTTCCCGGATGTAGAATTCCTGCCGGCGCAATTTTCATTGCTGCTCCATTTGTTGCCTTAGACGCATAATCTACAGCTACAGCACCAGGAAGCGGCTTCATTTCCATACCGGGGTTTTTATACATTTCAATTGCACTTCTGGTTGTAGGCCCTGCGAAACGATTGAAATATTTAGGAATATCGGACCATTCCAGTATTGCTTTTATCACGATATCCTTTGTTATTCTCCCTTTATTGCTCAAAATTGCTTTTGATAACATATAAATTTGTGAGAAATCATCTGTAATCTCACCTGCCTCATTTCCTAAAGCAAAGGCAGTTTTACCCGGCTTTTGAAATGTTGTCACAGGAGCATTGAACATCTCACGAATCTGCCCGAAGGTTAGATTCTCAGTGGTAGCTCCCATTGCATCACCAATCGCTGACAACCCTAAAATACCTTCTATTTTCTTACTCAATTCCATTGATTTTTTCCTCTTTTCTTTTATTTTTTCGCAGTCATCTGTGCCTCGGGGTCCTTAACCCCAAATACGAATGTCAGTACCATACCACCGATAAAGGATATAGCCAAACCGACTATATATGCCCATAGAGTAGTTCCTGCAAATGCCGGAATCGTGGTAAGCCCTCCAAATACGAAAGCATTACCAACAACATGAAATAGTCCCATGAACGCACCACCAAGTGCTGCCCCCAGGCAGCCTGCGATTAGCGGTGTTTTGAATTTTACTCCAAGCCCGTAAATAGCCGGCTCAACAATACCGGATAGCATAACGGATGTAATTGCAGTCAGTGAAAAGTTTTTCAGCTTTTTATTTTTTGAACGAAGAAATATGGCAAATGCAGCACCAGCCATTCCAAAGTTAGCATTCGCACCATATGCGATGAATGGAGAGCATCCGTTCTTTGCGATATCAGGGATTATAACCATGGTATTCGGTGCCCAGTGCACTCCAAACATGATGAGGATATTCCAAATTCCGCCGATAACAGCACCAGTGATAACCTGATTGATGTTCGCCAGCCAGGTAACTGCCTGTGCAACTCCGATACTGATATAATTTCCAATAGGTCCTATCACGCCAGCAGTTATCGGCACCAGAACCATCAGCAGTACGGTTGGAATGATAATCATATGCAGACTATTAGGAATTTTCTTAATCATAAAATGTTCCATTTGTGACTGTAGCCAGGTCATGATAATTGCAGGAATAATCTGACTGGTATAATTAAATACTGGAATCGAGATACCAAGAAAATCAACACCATTGCCTCCATCTCCCTGTACCAATGCCAAGAAATCAGGCATAATAAGTGCCCCCATGACAGCCACAGCGATATACGGGCTCGTTTGAAACCGCTTTGCTGCAGTCATCGCCGTTAATAGCGGAAGAAAGTAGAAAACAGAGGTTGCAGTCAATGTCAGTATTAAATTTGTTGTACTGCTCGTTGACAGCCATCCTAGTTCGTTCGCCAATATGGTAAACCCTCTTAATAAACCTGATCCGGCTAGCAAAGGAAGCAATGGCGAGAATATACTGACTACTAAAGCAATGAATTCATTAAGCCATTCATGCTTTTTCGGACCTGCTTCTGCCTTTTCTACCAAATCATCCCGCTCTAAGTGTTCTGAATCCCACACCTTCATAAAAGCTTTATAAATATCCCCTACATTCATACCGATAATAATCTGCAACCCGGAATCCTTATTGACCAAGCCTGTAACACCATCAAGATGTTCTATAGCATCAGCGTCAACTAGACTTCTATCCTTTAATTGCGGACGTAATCTTGTTGCGCAATGCGTAACAGAGATAATATTCTCTTTCCCCCCCATAAGCTCCAGCAGTCTTGCTGCCAATACTTCAGATGATTCCATAAATTCACTCCTTCCATTCTACTGAATCACCATCACTCAGTAAGACGTTATAACGTCTTGTCCTTATATTCATAATAGCAGATGAATGAAAAGTTGTAAAGCATGAATTTAAAAAATGTAAGCGGTATAAAAAAACAGTACAATATCCGTTAATAGATATTGTACTGCTCCTTTAATAATTATTCGGTGAAGCCTCACTGGCTGATCCGTGTTCCTTCTCCGTCTTGATTTCAAAATGTATCATCAAGGACAGAAGTGCACGCAACAAAATGATGGCTCCCAGAATATAGATTTCCGAAAAGCTTCTGACGAGTACCGTCTTCAGTATTTCGGCACCCATTTTAAATTCCAAACCTAATGCCAGAGCATTCGCCAGTTCGATACGGATCGGATAATGTTTATGGGTGAACAGCGCTTTGATATAGTGATAAAACGCCTTCAGTGATCCGATGGTTATCACAACGATACCGATGATTTCCAAAATAGATACAATCTCCGGCAGCATGGATTCTATGAAATGTTCCAGCATATAGTTTCCTTTCTATGTAGGCTTACTCTGCGTATTTCGCAACGATTTCGCTGACTGGTCTGCTTTCTTCCACAGCCTTGATGACCTGTCCTAGAACAGGTCCTACAGACAATACCTTCATCTGTGGATACAATGCAGCCTTATCATCCTGCGGAATCGTATTGGTACATACGAACTCTTCCAGATTCGCAGCCTTCAAGCGATCGATGGCCGGTCCGGATAGAACACCGTGTACACAGGATGCATATACAGCAGTAGCGCCTTTGTCATACAGCATCTGGATACCGGCAGTCAGCGTACCTGCAGTATCCACAATATCGTCTACCACGATAGCAATTTTGCCATTTACATCCCCAATGATGTTCATAGCCTCTGCCACGTTTGGTTTTGGACGACGTTTATCAATGATTGCTAATGGAGCGTGAAGAATTTCCGCAAGTCTTCTCGCACGAGTAGTTCCGCCATGGTCCGGTGATACAACCACAACATCTTTCAGATTCAAGCTCTTGAAATATTGACCGATGATACAGATGGCAGAGATGTCATCTGCAGGAATGTCGAAGAAGCCCTGGATCTGCGTTGCATGCAGCTCCATGGTAATGACACGGTTTGCCCCTGCCCGCTCCAGCAGATCTGCAACCAGTTTGGAAGTGATCGGCTGTCTCGGTTTTGCCTTGCGGTCCTGACGTGCATATCCGAAATACGGCATAACGACAGAAATATGACCGGCACTGGCACGTTTGCAGGCATCAATGGCAATCAGTACCTCCATGATGTTGCTGGAGACAGGTGCACATGTGGATTGAACGATGTAAACGTTTTTCCCGCGCACGGACTCCCCTAATTCTACCATGATTTCCCCGTCGGAGAAGTGCTTAACATCACACTGACCCAAAGGTATCCCTAATTCTCCCACGATTTCATTTGCTAGCTCAACGCTTGAAGTTAACGCAAAAACTACTGTTTTGTTTTCCATTGTTCTACAATCCTGTTCCTTTCCTATTTGTTCTTGTAAGTTGTTCCGAATCCCTTTTTAATGGACTGTCGTGCTCTGGCAATTCCCATATCTCCGTCTTCTACAGAATCCGTGATCGTAGAGCCTGCCGCAAGCAGAGCATTCTCACCGATGGTCACAGGCGCAATCAGATTACAATTACTTCCAATAAAGGCGCCGTCATGTACCGTAGTGCGGAATTTGTGCTTACCGTCATAATTAACTGTAACCACACCGCAGCCGACATTGATTTTCTTACCAAAGTCAGAATCTCCGATATATGTCAGGTGGGCGCATTTGGAGCCATCACCAAAGTGAGAGTTTTTAAATTCCACAAAGTTTCCAATACGGCAGTCTTCGCAGATTTCTGTATTGTTTCTTAAATGAGACATCGGCCCCACCGTGGAACGGTTTCCTACACTGCTTTCAACGATCTTGCTGCTGTCAATCGATACATCATCCCCAATTACAGCATTCCGCAGGAACGAGTTCGGTAAAATCGTTGCATTCTTCCCAATGACAGTTTTCCCCTGAATGTGCACGTTGGGATAAATGACCGTATCCTCACCGATCACAGCATCCACATCAATGTACGTGTTATCCGGATCAATGATCGTTACCCCTGCACGCATGTGTGCTTCATTCACATGGCGCTTCATCCATGCATTTGCTTTCGCAAGATCCACACGGTCATTGACACCCATGGTTTCCTCAGGATCGTCCACAATCATAGCATTGACACGCAGACCTTTTTTATTAAAAATTTCCACAAGATCCGTCAGATAGTATTCCTGCTGTGCATTGCTGTTGGTGATTTCCTTCAGACCTTCAAACAGTGCCTTGTTATTGAAACAGAAAATTCCGGTGTTGATCTCTTTTACTTGTAACTCTTCTTCACTGCAATCCTTTGCTTCAACAATCTTCTCTACCATGCCCTGTGCATTCCGAATAATTCTGCCGTAGCGTTCTCCATCCGGCAGCACACTTGTCAGCACGGTACATGCAGTATCTCGGTTGCTTTCAAATGCTTTTTGAATCGTCTCCTTCTGAATGCAGGGTCCATCTCCGTTAATAACGATGGTATCTCCATCCAGACCTTCCAGAACACTTGCCTGCATGACGGCGTGTCCGGTTCCTAACTGAGGCTGTTGAATCGCATACTCTACAGAATCCTGCAGATATTCCTTTACACTTTCAGCACCATGTCCAACCACAACAACGATGCGTTCCACACCGCTTGCTTTCAGGGCAGCAATAATGTGTCCGATCATCGGCTTGTTTAAGACGGGATGCATCACTTTGTTCAAAGCTGACTTCATTCTTGTGCCTTTTCCGGCAGCTAAAACAATAGCAGATTTCATAAAAACATACCTCCGTTACTATTTTATCAAAAAGTGACAGTAAAAAAAAGGCTAAGTGCCTATTTCCTATACGTTTTATGGATGAATTGTAAGGTTTCACCGTGAATTTAGGAAAAAGTTTACGGTCATAACGCAGAATGGAAGAAGCAGCATAATTCTGCATGCTCCTACATAATGCAAAACCGGGTTCAGATGAACAGGAATGATGAAATATAGCGGAAATGATTACAATATGGCAATAGTTGTGCTATCATAACCGTGTTGATAGGAGGCTACCTTATGAACAGACAGATTCTGTTTTTTGATATAGATGGTACTTTGGTGGATAGTACCACACATATTGTTCCTGCATCCACCGCAGCAGCATTGCAACGACTGAAAAAAGCCGGACATATTTTATGCATTTCTACAGGACGCTCTCTGCAATCCGTAACAGACGGACACTTTGATGAGCTGGTTGATTGGGACATTTTTCTCTGCAACAACGGACAGGCTATTTATGACCATGAAAAAAAGCTTCTGCATATGACACCGATTCCAAGAGAAAGTGTCGAGGCCTGCATTCAGGCCGCTGAACAGCAGGAATCTCCGCTGCTAATTATGGGAAGGAAGCAGATCCTTACCCGCGAGCCAAATGAATACGTGATCACCTCTGCAGAATTTTTTAAGGAATCCATACCGGAGGTGGAAGCATACGATGGCAGTGATGTCATTATGATGATTGCCTATGGTCCTATGGGTTATACCTATGAAGAATATACGGCAATCCACAGTGTTGATGTTTTAATCGGGCAGTCAACCTATGCAGATGTTGTGCTGAAGGGCTTCAGCAAGGCGATTGGAATCCGCTATGTTCTTGATCATTTTCAGATGCAGGACTATCTTGCATTTGGTGATAGTCTAAACGATGTGGAAATGCTGCAGCACGCACGAATCGGAGTCGCTATGGGAAATGCCCATGAGGAAGCAAAGCGCTCTGCTAATTTTATTACAAAAGATGTAGCAGAGGATGGCATATATCATGCATTGCTGCAGCTGAAGCTGATTGATATGTAGGACCTGAAATCGAAGCAGTTGTAGTATCAAAGCTGTTTCAGCTTAACACCTTGAATTTTGATAAACAACATTGCACAAGTTTAACGCAGCATGATAAAAAGAAGAAGCTATGATTGTATTGGACAGACAACAACAGTTCGTTGAATGCTCCAGCAGGGAATCAGAACCACTTCTTTTTTGATAATAAGCACAATTTCGGTTACTCTGCTTAATCCTGTCGACAAGGGAAGAACAGCTCTACAACAAATTCCGTATCATCATTTTCATATAAAAAGCTGCCATTCATTCCCTTCATGATTTTATTGACACTTTTCAGTCCAATCTGGGTGCTCTCTTCTCGAGATGCATCCTTTTTCTTTCGATTCTTCAATCGAATCAGCACATTTCCCTTCTCTACCTGCAAAGAAACAGTCACGATATGCTTTTCCCCATATTTTCGGATATTGGAAAACACATTATCAAACACCCTCTGCAGCATTGCCTCCTCCCCCATGATTCTCCAGCTTCCTTTTTCAAACTTCGTCAAAACCTCGAATTTCTGCTCACGCAGCTCCTCACAATAAAACGCAAGCATATTCAATACAGCCTGCTCCTCGATTGGATGCAGCTGCAGCTCTTCGTCACGGGAAAACACAAGAAAGTGGTTGAACAGCTTGTCAGACATATCCTTGATTTGTTCTGCCTTCTGCCGGCTTTTGCGAATATAGTCATCCCTTGCATCATCACTCTTATAGATTTTCATTTGAAGAATATCCAGATAGCCAAGAAGAGAGGTCAGGGGTGTACGAAGATCATGGGACATGGCTGTAACCAGCTCCTGATTGGCATTGCGCGCCTCCTCCTCCTTCAGCATATTGTCATACAATGCGTTGCGCAGATGATTCAGCTGCCGTGCTAAATCTGTCAATTCATCATTTCCCTTGTATATAATCGTATGATGAAATTCTCCGGCTTCGATGAGCTGCATTTCCTCTTCGATACTGAGGACATATTTCATTTTACGATGCACAAACTGCATTATCAGCAAGAAAAAAAGCAGAATGGATACTACTGCCGCCACAACGAGAAAGCGTATCATAAACGAAAGACCGATAAAGGAATAGACAACAAGATAGGCTTCTCCATCATGAAATTTCAGCGTATATTCCTGATCGTCCGGCTCATATAGATTCAGCCAGAAGGACATGGTACCAACATATGCCTGATCCTCCATAGCACTGAATGACGTTTCACTCAGCGTATCCTCCTCATCGTACAGATACAGCGTTAAATCCTTGTATTTTCGCATTTCCCGTTTGATAGCTTTCCGATTTTTCTTTGAGATTTCCTTTTTCGTTATTGTATTCTGCAGGGTCTGAATCTGTTCGCTAGTTTCCTTCTGCACTGCCTTTTCACCGACAGCAAGATGAAATATGCGATACCGGTTAAAGAACAAAAAGCCAAACAGCGATGCGGACACGACTGCCGCCAGTACAACGATGCCGATAAATTTCAGACTGAGCTTGGAGATGTGTTTTTTTCTTGTTCCGACAGGGCTTTTTTTGTTAATCAAAACGGTACCCCTTTCCCCAGACGGTTTTTATATACATGGGATTCTGTGGATCGACTCCCAGCTTTTTGCGCAGATTCCGAATATGTACCATGATGGTATTGTTTGCGGAGTACATATACGGCCCCTTCCAGATTGCTTCGTACAGCTCCTGATTGGAGAAAATCTTTTTTGGATGCTCTGCCAGCAATAACAAAATCTGATATTCCATTTCTGTCAGGTTTACCGCTTCCTCCTTTTTTCTTACCTGATTACTATCCCGGCTGATGACCAGATCGTGCATAATGATCTGATCACCTTCCTGCGGTTCCTCTTTCCCCTTGTAAATACAGTATCTTCGCAGAAGTGCTTTCACACGGGCAATCAGTTCATTATAGGAAAACGGTTTTGCCAGATAATCATCTCCGCCGCTGGAGAAGCCGAGTGCCTTGTCCTGATCCAGGGTTTTAGCAGTCAAAAACAGAATCGGCGCATTGCTGACCTCACGAATTTGGCGGCATGCCTTAAACCCATCCATTTTCGGCATCATGACATCCAAAATTATCAAGTCCATATCCTTTGCCTTGGCAATCGCTATTTCTCCATCCTCTGCTTCCTCTACCTCATAGCCTTCATTTTCCAAAAGGACGGTAACTACCTCACGGATTTCCTGATTATCATCTACAATGAGAATTTTGCTGCCCATCGTCCACACCTCATTTCTTATCTCTTTCATTATATATCAAAATACAGGCTCCTACTACCTAATGTTCATTAAATCAGCGTTAAGACTTTTTAAGATTTCAAAACTGGATTTATCACAATAGTATGCCATAATGATTGTAGAAGGAGTGATGGTGTGGATAAGATCAGTGTCATTATACCCTGTCATAATCATGCACATACATTACGCAGGGTGTATACAGATGTTCTGCGAGAATTAAAGAAGCTGCCGGTTAGCTATGAAATTCTTTTTATTGATAACGCGTCAAGGGATGGAAGCACAAGCATACTGCGGTTGCTGTCACAGCAGGACTATGCATGCCATTACGTATCGTTGAATCGTCGTGTTACGCCGGTGGCTGCTATATTTCTGGGAGCACAGCTGTCAGATGGTGACCTCCTAATGCTCACCGATACCCGTCATCCCGCCTATCTCATACCGGAGCTGTATCAATCCCTCTATGGGAGGGCACAATGCTGCGGCGGTGACCTTATCACCGGTAACAGACATATGCGAAGGCAGCCCTTTTTCAAGCTCCTGCGCAGGGAATATGTCAGCGAGGCTTTACAGACAGGGGATATCTCTGCATTTCGCAAAATACTGCTACAGGATGATACCGGTACTGTATGGCTCCCTTATACAGAGCTGGAGCGCAGTCTGATCACCTGGCAGGATCGGCTGTATTCTCTTATGATAACATATGGAAACCGTGTCCTTACCTATATTGGACTGACCGTCTTTTTATTACTTAGCGGTGTTCCCTGCTTTCTTATATTTATGACTTTTCTGGACCTGCCATATGCTGCAATGCTATACATATCGGTTTTATTGAGCCTGCTGTTTCTGATTACCCGCTTAAGGCATCACCCCTATTTCTTTCGCCATGAACAGCTGCTTCTGTCAGATATCAGAGAAAGCACCCTGCCCAATCATCCCCTTCAAAAGCCGGATATATCAAAGCTGTAATCATATGAATTACATAATAAGGGTATCTCTACTTTTATAAAGGATCAATACAAAAAACCAATAAAATACATTATAACATCCTGTCGCAGAAATAATAGCCTTGCATTCTCTGCACAGGATTTTATGAGTAATATACGTCAGATAAGCAGGAAGCATATGATTCTTCCCATTATACGAACAGCATCAGGAAAGTTTCCCAGATAGCGATAACAAGACTTATCCTGAAAATATGAAGCACTGCTATTCCGTACAGAAATCGAAAGTATCGAAAGCATGCCACTGCTTCAAAAGTGTTATTTAATAAAAACGACACAGGCATACCAATACCGGTATTTCTGTGTCGTTTATATATCGAAAGCATATCATATTCCATTATCAGGCAAGCACAAAAGAAAGTTACTTCCTGTCGGGTTATATTCTAAAGCACCATTTACTGCTTTACGGCTGTGCAGCATACGAAATATCTTTCCTTATGAAACTGCTTCTCTGCCTGTAGCAACAACTCTTCATTCCTTGTTATCGCAAATACCGTACTGCCACTGCCACTCATCAGCACTGCTTCAAAGCCCATACTCTGCAGTTGGCTTTTGATGTCCGCAATTTCCGGAACCAGCTGAAATGCACTGTATTCCAGAGAATTGGATATGACACTTGAAAGCTGTGCAAGGTCTCCCTGCTGTAATATATGAATGACCTCGTTACAGTCCGGGTGATCGCATTGCTCAAAATCAAGCATAGAAAAGGCTTTGCCGGTAGGTACGCCCATCGCTGGCTTCACAAGTAGGATATGAAAATCGCAGGGCATGGCAAATGGTGTTATCCTTTCGCCAATCCCCTTTACCAATGCACAGGTTTCCATGATACAGAATGGTACATCTGCACCAACCTGCTTCCCCAGCTGTGCCAGATCTTCCAGTGATATATCCAGCTTCAGCAAATCACGGATTCCACGCATAACAGCAGCGGCATCTGCACTTCCTCCGGCAAGTCCTGCCTGTGCGGGAATATGCTTCTCCACATGCACATGAAAGCATTCCGATAGAGAAAAGGTCTTTCGCATCAGCTCTACAGCCTTAACGATTGTATTTGTTTCATCCATTCGCAGCTGCGCATCACTGCATGTATAGCAATCCTCATAGGACAGTGTTATGGTAAGCTCATCATGAAGCATGAGAGGAACCATAATCATTTCCAGCTCATGATACCCGTCTTCACGCCTGCACACGACATTCAGGCAGATGTTAATTTTCGCATGTGCTTTTACTTTCATTTCTATGTACCTCATATAATTTGATAAATTCCGCAAGGGTGACGCTTTCTGCCCGTCTTGTACAGTCTATACCGCTTTTTTCAAGCTCTGCACGAGCCTGCTGCTTATCCTGACAATATTCCCCGTAGTTGTTCAGTATGGTCTTTCTCCTCTGGCGAAAGCATGCCTTGACCAGTGGAAAAAAGCTTTCCTCCTCAATATCCTGCGGTGTATCCTTAAAGCGGAACTGCAAGACAGCACTGTCCACATTTGGCTTTGGCAGGAAAACATTTTTCGGAACCTTCATCACTGGAGCTACCTCACAGCGATACTGTGTGATAATGCTCAACGCATTATAATCCTTGGTATTTACTTCAGCGGCAAAGCGGTCTGCGACCTCCTTTTGCATCATGACGGTGATTGCCGCAACATCCGCTTTGGATTCAAAGATTTTAAATAGAATCGGTGTTGTGATATAGTATGGCAGATTGGCAGCAATGACAACATCATAGCCCTCTTCCCTGTACGTTCTGCACCATTCATTCAAATCGATTTCCAGAAAATCACGCATAACAAGCTCAAAATTTTCATATTCCTGCAGCGTATCTGCCAGAACAGCAGGGAGCCGCTCATCGATTTCAAAGGATACGACCTTTTTTGCATACTCACACAGATACTGTGTCAATGCACCGATACCGGGCCCTATTTCAAATACCACGCAGTGATCCGACAGAACGGCATGTCGTGCAATTTTATCAACAATACCAGATTCAATCAGAAAATTCTGTCCGTAATTTTTCTTCGCAAACATTCCATGTGTTTCCAGAATTTCCTTTGTTCTGGAAGGTGTCGCAATGGGTTTCTTCATAAGCTTATCCTTTCTAAAACAGCAGATAGAAGGTGGATACCAGCAATTCTATCAGCATATATACAATACCTGTTAAAAGCACTGCATACAACAGGTTTTTTATAATCCGAATCAGATTACTGTATTTTGTCGTGCTTTTGATATCAAACAGTAGCGGCAGTGCGAACAAAAGAAGTGTAAAGACGAAAAGAAGCGGCTTCCGCAATGCCTCCTCCTCCACACGCACACAATACAGCAAAGAAAACAAATAGAGTAAATTGCATGTCATTTTGAAGATTCTACGCTTCGTATACAGCTTCATATCCAGAAGCGGCAGAGGCTGATCAAGATTTTCATGATAGAAAATGACGCTTAGACCGTTTCGGCAAAGGACGTTCCATCCCTCCGCCAGAAAGATACTCTCATCAGCATCGTACTTCACATCGTAGAAGCATACCCGCACATGCCGCTTTGCTCCCTCAACAAAACGAAAATTCATCAAAGAGCCAAGCATGACATAGCGAAAGGAAGACAATTCCCATCCCTCCTGCAGGATTTCAGACACCCAGCTTTCCAGCTGTTCCTTGGGACGCAGGGCAAACGTTACCTTAACTAGCTCATTCATACGCCTGTCCAAGCAGCTTTTCCACATCTGTTTTATGCAGCTGCAGCATATTCAGCCGTTTGAAGAGTGTTTTGGCATTCGGCTTTCCCAGATGCAGGGAGCGGGCAATCTGCGCTCTTTTCCCGGCACTATCCTCTCTGCCGTTTAATCCCAGATCGAGGTAATCCTCATAGCTCAATGTATCCTGCAAATGTTCATCAAAGGTCATCAAATGTGTTAATGCCTCCAGAATATCTTCCTTGCAGGCATGCTCCACACCAACCTTTTTGCTTGTTTTCGCCTTTGCCTTATCAATAAAGGCATTTTTACAGCCGGGTATTGCCGCATTGATGCTGGAACGTATTTTTTCACCTGGAAAATCCGGATCTGTGAATATGATCACACCGCGTGTTTTCTGAGCAAGTCTGATCTGCCGCAGGATTTCTTTCCCCAAATGCGTACCGTTTGTTTCTATGGTATCACAGTCCAGAAAGCTTTTCAGTACATTTGTGTCGTTTTTTCCCTCAACCACAAGGATTTCTTTCATCTTCACAAGCATCAGCCTTTCCTCTATTACTATAGTACCATAATTATATCATGTTAAATACAGTGAATACCAGCTTAGCTTTATGTAAAAGCAAAAGGACATAGAAATACAGCTTCCATGTCCTGATGATTATAATGCACAGCTTCTGGCTCCGTTTTTACCACCCTCACGGATGATCTGCGCCTTTGCCTGCGTGTTTTTCACCGGTACGATAGCACCGGAGTTCTCACTGCCGATATACAGGTCGATATGATTTCCCTGAATAGCCCCGCCACGATCCAGTACGATGGCATAATAGGGCTGATCCGGCGTAATACCACTTCCGCTCAGACCGTGATCACTGATTTTCAGAATCGAGCAAAGCGGAATGCTTGGATCTGCAGCAACGATATAGTAATTACCATACCGAATGCCCGGCTGCCAGGAACCATCCGGCATCTGAACACCAAGGTTTAAATCCAGCGCCACCCCTAAGGAAGTACCGCCGCGGCCGCTTTCACCACCACACCCATAGCAGTCAACGCCATAGGTTGTGATTTTCGGACTAAATGCCTGTGAAGATTCCTTTTCCATCTTTTTCAGCCGTTCCTGCTCTTTTCTTTTTTTCTCCAGCTGTACTTGACGTTTTCGTTCCTTTACAACCTTATCTTTCATTTTTTTCGCATAGCCCTCGACATTAGATTTCATTAGCAGCACACCATGCTCATCCCTCATGCTGCGAAACATAGAGCCACCCTTTTGCATAGGACCATAGGCATGAAAAGCCATGGCAGCCATGCTGGTATCCTTTGTCTGAATCAGGCTGTTTGTATGAAGGGTATCCTGAGATACCGTATGTTTGTTATTCACAGTGTTCAGTGACTTCTGCGTTACAGAAGCACTGGAAGCACATCCATATAAAGCGAAAACACAGATGAATAAAGCGAATTTTATTCGTTTTGATTTCATTGATGTTCCTCCTTTTACGAAACAGACACTAGTCTAGCATACTTTTTTTGACTTGTCCAATATTTTTATTTTTTAACATGCATTTATGTTTATTTTCCCCTCTACATTGTATTTTATACATATGATTTTGTAGAGGTATTTATGCCAGACCCTTTAAATAAAGGTATCTATGAACTATACTATGTCAGAAATCTGATTTTTATGTGAAAATATATTTGTGATTATTATTTTAAATTTCACAAGTGATATTTGTTTTTTCATTTGTTTCAGTTTTCTGAAACCGCTGTCGCTCCCCTGTTTATCGCTTTTTCGCACGGTTTCTTCCACTTGTGAAGAAAACATGAAAAAAAGCCCGATTTCCGGGCAATTTTATTTCTATTCTTCGATTCCGTATTCCTTTTCCAGATAGTCATCATAGGTTGTTCGACGGTCAATGATACCGTCATCTCTGATTTCAATGATACGATTTGCGATTGTCTGAATGAACTGATGGTCATGACTTACAAAAATCAGTTCTCCCGGATATTTTATCAGAGCATTATTCAATGTCTGAATGGATTCCAAATCCAGATGGTTGATTGGATCATCCATCAACAACAGATTCCCTGCCTCCAGCATCGTCTTGGACAACATGCAGCGCGCCTTCTCTCCACCGGACAACACATTGACAGGCTTCAGCGGTTCTTCTCCGCTAAACAGCATTCTTCCAAGGAAACCGCGGATAAAGGACATATCGTCGATATCCGTATACTGGCTCAGCCACTCACAGATACTCTGCGTACCTTCAAAATAAGCACTGTTATCGTCCGGTATATAAGAAACCTTGATGGTCTGCCCCAGCTGAATGCTTCCGGCATCCGGTGTCAGCTCTTGTGCAATCAGCTTTAACAGCAGCGTGGTTTTCAGTGGATCGCCAATCAGCGCCACCTTATCCCCCTTCATCATGTTAAAGGAGATATTTGACAGTCTGCAATCTTCGACCTGTTTCTCTACATCCTCAATATACAATATAGAACGACCACTCTCCCGCTCCGGTTTAAATTCAATAAACGGATATTTTCGAGTAGAAGGCTGCAGATCATCCAGCGTTATCTTATCCAGAATTTTCTTTCGCGATGTTGCCTGTCTGGATTTGGAAGCATTGGCAGAGAAGCGGGCGATAAAGTCCTCCAGCTCTTTGATTTTCTCTTCCTTTTTGCTGTTGGCATCCTTCAGCTGACGGCTGATCAGCTGGCTGGATTCATACCAGAAATCATAATTTCCTGCAAAGAGCTTAATCTTACCATAATCCACATCGGCGATATGTGTACACACCTTATTTAAAAAGTGACGGTCATGGCTGACCACGATTACCGTATTTTCATAATTCATCAGGAAATGCTCCAGCCAGGAGCATGCCTTGATATCCAGATGGTTGGTAGGCTCATCCAGCAGCAGCGTATTCGGCTTTCCAAACAACGCCTGTGCCAGCAGCACCTTCACCTTATCGCTACCGGACAGCTCTTTCATAAATAGATCATGCAGGTCCACCGGGATTCCCAGACCGTTTAACAGCGTTGCCGCATTACTTTCCGCATTCCAGCCATCCATATCCGCAAAGGCTGCTTCCAGCTCACCGGCACGGATACCGTCTGCTTCACTGAAATCCTCCTTGCAGTAAATTTCATCCTTTTCCCGCTTTACCTCATACAGCTTTGTATTTCCCATCAATACCGTTTCCAGTACCGTGTACTCATCAAATGCAAAGTGATCCTGCTTCAGTGTAAATACCGTTTCATTCGGCTTGATGATGACAGAGCCGGTATCCGGCTTCAGCTCACCGCTAAGTACCTTCAGAAAGGTGGATTTTCCTGCACCATTTGCACCGATCAGACCATAACAGTTACCATCTGTGAATTTTAAGTTTACATTATCATACAGTGTTCGTGATCCAAAACGTACACTGATATTTTGTGTTTCTATCATTTTTCTACCTCCAGGTGTCAACAATTATGCATTATATCATACAAACAGTAAAATGTGCAGAAAACATATGGGAATATCACTTCCTTATATATATGAGAGTCTTTTTTCATTCTAATACGAAATGAGAAAGGACTGCAACCTAACTATTTTATCATTCTAGCTGTCACAGCCCTTTTTCATTTACACATACTACATGTATATAATTATCAAAATATATTATGTTTGATTCAATTTTATTCATTTATGCCTTTTTTCCTTATCCACTTCTTTATTGGATGTTTTTCATATAATATAACGAGGTAAACAATAAGTAAGGAAATACACATTACTGAATTTGAGCCTAAATTACTCAAAAACATGACAAACCATAAATCATCAAAGTATATGCTTACAGCAGGTAGTAGAAATTCAACAAGACCAATGAAGAGTGGAAGAATCTGAAAGCTATTTCTTAAAAGAAGTAAATATAATAGACACAAATAATATATTATATATGCACACGCCCAATATGTTAAGTATATATTCCATGTACTAGCTCCAGCAGATATATCAAAAAATTGATAATTTAACCAAATAATAGCAAAGCTAAGAAAGGGGATGAGAAGAACTATAAGATTATGAATCTTTTTCATAAATTATTCCTCCTTTTTGGCCAATCAGTAAATAGCATGAAACAGGACAAGAAAATAGTTCGCTTCTCATAGTCCCAAGTCCAACTCATCATAACCTTTAAAATGTGATTTCATGATACTTCACCTCTTTAGTTATAACTTAACATAGCTCATAATACATGTCAATTTAAAGTTAAATGGTAGATAGTCAAATTGTTTTGGTATGCCAAAAATAGCTAGTCCTCTTAAATGTAAGGAAAGAAGAACATACATCCTCATTATGGAAGATGGTGTTCATTGGAAAAAGGAAAGGGTTAACGGTAGATGAACTTTAGCGTTCCTATTGCATAAATTCCTTACGATGCAACCCGGTAACTGCCTATCTAAAACATATGAACAGCCATACGCTATTAAATCTAAAATGATATGCCCCAAGCTTTCAAGACGTTTTACAGGAATCCATTCTAGATTCAGGCATGGGAATAGTTTGTACTTTATGAATGATTCTATCATCTAATATCACAAATATATAAATTCCAAAGATAAAGCAGCAGCAAACTCCTATCACCTATAGGGTGATGAATTTACTGCTGCTATTTTGGTAAAATCGCAAAATCCGTTGACTTCATCTTTATAAAATCTTTATTTTATACATAAAAGTCTTTTCCTTTATTCATAAACAGATACTTATGAAAACAGCAGCTCCATAGATTCCTTACTGTTGATTTGAACAATTTTATAGAAGTATTCTTTCTGGTCCATATCCGCACGCTCCAGATCCTCTTCGATACAGCCATCCCGCAGATACAGCAGCCGACGGGAATAGCTCGCTATCATGGCATCATGCGTCACCATAAGAATTGTAACCTTCTCCTGTTCATTCAGCTCCTTTAGGATTGTAAGCAGTGTATGTGAGTTTTTGGAATCTAGACTTCCGGTTGGCTCATCTGCCACAATCAGCTTGGGATTGTTAATTAGAGCTCTAGCGACTGCACATCGCTGACACTGTCCTCCGGAGCATTCCACCGGATATTTATCCAGTACGTCCACAAGCTCCAGCCTCTCTGCAGTTTGCTGCACACGTTTTCCGATTTCCTCTTTCGACATATTTGACAAGGTAAGAGGCAATGCGATATTTTCCCTTAGCGTCAGAGTATCCATCAAATTAAAGGACTGAAAGATAAATCCGAGATTTTCATACCGGAATTTCCCCGTTTGAGATTCCAGCATACTGTAGACATCCACTCCATTGATTTTCACCTTTCCCTTTGTCGGCATATCGATAGTGGAAAGGTTATTGATCAGTGTTGACTTGCCGGAACCGCTGGGACCCATGATACATATAAAATCTCCCTCATGTACTTCCAGTGAAATACCGCGCAGTGCTTCAAATTCATTTTTTGTATGACGATTATAAATCTTCGTTATATTCTTAGCTTCCAATATAGTATGCATGCTCTGTTCTCCTATTCTTCCACATACGCTTCCATCATATCCTGACGAAAGATCAGTTTTCCATAAATGTGATACATCACTACTGCGGCAAGCAGCAGGAATCCGATATACAAGCCGTGCAGCTGTAGTACAAAGCTCCATGCCACATCCCCGCCTGCCGCAAACAACGATGTAATAACCAGTAAAGACGGCAGAGATAGCAGCAGTATGAAGCCGTAAAAGCCAATGATTTCCTGTCGGATAATCTTGCGGATATCCGTTTTCAAATATCCGATCGCTATCATATTCCGAAAAACCTGACGCTTACTCAACCCATCGGCTGAAAGCTTATAAACCAGACAAATACTAATTTGAAGCATCGATACAAGAAAGGCAATCATAACAACCATAAAGGTTGCTGTATCATTATAAAATTTGCAGAGATACAGAAATAACACTGCTGTGGATAGTAGAATAATCGTTACCAGAAGATTTCCGTTGACCATACTGTAGCGCAAATTTCCCAAAGAGATAAGATAATGGCGATTTTCCTGAAACAGCCGTTTTTTCAGCCAGCTCAATACATCCGGTAAGATATAACGAAATACATTTCCCGCACCAAATACGATGGCTAGACCCAAATATATCAGAAAAATTGCATTCATATAATGATAGTCAATCGAAAAAAGCAGATATATGGTCAGTGCATATACACACAGATATACGATTTTCATGAAGCCCTGCTTCTGCTTTCCAATCGGGTTCATCGATTGTCTGGCACGCAGCAGCTCATTCATGGAATCCATGCGGTAAACAAAGCCAGCATCAACAATGACCAGCCACACGGATACAATCAATAGGGTGGTGATACAGTATCCAAGTGCTGCGGAAGAAAAGACAAATACAGGTGCCTGAATATGCATTGAGAGATAGATTACATGATTCACCAGCGGAAACACACAGCAGCCGGCAAGTGCTCCAATCGGAGCCGCAGCTGCCATTATCATGAAGTTCTGTACAATAAGAAATTTAGCAATACGGATAATACTGCTGCCGCTGATCATCATTACACCAATATCATGTGTTTTTGACATCAAAAAGAATTTGTTTGAAAAAAAGACCGTCATGATGCATATGAAAATCATAAACAAAGACAGCATCATCGTAAAGATTCCCGAACCGATACCTCCATCAAATGCTGCAACAAGAGACATCCCGCCCTGAGACATTGCAGAGGCATCCTGTAAGGACTCACTTCCGTAATAGGGATTCGCGATGATTGCGAAAAACATCGTGATTACCAGAGAAGCGGAGAACATCGAGAATGCGAAAAAGAACGCATCTGCAGGCTTTCGCCTAAGATTCGTATAAGAAAAACGAAGTAATTCCATATACTCTCCTCCATAGTTTTTTAACATCTAGCCATTGTAAACGTTAACACAGAAAAGTTTGCTTTGCAAGGTGCAATGAGGATGATATCATACTCTTTTCTCTATTTTCTTTCATGCTGCAGCAACATGATTTACAAAATTCTGCAGGCATGGAATTTATATGACAAGCTTTGACAACAACCGCTGAATACCGGTTAAAGGATATGAAATAGTCATCTTTCATACCATACAACTTGCTATAAAAACAGCAAGAGTTCTCACTTTCAGCTTTGATGCAGCGGCTTCAAAAATGGCGGTTCCTCATCCTATAGAGTCAGGCTGTACTTCGCTACATGCATTTTTCTGTAAGCAATATAAAGCTTCGGGTTTTGATTCTTATACAATCCCTATAAATGAATAAGCGGTTAGAAAGATAAAGGTGCCGAATAAAAATTTTACTGTTATGATAAATGTCTAACAGTAGGGAGGAGTCGAATTTGGATAAAAAAAGGGAAGATGATAAGCCTAAGACTGCCTCATCTTCCTTTTCATACTTATAATAAAATTTCATTGTTCTCATTTTTCGTATATTATACCTGATTCCTAAGACGAATAAGCCACCGAATTTTCATCGGTTTGTTTTTTCTCATAGACAGCAGGATTTCCCCATGTCCACGTACCTTCTTGTGCACCGATTTCAAAGTGCAGCATGGCGATTCCCAAATCCACCATTTCAAAGGAATCCGTATGGGCAACCTCAGCATAAACACGATTCTGTTCCTGACGGAAACGCACCGGCTGTTTAAACAGAGCTGAGGGTGCCAGCTGCACTGCCTCCATTCCATTTTTCATCCAATCCGGACTGTGCGCTGTAATATCTGACATTTCCTCTACGGTTTTCCCTCTGCGCCGTGATGCATGCGAAATTAGCTGTTCCTTTAAGGTTTTTTTATGTGCGGTATAGCCGATCGCAATCACGCAGTACAGCTTCTCCCCTTCCTTTACATAGGGCTTCAAAGCAGCTTTTGCAAAGGTTCCGCCAACCCAGCAGGTTCCCAGATTGCGCGCTACCGCCTCCAGAATCAGCCGTTCACCGAAATATCCCAGCTTCTCCTGCATGTATACATCACGGGAATTGCCCATCATCATAATGAAATTCTCAACATTGTGGAACATTCCATAGCTATTGCGAAATCCCTTAAAGATTTCCGGGTGTCCACATACCAGCTTCATATGCAATCCGTGCTTCTGGTTATACATATGAATGCGTTCCTTCAGAAAGGCTGCATCCTCATCCCGCAATTTCTCTCGCAGATAGCTTCTTCGGGAATGTCTTTTGTACATCGCTTCCTTCAACATCTCAGTTCCCCCTATTCCTGGCTTCAAACCGCAGCTCATGACGAAATTTCAACGGCAGATCATATAGAATTTCCTGATTCACAATAGCATAACAATCCTGATCGGCATACTTTTGAGGTGCATGTGCATCCAGACCATACACAATATCCACATCATAGGTGCAGGCAATTTCCCAGAAGCTGCGATATGGATAGGTATACCGAAATTCCTCGCCCAGCTTGCGTTTACCATAGCGCAGTCCGTTCAGATTGACCTCCAGAATAACCCCGTGCTTTTGCGCACTAGCACAAATTCTATGGGCAGCCTCACTACAGGCCTCTGTCCAGACTTCCTTTCCGAACATAAACAGATCGGGATGTGCAATGATGTCCGGTAATCCCTTCTCACAGGCTTTTTCAATCAAGGAAGCATAGTGCAGTACATCCGCATCCCTATGATTATCATAAAACTCAGGCGCATACAACGCAGGTCCATGCTGACCGAGAATGAGGTAGTCCATCTCTTTCTTATATTGCATAAGCTCTTCCAGCTGTTCCTCAAAATATTCGATTTCCATCCCCAGACGGATTTCGATTTGATCCTGATAGGCATGCTGAAGCTCTCTGACACTGTGAATATAATCGAAAAGCTCTTCCACCCGCATACGCTCTCCCGGTGCATCGCCATTGCGATACGGCGCATGGTCACTAAAGCCCATATAGCGATATCCGTTTCTTATCGCTTCCTTTACATACGCTTCATCACTGCCTACAGCATGTCCGCAGCGCTCTGTATGACTGTGATAATTGAAATTCTGCATTTCATCAGCCTCCTTCCATAAGCTTTCTATTATATATAAGGAAAGCTATAGCTCTTCCTCATAGGTGAACCCAAGTCCCTGTACCTCATTCGCTTCCATCACGATAACAAATGCCTCCGGATCAATATGCGATACAAGATGCTCCAGCTCCGGCAGCTGCTTTTTGGTTACGACTGCCATTATGACCGGTCGTTTCTCAGAAGAATATCCTCCGGTCGCTTCCAGAATCGTTGTCCCTCGCTCCAATACCTCATGAATTCGATCCATGATTTCCTTATGCTTATTGGATACGATCATCACATTACGTGCGTCGTGTCCGCCTATCATCATGGTTTTATTGATCATGTAGCTGCTTACCCAGACAGACAGTATGCCTGTCAACGCAGCCTGCAAACCATATACAGCCGCACCTAGCAGTACAGTAAGAGCATCCACAACCAATACAAGTGTCGGCAGTGGTATATGGGTATACTTATTGATAATCAGTGGCGGTATATCCATACCGCCTGTGCTTGCTCCTGTACGAAATACACACCCGACACCAATCCCCATCAATGCGCCGCCGTAAATGGTGGCTAAGTATTTATCCATGATAAAGGTATCCGGGGCAATTACATGTTTTGCCAGATAGGACAGCAGGGTAAGCAGCAGTGGATAACAGATCGTACTCAGAATTGTTTTTGCCGCAAACTTTTTCCCCAGAACAAGCGAGCCTGCAAGAAACAGTACAACAGTCAATACATTGATAACCAGCTCAGGATTCAAATGAATCAGCGGCTCCAGTGCGATCGCTACACCTGCCAGACCTCCTGTCAGTACATCATTGGGCAAGATAAACCAGGCGACCCCCATGGCCAGAGCAATATTACCCGCAAGAATCCATAACGTATCCTGCACCAATTCTTTATTGCTTAATTTCATAAGTATCCCTTCTCTCTTTCATGCTCTTTCATTATAGCATTTTTTTCGCACTCTTTTTACGCAGAGGATAAAAACTCTTCTCTATTCTGTGAACTTTTTACATGGCTATACAAAAAAAACAGGTATGTGTCGGATACCTGCTGCATTCATATACAACGCTTATAAGGAAGTTGTATCTTTTTGTAAGCTTTGAAATGGTAAAGTCTGTTGAGAAACTGCCCTTTCAGGCAAGCAGCTGCTTTTTCCGATACATATATACATATAGTATTAGAACAGCCGCAAAATTTACAAGCACAACAGCAAATGACTGCGCAGATAGAACGATCGTAGCGCCGTTGTTGATCTGCTCATAAATTTGTTGAGAATATAGAAATTTTCCCACATTCCGTATGGAGGCATTAAACATTGACAGCATAGGAATAAAGGAAGTAATCAGCATAGCAGGAACGGACAGACCACTGGCAGCGGTTTGATTATCACTCACTACGCCAATCAATGCACCAATGATGGAAGAAATCAGGATTCCACAGGCATTCAGCAGCAGAAACATCATCAGCTCCTGCATGGAAAATTTCCCCAGCAATCCCATAAACAGCACACCTGCCATACATAATACAAACACATACACTCCAATGCCCAGCAGATATTCCATTGGCTTCACATTGGACATCATCAGCATACGTAAAGAGCCCTTCTCCTTTTCCTCACTGATGACTGTGGATAGGATGAGAATAGGTGCCATGCATACATACATGACAGCAAACAGATTTACAAAATATCTCTGCGGCAGCTGGAATTCCCCGGCAGACAGTGTCAAAACGGCTGCAATCGCCGGAAACATAACAAACTGTACAAGCGTAGGCTTATTACGCAGCGTATCCTTCAGTTGTTTACGAAGGATGGCATATACATGATACAGCTTCATATCAGACCAGCTCCTTTCCTGTAAGCTCAATGAATACCGATTCCAAGGTCGGCTCCATGGAATGAATTGTTTTCACCTGTCCGGCTTGAATCAGTTTGACTATTTGATCCATATCCTGCTTTAAATCCTGTATTATACCGGTTCCCTTTGTTGTCAGAATTCTGACCTGATTGCTCGTATTATATTTGCAGCAAATTGCTTCCGGTGTATCACATTCTATGATGCAGCCTTCATTTAACAAAGCCACGCGATCACAAAGCCGTGTAGCTTCCTCCATATCGTGAGTAGTCAGAAATATTGTGACCCCCTTTTCCTTTAATTCAAATAGCAGCTCATGTATATTCGCTGTTGTGGCAGGGTCAAGACCGGACGTTGGCTCATCCAGAAACAGAAGCTTCGGCTGATGAAGCAAAGCCCTTGCAAAGGCGAGCCGCTGCTTCATCCCCTTAGAGAGCTTGTTTACCGGTGTTTGTGCACTTTCATACAGGGAAACACGGCGAAGTGCAGGCTCGATAACATCTACAGGAAGCTGATACAATCTTCGATAAATATCCAGATTATCCACACAGGAAAGTCGGTCATACAGACCAGTTTCATCCAGCATCATGCCGATTTGCGCATACGCTTCATCCCTGAGCTTCTCACAATCATGTCCAAAAACACTAGAGCTTCCACCATCCTTTTTCAGCAGACCGATCAAAATACGAATCAGGGTTGTTTTCCCGGAACCCGATGGTCCCAGCAAGCCGAAAATTTCCGGCTTGGAAATTGAAAAGCTGATATCCTTAAGAACCTCTTTCTCTTTAAATTTCTTTTGTATATGCTCTGCTTCCAGTATCATTATTTTTCTCTCTCCTTTTTTGCCTTATATGCATCCAGCAGCTTTTGATATTCTTTGTCCTTCCTATGCGTGGCGTATACACTGAGTGATGTCGCTGCCATAAAGCTGATCAAAAAACAAAGAACAAAGCCGATCCATGCCTCATGATCATTCACCGGAAACCAGCGACATACATATATGAAGGGCAGCATGAATGCCATACAAATTGCGATTCGCAGTATGATTTTATAAGTCAGGCGCAGATCGGGAAGTATACGAGGCTGATCAAGGATCAAATTGCAAAACGCAAGTATGACAGTAAGTGCCAGCAGCTGCAAAATCGCAGTGAAGGAAACTCCGCCATGTACATAAAAGCTGGATTCTCCCACGATCACATCCCCAAGCAGCATTCCGGAAATCGTTATGACGCTCACCGCTATAAAAAAAGAGGCTGTTACATGACTGAAAAATTTAACTAGATTTTTATACATACCGCTATTCCCCTTTCAGCTTCTGCTTGAATGCCTTCCCATAGGTTCTTGTGACCATGTGTTGATATCCGTTATCAAGATACACCTTGATTCTGGATCCCAAATCCGTACGCATGCTTGTTATGTGTGTAATATTGATGATTGTCGCTTTATTGATTCGGATGAAATCATCATTTAGCTGTTCCTCAATCTGATAGAGCCACAGCGGTGATTCATAGCAGCCCTGTGCAGTGTATACAATCGTGCACTTGTCCACGGATGCGATAAAGCATACATCCTCCACACACAGCAGATATTCTTTATCTCTCTGATATCCGATCAGCTTCTGATGCATCGCTGCCAGTAAGCGGAATGCTTTCTGCTTTTCCTCTTCTGAATCAAACCGTATACGGACATCCAGCTGTTGTGAATCCTTGCCCTCAATGATTTTCATACCGTATCCTCCTGTCCTTATTATATTGGCACATCTGCATAAAAGCCATAGTTTTGAACCAAGTTGCAGGAATCTGTAACTCACCTGCAAGAAAAAAACATCAATCGTGCGTTTCCATTGATGTTTATATGATATCTATTGAAAAATTTCCTGAAATAAAGAGCGTGGCTGAACCTCCGGTACACACACACTTTCTGTTCGCAGCGTACCGGTTATGGTATCGCCTTTCCCATCCCCCTCCGTTATCACCAGCTGATTGTGCTTCCAGTCAGCCTGAAGATCCTTTCGGTAAGCGAACAATTCCTTATTATGTAGCACCATCAGGATATAGGATTCCTTATGTACGCCGCTGACCAGCTCAGAATAGATTTTCTGTATGTTCTGTTTCAGCTCATAGGTCTGCTTCGTATTGCTGTCATAGCGTATCTCATAATCAATCTCTGCTCTGGCATTCCCGTGAATCATAGCAGATGCCATAAGAAACCACAGACAGCCGATTATTGCATAACGTTTCATTTCTTCACCTCATAGCTGCAGTATGGGCATCTATTCTAGGATTATACCTGTTTCTGTATAAAGCCAGGAAAGCTATGTTATCGCCCCATCTTTTTCAGTTGGATACATTAAGATCGAAGTAATCAATATAGCAGCACTGTAAAATTCAAGCTGAAAATCATTTTAGGAAGCGAAAAATCAATAAATCGTGGATTATTTAGGAATTTCATACTTTTTTAACGTATAGAAGTATGTAAGTGATGATAAACTTACAGAAGGAGGTTTTCGTCATGGAACATACGAAAGCAAATAATGTATTGAATTTCTGCAATGATTTATTTTTTAAGTACACCCTTTCCCATGAGGATGCGAATTCCGTGTATGCGCGCAACACCATCATGCAACGTGTTACGGAATCAAGGTAAAGGAAAGTGAAGGTATGATGGAAGGAGAGAGACAGCTCTTACATAAACTCATGGAAACCAAATATCAGGAAGACTGCACAGCGTGGCTGCAGTTATTAACCGAGGCCCAACTGCATATCGTATCCTCTTTGATATTGAAGTGCGATACTCTGGAGGCTGCTAAAAAAAATTAAATAAGGCTGACACGATGTAAGCAATCATATATGAGCAACGCCTTTCAACATATCTACCTACAATAAAAGGCTCTTTGCAGTACATGTGCGGAGAATTATTCATGCTTACAATAAGCAGTTTCAAATTATAAGATATAAAAGAAAGCCATGAGTAATATACTTGCTATTGCCCTTTTCTATGCGTTATCTACAACATAGGGCAATGAATAGTAACCGTTTTCATAAAGTTTTCATGAATACCACTGGCTTTTTTCTATTTCTGTGATAAAATACCATAGGAAATTCAAGATTTCCCGGAAGTTATACATATAACGATGGAGGTAACATATGGATTTTGATTTACTGATTGTCGGGGCCGGTCCCGGCGGTATCTTCTCTGCCTATGAGGCGATGAAACTGAACCCGGATCTGAAAATTGCATTATTTGAAACAGGAAACCCGCTGGAGAAAAGAAAATGTCCGATTGACGGGGTGAAAATTAAATCCTGCATTAACTGCAAGACCTGTGCCATTATGAATGGGTTTGGCGGAGCAGGAGCCTTTTCTGATGGAAAATATAATATCACCAACCAGTTCGGCGGAACCTTATATGAACATATCGGAAGAAAAGAAGCAATTGATCTGATGAATTATGTCGATGAGATCAATGTGGCAAACGGTGGACAGGGTACCAAGCTGTATACAAATGAAAATACACATCTGAAAAAGAAATGCATGCAGAACGATTTGCATCTGCTGGAGGCAAGCGTGCGCCATCTGGGTACTGAAGTGAATTATATCGTACTGGAAAACCTGTACAATCAGCTGAAGGATAAAATCGAAATCCATTTTCATACTCATATTGATGCAGTGGAAAAGCTGGATAACGGCTATCGTCTGATCAGCAAGGATAAGAGCTTCACCGGCAGCAAGTGCATCATATCCACAGGCCGTAGCGGAAGCAAATGGATGGGAAGCATTTGTAAAAGTCTGGGAATTGCCACAAAGAGCAACCGTGTCGATATCGGTGTCCGTGTAGAGCTGCCGTACAGTATTTTTTCTGATCTGACAGATGAATTGTATGAAAGCAAAATTGTATACCGTACCACGAAGTTTCAGGACAAGGTTCGTACCTTCTGTATGAACCCGCGTGGTGTAGTCGTCAGTGAAAATACAAATGGAATTGTAACGGTGAACGGCCACAGCTATGAAGACCCTTCCCGTTATACGGAGAATACAAATTTTGCGCTGCTGGTTAGCAATCACTTTACAGAACCATTTAAGGACAGCAACGAATATGGGGAAAGCATAGCACGTTTATCCAATATGCTGGGCGGCGGCGTCATCGTTCAGCGATTCGGTGATTTGATTCGCGGACAGAGAAGCACGGACTCCCGCATTGCGGAAAGCTTCGTCACACCAACCTTATCCGCTACCCCGGGTGATCTGAGTCTGGTGATTCCCAAACGTCAGATGGATGACATCATAGAGATGATTTATGCGCTGGATAAGGTAGCGCCGGGTACGGCCAATGATGATACCCTTCTGTATGGTGTAGAGGTGAAATTCTATAATCTGGAGGTTGAAATTGATCATAATCTGGAGACCAAGCATGAAGGACTGTATGTGATTGGTGACTGCAGTGGTGTTACCCATTCCCTCTCTCATGCAAGTGCAAGCGGCGTTTATGTCGCAAGACACCTGTATAGCAGTAAGCATTAACAAAGAATCGTGAGCCTGTCAGCTGCAGGACATCACGATTCTTTTTGTTTTCTAAATACAGGCAGGCTTACTTTGCGACCTATAGCGTCTGCTCTGTTCGTTCAATGATATCATCCTGTGTCTGTCTGGATAAATCGTGGAAGAAGGCGGAATACCCGGCAACACGGACAATCAAATCCCGATATTTCTGTGGATGCTTTTGTGCATCAATCAGCGTATCACGGGAAACCACATTATATTGTACATGATAGCCATCCAGCCGATTGAAAAACGTGCGTATCATCATAATCAGCTTTTGCTTGTTTTCCTCACTTGCCAGCATTTGCGGAGTCATTTTCTGATTCAGCAGCACCCCACCGGTAATTTCATGTGTCGGAAGTTTGGACACTGTTTTAAAAACAGCAGTAGGTCCGTTTTTATCCATACCATGCACAGGGGAACAGCCTTCTGCCAACGGTGTTCCGGCATTTCGTCCATCCGGTGTAGCCGGCGTTGTCTTCCCCTGTCCGACATTGGCAGAGATACTGGATGTTCCGGCATAACGAGTACCGCCAATCGGTCCTCTTCCATAGCGTGTATTCGGATATTTTTTTACTTCATCAATATAGACTTCATATGCATCCGCAATCAGCTGATCGACATAGTCATCATCATTTCCGTATTTGGGAGCATTTAAGAGCAGCTGCTGAACAGCCGCATGCTCCGAAGATGAAAAATCATCCTGCAGTGCGTCCCATAGCTGCTTTGCTGTAAGCGTACGTTCTTCAAACACCAGCTTTTTCACCGCCGCCAGACTGTCTGCCAGATTGGCGATCCCCACCTGAAGGCCCGAAATAAAGTCATAGACAGCTCCGCCTTCCTTGATAGTTTTCCCCCGTCCAATACAATCCTCAGTCAATGCACTGCATAGTATATCCGGTACATCCTGTTCCAGTACGAGATCACAACAGTTTTCAATAATAACTGAGTGCCTTGTAAATTCGCGAATGGTGATATCCCAAGCTTCCTTCAGCTGCTCATAGGAGGTCATTTCACAGAAGTGAGTAAGACCGTTCACCAGCTTCTTCTTGCTTGCCGGATCCACTCCCTCATTCATAGCAATCAGTAAGGTTTTGGGAAAATTCAGGAAGCTCATTCCGGTACAGCGATAACCCCATTTTCCAGGCACCGCAGTTTCCACGCAACCTATGGCAGAGTAATTATAGGCATCCGTTGCCTTTACACCCTTTTCGATAAAGGATGGAATAATCACTTCATCGGAATTGAAGGCAGGCATCCCGGTTCCCAGTTTAACAACCTCAATCGCTTCTTCCATGAAAGCAGCAGATATATTTCTATGATAGCGCACCGTTAAATTAGGCTGCGGCAGTCGTGTCTGTGCTACGGATTTCAATATGAGATAGGATAGCGGATTCACTGCATCCCTTCCATCCTCACGCTGCCCTCCCACTGTAACATTCTGATACAGGGGAGAGCCTGCACTGAATTGCGTATGCGACCAGCTTCTTACCTTATTGATGGTATATGTTTTCAGCCACAAATTGGTCAGAAGCTCGACGGCCTGTCCCTCATTCAGGACATGCTGGTCCAGATCCTGTTGGAGATATGGATATAGATACTGATCCATACGTCCATAGGAAAGGGAATGACCATTGGACTCAATTTGTAATACCAGGTGAATCAGCCACATGGATTGAATTGCTTCATGAAAGCTGGATGCCCCCTCATACGGAACCTTATGCAGCATGTGTGCCATCCTTGTTAATTCCTGCTTTCTTTCACCTTTTGCCACTTCTGCCTGTGAACGTGCAAGCTTCGCATAGCGCTGTGCAAAGCTTCGTACAGCAGCAATGACAATCAAAATCGCTTCATAGAAATGGTATTTTGCAATACTGTCCGGCCTTGTCATATCCAGTGCCTGCTTCTCTGCCAGGGTCCTTCGCTCATAATATTTCAACCCGTTTCGCATGATCATTCCATAATCAACAGCGATATGCGCATCTCCGCTTGTGATATTCCCTTCTGCCTTGATGATTCCAAGCTCATAAAAGATTTTGCTTTCCGGTGGTATCATCGCCAGCCCTTTATCCAGTGTTGTATTATGATACCAGTAAGGCGCAAGCTCTTTCAGCTCTCGCTTCGTTTCTTCATCAATTTGAAACACATCACCATCCCGATGCGCAAAGTCATCCAGCTCCCGAAGTACCCAATCCATCGCATATTCCGGGAAGATCGGTGCTGCCCGGTTTTTCTTTGCCTGATTTCCTGCAAGCAGCGTTTGCGGCTCAATGAATATCGGCATATTTTCTAAAATGTTTTTCAGCATCAAAGCACGCTTTACAAGCAGCGGCTTATCCGCATGCTCCCGGTATGCCTGCGTCGCAAGCACCGCACGGGTAGCATCAATCGAAGCCTCCGTATTTAATAGGTCATCTCTAAAGCTTTGCATTCTTTCTGTCAGCGTTCCAAAGTGTTCTCTGTTCTCCATAAGCTTTCCTCCATACCTCATATTTATTTCGTTTGAAAGTAACTGTGAATATCTTCCTTTTCATATTAGCATATACTGCATTTATGTCAAGAGATTTATTTCATTTGAATCTTTTATTACTTTCATTTGAAATTTATTTTTCACTTTTGTCGTAACCTGTGCTATGATAAAAGCAAAGGAGCTGATTTTTATGTGCAAAGGCATGGTTTTCAATATACAAAAATACAGTATACACGATGGCCCCGGTATACGTACAACCGTTTTTCTGAAGGGCTGTCCGCTTCGCTGCCGCTGGTGCTCCAATCCGGAATCCCAGCTTACACAGGTACAGCTTTTCCACGATGCTGCACGCTGTATACAGGACGGCGCCTGCATCCGGACATGTCCACAGCAAGCCCTGCAGCTGATCGACAAGCGAATCAGTATCAACGAACAGCTATGCACTGGATGTCTACGCTGTACGACTGTCTGTAATGCAAAAGCCCTGTATGCGCAGGGAGAATTTAAAGAGGTATCAAAGGTTGTTTCATACTGTCTTCAGGACCGGGAATTTTATGAGGAATCCCAAGGTGGCGTTACCCTTTCCGGCGGTGAAGCACTGCTACAGCCGGAATTTACAAAAGCACTTGCCTTGCAGCTGAAGCAGGAAGGAATTCATATCGCGGTGGAAACAACCGGCCATGTTCCATCCGCTGTATTTCAACAGCTTTCCCCACTCTTTGACCTTTTGCTGTTTGATATCAAGCATTATGACAGAGAACAGCATTATCTCGGTACGGGGGTATACAATGATCAAATTCTTGAAAACCTTTCCTGGGCTATTCAAAAGAAGCTTTGCATACTGCCACGCATACCTGTCATACCGGGGTTTAATGCCTCCCTACAGGATGCGAAAGGACTGGCTGCATTGCTATCATCACTTGCAATTACACGCGTACAGCTGCTTCCGTTCCATCAGCTTGGTGAGAAGAAATATGATATGCTGGATCGCAACTATGAAATGAAGCATAAAAAAGCCCTGTATCCGGAGGACCTGAAGGAGTACCAGCAGATCTTCCATAAACAGGGGATTGACTGTTTCTTTTAGGGCTCTTACTCAATTTTGGGTAAATAAAATTAAGAGAATTTAAAATCTGTTGTATTCTTCAATAGAACTGAAATCTTTTTTATACAACTTCCCTATCGTAAAAAAGAGTCTCTTTAGGAGCATATGCTCCTTTTTAATTTTTCACTTTTTTTACCTCAACACCATGCTCCATGAGAAACTGTTCACATTCCTCGGGTATATGATCATCACTGACAACCGTACGGATCTGCGCGGTGTCTATCAGCTGAACAAGTCCCTTCTGTGAAAATTTAAGAGATTCAGTAACAACGATCACATGATTTGCCTGCTGTGCCATATCCCGTACAGTTTCACTGCGCATATAATCATTTCCTGTAAAACCGGATTCCTTCGTGAATCCATCCGTACCGATAAACAGCTTATCCACATAAAACGGCTCCATGCATCTTCTCGTCATCGGGCCGACCATAACCTGTGAGCTCTGCTGATACTCGCCACCCAACAGGATGATTCGTACAGAACCCTGTTTTCGTATATACGCAGCGATAAAAGCAGAATTGGTAATCACCGTCACATCTTTTTTGGTTTTTGCAATTTCCAGAGCTACCAGTGCGCAGCAGGAACCAGACTCAATCATGAGTGTCTCCCCATCCTGCACATCCTCTACCGCCAGCTGCGCGATTCTCTGTTTGATTTCATAATGATAGACGAGCCGGTTTGCTAAATCATCGCTGTCATGCAATGCCGCATATCCATGCTCCCGCAGAATCAGACCACTGCTCTCCAGCTGCATGAGATCCTTACGAATCGTGACCTGTGAAACAGATAAAAGCTCTGATAATTTCGTTACCTCTATCTTTTTATATTGAGAAAGAAGCTCCAGTATTTTTGTTTGTCGTTCATGCACAATCATCAACTCTTTTCTATAATAGGATAGCATAAACCGCTCAACACGACAACTTCATTCCAAACTTAAATCGGTTTCGGCGGATAATTCATTGTGGAATCCATGATTAGACGATATAATAACAAGTAGGATACATAAAATATCTGTAGCACAAGTGTACGCTACCTAGAGACTAGAGAAAATGGAGGAAATATGAACGTAAAGAAAATAACATTGCTGATGTTATCTGCAGTTATGGCTTTTTCATTCACCGGATGCTCAAAAAAGGATACCGGCGAAGAACAGAAAAAGTTCGATGAATTTATGAAGCAGGAATTCGTGGAAGCAATGGAACAAAGCTATCCGAACACGCACATTATTCTGGAGAATCCTAAGGATTATGGTGTGGATATAAGCAAGACCAAAATTCAGATCGATAAAGAGCTGAATGAAGCAACCATGAAGGAAAACAAAGCGCTGAACGAGAAATCCGCAAAGGCTTTTAAGGAGTTTGACCGTGAAGACCTGCGTGATGATCAGAAGGAAACATATGATGTCTACAGCTATATGCTGGATTACACAACGGAAATGAATGATTCCAAATTCGATTATATGAGTATGCCGCTGGAGTCCATGACAGGTATGCACACACAGCTGCCAACCCTGTTCTCCGATTGGACTTTGCGCAATGAGCAGGATGTAAAGGATGTTATTACATTGATGAAATCCGTACGTCCATATATGGACAGTCTTCTTGAATACACAAAAAAGCAAGAAGAAAAAGGTACACTGATGCTGGATATTAAATCTGTAAAAGAGTATTGTGAGAAGGTTGTTAAGGAGGATGTCAACAGCAGCGTACTTACCGGTCTGAACGAAAGTATTGATAACCTGAAGCTTGGGGATGAAAAAACCAGACAGTACAAGGCAGAGCTGAAGAAAGCCTTTCAGGAGTATTTCCTTCCTGCTTACAGTGATATCATTAAAACCATGAAGGAGCTGGATTCCTCTAAAAATAATGCTATGGGACTTAGCCATATGAAGAATGGAAAAGAATACTATGAGCTTCTGTTCAAGCAGGCTACAGGTACAGACAAATCGATTGAGGATATCAAAAAAGAATTGAATAGTATGTCAAGATCATCTCTGCTTGCAGTACAGTCTGTAATTTCAAAAAACAAGAATCTGTATGATGAATATGCAAACGGAGAAATCAAAACCAAATATACGGACTTTGAAAGCATGCTGAAGGACCTTGAAAATGATTGTAAGGATGACTTCCCATCCGTAGGAGCACTGGATTATAAAATCAAGCCCATCGGTGAGGATCTTGCATCCGGCGGTGTTGCGGCTTACTTCAACATTCCTGCACTGGATGGTACAACACCAAAACAGATTCGCGTGAATATGCTAGAGGATGCACTGGATGTGCAGTCACTGGAAACCTTCTCCACCGTTGCACACGAAGGAATTCCGGGACATATGTATCAGATTGCATATGCTTACAAGAATGTGAAGGACCCATGGAGAAACAGTATGGCAAGCTTCCTTGGTTATACTGAGGGCTATGCCACCTATACAGAGCTGTATGCATTGCAGTATCTTGACGGTGTTTCTGCGGATGCTGTAAAGCTGCAGCAGAACATGGTTGTCTATCAGGATTGCCTGGTCGCACTTGCTGATATCGGTATTCATTATGAAGGCTGGACAAAGGAAGACGCTGCGAAATTCCTTGAGGAAAATGGGCTTGCGGTTACAGATATCAGTGATTTCTATAACCAGCTGCAGGCAAATCCAACAGCATTCCTCTCTTATTATGTAGGATATGTTCAGCTTGCCAACCTGAAAAAGGATGCGCAGGAAGAGCTGAAGGATAAATTCAATGATAAAAAGTTCCATGAAGCAATTCTGAAAAGCGGAGCAGCACCATTTTCTGTTGTAGAGGAAAATGTTAAGGACTATATTGAAAGCGCAAAATAGATAATCAGCTGCTGATCGAAACGTAGCTGTTATAAAAAAGACAATCCGACTTGTGATTGTCTTTTTTGATGATCAGTGTACAGAATTGATGATTGCACGAGAAAGCAATGGTACAATCTGATTTTTTCTGGATAATATATCCTCTTGGAAGCTATGCTCTTCTTCAAAGTGGTTCGGAAACGCTTCTGCAACTACATCTGCGATTTCTCCTGCGGCATAGAAGACAGAGCCGTTCTCCAGTATACTGGTAAATGCAACAACCAGAAGATCAAGTCCTTTTTCCTGTGCGAATTTCTCCATTTCGCTTTGCAGAGTCTCTTCAATTTCCTTAGCTTCACTTACCTGATAAGCAATTACCTGTGAAATCATAACCGTTCTGCCGTCAATCTCGAATTTTTTGATATCCTGATTCAGCAGCTCACGCGGTGTCTTATTGCTGATATTGGAGCTTACCTTGAACATCTCTTTCGCAAATACATCAATATCCAGCTCTGCAACCTCTGCCAGCATTTTGGCAAGCCCTTTGTCCTTAGCTGTTGTTGTCGGCGATTTGAATTTCAGTGTATCAGAGAGTATCGCACCAAGCAGCAGACCGGCAATATCCTTTGGTATACTCATCTGATTTTCCAGATATATCGAAGTTATGATGGATGCCGTACTGCCGATGATTTCATTACGGAAGGAGATTGGACGGTTTGTGGAGATGTCACATACACGGTGATGATCCACAACCTCCAGCAAATCAGCCTTTTCTATGCTTTTCACAGATTGTGCATATTCATTGTGATCCACCAAGATGACTTTTTTATTATGCTGATTTAAAATGTGGTAGCGTGAAACATAGCCAATCAGATGGTTTTCATCATCAATTACCGGATAGCTGCGGTATCTTGATTTCAGCATTTTCTTTCCTACCTCATCAACAAATTCATTTTTGTTAAAGCTGACGAGATCGGTTTTCATAAGCAGCTTGACCGGTGGAGAAAAGAACAGATAACGAGAGGTATTCATCGTTCCATGTCCGGATAAGATGATCGGACAGTGGTATTCCTTCGCAAGTGCAATTACACTCTCTTCAATATGCTCTGTCCAAACCGCGACCAGAATTCCTGCTCCCTTGCGAATCGCTGCTTCCTGTGCTTCCGAGTCATTCCCTACAATGACAAGACGATCCTGTAATTCATAGTTGTTCAGCTTTGTTTCGGCAATCGCGATAACACTTGTCTTTCCGTTAAAATGGTATGCTTTATCCATATACACCATTTTCCCACTCACCGTTTTCGCAATGTATTCCGGTGGTGTTTCCTGCAGCAGCTGAATGGCAACAGCAGTATCTCCTAAACCAACCGTAGCAAGGTCTGATTTGGTAACCATCCCCATCAGTTTCCCCTGTGCGTTGATAACACCATAGGACTGCTTGTTCTGTTCGCTCATCAGCTCCAGTGTTTCCATAATGGTCGTCTGCGGACTGATTGCCAGTGGGCCATCAATGTCGATTTCATCCAGAGTGGCGCGCGCATCCTCGAACAGCATAGGCAAATCCATGTGGAAGCGTTCAAGCAAATATTCTGTTTCTGCATTCACCGGACCAAGGCGGCAGGCAATCGCATGAAAGCCCTGACGCTGCTTCAGTTTCGCATAAGCGATGGCGGATGCGATGGAATCCGTATCCGGATGCCTGTGACCGGTGATATAAATCTTTTCCTTGTTCAGCATAAGCTCCTCCTTTTCTATTACATTCATCCCTGACGTTATGATTATAAAACAGATTGGCGTAAATTCCTATAGAAAATCATTCACTTTTGTCAATGCTGCTTATATTATGGATGAATATAGATGAAAAAGAAATTAAAATGCCTGAATTTAGGGGAAGCTTAACTGACGATTTTACTTTACCTATTTTCCTACCGTTATATCATATCCTTTTTCACATAAGGCATGGAGTGCTGTAAAATATCACCTCCTATGTATTAACGAACCGATAGCAGCAATTACATGCACCGCTGCTAATCAGTAGGAGGCGAACAATAAAGCTTTTGAATCATTGGGATTTACGTCTTCCTTATTCGCTTTTCATACCTGTATTCTAAAGCGGGCAAGAGCCTCTGTACATTTCCCTTAATTTATTTAGAAAACGAAGACTCACTTCTTTTGTATAAATATAAAAGAGCTTTAAAATACTGTTTCCAATTACCGTATACATTCTCCGTTAGATGCTATCACTGCTTTATACCAGTCAAATGATTTCTTCTTTGTTCTTTTCAAGCTACCGGCACCATGATCATCCATATCAACATGAATAAAACCATATCTTTTTTTCATCTCACCAGTCCCGCCTGAAACGATATCAATGCATCCCCATGCAGTATATCCTATAACATCTATTCCATCATACTCAATAGCGTCCATCAGGCTCTTAAGGTGTTCTTTAAAATAATAAATTCTATAATCATCTTCAACTGTTTTAACCCCATCTATGTCCACGACTTCATCCACTGCACCTAAACCATTTTCAACAATAAAAATCGGTTTTTGATATCTATCATAGATTTGATTTAATGCGATTCTAAGGCCTAAAGGATCTATTTGCCAACCCCACTCACTTGCATCTAAATATGGATTCTTAACGAGCTGTATAAGGTTTCCACCTGTTGTTTCAGCATTTTCACGTATTGTGACTACACCGCTGTGATAATAAGAAATAGAAATAAAATCCACTACACCTTTTTTTAAATCCGTATCATCCGTATTTTCTTTATTTATTACAATTCCTTTTCTGATAAATTCATTTAATTTATATTTGGGATAATATCCCCTGCATTGTACATCGGAGAAGAAAAATTCATTATTCATCTCCTGATAAGTTTTTAATACATTTTTAGGATTGCAATCCTCCGGATATGAAATCGGCATCGAAAACATCATTCCGATTTTCTTTTGCGGATAGTTCGCATGACACCACTGCACAACTCTTGCACTCGCTATAAAAACATGATGTAAAGCTTGATACCGGGTTTGCTCATCCATACTTGATATTCCAAGAGTATGCCAGCTAAACATAAAATTGATTTCATTAAATGTAATCCAATACTTAACATAGCTTGCGTATTTCTTTATTACTGTTTTACAGTATTTTTCAAAATACTCAATTGTTTTTCTCGACTTCCAGCCCTCTATCGAATTTGCTAAATACAATGGCATATCAAAATGATTCAAAGTAACAATTGGTTCAATGTTATATTTTAATAATTCTTTAAATACATTTTTATAGAACAGTAATCCTTCTTCATTTGGTTTCTCTTCATCACCTTTAGGAAAAATTCTAGTCCAGCTTATCGACATCCTGTAACATTTAAAGCCCAGCTCTGCGAATAATGCAATATCCTCTTTATAATGATTGTAAAAATCTGTTGCCTGATGACTTGGGTAATAAGCACCATCTGCAATACAGCCTTTTGCACCATTTGGAAGAGAGGAATTTCTTGGTATCCATACGATTTTATTATCTACTTTACAGGATATCCTTCTTATGTTTTTAAAGCTTCCACTGCCCATACAGTCAAAGGTATTAGGGCCGCGACCTCCCTTATTATATCCTCCTTCATATTGATTAGCAGCAGTTGCTCCACCCCATAAAAAATCCTTATTCATAATTCCCTCCAATCTCTCGCTGCGCGCGAGTAAAAATTTTTACATTATCCGTATTCAACATTTATTCTCTTTCATGCTTTTTCTTCATCTTCAAATAAACAACTTCCGTTTGTTTCAATAACTCGCTTATACCAGTAGAATGATTTCTTTTTATATCTTTCATATGAGCCATTCCCATAATCATCCGCATCCACATAGACGAATCCGTAGCGTTTACTCATTTGTTTTGTAGATTCTGAAATTAAATCAATACACCCCCAGGATGTATACCCCATCAATTCTACTCCATCTTCATAAATCGCTTTATACATCTGTTTAAAATGTTCTTCGTAATATGAGATTCTATAATCATCGACTACCGTCTTTACGCCATCCACAATAACCAGTTCATCTTTCGCACCTAACCCGTTTTCGACGATAAACAAGGGTTTTCTATATCGATCGTACAAATCAATCAGAGAAATTCTTAAACCGATCGGATCTAATTGCCATCCCCACTCACTTGATTCCAAATATGGGTTTTTCAAAGCAAGAACGGTATTTCCGGCAGTTACATTTAAGCCTGATTCATCCTCTGCTACACAGCTTGACATATAATATGAAAAAGATACAAAGTCCACCACGTTCTCTTTTATAAGTTCAAGATCGCCTTCTTCCATTTTTATATTTAATCCTTGCCTGCGAAACATGCTTAACAGATAGGCTGGATATTCACCAAATACCTGCACATCAGTATAGCAATAAATCGACCTCATTTTCAGTTGTGCCTTCAAAACATCTTCAGGCTTACATGTATATGGATAATAAGTTAGTTTTGTAAGCATACAGCCTACTTTTGAATCAGGAATAATCTCATGACATATCTTTGTGGCAATAGCACTTGCTACAAACTGATGGTGCATTGCTTGAAATATCACTTCATCCCAATTCTTCCCCTTAAATCTGTCTTTCACCAGACCACCTGTGGTGTAGGGATGGCGTATCATACTATCAACTTCATTAAACGTAATCCAATACCTCACCTTTCCTTTATATCTTTTGCAAATGGTTTCTACATATTTGGAAAAGAAATCAATTGTTTTACGATTATACCAGCAATCGTATTTTAAAACCAGATGCAATGGTGGTTCATAATGTGACATGGTAACTAATGGTTCTATTCCATACTTTTTACATTCATCAAAAATATTATCATAAAATTGCAGGCCTTCTTCATTGGGATATTCATCATCTCCATTCGGAAAAATACGTGACCATGAAATGCTCATCCTATAGACTTTAAAGCCCATCTCTTTCAGCAATCGTATATCCTCTTTATAGTTATAATAAAATTTACTGGCTTCTCGCTTGGGATAGTTCATCAGGTCCTTCGGATGGGCCAGCGCTTCATAAATATCCTCACTGCTAATTTCAGTATGTGCTTTGTAATTTTTCACATCAACATGAAATTTTGCTTTTACTACATCACTTACAGACCAGCCTTTTCCTCCTTGAAGAAAGCCGCCTTCAAACTGATTGGCTGCTGTTGCGCCTCCCCATAAGAAATTTTTCGGAAATTGTTTCATTTTGTTCTCCTTTATTTAAAAGGAAGATAGTCGCCTATCTTCACTGATTATTCTTCGTCAAAACCAATAAGCCACGTTGCGATAAACCCAAATACGACTGCCAATACTGCACATAAGCAGGCCAGATAGAAGTTTGTCATGGAATCCCCGCCCATATATAAAGCCATTGTAAATACTGTACTAGGTCCTCCTGCATAACACTTCACATGAAACAGTCCTAATGCAATTCCAGAAAGACCGGCACCTATGATGGCGCCAATAAATGGTTTTCTCAATCTTAATAAAGTACCATATAAAGCAGGTTCCGTAACAGAGAGTAATGCAGTTACTCCAGCGGTGATACTTGATGATTTGTTTTCTAATTTACGTGCTTTAAAGCCCACAGCGAGTGCCGCGCCAGCCATTGCAAAATTCCCAGCTAATGCTTTTGCGGATAAAATGGAGTAGCCATATAAAGCTGTTTCTGAAATGAATATAGGAGTTAAAACAGTATGGACACCAAACATAACCAAAATCGGATGCAGTGCTGATAAGATTCCCATACTGAAACCACCGAAGCCTGATATCCAGATACAGAATTCCCCTAAAAGATTGCCGACAATAGCACCTAAAGGTCCTATTACAAAAACTGTAACGATAAATGTTAAGATTCCCAAAACAAACGGTTTGAAAGCCGCCTTGGCTACATTAGGAATATAACACGTTATCTTTTTATCTATAATAGCCATGATCGGTACCATACATAGAGCCGGAACAATATTGGAAGCATAATTTACTGTCATTAAATCAATTCCAAACAAGGATAAGCCCTCTACACCTGTGATTGCTTCACTGGATAGAACCAATATAATGAATGCAGCTAAATATTCATTTGTTTTCAGTCTTTTTGCAGCACCGAAAGCAACCATTACCGGCAAATACGTAAAGCCTAAGCTTTGCAATTGGTTAAAAATCAGATAGGTAGGCGATTCATTGCTTAACCATCCAAACTGGACAAACAGTGTTAAAAATGCACTTGTGAATCCTGCAGTTATAAGAACAGATAAGGCAGGTGCGATGGAACCGGAGACATAGCTTAGCACTGTATTGAATAATGACTTTTTTTCTTCCTTGCTTTCTTTCTCCACCGTTTTTTCATCAATGTCCTTCATTGGACACAACAAATTGATTTGATCATAAAGACTATCAACCTCAGGCCCGATAACCAGCTGGTATTGCCCGGCCTTATTGACAATCCCCTGAACTTCAGGTAGTGCTTTGATTGCATCCTCATGAACCTTTCCAGTATCTGCTAATACAAATCTCAGTCTGGTCATGCAGTGCGTATGCGATGTAATATTCTCTTTACCACCGACGAATTCAATAATACTCTCAGCTATTTCTTTGTAATTTTTCATGTAATTTCCTCCAATAGTAATCAATTAAAATGGTTTGGCCTCATAAAGTAACCCCCATTTATCGTTTACAATTCTCACCTCCGATTTTATATTAACCCGACTACTTAAGTAATCGAGAAATATGAATTGCTAGATAAACACATTCTCTTTCATCTATATCAACCTTCATCTTTTCTTGTATCTTATTTTTAATAACCATAGCGCATTCATACTCTTCCGTATATTCTTCTTTCATAAAGAGCAGCATTTTCATATCATCATTTGATAATAATGTATTTTGAATCATACGCTTCGCAAAGAACTGCAAATGTGTAATAAACCTTTGAAAATCCAAGCTCTCATTTTTCAGACTTATTTTAAAATGCTTTTCTATAATCTTTACACTTGTATCAATAATAGCCGTCGCCTTGTATGCATCCTTGATATCCAAATCCATTTCCGAATTCACAATGTGCAGAGTAATATAACACGCCTCATTGATATCAACTTTTATGTTGAATTTTTCATTCATCATCTTCCAAACTTCTACAGCAATCTCATACTCTTCCTGATAAAGATATTTTATATCCCACAATAATTCGCTTTTTAAAGATATACCGGTGCGATATCTTTCTATAGTTGTAGAAAGATGATCGACTAAAGGTAATAAAATCCTTTTACTGACTTTTTTTGAACATCTCGAAGTAATAAAGTCACATATTTCAATTCCGAATTCGATAATGTCATAAGGAATTTCATCAATCATTAGAGAAAAACTATTTTTCTCTTTTTCATCGTTAAGCATAAAGGTTTTTATAATTTTGTTATCATCAATAGGATCTCCCTTTTTGCCATTAAATCCAATACCTTTCCCTATGACAACAGTCTCTTTCCCTTTTTTATTCTTCGTGATGACAACATTATTATTTATAATTTGTTCTATTTTCATATATTTACCTATTAAATAATTGATATTATTTCATCTTTCCTATTTTTATATCCCAATGATTTTTTTAATTCTTTTGTATCGTTATTCAAAATCATGAAGATAATATCAGTATCATAACCTTTCTCAGCTACTTTTTCATAATCATAATCAATTAGCAATGTATCACAATCAATTTGATCTCCTGCTTTAACAAAGCATTCAAAGCCTTCTCCTTGTAATTCAACTGTATCTACACCTAAATGCAGCATAAATTCTAAATCATCACATTTGATTCCCAAGGCGTGCTTCGTTGGAAAAACCATAGCAACCTTCCCCTTCACGGGAGAATAGATATGTTTATCTTTTGGTTCAATGCATACTCCATCACCTAGCATTTTTTGTGAAAAGGATGGGTCACTTGATTCCTCAATATCTTTTACATAGCCATTTACAGGGTTTAATATTTTCATGTTCTTCTCCTCTCATATAAAACAAAACACCTGCTACAAAAAAATGTAACAGGTGTTGCTCTTTCGATAACAAGCCCTTTATCAATTAACAATATATCACAATTAAAATTTTAATGCAATAGCTTTCAAATTTTTACTTACACTAAACTATCACACGTTAACATAAATGATTTATAACGTTGTGGGATAGGTGATAAGAAAGAAAACATAACGTATAAAGTATAGCACGGAAATGCTTGTTGTGATTTCAAATAACTTTTAGATTAAAAGCAATCGCCTATTGCATTTTCAATTATATATACTACTATATATATAAGTAGGAAAGTCGCGAGGAGATGCTGGTATGAAAAAACGGGTCCTAATGAAAACAACAGCTTTGCTGAGAGCTTATGAAAGCCACTAGATTTGTATATATCTGTATATCTTTTCTGCTCATGCTTTCCGTTTCTATGTTTTTATCACTGATCACGTGCAGGAACGGTGAGCTGGATGACATATATCAGATACACGCGGGCTACAAGCTTCTGCGAGTCCGTGAAGCAGATACCACACAGCCACTTTCGGGAAAGCAGCTGTATGCTTCTATCAGAAATGTGCTGAATGAGGATACGGATCTACTGCTTCTTGATACTATTGATGATATCGGTTTGGGAATGTATGATCCCTCGCACAAGCTAATAGAGTCATACGGACTTCCTAAGGATGCCTCCAAAGCAAATTGCTTTTTTTCCGATAAACGTTATTCCTATATATTGAATTCTACATATCTATCAAAGCATCCGGAATTATATAAAAAGGAAACAGGCACAGTTCTTGGAACGGTGAAGGAAATCCCCAATGATCATTATCTCATATATAATCTGTTCTCCTACTCCAAGCTTCAGGGAGATCTCATTGTCAAGGGTTCGGATGAGCTTTTGAATATGATACGGCAGAATCTGGATATACATCATTATGAATACACTGAAGAAACCTTTTCCTATTGGAATAGATTATCCGGCATCATCAACAATCCATTTTTTGCCTATATGCTGTTTTCCTATGTATTTGTTTTTATCGGTCTCAGTTATTTCATTTATCACTCCTTTGCATGTAGGAAAAAAATATTCTTTATAAAGCAGGTACTGGGGGCATCCAGAAAAGCAATATTATTAGAAAATCTACGTGAAATATTCTTTCTTGGATTTATTGGCTGTATCCCTGCACTTCTATTTCATCATTGGATTATACAACAGCTGCAGCTGACTTTTATCCGCGAAAGCATCTGGATTGACTTCTTAGCAATGTTGTTTTCCTTACTATTTCTAACAGCGGCATGTACGCTAATCCTTAACAGAAACCTTGATAAGGAGGGCTACCTTTATGAATAAGCAAATTCACTTTGCGTTAAAGGATATTAGAAATCATAAGCTGCGCTCCTTCACTACTACATTATTTGTAATTATGATTGCAATTTGCTGCGGTATTTTCAGCACTCAGATTTCAAACAGCTATCATGAGTATCAGTTTTTTAATCATATACAGAAAGCTTCACCGATACAGTTTTCTTCCTTTCAGCTGGATGATAGTGAAAGCAACAAGGATACTCTGCAATATCTTTCCGCAGCTCTTCAATACAACGGGAATGCTTATTCTTATATATCCGATTACTTTGATGAAGACGGAAATGAATATTTTATAGCCTTTGGTTCCTTTCCGGCTTTCTTTGATCTCACTGGAGAAGATATAAGCTACATCGGTATACTTGTTGGTAACGATAAGCAGACTGATCAGAAAAGCTATCCCTTTCATGGAAAAGAAATTCCGGTTATCGACAAGCTAAAGCAAGGAAGCAGCTATCTGGATAATGGTATGGGAAGGATGCTTCTGGATGACAAGCTGGTACTGATTTGTGATTTCAATTCCTTTCACGCGATGGACAGCAGCTATGACATGGAAATACTGGATCATCTGACGATTACAAAAAACCAGAACGCAGAAATAAATCAATTACTTACTTCTCTTCCTGAATCCAGAACCATGGTTCCGCAAAGCAATCTGGTTAAAAACCGTCTCTATCAAAGTACCTATCAGGAAAACCTGTATTTTCTGCTTTATTATGTTGCCATGTTTCTGCTTTGTATAATCTTTCTCTTTTATATACTAAAGCTATTGATTCAAAATAATAGAAAAGAATATACAATTCACTTGATTTACGGCGCCTGTAGAAAGGATATATGGCTTCGTCTATATTGGTACATAACCTTCTTGTTTGGACTTCCCTTCCTTCTGCTTTTTATTCTCAGTGCACAAGGTCTGTCCATCATGCTGCTTCTAATGATTGCGGTTATTCTCCTGCTCGTTCAGGGGGGAATTTGTTATCTTGGCATCCGCTCCATCGAGCTTGAGCATTTACTTATTGAAATACGCGATAACTGAAAGGAAAGATATTTATGGTACTCATACATTGTGAAGATTTAACAAAAAGGTTTCATCAGGGAAAACAGGAAATTACAGCAGTTAATCATGTCAGCATGGATATCTGTTCGCATCAGATAACTGCGATTTGCGGTCCCAGCGGATGCGGGAAATCAACCCTGCTTCACATGCTTGGTCTGCTTATGAAGCCGGATGAAGGAAAGATTATCATAAACGGACAGGAGGTGAAAGAAGGAAAAAATCTTCCTGCAATACGCAATGAAAGCTTTGGATATATATTTCAGGAATATGCTCTGATGGAACAGGACACTGTACTGGATAATATTACATTGCCATTCGTATATAGTAAGAAAAAGATTCCGGAAGCAGAACAGCAAACGATATTATCATCTGTGAGCAAAGTACTGGGAATTCAGCAGCTTTTAAAGAAAAAAGCCCATGATCTTTCTGGTGGAGAACGGCAAAGAACTGCAATCGCAAGAGCCTTAGTCAATAATCCAGCGATCCTGCTTGCGGATGAACCCACTGGAGCACTTGATATCGAAAATTCTGAACGTGTTTTCCAGATACTGTTGGATTTAAGAAAGCAGGATAAGGCGATTGTCTTTGTGACTCATAATATGGAATTGGCAAAGCGCTGCGATATTATCTATACCATGAAGGATGGAAGCATAGAAAGTATGCATGCCGATTAGCTGCTTTATCACGCCCTGTTCGACCATTTATTCCCGTTGATCTGCCATTCAATACCATATACTGGTTATCTCATTCAGAAAGCTATAGTATGAAGAAAACAGAGGCATAGTTTATCTTTTCCATATGCTGAAGGTATGCACTTTTTGTTATTTCTCAGTTTTTGCAATCTCAGGATGTAGTTACAAGCGTTTTACCGGCACAAGAAAAAAGGAGGAAGCTGTATGAAGCTGAAAAAATGGCATGTATGTTTAGCGATTGTATGCATTTTATGCGTTGGCTATGTAATGTATATTATGAATCCGGAATTTGATGATTTAAAAAGATTTGTCAACCCTATTTATGAAGGTGAAGCATCCTATAGAGTAATAAATGAAGATAACGAGGATGTTACAGAAACCTTCATCAAGGACACAGAAACCTATCATACCTTCAAACTATATGGAAAAATCAGAGATTATATATCGGATAACAAGCTTACACTTTCCAAGGACTCCTGATTTTTCAGAACAGCAACACAGGTCACCCATTATAAGAAAATCACCTTTTAAAGCTATCTTTCGCATTTAAGGTTTCATGTCTGCTTAAGAATATAAAGATTCACTGAATTTCTGTTCGTATGAAGAAAGGAAAGATGCAGACAGTAGTTCATATTTTGTAAGTCGAATAATGTGAGGGAAAGGTTTTATATGTTTTTTGTAGAAGGAGAATTAGAATCAATATTTCAATTCCTTATGTTTCTTCCACTTCTCTTTAAGATTCCGGTCTATGCCTCTGCATTTTCAAGATTAAAATCAAATTCAGCGATCGGTTTTCATAAGATATATTTAGTTCTTACAAATTTATGTATCATAGTAAGCTTTGTTAACCTGCTAACGAAACTGCCTGTTTTTCTCTATTTGCTGTTGTTGTTATTAACTTCGATAGCACCACTCGTCATTTTGAATCTAACGAAACGATATTTATCAAACAAAAATATTTCTGCACATTTCATCTACATGGGATTCTTACAGCTGCTTTTTTGGCTATCCTGTTACTATATTTTCATATGAATAAGAATAGATAACAGCTTTGACATAGAAGTACGGAAGCAGCTAACAAAAATGTGCCAACATATTATATCGGATAGCACGTTAACGGAAAGGTAAGAATGAAGTCTACACAGTATGAATTCTCTAAAGCATCAGCAATAACAGTTGAAGGCTGTATGGGCTTCATAAAAAAGACATCTTTTAAGAGCTTTTACCCTTAGAAGTTGTCTTTTTCTTATCTTATCTGCACCTCTATTTACAGATTTCCATGATTTTAGCTTTTAACGATTTCGCTGCAACATAGGAATTTTCCTGCTTCATAATAGCAGATACAACACAGATTCCCTTGACACCCGTTCCCTTTAGAATATCACAATTCTCTGCATTCAAGCCACCGATAGCACCAACCGGAATAGAAACATGTGCACAGATATCCTGCAGTGTTTCTACGCTGGTCAATACTGTTTTCACCTTTGTCGTAGTCGGATAGATTGCGCCGACTCCCAGATAATCAGCACCATCTGCTTCTGCCTGCATGGCAGTATCCACACGCTTCGCCGTTGCACCTACAATTTTATCCGGTCCCATGAGTCTGCGTGCTTCTTTGACGGGCAGATCCTCTGCACCGACATGGACGCCAGCCGCATCCACTGCAAGAGCAATATCCACACGATCATCAATCATAAGCGGTACCCCATAAGCATCTGTCAGCTTTTTTACTTTGCAGGCAAGCTCATAGTATTCCAGCGTTGTTCTGTTTTTTTCTCTTAGCTGTAAAAGAGTAACACCACCATGTAATGCCTGTTCAAGCCGTCTAAGAAACTCCTCCTCTGATAAATCTGTTGAATCGCTTACCAGATATAATGTTAAATCAAATTTCATAGCCCTCTCCTAACCTTTGCTTTCGCAAAATCCAGCTCATCCATCCCATATAAAGAATCAAACAGTGATGCATGAAAGCTGCCCGGTCCATCTGCGATTGAAACACTTTTCTCTGCAGCCAGCTCAAAGGTCAAACATGCCGCCAAGGCTGCATCAAGCGAATTCTCTGTAACGGATAAAAATGCAGCTGCAATCACATTCAGCATACAACCTGTCCCTGTACAAAGCGTCATCATGGAATCTCCGTTTTCTACAAAATATATCTGCTTTCCATCTGTCAGGATATCCACTTCTCCACTGCATAAGAGACAGCAGGCATGTCTGCGGGCAAGCTCAGCCAGCCACTTTGCACTCTTTGCAGGAGCTTCCCGATCACCATCACCGACATCAATTCCCAGGGCATGACTGTCACGGCCGCTGATTGCCTTCAGCTCAGAAAGATTTCCTTTTATGATAGAGAATCTTCCCTTCTGCAACAGCTCCTCTGCAAACGTTTTGCGTAGCTCACTGCATCCGACACCAACCAAATCAATGATTACCGGAATACCATTCTCATTTGCACAGTGAAGACTTTTCTTCATGGCAATCGAGCGGTTATCATCAAAATTGCCAAGGTTCAGTGCCAGTGCCTTACTGCATGCGGTAATCTGTTCACATTCCATCGGATGCTGCGCCATGATTGGCTTCGCACCCAGTGCCAGTACAGCATTTGCACAGTCATTCATGCTGATCGGATTGGTGATGCAGTGAATTAGATTATGACTGTACTGCAGTTGTTTTCTCAGGCTCCAGAGCTTCTCGTACATTCCATTCTCCTCCCAGCTTTCTCTGCATCTTAAGCAGCATACCGCTGTGCTGCATGGATGTCAGAAATATAAATGCTATACTGCCTCCGATGATGGTTCCCATAAAGAAGCTCGGTACATAAAACATCCAGGTCAGATCGTTTCTTCCCCACAGCAGCGCCATGACTGGATAGGACACGATTGCCCCGATGATTCCTGTACCAATGATTTCCCCCAGAACTGCTGCCCACAGCTGCCCTTTGCTGATTTTATAAAAGATTCCTGACAATGCTGCACCAAATACAGCTCCGGTTAATGCTAGCGGTGGAATCCCCATAACCGCCATACGGATGACCCCAATCAGTACCGCACACAGAAACGAATACCAGGGTCCCATTAACACTGCCACTGTAATATTGATAAAGTGCGCCATCGGACACATACCCTCCACACGCAGGATTGGTGATATGACAACTCCTACGGCTACCATCATTGCCAGAAAGACATGGCGAAAAACACGATGTTCATTTTTCATTTCTACTTACCTCCTGTTTGCTTTCCTTTGGGATATAAACAGGAAGCACAAAGAAAACAGCTCTCCCGGTTGATATCCCAAGATCGGTCGAAGCCATACAGCTTCCTCTCAGCCTGTCTGGCAGGCTCCCTCGCTGAAGTTCTTTGTACGGTCGGAGCTCCCCTTCCGTATGCAGCAATAAAAAAGAGATACAGCAAACGCAGGCCATATCTCAATATGCAGTCACTCATATTGTACACATCCCTACGTCGGCATTATCCGAATCAGGTTATGGGTCGAAGCGAGCGCTTCCTCTCAGCCGTTTCCAGCTCCCCTTTTTTATTACATTAAAATGTTACCACGGTTCAAACGGAATTGCAATGCTGTTTTTTCTGAATGCCGAAGATAAAAAACAATCATGGATTTTCGGATGTTCTCAACAAAAAATGACCGTTTCCACCCTATGGGATACCGCTTGTCCCAGAACGCTTGCAATTTTGCTGCTATTCCGTATGATGAATGTACAGAGGTCAGTGTTTATACAGCTGTCCCGTTGTCCTATTCACTCTGATCTCTGCACACTGTTATGAAAAGAAAGGGGGGAGGGTAGTATGCTGCAGGAAGAAATGGAAGATTATAAGCATATGATTGTATCAGAACAGCCTATTTTTCATGCATACATCGACATGCGTTCAAATACACAATATCATTTAAACGTATATGTTTCACCATGGTATAAAGCATACAATTATATTTTCTGGATTCAGAATACAGCAAAAGATAAAAGCAGAGTCTTTCGTACAGAGCATGTGACACTGGACACATTTCTTGCGAATTATGTTTCCAATGATAAAAATACACACGAGCATCTCATTCGCGAGTATATAACAGAATGGCTTTCATCCGGTGTTCTCAATGCTGAGGAGACTATCTTTTGAATGCATTTACAGTCTGCCTGTTAACAAAAAAACAGGCTTCTCTTGACTGCATAGTGTATTGCGGTTATAATACACTTGAAGAGAGGTGGATTGCATGAATCTACAACATATAACGTTTAATAAAAAAGAGCCGATGTATCCGCAGCTCAGTCGTTATATCAAAAAGCTGATTCTCGCCGATGAACTGAAGCACTATGAAGAGCTTCCCAGTCGCCGTGAGCTTGCACTACAGCTCTCCATCAATCCAAACACGGTACAAAAAGCTTATAAACAGCTGGAGGATGAGGGAATCATAAAGACGATCAGCAATGTGAAAAGCGTTGTTATTGTCAATGAGGAAACCTTGGAAAAGCTACGCAATGAAATGATTGAGGTAACGATGAAGAAATTTGTAAAGGAGTGTCAGACAAGCGGACTGGATTTTCAACAGACGATTGCCTGGCTTACAAAGCTATGGAACACATAATTTTTATTTCCAACAAGTGTATTGCGACCGCAATACAGAAAGGAGACTGCAATGAAAGAGATTCGCTTATTTATTGAAAACACTTCTGCGCCCTATGTGAATAAGATCATATTTCTGTACGTGGACATCTTTCTCGTCCAGCTAGCACTATGCTTTATCAATATCACCGAGGATATCAACACTATTATGCTTCTGACGTTCTATCCGAGCTTTCTACTGCTCTTTCTGATTCACAGAAGCCGCTATAAAACCTTTATGAGTGAAGGCGGATTAACCCGGGTTCGCCTACTTCCGATTCGCAAATCAACCTTTCTCTATAGTGAACTGCTATTTCAATTTATGACCTATCTTGGCTTACTCTGCACACACATGCTGGCATGGACTGCTCTTTACTTCATGGTGGCAGATAAACAGCCGTTTCTCAGCAATTCCTTTCTGTTCTTTCAGCTCTCGCAGGCAACTGCAACAGCCTATATGCCCTTTACGGTAGCTGTTTTAATCCTCAATATATTAAAATTGATTACAGTAACCTGCATCAGCACCCTTTTGTTAATCGGTATGGAGACATATAAAGGATTACAAACAGTCCTACTGTATGCCGGTCTTCTAATTATTTTCCTCTTTATTAAGTTGATTATGGCACAAACGATGCCAGATCTACAGGTAATTGAGGACTGGTACGCAGCTGCTGCCATGCTGCTGCTTATCCCCGTACATGCAATACAGTTGAAATCCTGCTTCATGTGGAAAAGGAGGAAGATGAAATGAATAAGACAACTGCCTTTATAGCCTCTGCAGCCCTTGCCTCTATGTTATGCATGAGTCTACCTCTCCTATATGCCGGACAAGCAGACTTCCCTATACAGGATGTGATGGGGAATCGCTCAGCACTGCATGGAGTCGGCTTTGATAGTACCGTAAATCTGAAGGAGGCATCCATTTTGATATCCTATGATGAGCGTGCCAGAGTATCTCATGAAATAAGAAATCCGCAGGGATATCCGGGTTCCTCTTATACATCCTTCACATATGTATGCGAGGATGACTGCAAGCCAATCAGTGACTGGGAAAAAACAAAGGATCAAAACAGAACAGATGTGACATCCTATGAGCGGCAGCTGAATAAAGCATCATTATATGTATCCGTAATGGTGACAGATAATCAACAGCTGGTTAACGATTTGGGATTTATTAAGACAGAGTTAACTTATAATGCGGATAAAGAGCATATTCTGAAAGAAGAAGGTACGTACGATACAGAAGAAAAAAAGATCATTCCTGGATGGATTCAGCCGGAAAATATGGAAGAGTCCGGTGGATCAAGTATACCTGTGTTTCACGATGGTTCCTATTACATTCTTCCTTTAAGCACCACCGCTATGAGCGGTCAGAATTATATCTATCGTGCAACAATAATGAACTATCCGGAAAGCTATAGCATCAATACAGATACGGAGCACAACTATTACGATATAAGTACACGGCTGAAGGCGGAAAAGCTGACAAACGTAAGCATGGACCGCAATTATCTTGCAATGCAGTTCTCGTCAAACCATATATTTGTATTCAGCGAAAAAAATCAAAAGCTGTATATTACAAAGTATGACCTTAACGGTAATTTGAAGGATGAAATCAGTATAAAGGACTTCCATTATTTTGATACCATTTATAAGAATGACAAGTATCTTTGCTTCAGCTATGATGATACAATTCAGATTTTAAATACAGACACCATGCAGCTCCTGCATGTAAAAAACAAACAGCTTCTTTTAGAAAGTGGCGATTATGCGCCTATTCACGATATTCTATATAAGAATGGAAGAATCTATGTTTCTATGAGCACAGACTCAGGATACTATACGAACAAGCTCCTTGTTATAGAAAACGGCAAGACCGTATATGTCGGCACGCTGGATTTCTTAAAACTAAAGCCTTCCCTCACAGAGCTGCCCGCTGATTGTATTCCTGTCAAATTCAGGAGGTAAAGAACATGCTGAAACGTGAATTTAAACAACATATGCGCCGCCTTTCAAGATTTCTGCTGGCAATTACACTCGCCTATTTCATGGTCTCTGCCTTTATTATGCAGAGCATTTCATCAAATATCCGTTTGCTATACAGCAGTACTACATGGATTGAGCTATTGCCGCTAAGCTACAACCTCTTTTATGGTGTTACAGTTTGTTTCTTTGTACTTATATTTTTCTACTATATCCTGCGGACACTGTTTGACTACCGTCAGGGAAAGACACGATGGATGCTGCTGGCTTCAACACAAAAGCCACGCATTGTCGCAGATGCTCTTCTGTTGGCCATCCTATTGCTTATCTTTTATCTGATCAGTCTTACAATTTTATATTTTGGATTTCAATATCACTTACAGCAGCTGGAAAATCAGCAGCTGTTTCTCCCTGAAAAATATCAATCATTTACAATGATGCTCTCCATGCAGCGTGCTTTCCCCTTCTTATATCCTACGTCTGTTACGTCCGCTTTGTTTCTAATCAGCTTTTATATATCGGTTGTTACGGGCGGCATCTCCGTTATATATGCATGCAGAGCAGAAATTCCCCGCATGAGCAGATGGCTCTATCCGACCTATCTGCTGTTGCTGTATTTGAGCTGTACAGCATGGAATGCATCCATAATCAGGCTGTTGATTCCCTTATTGTACAGTGTGCTATTTATTATACAAATAAAAAATTGCTGTGATTATAAACAGCCGGGAGGTTACAAATGCTAAAATTAGAAAATGTTAAAAGGCTGTACTACAACAACCGGGGTCTGCGCAATACCACTATAGAATTTCATGAAGGGGAGATTACAGGCATCCTTGGAAGAAACGGCAGCGGCAAGACTACGCTGCTGAAAGCCATTCTAAACCTTATTCCGCTGGATGACGGATTGATAACATGGAACGATAAAGCAGTGGAGGAGCAGTTTGATAAGATCGCCTTCATCACAGAGGATGGCAGTTATTTCCCCTATATGTCTCCAAAGGAATATGGCGAATTTCTTACGCTATATTATCCTGCTTTCTCCAAAGACCGCTATTTTGACTTCCTCGAGCAATTCGAGGTAAGCAAAACAGATACCATCCGCACGCTTTCCAAGGGTCAGCAGCTAAAGGTGGAGATCAGCGCCGGTTTTGCAATGAACGCAAAGCTTATCATACTGGATGAGCCGTTTACCACACTGGATGTATATGCGAAAGAGGATACTGTCAGACAGCTGATCGAACAGGTAAAAGAAGATGTCATCATTCTGATTTCCACGCATAACATAGAAGAGATTGAAGCTGTGATTGACCGCTGTATTGTTCTTGATGACGGTATTGTCAAAGAAGATATCATGATGGACGAATTAAACGAAAGTGGTAAGGATTTGCGTGCTCTGCTGGACCCTTATCGCCCTGCCGCAAGAAAATAGCTGCTTCATGAAAGGAGGTCTGCCTGTGCAAGGTAAAAAAAGCGTCATACCCTATACGAGCTGGATAGCAGCACTTGCATTCGATACCCTGATCGTTATCGACAGATATCCTATGGCGCTGATTCTCTTCCTGCCATTGACTTATAGCTGCTACAGCTTGCTTCAGCAAAAACAGGCAGGTATCCGTGGAATGCTTATCTGCCTGTGTGGAGAAATGCTGCTTTCATTTTTCTGTATTATTCTAACAAGCTTCTTACAACAGCCTTTGTCCACCGATCAAAACACGCTATTGCTTTTTCATCCAGCCGCTTGCTGCATATTATCCATATCCGCTTATCTACTTCACAAGGCCTTTCGTATCATGGATCACAGGCTTCCTGAAATTGTGAAATACAGATGACGCAAAGAGTCAACAGCTGTGGGTAGAAAAAAAGAAGCCGCATCATGAATCATACACGCTTATAGAAGCTAAGAATTCACCTCGTATATAGCATACGGTTGTTGAATTCTTTTTCTATACGTGGTAAGAATCGGTTTTGCTAAGCTTCTTTTTATCATTTAATGCTTAAAGTGGCGTACGCCTGTGAATACCATCGCAATGCCATGCTCATTGCACACATCGATGGACAGCTGATCCTTGATGGAACCACCTGGCTGAATGATAGCAGTAACGCCTGCCTTTACAGCCTCCTCCACGGTATCCGGCATCGGGAAGAACGCATCGGAGCTCATGATAGAGCCTTTTGCCTTTTCTCCTGCCTGTTCAATGGCAATCTTCGCAGCTCCTACACGGTTCATCTGACCTGCACCGACACCAATGGTCATATTATCCTTTACCAGAACAATAGCATTGGATTTGACATGCTTGACCACCTTCCATGCGAACAACAGCTGTTCCAGCTCTTCCTCAGTTGGTTTGCGGTTTGTCACACAGCGAAGATCCTCTGCTGTGATTTTATGATCATCAATATCCTGCACAAGCAGACCGTCATTCACGTTTGTAACCTTATATCTGGCATTTACCTCCAGTGAGGTATCCAGCTGCATCAAACGGATATTCTTCTTCTTGGACAAAATTTCAAATGCATCTTCATCAAATGCAGGAGCGATAATAATTTCCAGGAAGATTTTAGACAGCTTTTCTGCCACTGCCGCATGAATCGGCTCATTGAAGGCAACGATACCGCCAAAGATAGAAACCGGATCAGCCTCATATGCCTTATCCCATGCTTCCTCGATTGTCTTTCCGATACCGACACCGCAAGGATTCATATGCTTTAATCCAACAACTGCAGGCTGACCTTCAAAGTCCTTCAGTATCTCAATTGCAGCATTCCCATCCTGTATATTGTTATAGGAAAGCTCCTTGCCATGCAGCTGCTTCGCATTTGCCAGAGAATACTGCGGGTTCATTCCCTTATAGAAGGCAGCACTCTGATGCGGATTTTCTCCATAGCGAAGCTCCTGTACCTTATCAAAGGTGATTGTAAACTTCTCCGGATATTTCTCGCCTGTTCTCTCTGTCAGATAACTTGCGATCATCGTGTCATAGCTTGCGGTATGACGGAACACCTTAGCCGCAAGGTATTCTCTTGTGACAGGGCAGGTTTCTCCGTTTTCACGCAGCTCCTTCAACACACCGTCATAATCTGAAGGATCGCAGAGAACCGGAATAAACTTATAATTTTTTGAAGCACTGCGCAGCATGCTTGGACCGCCGATATCAATATTCTCGATGATTTCTTCATGACTGACACCCGGTTTCTGTACGGTTTCCTTGAACGGATACAGATTCACACATACCAGATCGATATACTGGATTCCCAGCTCTTCAATCTGGCGGACATGATCGGGATTATCTCTCACACAAAGCAATGCTCCATGAACCTTAGGATGCAGTGTTTTTACACGCCCGTCCATGATTTCCGGAAAGTCGGTTACCTCGGAAATGCCAATCGTCTTAATACCATTGTCTTCCAGAGCTTTTTTTGTCCCTCCCGTAGAGATTATTTCATAGCCCAGTTCAACCAGACCAGATACAAACGGTACCAGATTTGTTTTATCAGAAACACTAACCAATGCTCGCTTCATTATGCTTCCTCGCTTTCTATCATTTTACATACATGCTTTACTACCTTTGGAAACATGTCATACTCCAGCGCATGCACATGCTCTTCCAGGGTTTCCAGTGACCAGGAGGGATCAATTTCAATTTTCTCCTGATGGATGATTTCACCTGTATCCACACCTTCATCTACAAAATGAACAGTGACACCTGTGAAATCGACCTTTGCCTCATACGCATCCTGAATACTGTGTGCCCCTGGAAAATGCGGAAGATATGCCGGGTGCAGATTGATAATGCGTCTTGGATAGCTTTCCAGCAGTACCCTGCCGATAAAGCGCATATAGCCGGCAAGAACAATCAGCTCCACCTGCTGCTCCTTCAATACATTCAGAATTTCCTGTTCGTACGGCTCCTTGCCTGCATACGCTTTTGGATCTACAAATACACAGGGGATTTGCAGCTTTGCGGCACGCTCTTTTGCATAGGCCTGCTCCTTATCAATAATCAAAACCTTACAAACGGCATTGTTGACATGACCATTGTTTATTTCCTGCACAATATTCTCGAAATTGGAGCCGTTCCCACTCGCAAAAATCGCAATATTTACCATTTTAAATCCACACTTCCACTGTTTGTCACTTCACCGATGACATAGGATTCCTCATGGATTTCCTTCAACAGGCTCTGAACGGTATCCACGTCCTTTTTATCAACAGCCATCAGGAAGCCGATGCCCATATTGAATACATTGCACATTTCATTCATCGAGATATTTCCATATTTTGCAATCATATCAAAAATAGGCTTACGTGGATAGGCAGTTGTATCGATCGTGACACCCTGTCCTTCCTTCAGCATTCTGGGAACATTCTCATAGAAGCCTCCTCCGGTAATATGGCTCATTCCCTTGATATCAACCTTACCGAGCAAATGCTTGATTGCCTTGACATAGATCTTTGTCGGTGTTAACAGCACATCCCCAAGCTTCTGATTTCCGATTTCTTCATATTCCTTATGCAGATCCAGCTTGGCATCCTTTAACAGCACCTTACGGATCAAGGAAAATCCATTGGAATGTACACCGGTACTTGGAAGACCGATCAGGACATTGCCTTCCTCGATTTTCTGTCCGTCCAGCAGATTGCATTTATCCACAGCTCCGACACAGAAACCGGCAATATCATAATGCTTCACATCATACATATCCGGCATTTCGGCAGTTTCTCCGCCAATCAACGCACATTCTGCCTGCACACAGCCATCCGCAACACCCTTTACCAGCTGTTCGATTTTCTTCGGTTCATTTTTACCAACTGCCAGATAGTCCAGGAAGAAGATTGGCGCTGCCCCCTGTACAAGTACATCATTGACGCACATTGCCACAGCATCAATTCCAACACTGTCATGCTTATCCATCTCAAATGCAACAAGCAGTTTTGTACCAACACCATCGGTTCCGCTTACCAGAACCGGTTCCTTCATGTTTAATACAGATAGATCAAACATACCGCCAAAGGCACCGATGGAATCAATCGCACCCTTCACCTTTGTTCTAGCGACATGGCTCTTAATCAGACGAACGGATTCATATCCGGCTTCCAGATCGACTCCGGCTTCTCTATACTTATCACTCATACACGTTCTCGCTTTCTTCTCTTATTTTTCTCAGGACATTTTATCGCTGTCCGCTTTCTTTTCAACCGACTTTTTCTCTGTCGGCTTTGCTTTTTTTCAAGCTTTTTCTCTTCCTGATTCCTTACGTTTTCCACTGCCTGCACAACGACATTTGCATCATTATCACTTGCAGGGATACCGGAGAAATTATATCAGCTTCAGACTCAGCTTATCCAGACGCTCCAGAAACGGAATCCTAATACTGGCTTTTCCTATGATGATTTTCTTCCTCAGACCGGACATGATATAGGCTGTGTCAGGCGGTGCCTTGACATAGCCTATCGTAACGATCAGAGGAAGTAGAATGATGGCAACTGCCTCAATAATATAAGGCAGATACGACTGTATATCCCTAGCTACTCTCTTATGGATTTGCCGTATTTCTGTATATTATTTATTTCTGAAGTAATTTACACCGTTCTGGAAGATATTCTGATATTTATCTCCATCAATATTTTTAAACAGTCCGTCTTCATAGCGCTCACTGTGTCCCATCTTACCGAAGATTCTTCCATCTGCTGAAGTAATACCTTCAATAGCATACATGGAGCCGTTGATATTATAGGTGCCATTCATGGTTGGATTTCCATCCAGATCCACATACTGTGTTGCTACCTGACCGTTTTCAAACAGCTGCTTTGCGACTTCATCACTGACGACGAATTTTCCTTCTCCATGTGACATCGCAATGGAGTGTCCCTGTCCCGGTTTAAAGCTGGACAGCCATGGTGATTTATTGGAGGTTATTTTCGTTGTCGCAATATGTGAAACGTGACGGTTGATATTGTTTCTGAACAGCGTAGGTGATTCCTCACTCAGCTTTGTGATATCTCCATATGGCAACAGACCGGATTTGATCAGTGCCTGGAATCCATTACAGATACCGAGAATCAGACCGTCATTCGCAAGCAGTGTTTGTACGGCCTTGTTCACAGAAGGGTTGCTTAAGACGTTGGCGATAAACTTACCGCTTCCATCCGGCTCATCCCCACTGGAGAAGCCTCCGACAACCATCAGAATCTGAGCAGAGGCAATTTTTTCACTCAGCTCCTTCAGGCTGCGTTCAATGCTTTCTACATTCAGATTGTTGAAGACATAGATTTCAGCTTCCGCACCTGCGCGCTCAAACTGCTGCTTTGTATCATATTCACAGTTCTGTCCTGGGAATACCGGTATGATAACCTTTGGCTTGTCTATCGTCTTTTTCACATGAACACGCTCGGTTGCCGTATACTCCGGTGTTTCAATAACACTCGCTTCCTGATCCACTGTCATTGGATAAATGGTGTTGTAGCGCTCGCACCATGCTGCGATAGCTTTTTCGATTGTGATGCAATCATCGTTGATGCAGATCGTGTCGGCATCCGTCGTTTTCCCAAGCAATACAAAGGCTTCGTCATGAATCGCTTCGCTGCTTTCAACAACTATACTTCCGATGCTCAGATCAAAGATATTTTCGCTTGTCTTCACCTCAACACCGATTTTATTACCGAAGCTCATCTTGCATAATGCTTCCGCAAGTCCACCGAATTTCACAGTTGCAGCTGAGCAGATCACGCCTTTACGTATCAGCTCACGCACCTTGACGAAATTTGCTTTCAGTTCTTCATAATTTGGTGTTTTGTTATCGTTCGGCGTATGCTTTATGTAATAGATATGATGTCCGGATGCCTTGAACTCCGGTGAAATGATATGCTCTGTTTTTTCAGTTGTAACGGCAAATGTAATCAGCGTCGGCGGAACACTGATATCGTTAAATGTTCCGGACATGGAGTCCTTACCGCCGATCGCAGGTGTTTCAAACGCCATTTCCGCTTCGATCAATCCCAGCAGGGCTTGCATTGGTTTCCCCCATTTTTCAGGATCGGCATGGAGTCGCTCAAAGTATTCCTGATTTGTCAGACGGCAGGTTTCATAGTTGCCACCCATGGCAGTTACACGGGCAAGTGCTTCAACAACCGAATAGCTTGCGCCCAGATACGGAGAGTATAGGGACAACTCCGGATGATAGCCATGAGTCATAATGGAGCATGTATTGGTAAAGCCGAATACCGGCAGCTTCTGCACACTTCCTTCGGTTTCCGTCAACTGATATTTTCCGCCAAATGGCATGAGAACGGTTGATTTACCAATGGAAGCATCAAACATTTCTGCGAGACCAATCTGAGATGCAACGTTGGGCTGCTTCAAATTTTCTTCCATTGAGGTTACCTCACTATGGAATGGATCGGTATCACTTAATCCCTCACGGATCAATACGTCCTGTAGTCCGCGTACACCATTGGTATCCAGAAAATCACGAGAGATATTTACAATTTCCTCTCCATGAAAGCTCATCACCAGACGGCGCTCCTCTGTGACGACTGCGACGATGCAGGAATCCAGATTCTCTTCATATGCAAGCTGCTTGAATTCTTCAAATTTATCCGCTTCAATCAGAACAGCCATACGCTCCTGTGATTCAGAAATAGCAAGCTCTGTACCGGATAACCCGCTGTATTTTACAGGAACCTTGTCCAGATCAATTTTCAGTCCATCCGCAATTTCTCCAACTGCGACACTCACACCGCCGGCACCGAAGTCATTCGCCTTTTTGATCAGTCTAGTAGCCAACGGATTACGGAACAGTCTTTGCAGCTTACGCTCGATCGGCGCATTTCCCTTCTGAACCTCACTGGAACATTTTGTCAGAGAGGTATCGTTGTGCTCCTTACTGGAACCGGTGGCTCCACCAACACCGTCACGACCGGTTGCCCCGCCAATTAAAACAACAATATCTCCGGTTTCCGGTTTTTTACGCACGACATTCTCTTTTGGTGCGGCACCCACAACGGCACCAACCTCCATACGCTTTGCGACATAACCGTCATTGAAGATTTCCTTTACATAGGTAGTGGCCAGACCAATCTGATTTCCATAGGAGGAATACCCTGCGGCAGCTCCCTTGGATATACGGCTCTGCGCTAACTTATTTGGAAGTGCCTCCTTAATATCCTTTGTAATATCTCCGGCACCGGTGATACGCATTGCCTGATATACATAGCTTCTTCCGGACAGCGGATCACGTATTGCCCCGCCGATGCACGTGCTGGCACCACCGAACGGTTCAATCTCGGTTGGATGATTGTGTGTCTCATTTTTAAACATCAACAGCCACTGCTGATCTTCTCCATCCACATCCACACTTACTTCAATCGAGCATGCATTGATTTCATCACTGATTTCCATATCGTCCAGCTTACCTGCTTTCCGCAGATATTTACCGGCTATGGTAGCCATATCCATCAGCGTCATAACCTTCCTGTTATCATGGACATCCTTTCTCAGCTTCAAATATAGCTCATATGCCTTCTGAATCGTATCCTGCAGACTGCCTGCTTCAATTTTTACATTCTGGAGAATGGTTTCAAAGGTTGTATGACGGCAGTGATCGGACCAATAGGTATCCAATACCTTCAGCTCTGTCAGCGTCAGATCACGCTGTTCCTCTTCCCTGAAGTATTTCTGGATATGCTGCACATCCGCCAGCGTCATGGCCAGCCCCTGTTCACTGCGCAATGCCTCCAGTCCGGCTTCATCCAGATCACGGAAGCCTGTCAGAACAGGTACCGGTTCAATTTCCACATCCTCTTCATAGCCCAGTACAGCAAGATCCTTTTCTCTCATCTCTACCGGGTTGATCAGGTATTTCTTGACAGCCTGAACTTCTTCCTCAGCGACGCTGCCCTCCAGAATTACGATACGTCCGCTTTTGATTACAACATCCTGCTTGTTATTCAATAGCATCAGACATTGCTGTGCGCTGTCCGCACGCTGATCATATTGTCCGGGCAGGCATTCATATGCAATAAAGGTTTTTCCCTTCAAATCTACCTCATCAAAAACCTCATCGGTAACCTTCTCACTCAGAACCTTTTCTTTCAGAAGCTCCATATCGTGTTCATCCCCATGGAAAACATCATACACGTTATACATTTGTATCTTCTGCAATCCTGCAAGATTCAGATTCTGCTTCAGTTCATGAAACAAAGAAGCGGATTCCACCTGAAATGCTTCCTTTTTCTTCACAAATACGCGATAATTCATAGTATATTCACCTTTCCCTATTCCACTTCAATCACGGAATCTTTGATTACTTTTTCTGCCATGGAAGCCTTGAATGCGACCATTTTTTCAGCCATAGTCTCATCACTGAGCGCAAGCATCTGTGCTGCCAGAATCGCGGCATTCTTTGCGCCTGCTTTTCCAATAGCAACCGTTGCGACTGGGATTCCTCCAGGCATCTGTACAGTGGACAGCAGGGAATCCATACCACCCAGCGCACTTGTCTGAATCGGAACGCCGATTACCGGCAGTGTTGTACTGGATGCGATAACTCCACCCAAATGAGCAGCTCCGCCTGCAGCAGCAATAATAACCTTAATTCCACGATCCTTGGCACCTTCAGCTAGTTTGATAACCTCATTCGGTGTACGATGAGCACTCAATGCATGTGCTTCAAAAGGAATACCGAATTCCTTTAGCTGGTTGAAACAGTTCTCCATAGTTGGCAAGTCGGAACGGCTTCCCATTAAAATACTGACGACAGGTTTGATTTCACTCATTTGTTTTTCCTCCTTGAAATAAAAAAATACATATCGTTTTCACCAATATGTACACTAAAAACCGTTAAATTGTGTAATTGTTATAGCGTATCTTCTTAAGACCATAAGTAAGACCCTCCTATAAAAATTATAAAGACGCACCTGCCTGCAATATAAAAAGCAAACAAGTACGTCCCAGAACAAAAAGAAAGAGTAATTGTTTGCTTGTAGCCCGCTCTTTTACGGTGAACGGCTAGAAACTCCCTGACCTTATTACAGGGTATATACAAGCATGTATGTCAATACATGTCTATTTTACTAGAAACCTGATTTTATTACAATAGATAAAGTGAATTTTCTTATCGGATTTTCTCAAATTCGGATTCCTGTGGAAACTATGGGATATGTATGCGGTTAATTCAAAGAAAGATATGGTCTTCTCCTATGTATATAGCATCAACGCGAAAGATACGCTTTGCCGCTCTTCGTTATCCGTGTACCTGACAAGCTTGTAACCGCACAGCTCCTCATAAGCTTTCCTTTTATCCGGATGCCTGACGAATATGATTATGGTGAATAGCTTCTGTCCGGATGTATCCGACATCTCGCCTTATCATACCCTGAATTTTTTTCCTACAGAAGTGAAATCTGTCGGACGTGTTTATCCTCTCGTATCGTGATATGGTCCTCTTCATCAAGATGTCCCAGCAGGACGCTGCTTTTTGGATCATGGAGCTTCATTCTTTCTGCAATCTGTTTTTCATTATAATTGGCATAGCAGTACCGACAGCCGTGCGAACAACAGTTATAATCACCAATATCAACCGTCGGCATGCAGCCGCAGGCAGAACGCACCCCTTTTCCCTGAATATGATCCAATGAATGCTGTACCAGCCTCTCAAGCTTTTTACGATCCATACAGAGTCCCTTGTAAATATGATACGGGGATAGATCTATATCCTCAGCACATGTTTGTACATGTACAGCATAGCGCTCAGCAACACTGCCCAGTGCCTTTCCAATCTCCAGCATGTCCTGTCTGCGCATTTCCTGTAGCTGCATACGTTTTTGATTCCCTGCCGTATTCTTATACATATCCACAAATGAAATGATAATCGTATCCACATAGCCATCCAGCTGGCTGCACAGCTTTTCAAAAGCCCGTTGATGGTACTCCACAGTATACTTGGGAGTGAGCAGAATCGGGTCATAGCGAACGATTACACGATCCTTCCCCAGTTGCAGTGCCATATCTTTTACCGCATTTATAATTTCCTTTTTGGATGCTACATGCTCTTCAATATCCTCATGATAGGGTGTCAGCGTAATCTGAAACTGATAAGGAAAGGGTATTTCCCCCAGTCTGTTCATCATGGGAATCGGGTTTTTTGTACAAAACAGGATACCGTCAATATTTTGTTCATTCAGATAGATACGACTGATCTGATGCGGATTGAACGGATTTCTAACATCCACAAAGCCCTCATGAAGCCGGTTAAAAAACCATGTGCTGTAGAATGCCGGTATATCACAGCGTCCGCTTACAAAAAGTATCATGTTATCCCTCATTTCTTTCTTATACCATAACATAGCCTACATCCGAACTGCACGAATCTGGTTTTTATGATGTTTATTCTGATCTAATATCCCTTCAAATACTGCAAAGATGGAAAATCGCATAGTCATGCCATGATAAGGATAGAAAAGATTCCCTTAAAGCTAAATGTAAATAGAAAGCTTTTCAAACTGTTTTACGCAGAGGCAGGACTTTTCACGCTTTTTTCATCTTTCGTAGGTTTCTTTTTTTAACGGTTCCTATCCTTTAAGGCTATAATTACACAAGATTTTTTATAGAATGCGATTCCATATCCTATGATATCTTCATAGCCATCTGCATACAATCCTTCTATATACTTCTGCTTTTTGATTTGTTCACAAGCCTTTTCTGCCATCGGCTTTAGGGCTGCTGCTGCAGATGCAACTTTTAATTCCAGCACGACACCTCTTGACTGCCTGCTTGGTGGAAGAACGACAATATCACTTCGACCCAATCCTGTTTCCTGATTTGATACAATGTGATATTGATTCAACAGTCCAATCAAAACGCCATGATAAAATTTTTCATCATAATCGAAATAACTGATAGATTGAAACAGGATTTGATTCAATATATCGTTAGCCTGTTTTACGTCTTCTCTTATCAATGCCTCCATAAAGGATACACTGCTATGCGCAATTTGTTCATGAAACCATTCACTAAATATGGATACATAAATTCGTTTAATTTCTTTATTGGGTATCATCAGTTGATACACATTTTGTTCTTCATCTATACAGCTGACAGCTTTTAGATATCCGGTATATAACAGAAAACTGTAAACATTGTTGATTTGATCCATTTCTCTGTATGTTATATCATCCTTGATTGTTTTTTCTATTATTCCACCTGATGTCAGAATATCAAATTCATCACGCATATTCGGATTTGCCTCTTTTATATAACGATAAATAATATCATTTCCGCTTGTATTTGCCCAAAAGGATTCTGGTACTTTCCTACTTGTATTGATCAATTTGTCCATATACAACAGAGCACTCCATGGATTATAAATATCACAGCCCCCAAACCGATATCCATCATACCATTCTTTCATTTGGCTTTTGTATTCGCCTGCGTGATAGTTCTGTAAAAGAGAACTGATTTCATTTTTTGTAAAACCAAATCGCTGGTTGGAAGCTTCATCAAAAATGGAATTGACCTTAAAATTGTTTAAACCTGTAAAAATCGATTCTTTTGCGATTCTTAAACAACCGGTCAGAATACCTTTTTCTAAAGCATCATTAGTTTTCAGGGATGCACTAAACACATTCCTCAGAAAGTCTGCCATTTCATCATAGTAGCCATTCAAATATGCAGTCTGTAAAGGTACATCATATTCATCAATCAGAATAATGACTTTTTTCTGAAAATGCAGTTGCATACAAGTACTGATTTTAAATAAAGCATCCATTAAATTGCTTATGGTTGAGGTTTCGTTTTGATACTGTATTAACAAATTCTTCTGTGCAGTATTTAACATCGGACTGTTCAGCAATTCCTGATTTGCATTCACAATATCTGAAATTATAGAACCGAATTTCTCAATTTGCATCTTATAATCAGCTCTTTTCATATCCTTTAAGGTGATGAATATAACTGGATATGCATGTTGATGCAGCCTTGTATGGCAATCATTTGAAATTTCAAGATGATCAAAAAGATACGCATTCTCTTTCTCTTTCATAGAAAAGAAATAATATAGCATACTCATATTTAATGTTTTCCCAAACCGGCGCGGTCTTGTATACAGTACAACTTTTTCATTAAGCACATCCTTAATGAATAATGTTTTATCAACATAATAATAGCCTTCATCTATCATAGCTTTGAAGTTCTCTATACCGATTGGCAAACGTTTCATATAATCAGCTCCCTTGTGTTTTTATTATACCACGCTATGAATCACGAACAAAAGGGAAACAGCATGGATAGAACAAGTTATGCAATCGTAGCTTCAGTTTCGGATTCCTGTGGAAAAGCAGACCGCAACAATCGGTCTGCTTTTTTCGTTTATGGTAATGTAATGTGCTTCTATTTACATGCTTCAAGTATTTCCTTCATGCGCTTCGCAAGTCCTCTGCACTTCTCACTGCTTAGGGAGCACACTGCTACACGAATTCCCTTATTTACCTTTACAGTATAAATATGCTGCTTCATCAGGCTTTCGTGGAAGACATCACGCAATGCATTATCCTCGATTCTCACAGTTACGAAGAAGCCCTCCTTATAAGGATAGTAATCCAATCCGCAGGCATCCGCTTCTTCTGTAAAGATATCACTTCTCTTTTTCAGCAAATCCACATACATCGCCTTTTCTCTCATATAGGCATCATAATTGGTCGTAGTGACATACGTGAAGTTTTCCATTGCTGCATTGGGAACATTGCTCCATGTTGCTCTGGCAGCTTTCTCAAATACGATTTCTACATCGCGCACAGCTTCCTTTGTCTGTGCTAACAGAATAGCGGCACCACAGCGTAAGCCATAGGAGGTCAGCGCCTTACTGCAGCTGAAGGCAATTACAGCCATAACATTTTCTGAAAAAGCATTAAACGTCTTCATATAATTACGGCAATGCTCTAAATCATAAGAAAAATCAATATAGGCGATATCATTGAGAAGCACCACTGGTACTTCCTTTCCACATTCATTCAGGAGTGCCACAACCTCCTGCCACTCCTCCATACGCATAGAGTAGCCAGTCGGATTATGACATGGATCATTGATCACCAGCAGCAGCTTCTTCTGTGTTTTCATAACCTCACGGCAGGCTTCCTTTAAGGATTCTACATTGAAATGATCTTCCTCAAACAGAGAATAGGTTTTCACCTTCAGATTATCCATGGTTGCCATCAGCTTATAGCTGCCCCATGCGATTTCAGGGAGAATGACCGTTTCTCCTTCATCGAGTATTTCCTGCATGGTAATCGCTACAGCCCCGGTTCCTCCCGGTGTGGCAATCACACTGTGTGCAAGGGTTGATCCCGTACCGCCTACAATCCATTCATAGACCTGTTTACGGAAAGAATCATTGCCGACAAAGCTGGCCGCATAGGCAGCCTTTGTTTCCTTTGCAATGTCATTATAGGGTGTAAACACGCTGTCAAAGGCAACGATGGTCCCTTCTTCATTATATAGAGAACCGATGGTCGCATCGACAACTCGTTCTGCACCGATAGCAGCCTTGGCCTCCTTTGCCTTTTTTACAATAGCGAATACTGTATCTTCGATTGGCGCCTTATTGACGTTCTGTTTTACAAAACTCATATTCATCCCTGCTTTCTTTCATCGTTTTGGTACGCTCCGAGTATTTTCACCTCTTCACAAGTCTCTTTTAAATCATGAATCAGATGCTGTTCCTTCGCATCCTTTAAATCTCCTTCTATTTCCACATAGAAATAATATTCCCATGGGCATTCCTTAATCGATCTTGATTTGATACTCTGCATATTAAATCCGTATTGAGCGATAATATTCATCGCATGGACGAGTGCTCCTGCCTTGTGATGTGTGGTAAAGGCGAGCGAGAAGCGATTGCCATGAGGAATCAGCTTTTTACTGATGATGATAAACCGTGTCGTGTTCTGTTCACTTGTATTGATATCCTCTGCAAGAATATCCAGACCATACAGCTCTGCGTTTTCCTTGGCGGCAATAGCAGCCTTGGATGTATCATTTTCTTTCGCAACATATTCTGCCGCAAGTGCAGTGTTCGGATATGGTATCAGCTCATAGCCGCGTCCCTCCAGAAATTTCTTTGACTGATAAATTGCCTGATCCTTGGAATACACCTGTTTGATATCCGCCAGAGATGCTCCCTTAACACCAAGCAGATTCTGCGATATTCGCAAATCGTATATATCATTGATATATACATCGTAACGCATCAACAGATCCAGAACCTCTCCCACTTCACCAGTATATGAATTTTCAAAGGGAATGACTCCATAGGCGACTTCCCGCTCCTCAACAGCATGAAAGACATCTTCAAAGGAAGCATAGCTTTTCTTGCGATGGTCCGGGAACACGCGATTTGAAGCTATATGAGAAAAAGCACCCTCTGTTCCGGAGTAACCGATGAAATCCTGATTGATGATCGATCGCTGATATTTTCTGGAGATTGCCATCATTGTACTGATAAATTCAGTATAGCTGTCTCTGTATTCCTCCCGCTGAATAAACGCTGTATTATGTTCGATAACATACTGTTCTCTGGATGTATCCAAAACCTGCATCTGATGCGCCTGCTTGTAACGGATGACATCTTCAACTGCCTGCATGCGCTGTTCAAAAAGTCCCGCCATTTCCTCATCGATGGCATTGATCCGTTTTCGGGCATCATCTAATAAACTCATAAACTCACCCCTGTTTCCACAATATTATACAATAATTCTATTTAACTTCCTATCATAAATTCAAAACTTACATGAAATAATGAAAAGTTTTACAAATTTTGTGCAAATAGTATCATGCGAAATACATCGCTGCTTTCCTGACAAAACATCCAAAGCTTATCTATATGATATCAAGAAAAAAGCATCAGCCGCTGATAAATAGATTGTATCCTGAAGTGCTTCACCTTGACTTTGTAAATTCGGATATCCCTCATGTTTTCATTCAATTTTCATAAACTGAAATTATTTTCATAAATTTGTGTTTTTTTCTTGTAATTATGCATAAAGTATATTATCATATTGGTAATTGGAGTGATTTGACCATGATACAGAAAGCATACTTTTATTACTTTGAATAGTCCGTTATAAAGCCATCGAAATACTCATGGTTATTTTCACTTTATAACGAGCATACAAAAGCATCTGCGAACCACACAGGATGCTTTTTTTTCATAAAAGGGAGGATATTGTTATGAAATTACACGTTGATTTAAAGGAGAACGGATATGACATCCTGATGGAACACGGGATACTATATCGTTTAAATGACTATATTGATTTAAACCGTAAGGTGATGATTGTTACAGACAGCGGCGTACCGGAGGCCTATGCAAACATTGTTCGGGAGCAATGTAAAAAAGGATATGTGCATATCATTGAACAGGGCGAGGATTCCAAGGATCTTGCCGTTTTCAAGGAAATCAATGAGGATCTGCTGGCACACAAGTTTTCCAGAAAGGATTGTGTAATCGCGCTTGGAGGAGGAGTGGTCGGCGATCTGGCAGGTTATGTGGCAGCCTCCTATATGCGGGGAATCGACTTCATACAGATTCCGACAACAACACTGTCGCAGATAGACTCCAGTATCGGTGGAAAGGTCGCTATCAATCTGGATGAGGTCAAAAATATTGTCGGTGCCTTCTATCAGCCAAAAATGGTCTTTATTGATCCGGATACATTGCAGACACTTCCACGAAGACACTATATCAACGGCTTGATTGAAGCATTGAAAGCCGGACTGATCTATGATGCCTCCCTGTTTGCATTGTTTGAACAGGGGGATATTGAAAACGATCTCGACACGATCATTGAAAAAGCACTGTATGTGAAAAAGAGTGTTGTCGAGCAGGATGAACGGGAACAGGGCTTGCGTAAGATTCTGAACTTTGGTCATACGATCGGACATGCTATTGAAAGCTATTATCACCTAAGTGAATACCTGCATGGAGAGTGTGTTGCCTTGGGGATGCTGTATTTCATCGATGATGAACAGCTGAAGCAGCGTGTAATCAGCGTGTATGAGCGTCTGGGTATCCGCACACATGTGGATTTTGATCCGGAAGCGGTATATCAGCTTTTATGCAGAGATAAGAAAGCGGACGGCGATCATGTAACGATTGTCCATGTTCCAAAAGCCGGAACAGCTCAGCTAATAGAAACTCCGCTTCATGAAGTACGTACGATATTGAAAGGAACATCAGCATGAAAAATACATTCGGACATAATTATTCTGTAACAATTTTTGGAGAAAGCCATGGAGAAGCCATCGGCTGCGTGATTGACGGTCTTGCGCCCGGAATCAAACTGGATATGGATTTTATAGCCTCTGTCATGGAAAAGCGAAAAGCAAAGGGTAGAATATCCACACAGCGAAAAGAGGCAGACGAACTGCATATCGTCAGTGGCTATTTCAATGGCCATACAACCGGTACACCGTTGACGATTCTCATTGAGAATACAAACACAAGAAGCAATGATTACGAAAAAACAAAGTATCGGCTGCGTCCTTCTCATGCGGACTATACTGCAAATGAGAAATATATGGGCTGGCAGGACTATCGCGGAGGCGGTCATTTCAGCGGCAGAATTACTGCACCGCTGGTAGCGGCAGGTGCAATCGCCATGCAGGTGTTGAAAGAAAAAGGAATTCTGATAGGAAGCCATATTCAGAAAAGCAGAACGATTCAGGATATTCCGTTTTCTGATGATACTGAGGAATTACAAGCACAAATCGAACGGGTCAATACGATGGATTTTGCTGTATTGGATACAGAAGCAGCTTCTGCCATGAAAGCTATGATTGAGGAAGCGGCAAATGAAGGTGACAGTGTAGGCGGTATTCTGGAGAGCTGTATTCTAAACGTTCCGGCTGGTCTGGGAGAGCCGTTCTTTGACTCGCTGGAAAGCACGTTGAGCCATCTGTTATTCAGTGTGCCTGCGGTAAAGGGAATTGAATTCGGACTGGGCTTTGGATTTGCGGATATATATGGAAGTGAAGCCAATGATCCAATCACCTATGACAACGGCTTTCATACTGCCACGAACAATAACGGTGGAATCAACGGTGGTATTTCCAATGGAATGCCGATTCGCATCCGTACGGTCATTAAGCCGACAGCATCTATATATAAGGAACAGAATACAGTGGATTTAAAGACTCACGAGGCAGTGAAGCTGCAGATTCAGGGACGCCATGATCCGGCAATTATCCACCGGGCTAGAATCGTCGTGGACAGTGTGCTTGCCATTGGCATTCTGGATCAGCTGATGGAACGATCAGCGACCCTGACAATGAAATAAAAAACAGCACAGTAATATAGATAAGAGGAGGAAGCAGTTATGATTATCACAATGAAGAAAAGTGCAACAAAAGCAGATATCGAGCATGTCATGAAGCAGCTGAAGGATAAGGGCCTTCAGATTCATGAGAGTATTGGTGAAAACCTCAATGTCTTCGGTGTCGTTGGAGATACCTCACAGGTTGACCCAAAGCGCATTGAGGCGAACAAGCATGTGGAAAGTGTTGTTCGTGTTTCATCCCCGTATAAGAAGGCAAGCCGTATGTTTCATCCGGAGGATACGGTTATCGAGGTGAATGGCATTAAGATTGGCGGAAAGGAAAAAATTGTCGTTATTGGCGGACCCTGCTCCGTTGAGGGGAAAGATATGATTTGTCATATCGCCCATGAGGTAAAGGATGCAGGAGGAGTGATGCTGCGTGGGGGAGCCTACAAGCCAAGAACAAGTCCGTATGCATTTCAGGGTATGGGGACAGAAGGAATTCTGGCGCTTGCCCAGGCAAGAAAGCAAACCGGTCTTCCTGTTGTCACAGAATTGATGAGTGCCGATAAGCTGGATGAATTCATAGAGCATGTCGATGTGATTCAGATTGGCGCCAGAAATATGCAGAACTTTGATCTTTTAAAGGCTGTCGGTAAAACAGACAAGCCGGTACTACTGAAACGCGGACTTGCGAATACGATTGAAGAATGGATCATGTCCGCAGAGTATATTCTTTCTGAAGGTAATACGAATGTCATGCTGTGTGAGCGCGGTATCCGTACCTTTGAACCTTATACACGAAATACCCTCGACCTGAGTGTGGTTCCTATTATCAAGAAAAAAACACATCTTCCGATTATCATAGATCCAAGTCATGCGACCGGTGATTGGGAGCTTGTGGAGGCTGCTTCGCTTGCCGCAATCGCAGCAGGTGCCGACGGTCTGATTGTAGAAGTACACGATCATCCGGAATGCGCATGGAGTGATGGCGCACAGTCCCTCAAACCGGATAACTTCAAAGAGCTGATCCGCAAGGGAAAGGCCATCGCAGGTGTGATCGGGAGGGCAATGTAAATGAAAGCCTGTATAGCACCATCAACCTGCAGTGGGCATGTTGTCATTCCGCCAAGTAAAAGCATGGCGCATCGTGCAATTATCTGTGCTGCTCTGGCGAACGGAACCAGTGTCATAAAAAATGTTGCCTATTCGCAGGATATTAAAACCACGATTGCCGGCATGCAGCAGCTGGGTGCCGATATCCGCATGGAAGAAGATCAGGTTACTGTTACGGGAATCAAAAATTTTACAGTAAAGGATAAAGAAGTTTTTTGCTGTGAATCCGGCTCCACCCTGCGCTTCTTCATTCCCATCTTCTCTCTCTGCAATCAGGAAATCACCTTCACGGGACAGGGCAGACTGCTGCAGCGTCCGCAAAAGGTTTATGAGGATTTGTTCCATGCGCAGGGACTCACCTTCAGACAGGATGCATCCGGCATCACGATACGCGAATGTCTGCATGCCGGTGATATCACTCTGCAGGGTGATATCAGTTCACAGTTTATCAGTGGATTGCTGTTCACACTGCCGCTTTTGCAGGAGGATTCCACCATTCACATCCTTCCGCCCTTTGAATCCAGAAGCTATGTTGATCTTACTCTGCAAATGCTGGAAACCTATGGCATCCAAGCTTCCTTCAAAGATGATCTGACCATTCACATTCCGGGTAATCAGCAGTATAAAGCATGTGACTATACGATCGAAGGAGACTATTCCCAGCTTGCCTTCTTTGCGGTTCTTGCCGCATGCAATCATGATCTTACCATCACCGGTGTTCATCACGATTCCAGGCAGGGAGATAAAAAAATACTCTCGATACTGAGGGACTTTGGTGTACGCATCGAAGAGGTAAAAAACGGCTACCATATTTATAAAAGCAGCCTGCAGGGCTGTAGAATCGATCTTGCGGATTGTCCAGACCTCGGGCCAATTTTAACTGTCCTTGCTATGTATTCCCCGGGAAATACCAACATCTTCAATGCTGGCAGACTGCGAATCAAGGAAAGCGACCGCATTGAAGCAATGGAACAGGAGCTGCGCAAATTCGGTGTGGATATTCATTCCACAGAGGATGAAATCTTTATCGCCGGTAACTCCTCCTATACCTGTACAAGCGAGCTTTCCTCCCATAATGATCACCGGATCGTTATGGCACTCAGTGTTGCAGCAGCCTGCAGCAATACCCCCTGCAGCATTGATGGTGCACAGGCAATCCAAAAAAGCTACCCTACCTTCTTTGAAGATTTGCAGTCCATCGGTGGAAAGGTGGAGCTGCTATGATACAGGAGAACACACGCTTTCTTATTGTCGGATTAGGGTTGATTGGCGGCAGCTATGCCATGGGCTTAAAGAAAAACGGCTATCATGTAGATGCCATTGAAATTAACCAGCTCAGCATCGACTATGCAATCAAGCATAATATCATCGATCGCGGATCAACATTCGATATTAACTATATAAAGGAAGCTGATATCATAATAAGCGGCCTATATCCTAATATGACGGTAGACTGGATAACCACCTATCAGAAATACTTTAAGCCCGGTGCTCTGATTACAGATGTAAGCTCCGTGAAAACAGGTGTTGTAGAACCCATTCAGAAAATCATTCGCAGTGATGTGGAATTCATCAGCTCTCATCCAATGGCAGGAAAGGAGGTCAGCGGAGTAAAATTCGCAGATGACTCTATTTTCCATATAGCCAACTTTATTATTCTGCCTACAAAACGCAATACACAGGATGCGGTTGCGACCATGCGGCAATTTGCTGAAATTCTCGGCTTCAGTAATATCTCCGAACTGACTGTGGAGCAGCACGATGAAATGATTGGATTTGTATCACATCTGACGCATGCTATTGCGGTTTCTCTTATGAACACCAATGACAACACCCACTTAGTAGAATACACCGGTGACTCCTTCCGTGATTTGACAAGAATTGCGAAAATCAATGAGAATCTGTGGAGTGAGGTATTCTTTTTGAATAAAGAGAATCTGATCCGGGAAATTGATGATTTCATTGCGGAGGTCAATCATCTGAAGGCTGCATTGGAACAGGATGATGTGGATGGCCTGAAAGAGCTGTTTATTCAATCTACCGCAAGACGTAAGCTGTTTGATCGATAGGAGGTATCCATATGGAACAGGAGCCGTATCTGGAAGAGGAAGATAAAGATCAGCTATGCAAAAAGGACTGTAAAAGCATTGCCGGTTCTCTGATTTTCTATTATGTTTTATTATTTGCCTGTGCCTTTACCTTAGGGATTATAAGCAGTGCATTCCTCATGACAGGCGCTTCGCAAACAGAATTTGAAACCATCACAAGCATCTTCAGTATGATAGCAACCTGCTTTGTAACGATCTTAACGCTCGTAATATATAAAAAGAAGCTGCATGTAACAATACCGCACTCCCTGTGCAAGGAGTGGAACTTTCTTTCCATTCTTCGCTATACAATCATCGGTATGGGATTGTCAGGAGCAGCAGGAATCCTCATACAGCTGATCAATCAGATACTCATCAAGTTTGGCTGGGTCATGACAACGCCGGATTTCTCCATGAAGCCGGATATCACCTACAATCTAATCATTGTACTCTCTTCCTGTATCCTTGCGCCAATCATGGAAGAGCTTCTCTTTCGCGGATTGATTTTACAAGCGCTGAAAAGATATGGCAATGTCTTCGCAATTCTTGTGACAAGCCTGCTGTTTGCATTGCTGCATGGAAATATTCCGCAGAGTGTTCCTGTTTTTGCTCTCAGTGTTATTATTTGCTATGTTGTTTTGAAGTCAGGAAGTATTCTTCCTGGGATAGCGATTCATTTTCTGAATAACGCTTTTGCGATCATGGAAGTTTCCTTTCTTTCAGACAACGGCCAGATTTCTACAGTCTTTATTGTATTAGAAGCTCTGTTTCTGCTGTATGCGCTGTATGTCCTCTTTCAGAAAAGACTGGTCATACGAAATTATGTAATTCATAACAGAGGCTATCGCGTTCGCGCCTTTTTCAGTAACTGGATAGCAATCCTCTTTCTGGTCTTATGTGTTTTCATTATAATTACAAGTTTTCAACGTATATAAAACAAGGATGCGCCTGTCTACACATCGCGGCAGAAAGAAGGGGGCTCTAAATTATCGTGGGGTTGAGTAGAAATGAGCTCTAAA
>QULU01000020.1 GCA_003481775.1 Clostridiaceae bacterium OM02-2AC
TTATTCGCCTTTTGAAAGTGGAATTTAACTTTTCACTTCAGCTTTTTGAACATTTTACACTTTTATGCATACTTGTACCGTCCTTCTTTAAATGCTGTTTTCTGATTAATTTTCAGTCCTTTCAACAGCCAGTTCAATTGTTGGTGTGTGATCATTAATGAGCCATCACCTTTGTTTTCCCATTTAAAATGACCCTTTTCCTATAGCTTATATAATTACCAGAATCCTTTGCCATCCCAGTATAGACATTTCAACTTATTTCTTTGCCTATTACAGAAGATGAAGAGCGCATCGTCAAAGGGGTCAAGGTGAAACGTACTTTGAGCAATGGCAGAATAACCATCAATACCTTTACGTAAATCCGTGTATCCTTGTCCTATGTAGATAGTAGATATATCATCAAATTTAATCATGATGCCAATGCTTTTAAGATACGAGATAAAGAGAAGTCATCAATACAGGAATCAAGAACTATTTTGTTATCATTCAAAGTGAATACGAGCTCATCTTTCATCTTCAATGAAACGGATACAAAATCCTTTACTACCGATTTATCTTGCAAGGCATATTTATGATTTTTGAAAGCCTGATAGGGAATCTCTTTATGTCAACAAAATCATACTTCTTTTTCACTATAGTCACCTCCGTGCCTATAGTATCTCATAGTTATCAGTTTATTGTAATGTGTGCTCTATTTGACGTTTACGATTGTTTGAAATATGATTAACATTTTGTACACATGAAATTTCTGACTTCACTCGTAAATCTAGAAAGTTATCTTTAAAGATACTATTTCATTCATCTTATCAATGGTGGATAAGCCTATTTGCGAAGAACTACTCGATTTTTACATTACTCTAATAATACTCCAATCATTACACATGTAGATCAAGGAAAAGATATACAGAAACAATATCAACCCAGACCAATATATAGCAAACTACCCGTATTATGGTGAAATCCGTTATTCTGTTGGAAAAAGTAACAAACCATTAAGAATCGTATTTAACTGTTTTCATATACCGAAGAGGAGGGGCATTTAAGTCTGCTCCCTTCTATTTATTGCGTTATCATAAACCAGAAGCATGAAAGTCCAAACTAAATCATGGATTTCTACGAGGCAAGAGAACAAATGAGAACTTCAATAAAGGACTAAAAAGCGATTTTGACGCAGGAACTCTGTCACATAAAGATTTCATAAAATGAAATGGTTTTTCTTATATGCATATAAACTCTTTCATATGTTTCAATCAGAAGTGTTGGAAGAGAACGACAAAACGCTTAGAATGGAAAACTAACGTTTTGTAAATTTCCTATCTATATTTTTTCCACATACTTATTATTACATATCTTATTCCTTAAGATAGTTGTGTTTTAGATAACTAACTAGAAGATTGTATATTAATGAATAATTAAAAGAATATTTGATAATTTATCATACCTTTTGCACATATTGCGAAATATAGAAAGAAAATAAACACACATCCCATCGTTAATAATTTACCTAAATTTCTATTAGTACTCAATTGATATTTAATAACTTCTGGTATACTTATTATAGAATAAATAGCAAAAAAATACGATAATCGTAGAGCTAAGAAGGTATTAAAGTGTAAAATTGAAATTAATAATAATGATGCAGAAGATGATATATATAAAATTCTGTTATTTTTGTTTTTTTCTGGTAACCATATTGCTAATAATATAAAAACTAAAAAAGCAAGTATAATCCGTGGATCATATATCTTTAAAGCATAACCATATTTATCACTGGAAAGATAACTCAATAATTGATTAAATAACTTAAACGAGGGAAATAAATTCGCTAAGCTGAATAGGATATCTCTAACGGAAATCACTAAAAAAAATAATGATGACATAAAGATAATAATATTATATTTTTTTTCATTTAATTTTCTATTTATAAAATCTAGAACTGGATATATTAAAACTACAATAGCACTACGATGAAAACTCATTGCAAGAATGAATAATAGTATTGTTTTTTTATATGCTTTTTTTGTATATGAATATATCGATAGAGATGCTAAGCAGGCAGCAATCGCAGTCCTTGAAGCGTGCATATCAAACTGTAAAAAATAAGGTAAAAATATGATTAGAGAAATTAAATAATTTTTACTTTTCTTTATAATTAGATATATTAATGTTGTACTAAGTAATGCCATAAAGATAATAATTCCTTGAGGCGTCAATTTTAAAGCATTTTGTAGCAATGCGAGTATTCTAAAGCCAATTTCCATTGGGAATCTATAATTGAAAATATCTGTAATATGGGTTATTTGTTTCCCTGCCCATATATATGCATAATAATCACCTTTTCCATTACCACGTAATCCAGCAAATAAAAAAAGAATTATGAGTGAAATAATTAAGAATGTATTTCTTTTCATTTTTTTCTTATAAACTAGAATTGACATAATACAAATTAAAAAATAAGGTATAAAATATATGTACATGGGATCCTCCTTATTTTAATATTGAAACTATAGATTTTACTATAAATTTAAAAATAGTCCTATAATCTTTTGATATGAATAAGACTGCAAAGTATATAAGCATACATAGAATAATAGATAGTAATAATGTTATTGTATTGTGTAAAAACATATTGAAAAGGATACCAAACATTAACATTACTAGAGATGATACTAATGGCCAATATGTATTTTTTAAAATTTCTTTGATCCCAATTTCTAAATATTTTCTCGTAAAATAAAAATGTAGAATTAAAATTTGCAAATATCCTAACGATCTTAGCAGCACCATTGATTTGAATCCTTTATTTACACCGTATATACATATAGGAATGATAAAAATAATATGCAATAATTGAATAAAAGAAGATAATTTAGGCATGCCTTTTGCTCTATAAGCCTCAACATTAGGTGTACCATATATTGCAACCAAGGACATTGAAAAGCCCCATAAGCCAAAAAAATCACTGCCAATAAGCCACTTTTCGCCTAATAATATACGAACTAACGTTCCTCTGTAGATTAAAATGCCTAACCCCATAGGGAAAAGTATAATGCTCATATATTTTTGAAATAATAAAAAAATTCTTTTAAACTCAGCATCATTGGACTGAATCTTGGATAGTGATGAAAAAAGAACTCGTCCAATAGAGCTAGTTATAATAGTTATTATTCCGGTTACAGTAGATTGACAATTTTTATATATTCCTGTATAAAAGTTACCCATCTTATTACTTATTAGAAATATATCTATCCAAGTGACAAGCCATAGACAAAAAGACTCAATTATAGTCCAACTACTAAACTTAAACATATTTGCAAGTTCATAATAAGAAAAGAAAAATTTAGGCTTCCATTTAGAATTAATAATTAAATTAGCTGATTTAATTATATTACCAATAAGTGTTCCAATTATAATTGAATAAGCACCATATCCCATTAAAGCTAAAGGGATTGTTATTATGAAAGGAACAATAGTTCCTAACAATCTATTAAAAAAAAGAATTTTACAAATTAAAAAATTCAAAATGAAGATTTAGCCCTTTAAAATGGGGCTTTTTTTTATCTTTTCCTTCTTGTGATACGAATTTGAAACTAAAATTTATTTCTTTTTCATGGTTTTCCCTAATAAAATCATATCGAAATGAGGTTCTTCGGTATGCTTTTATCAAGAACTACCATGACATCTTTTCGTCTTGATGGCAACATATGAGCGTAGACAGTTCTAACTGTTAAAACAGAATCTCCAATCAATTCTGCAATAGATGTATCATCATACCCTTCATGGATTAGCATAGACACATAAGTATGTCGAAAATCATGAGGTGTCATGCGTTTTAAATGACATAAATCCAAGTGTTTTTCCAATGTAGTTCGGATAAGGTATTGAGGTATCATTTTGTTAAAATGTTTACCAAAGAATATGTATGAATCATTGGTAAAAGAATCTTCTTGTGCACAAAGTTTTTTAAATTGTTTTAAAAGTAAATTCAATTCATTGTCGATAGGTACAATACGATTACTGTTTTCCGATTTCATAACCTTGTTAATAAAAAAGGATTGCTTCTTAAAGTTTGTCCATTTCAAGTTTCTTAACTCTGTAATTCGCAATCCAGTAGAATATAATGTCCGAAAGAGGAGTTTCATTTTGATTGTATCCAAAGAATTGATAAAAGTGACAAAATCCTTTGGGTCTAAAATGACATATTCTTTTTTCTTATCTTCTTTATGACATTTTATATATCCAACTTTACTTAACGGATGATAATCTATATCATAAATATCATTTGCATAGGTGTAGATACCACTGAAAGCAGTGTGAATGACATTGATAGAAGGTTTGGATAGTCCTTTTTTAACTAAAGCCGTGTGCCATTCTGTAATTTCTTTTTTCTGTATTTGAAGTAAATCTCTACCTAAAAAATAAGGTTTAATATGTTTCTTGTAGATACAGGAGTTCGCATTGTAGGTAGAATCTTTCCATTCTGTCAATCTCATATAGTCAGAATATTCTTTCCAAACATCTTCTAATTTCAAGCCCAATACAAAATTATATTTTGCTTTCTGCTTCAACTGAATCATGATAACTCTTTCATAATTCAACGCATCACTTTTTTTCTTAAAACCACGAACTGTCTTTTTTTTGTAAAATCCTTTTTTTGGAGTGTAGGAAGTGGATATATACCATGTTCCTCGTTGTTTATCTTTATATACTGGCAATTTGATCTCTCCTCTCTAAGTTCAATTTAAAGAAGGAAGATAAATTGAAGTATATTATGCGTATTATTTAAAGGATGCCATTCGTTTTACTTCATCATGAATTGTTTGCAACTGTTCATCATTTAGTAAAAATAATGTTTTAAATGTATCATGAAGAAGTTCGTTTTTATTTTCATCATCACTTAAAATCATGATTTGTGTCCATAATACATAAAAATCCATTTCCATAGCATTTGCAAAGTGTTTAATAATGCGTGAAGTGAGTTTAACATCTTTACGCTTTATTTGATGATATAGAGCATAACTAATATTTGCTTTTTCAATAAAATTTCGCAGGTTTATGTTTTTCCTAGTTCGATAATCCGTTATGATCTCAATAAGTTTATCCACATCATATATGCTAGGTTCTTTTTCCATTTATTTCACCACCTTCGTTATATTCACTTCTATTATACGATATACTACTCTAACAAGTCCATTAAGACTACGATTAAAAACTACAAAAGATGTGGTATATAAAAACTATACTTTTTGGTTTTGATTATGCTATGATGATTTTGCGAAAGGAGTGTTTCAAGTATGAGGCAGAATCAACAAGATAATGAACATAGAAATATAATTAGAGAACAAATACTTAGAAAAGGATACGCTCACCAATACGATATACGGAGGTTTATTCCTTGTGGTAGGGAAAAAGCAAATCAAATTCTAGCACAGGAAATGTTGGAAGCAGAAAGAGAAGGGAAGAGTACAATCACAGGAATCAGTGCAAATCGATTACCTAAATATGTAGGACTTACAAAAGAAGAAATCCAAGCATATGCTGAACAAGAGAAAAATCGGAAGTGACTTCCTATTTTTGATAAAAGAGTTGTGTTCTCTTTAAACACATAGAAGGGAAAAAGTGAATGGTATCATATTTTAGAAACAAAAGCGTTTCAGGAAGGATGATACCATGTATAGACTTTACTATCTAAGAATATGAAGGAAAAATCAAGAAGTACAGAAATTAAAATCGTAGTGGATGCAAAAGACAATAATATAGATTGTGTCGCTACTGTCAATGTAGGTTCAATAGACTTGGATACGACAATCGAATTATTACAAATCTGCATTGATGAACTCACAAAAAAGAAAATGGAAGGAGAATATTGAGATGATATTACAAACAAACGATCATGTAACATTTATTAAAAGCATTATACGAAATGCTTCTGAGGAAGGAAGATGTGTGAATGAAATTGAATCTGAAGAAATTGCGAACAGTTTAAAGGCTATGTTGCAAGAATGTGATGATTTAGAAAACTATATGGTAACTGCGAATCAAAACACAATAAAATATGAGTCGTTGATAATGAAATTAAACGAATTGATGAATTGCATCAGTGAATACCCTTGGGTACTGGATACAGCAATAGATGGAATCGGAGAACTGATTGTAAAAGTGAATCAGAAGGCTCATCTTTAAAAGAAAAGGCACTCGCTTGAGTGCCATCATTACAAATGTCATAAAATTCATATATAATACATTCAAGAAAAGAGGGAGCAACTATGACATTAACAGAGTTATTAGAAAAAAAGGGGTATTCTATTTATAAATTAAGCAAAAGAACAGGGATAAGGGAATCTACCCTATATGCCATCATCAATAATAATACTTCCATTAAAAATATTAAATTTGACACTGTACATAAAATAGCAACAGAACTGGATATTCCTAGTGATTGGCTATATAAAAATATAGATTAAAAGTAATTGAAATACTACAAAAGTTGTAGTATATTGTGATTGTAGAAATACAAATGTTTTAGATTGATTTTAGATAAGTAAATGAACGAGCGAGAATTATTTTTGCTTGTTTTTTTGTTTTATTAAAAGGAGAAATATATGGGTCATGAACTAACAAATTTATTTATTCTTGCAGGTACATTATTCCTGCTGTTTATAGGTTGTTTGGCTTTACAATTAGCATCAACTGAAAAAGGAAGACGAATATCACTTTTATATTTTGCTGTATGTATTTTAGTTTTCCTATTTTCGCTTCATTTCTTATTGTATAGTTTTGAAAATTCCTCTGAAGCTCAACCAAAAATAGTAGAGAAATATGAAATTGTACGAGGAAAGACAGAGCAACTTATACAAGGAAAAGGGTTTGGGCTTTTGACAGTGTACAATATGTCGATTTCTGAAAATAATCAATTTGGATTTTATTATTACAATCAAGATGGCGATATTGAACGAATGTCATTGGATTTTGATGATATAAAGATTAAAGAAGTTGAAGAGGATACAGCTCGTTTAGAAGTCTATGTAGAGCAAGAAACTAACACTTATTGTAGTGTTCTTTTGGGATGTGAAACAGAAACAAAGCCAATTAGCAACGAACAGTATATGTTGATTGTACCGAAAGGAACGATTACAGGGTCGGATGAATTGGTGTTTGAGTAATAAAGGGAGTATATGATGGAATTATTTGTAGATGTGGTTGTGATTGTTATAATGCTGATGACATTGTACGCTCTTGGCATCTTGATATGGATGTCAGCGACCACGATTTATGAAGGCTTTCGTTGGAAATAAGATAGGTGGAAGATTGCATTAGGAATCGTTGGCTTTATTTGTGTAGTCGTATTGGCGTTTTTGATTGTAATTTTTTATACAACCCAAAAACCCCCATATAGTTATGAAGTAGAATTGAAAGATGGTTCAATCGAAGAATCATTTGACTGTTATGAAAAAGATGAAAAGAAAATATGTGAAATTGATTTAGAGAAAAAGGTCGTAGTGAATTATTGGAAGATAGAGAAATAGAAAGAGAAGCGTATGACAAAAAAGGAAAGAGATAAACTTTATAAAATCATAGAGATTTTTCATAATAAGTATTATGAAGTAAATGAAAGAAATATCAGTGATTTTTATAAAGAAATCCATGTAATGTTTCCAACAATTACACAAAACGATATAAATTGGGCTTTTGAGAAATACCTATGGAAAAAAGAATTCAAATTTAAAAAGCTCGCTTCAATCTTAACAATGCTCTTTATGTTGCCTCTGCAACTATGGGCGATAAAAATTATAGATGTAAATGGTATTTCGCTATTATTTCTTTTAATTCCTGAAATTATCGCTATGTTTATTCTAGCGTGGTTCATGATGAAAGAAATGATAATTGAAGAAAAATATAAGTAATTGAGGTTAGGTAAAGGAAATGAAGACTGTACATTTAAATGGATATATCCAAGTGGAAAAGTATCCTTTTATCGAAAATTCAGAAAGTCATTGCAATGAAGGATTTGTTCTATTTAATGAGTTAGGAGAACAATTTGCTTTTTGTTGGGATAATGAACAACAGTGCTGTGAAAACTTTCTTGTTGATAAAAGTGGATACGATCATGTATTGAGTTTTTCGTCCGATTGCGGATGTGAAATCAGAATCATGGAAACGCAAGAATATTTTAAAGCCATGTTAGATATTTTGATCTATGTGAACAAAGAAGAAAAAGTACGCTTTCATTTGAGCAATGAACAAGGAAAAGGTGCGTATTACAGCCATCTCATTATGTTTAAAATCAATAATGAATGGATATATGAAGAACTTTGACGAAAACGAATGAAAAAAATAGGAAGTCACTTCCGAAAAAAAAGAAAGTGAGAATAGATTATGAGTATAAGGAAAATGAAAATTCAGCAAGGATATATTGTTTATCAGATTCCTGCTGAAGAAATTGTTAAATTGAGAGAGGCAGATTGTTTTGGCAATCTTTGTGATTCCTGCAATCAAACAATAGAGGATACTTACTATATTCCAGTATTGAATTGGGGAATGTGTAAAAAATGCTTTGATGAATGGAAAGAAACAGCTATTTTTTATAAAGAGGATACAGATTTTGAAGAATTGAATATTCATTGGATTGAAAAATGGTGTGATAGATTGAATATATCAATGACTAATACAACATTTCATTAAATATAAATATTGAAATGGTTGAAAATAAAAAAACAATATGCTTAAATAAAAATACAGGGTGTAGTTATACTACACTATAATATGGGGTGGAATATGGATTTTGGATATAAAGAAGGAGAACGATATAAAATCGTAAATCCTGAATTAAACGATCACAACAAAATGTTTACGGTTATAAAAGTCGAAGATTATAGCGTGTATTATATCTTTGATGGAGAATCTACAATCCATGTATTTCATATTGGTTCGGTTTTTGAAAGTTATATAGAAGAATTATAAAAAATCTTCATAAAAGGGCAGACCAAAGCCCTAATTTATTGAATTTCTTTGAAAATTTAATATGTTTAATTGTTCTCAATGTATTAAGAATTGAAAAATAGGAAGTGACTTCCTAAAAATAGAAGGGAGAAGGTTATATGTTGAATGAAGTAAATTTAGTGGGTCGAATTTCCAATGTACCAAGAATCAGTCGAACGAAAGCAAATGTAAGTGTAATTACTTGCAATGTTGCCAATCAACGGAGTGAAAATTATGTGGACTTTATTCAATGTGTATTCTTTGACCAAGAATATTTGGAAAAAAGACTAAAAAAAGGTATGAAGATTTTAGTTAAAGGAAGACTACAACAAAATACCTATACAGATGCTGATACTGGAACAACGATTTATTATCATGAAGTCGTTGGAAAGGTATTGGAATTGATAGGTAAGATAAATACTGAAGATGTATCAAAGAAAAAAACTGACAAATCAGAAGTTGTCAAGGACATCAATGATACTACAATAGAAAGAGAACGCTATTGAATAGCTAGAAAGGAGAAATATCTATGATAGACCATAATGCTCAAGGTTGGAGATTGAATACTTGGAAAGAAGTAAAAGAAGTTATCGTAGAAGCCATGCAAAAGGGAAATATGTTTATTTCTGAAGCAGATGTTAATAATTATTACTTCAGCGATACAGATAGATTGGCTCAAGCACAAACGGAAACTGCCATCAGTTACATGGAGCAACAAATATTTGATGGATTAAGAGTATATTATTCCAAAGTTGATCCAACAAAAACAGAAGAAGACTGGAAAGATTTCTACTATGAAACAGCAGATGCCATGTTCACTGGTACAAATCAGTTTTTGCATATGCGACTATTCTATTTTGTCTATATACCGAATGAAAGTCGAGTCATGATTATCTATTCAGCACCATTTGACTTCTTTGACGATACAATTATGGAACACGAGTTTGAAAGAGAATGAAAGGAGTCGTAAAATCATTTAGTCGTTTGAAAGGATACGGATTTATCCAATCAGAAGAGTTGGAACATGAAGTATTCGTTCATTATACGAACATTGATGATATGGATGGTTTCAAAACATTGAGTATCAATGATAAAGTGGAATTCAACTATGATAAAAACCATAAGAGAGCAGTCCATGTCACAAAAAGAAAATGATACAAAAGAATAGAATTATGACAAAAAAAGGAATCATTATTTTTGATAGAAACATTGATGTAGAAAAGACACAGGAAAATGGGAAAAAGGTATGTGAAGCCTATGCACCTCTTATTCAACAGAGAATTCGATTGAAAATGCGTTTGCCATTGCATACAGGAAGTTTAATTCAAGTTAGTAGTGATATTAAGTCAGGTAATGGAATCGAAAGCGAATATATCAATCGGATTATAAAAGAGGGAGATCAAGTAGATTGTTTCTTGAATTACATAGATGAAATGATTGAAATGGATGAAAAGGCAGGAAAATATCTGAAGTATAAATTGGTGGATGAACTTACAGATGAAGAAATTGCTTTAAAATTAGGTGTTTCAAGACGAGCCTTGTATGGTATCAAACCAAATGCGTATTTTCGTATAGCCATATGGAGTCATCAGGTAGCCTATATTAAAGAAAACACTTATGAATTTATTTTCAATTATGCAGGATTATATGAACGATTAAAGTGATAATCCATTTAGAAAATAAAGTGCTATAATGAAAATAGAAAGCGAGGGTATCAATAGGGGAATTTAAGTCAAGAACGAGCAAAAACTTAAAAATAATTCATTGGATATACTAAAAGATTAAAAATTATAGAAATAGGAGAAAAAAGAGTATGGAAAACCAAAATACAAATAATTCAAATTTGAACAAAGACGAAAAACAAAAGAAAAACCAAAAACGGAATGTTGTATTGATTGGATTAGCATTGTTGGTATGTGCAGGAGCAGGGATTGGATATGCTGTGTCTAATAATAATAAATCTACATTGCCATTGAAAGAAGATCTAATTTTTGAGTATGGAGAAGCAATTAAACTTGAACCTAAGACTTTTCTATCAAATGATGTAGAGGAAAATGTGTTAAGTTCCGTGGAATTAACTTCGGATTTAATGTCAAATGCAGAAAAATATACATTTGATAAGAAAAAGTTCACTGTAACATCCAAAGACAAAAAATACTTGGATGTTGGAGAGTATGAAGTCAGTCTTAAATATTCAAAAGAAAGCAAGGATGTGCCTTTTGAAGTTAAAGATACCAAAGCACCTGTATTCGAAGATTTCTTGACAGAAATTCGTATCGAACAAAACGCAGAAGATGTTGATTTAAAGGACTACTTCAAAGCTAATGATTTAAGTAGTGCAGAAATTACCATTGATAAGCAAGACTTTGACATCAAGAAAAAAGGAAAATATGATATTTCTGTATCAGCTACTGATAAATATAAAAATACAACAGAAAAAAAATCTGTTGTAGTAAAAGTTGTTGATAGCAAAGATGCAAAAAAGAACGGATTAACAGAAACCGTAGATGGCAAGATTCCAATGTCCAAAGAAACAAAAGAAAAAGTGGATAAAGGCGAAACAACGATCAAAAAGTCTGAAGATAAGGTAGAAAAACCAAACAGCGATAAAAATAATTCTAATTCAAACAACAATTCAAATAATTCAAACGAAAAACCAAATTCAGACAAACCTTCTAAGCCAAACAATGATAACAATACATCTAAACCTAATGAGAAACCATCTGAACACACTCATAATTGGGTAGAGCAGTTCAAAACAGTTCATCATGAAGAAAAAGGACACTATGAAAATGTCATGGTAGCTGACAAATGGATTGAATACAAGCCTATTTATGATTATGTAGTTCATGATATTTGTAATACTTGTGGATTCGATTTGACTGCTAATGGGGTGGATGGAGCATCTCATGCAAAACAACATATGTTAAATGGAGAACCTGGGGGACATCACTCTGAAACTGTGCAAATAGAAGTTGGAAAAGAAGAAATTGTCCATGAAGCTGTTTACGAAAAGAAATGGGTTGTAGATAAACCTGCATGGGATGAAAAAGTAAGTATTGGATTCAAATGTGAATGTGGCAAATGGAAATAAAATCTATACAATTACAAAATTCATGGTCTAATATAAATGCATAAAGAGAGTGGGTAATCACAAGAAAAGAGATAGGACGGCAATCCTATCTCTTATTATTGTTATGAGAAAACCCCTAGATAGTCTAGGGGTTCAGTGAAGCTTTAGCATTGGTCTGCGTTGTAACCTTTGTTGGAATCTTATTTGAAATAGATACAATGAAATACTTTGCTCCATTATCAAGTCCAAAGCAAAAACATTTAAAGATGAAGAATGATATTGACTTCTATAAGTTGAGTAACGGAAAACTAGGTGCGATTAACTTTAATAATATGATTCCTGTTCCTGATGGTTCATATACTTTAATAGGCACTAAGACACAGAGTTTAACTTATCAAGAACAAAAATATAAAGCATTATTACGAAATCAATTAAGATGGTTAAACCCTGATGGCGAGAAGTTAAGGGATATTGCTTCAAACTTATACATGAATAGAATAAATAACACTTTGCCTTTTCGAGTACAAAAAAGGTGTTGTGACTTTCAATTATTAGAAGAAAAGTGTAAAGAATATACAAAAATGATTTCTACTAAATCTTTTCAAGAATTAGAATATGATGAAATTGAGGAAGATTGTGCTGAAATAAATATTTAATAACAAAAAGATGGTATTCAATGAGAGGTATCATCTTTTTTTGGTGCGCCCAGCATGGGCAGTAGCTAGGTGGTGAAAGTCCACTACAGGCTTTGCAGTAGGAACTGTTAGCTTAAGACAAATATTTTCTTCCAAATGTCAATCTGTTTATATTGCTTGATAGCGATTCAAACAATTCTTCTTTAGAAATATTATGTTCCTTCATAAATCTCACACATAAGATACTTATAAAAATATCGACTTCTGTTTTCGTATAATTACTTACTAAAGTTTCGATTTCTAAAAGTGCTAACTCAGAGTCCATTTGTTTTTTATCCATAAGAACACCTCATTATTTTAACATGGTTATTATATCATGGACATTATTACAAATAATGCTAATTCTTTCAGAATGTAGTCTATTTGCTCCAACTCTATCAAAGGGAGTATAAATATACTAGACAAAGTGTCAGTTGCTCTTAGAATTCATTTAAAGTGGTAAATAAGACATATGTGGGTTTTTGTTCTATGCTTTGAAGAACATATTTAATATTCTATAGAAAATCTCTTAATTTTTTGGTTTTATAAGGTTTTCTTGGATTCTTTTCAATCTCTAAGAGTCTTTTATCTTGTGGGTCGGATAAATAATAAACACAGATACTCAAATCTTCCAAATCTTCTATTTTCTTAAACCCTCTACGAATGTAATCTTTCCCACCATCTACAGTAACTGAACCACAACTACAAGATTTAATATCGTGTGTTGATGTACTTTCAATAATATCTCCACAATTTATGCACCTAGCTCGATTTTTTACAATCTTCATTTCATCCTTCTCCTTCAAAAATATTATTTATATTTATAATTATAACATTCTCTTAATAATTCTGATTAAAAGATGAAACAAAATAGCATAATGCTATTACTTAAAGAGGGTACAATGTTCAAAAAAGTTTGTTTTTCTATAAGATGATATATCCTTGTTTATAAACTTGTTTATATTCTTGTTTACGGAGTGTTGAATGTTCAGTGTTTATCGGCTCAAAATGAATTTAATGTCCCCATGCAACAGACGAAATGTCCCCATGCAACAGACAAAATGTCCCCATGCAACAGACGAAATGTCCCCATGCAACAGACAAAATGTCCCCATGTAGCAGACGAAATATCCCCATGTAGCAGATGATGGGTATATTTATGTCCCTGTTAAATTTGACAAAGGGACATAATAAGTATATATTTCTTAATATAAGGAATGGTAAATCTATGTTGAATGATGAAAATATTATATCGAAATCTAGATCAATCATTGATTTAAGAAATGTTAATCTTACTATACAAGAATTCCGATTGATGGAAGTGTATTTATCGAAAATCAATCCACAGGACGAAACAACAGCATCTGTTACTTTTACTAAACAGGAATATTGTGATTTGATGGAAATTCAATCTAGATTATTGGAATCGAAACGATTAAATAAATATATGCAACATTTATTTAATAACAGTGTTACTGAATGGTTGGAAGATGGAGAAAGTTTTGAAATGCATCCTCTGTTTGAAAAAGCAAAGTTTGATAAAAAAAATAGTACGATAACTTTAGAATGTGGCAAATCGGATTATGTACGAAAAATGTTTTTTGATATATCCAAAAACGGATATATTAAATACGCATTGAAAAATACTTTGTATTTACAAAGTGTCTATTCAATAAAACTATATCTGTATTTGTTGGAAAATAGATTCCGTTCAACTTGGAAAATTGAATTAGACTGTTTAAAAGGAATTTTTGAATGTACTTCTGATTACTATAATGATTTCAGAAGATTTAATTCAAAAATCTTGAAGACATCTATTGATGAAATAAATGAAATGACAAATGTTTTTGTTTCTTATGAAACAATACGAAAAGCTCGAAAAGTTGCAGAAATTGAATTCACTTGTCATTTTAAAGATACGAATGAAGTGATCAATGGAGAATTTGAAGAAAAGGATATTCCATCTATTTTTAGCACTTTAGCTTGGGATGAAATAGAAAATAACTTAGAATATGGTTCATTGGAATATGTAATCGCTGAAATTCAATACACATCGAAAGAATTATTGGGAAAAGAAGAATTAAGCAAGGCAGAATTAAATATCATTAAAGAATTATATGATTTGTACGGTGGACGAATGATGATTGTTGCTTCAAGAGAAGCAAGTACTTATGAAAAATATTCTTTGTATTACATACGAGAACTCATGAAGACTTGGATTATGAAGGGGTATAGTGTAGAAGATGTAGAGAATGGGAAACGATAAGAATAGGAGAGAATAAGATTTATGAAAAAACAAATATCAAAGATATTACTCATTTTATTAACAAGTATATTTATTACTGGATGTTCGTTGGATTTAAAATCTGACAAACCTATAGAAAATGGAATAATTCAGGAGAATGTGCAACTTACTGATATTCCTGAATTTAATGATGAACCGTATATCGTACTAAATGAGAATGTACCAATGTTTACTGAAGAAGAAACGGCAAGTACAGAGATATTTGAAGACTACTCTGATTTAGATAGATTCGGTCGGTGTGGTATTGCTTATGCTAATCTTCATCAGAGCATTATGCCAACCGAAGATAGAGAAAGTATTGGAATGATAAAACCATCAGGTTGGAAAACTGCAAAATATGATTTTGTAGATGGGAAATATTTGTACAATCGGTGTCATTTAATTGGTTTTCAATTAGCAGGAGAGAACGCTAATGAAAAGAACTTGATTACAGGAACTCGCTTCCTAAATGTAGAAGGGATGCTTCCATTTGAAAATATGGTTGCTGATTATTTGAAAGAAACAAACAACCATGTGTTATATCGTGTTACTCCTGTCTTTAAAGATAATGAATTGGTCGCTAGAGGGGTCACGATTGAAGGGTATTCCGTTGAAGATCATGGAGAAGGAATTCAATTCTATGTGTATTGTTACAATAATCAACCAAAAATAGAAATCAATTATCAAACAGGAGATAGTAAGGAAATTGCATCTTCTTCTGAAAATGAGCCTAACGATAGTGAAAAAAGAACCTTTATCGTAAATAAGAATTCAAAGAAATTTCACGAAGAAGACTGTGAAAATGCAAACAAGATTTCAAGCAAAAATAGAGAAGTTGTTGAAAGTGATGTAAATGCACTGATTGAAGAAGGATATGAACCAGCACAATGTTGTGTAGATAATTAAGAATATTATACATGATACAGAAATAAAAAAACTTATACCTTTATTTTCTTTGGCAAGGTATAAGTCTTATGCTAAAATCATGGTGGACAGATTATTTAGGTAGTTCAGGTCGCTAGACCAAGGAGCGTTGAGCCTTGTTAATATAAATGTATTTTCGAGGAGTGATGCTTATGAGTACATATGAAGCATTATCAATAATGTTATCTATACTAACTCTAGTCGTTGTTCTTCTAATCGAATTGATTAAGAAAAAATGACAAATAAAAAACTACCTAAGTTTCCGAGGCGAAGGTAGTTTTTTATAGAACTATTCAAAACCCTGAACAGAATAATCTGTCCACTTTTTACATCTTTATTATAAGCGATAAATTGATAAATATCAATAAATTCAAAAAAGGAAGTCACTTCCTATTTTTCTATTTGAGTGCAACAAGGCAGAAAAACTGGTAAATCAAATAAAGATTCTGTAGAATAATCGTGGAGGTATATGTATATGTACTATACTATCCAAAATAAGCACTCATTTGGAAATGTTTCAGTTCTTAACCAATATGGAATTACAGTTTTTGACTCTAGTAGTCATACTGTTAATTATCAGAGAGTTAAAAAAGTAACCTGAAATATGTTCCAATGGGTGCAAAAAAAGAAGAGGATTGCCGTCCTCTTCTTTTCCTATGGGAAATCCACAGTTCTTAACCACTATTATTATATGCTATAAACTGAAAAATGACAACTGATTTTAGATTTTAAAAACTGTAATTTTACCTGTGGTTGCACTTTTGCTTCACACCAAAATATGCTAATATGATAATGTGGTAAAATATTGAAAAGGCAGAAAACTAAGCGTTTTTTGTCTTTTTTTATTTTCAGAAAGGAGAGAAATTACAGTGAAATGGTATTTTAAACGAAGGCATCCGTTTGGATGCCTTGAATCATTTATCTAGGAAAAAAGGGAACGGATGAAAACTCGAGATTCATTCGTTTCCTAAAAAAAGGAAGTCACTTCCTATTTTTCATAAAAAATACAAAAAAAGAAAGGAGAAACTTTATGAAAAAGACATTAAAGCGAATTGTAACTTGCATATTCTCTACGCTTTTAACTGTAAATGCTGTGATGCCTACTTATGCAAATGAGCAAGTCGTTGCCGAACCATCTCCTACTTTGAATATTACTGTTGAAGGAAATGGACAGGTTAAAGTTACAGAAAATGAAACTGAAACGATAGTAACGAAAGAAACTCCATTTACACAATCTTATAAAGAAGGTACGAAAGTGACGATTGAAGCGATTGCTGATGAAGAAAATGTAATCGAAAACTTTACAAACAATGATGTTGCAGTACCTGAATTTGTGGCAGAACAGAATAGTTTAAAGATTGAATATGTTACTGGTGTCGAAAATTCAAACTTTGTAGTTACATTCAAAGAAATTGTTTCTAGTGAAGAACAAGAAACAAATGAAAAAGTAGATACAGAACCGATTGAACAACCTGAAGCAGAAGGAGAAACTACAAAAGAAGATTCCATTGAAACGGAAGAAAAGGATAAAACAAAAGATAAAGTAGATAAAAATAGTAAACTGCTAATCAATGACGAAACCTTTATTCCAAATCGTCCTGTTAGTGCTGAAGAACAACAAATTTTAAACGATTATCAAAATGGAATGACTATGAAAGAAGAGTATATTCAAAAGCGTAAAGAAATTGTTGATAAAATTCATGCGTGGAAATATGTGGATGATAATTATTTTATTACGGCTAAATTTTATGAAGATTATGATACAGCAAATCTATTGCTAGGATTAGGTGCTTCTATTTTAATTGCCCCTGATTTTAGATACTCCGAATCTGCATCAAGCACTTATTCTTCTGATCGCAGTTTGAGTAGTCCTGTTGTTACTTATTTTGAAGAAGGTGGACATACATCTATTTCTAATGGAATAGGATCGGTTTGGGGAACTGGTGGATTTTGGAAGGTTGATGGACATGTAGCATTTTGTGGAGAAGCTATGTACGCACCACCACGAGCAGGAATGACTTTAAATTCTGCTGTGGAAGTACATGATGATAGAGTGCGAAAAGTTATTTATTATGCTTATGGATATCCAAATAATCAGGTTTCCAATACTTTTCCAAACAGAGATCAAGCTCTCTTGGCAATGAATGAATTCTTATCTGCTGTAGCTAGTGGCACTTCAATTAGTGGTTCTTCTAATGGACAGCGTTATCATGTTGCATATGAAACGCTAAAAGGAATTTTAAACCTACCTAGCCCACCATCAGATTTTAAAGTATATAAAGCAAAATGCCCAGGTACTGGAGTAAGTTGGCAAGGAATTGTAACACAGAATCAAACTTTATATTGGGGACAAAATGAACCGAAAGGAAATCTAACGATTGAAAAATCTTCATCCAATCCTTCGATTACAGACAATAACAACTGTTATAGTTTAGAAGGTGCAGAATATGGATTGTATAACAGTGAAGCCGATGCCAATAAGGATGTCAATCGAGTAGGTACATTTACAATCAAGGCTGATGGAAAAGCAAATACCATCAAGGACTTGAAGGCAAAGACATATTACTTGAAAGAAACCAAAGCAGGAAAAGGATATGATTTAGATAAAAAAGTGTATCCCGTTTCAATAAAAAGTGGAAAAACAGAAATTAAAAAGGTAAAAGACAATCCTCAAGCTGACCCTGTTGGTATCTTATTGAAGAAGCGTGACAAGGAAACTGGACAGGATGTACCACAAAGAGATGCGAAACTTGAAGGTGCTGAATTTACTGTGAAGTACTACAAAGGGGATTATGCTGAAGATGTCGATCCTGCGACACAGGGAGCAACACCTGAACGTACTTGGGTATTAAAAACAGATGAAGATGGTTTTACTTATTTACAAGATAACTATAAAGTTTCGGGTGATGAATTTTACTATAATAGCACAAATTTGCCAACAATTCCGATTGGAACAGTAACATTACGAGAAACGAAAGCACCTGAAGGGTACAAACTAAATGATGAAACATTTATTGTAAAGGTAATTTCAGAAGGTTCAGATGAATTTTTAAGCACATACCAAGAACCAATCGTACCTGAACAGGTTATCAAAGGAAAAATTCGCATTGCTAAGAAAGACAAGGATACAGGAAAAGTCATTCAAGTGGCAGGGACAGTCTTTGATATTTATTTCAATGGACAGAAAGTAAGCTCAATGACAACGGATGAAACAGGATATGCTACATCTGAAGACTTGGCTTACGGAGAATATGTAATCAAAGAAGCAAAAGCTCCAAATGGATATGTCGTTGATGTAGATCAAGAGGCTGTCGTAGATATTACAGCCGAAAAGACATACGATACAGAATTAAGTGATAAACGAGTGAATGCGACCATCAATCTTGTTAAAGAAGATAAAGATACTGGTAATCGTCCTCAAGGGGATGCAACACTAACAGGTGCTGTATATGGACTATATGCTAAAGAAGATATTCTTGACCCATCTATGGATGGAACAGTCATTCATAAGAAAGATTCTTTAGTTGGAAAAATCACGACAGATAAAAATGCAAGTGGTACAATTGAAAATCTATATTTAGGGGAATATTACTGGCAAGAAATCAGTCCAAGCGAAGGATATGAATTGGATGAAACAAAATATCCTTTCACTGCAAGTTATAAAGACCAAAATACAATTACAGTTACTGTGGATAGTACAGTGAAGGAAACAATTCGTACTGGAGAATTTGACATTATCAAAACGATTACAGATGGAAGTCAATCTGAAATCATGACAAATGAAAAAGGTGCAGAATTTGTTGCTGTATTGTTAAAGGATTATGAAGCTAATGGTAAAGACATTCAAAAGGCTTTACAATATGCAAAAGAAAACCGAAGCGAAAAAGAATATGCTGTATTAACAACAAATAAAAATGGTTATGCGACTTCAGGCAAATTAGCGTATGGTAAATATATTATCCAACAGACTAAGAAAGGCGAAAACGCTGAAGAAACAGATATTCTTGAAGGAACATTCACATTTGAAGTAACCGAAGCCAATGGACAAACAATTATTAAAGGTGGAGATACTTCAGGAAATTCTCTTGAAGTCGGAGATGATGGTAAGATGCATTACCATATCAATAACCGACCAAGTGATTATTTCTTAAAACTTGTGAAAGTAGATGCTGAAAGTGGAAAACAGATTATCTTATCTGATGCTACATTTAAAGTAAAAGATTTATCAACTGGTAAATATGTACGACAAAAAGTGGCAGGTGTTTGGATTGATGAATTCAATACAGATAAAGATGGTTATGTTATTCTTCCGTTAAAACTAAAGAGTGGAAAGTACCAACTCGAAGAAATCAAAGCACCTTACAACTACTTGTTGAATGGTACAAGTATTCCATTTGAAATCAAAAAATCGGAAGTGACTTCCGAAGATGAAGATGGAGATGCGTATATCGTAGTTACTATGGAAGACACACGAGTAAAAGGATCTATCTCTTTTGAAAAACGAGGAGAAGTGCTAGTGGGTTCTCATGAAGATGAAAATGGTAATATCGTATTCGATTATGAAGAACAAGGACTAGAAGGCATGACAGTCACAGTGTATGCCAAAGAAGACATCATTGACCCTGCTGACGGAACGGTAATTTATAAAGCTGGTGAAGTTGTTACAACAGCAACTACCGATAAATCAGGAAAGACTCAAGTAGATAATTTATATCTTGGAAGCTATATAGTGCGTGAAACACAGGCTCCTGAAGGATTTGTGATTTCTGATAAAGAGTATGAAGTAACTCTGTCATACAAAGATGATCATACAGCAATCATTTCTGATTCTGTAACCTATTTAAATGACCGTCAAAAGGTTCATATTGACTTGAGAAAAGTGGATGAAGATAATGAAGCTAATTTACAAGGAGCTGTCTTTGGTCTATATGCTTCTGAAGATATTTATGGAGTTGAAAAATTGTCAAAAACAAACTCAAAACCATTGATTATCAAAAAAGGAACATTGATTGAAACAGCCACTTCAGATGAAAATGGACAGGTTGTATTTAACGCTGACCTTCCTCTTTCAAAATACGAAATTCGTGAATTGAAAGCCCCAATCGGATACGCTTCAAGTGATGAAGTGATTCCAGTGGATGCCACATATAAAGGGCAGGAATTACCAACTATCGAAATTGTTGCAGTATTTAAAAACAAAATTACACAAGTAGAATTCTCAAAAGTAGATGCTTCTACAAACGAAGAACTAGAAGGAGCAACTCAAATTGTTTATCCTAAAGGAAATCGTGGAGAAGTATTTGAAACTTGGGTATCCACTAAAGAACCTCATATCATCAAAGGATTAGAAGTTGGACAAACTTATATTTGGGAAGAAATTTCTGCCCCTTATGGATTTGCTCTTGCTGAAAAGATTGAATTTACTGTAAAAGACACAGGCGAAGTTCAAGTAGCAGGAACAATGAAGGATGAAATCGTATATGGACAGTTAGCTTTCGAGAAGAAAGGTAAACAGTTCACTTATACGGATATTGGTATGACGGATTTAGGAATGGTTAATACACCAGTCTTTGAAGAAATGAATATTCTAGGTGCAGAAATTACCATTTACGCAGGCGAAGATATTACATTAGGTAACGGAATCACTTATTACAAGGCAGATGAAGAAATCGACACTTTAGTAAGTGATTATGAAGCTGTACAGTCAATTAAACTTCCAGTTGGTAAATACTATTATGTTGAAACAAAAGCACCAATCGGTTTTGTGAAGAATGAAGAAAAACATTATTTTGAAGTTGTAGATAATCAAATCAATGAACTTCAAGTAATCGAATCTACATTGAAGAACGAACGACCAGTGTATAACATCAATATGACAAAACAGATGGAATTCTCTGATACAGCTATGAACAAAGAAGCCTACAAGGATGTTGTATTTGGAATCTACACTCGTGATGATACATACGATTGGAAAGGTAATGTAGCAATCGAACCTGATACATTGCTTGCAACATCAGGAATTGATGAAGAAGGTCATTTAGTTCATACCCCTGAACTTCCAGTAGGAAATTACTACTTGAAGGAACTTCAAACAAATTCTGCATATAAATTAGATGAAAATGAATATGATTTTAGTATCGACCAATCTAATGAAAAAGCAGTGATTGTACCAATCAATGAAGGAAAACCTATCATCAATAAATTGAAAGAATACTATGTTCTTGTCAATAAAGTAGATGAAAACACAATGAAGAACATCATCAGTAAGGAATTTGAATTCACATCTTTCACAGATGCAGAATGTAAAAATCCTATCGAAACAAAACAGGCAAACACAAAAGATGGAACTGTTAAGTTTGTATTGAACTACGGAACAACATATATCAAGGAAACGAAAGCCCCTCTAGGTTATTCGTTAAGCCCTGAAGTTGTCAAAGTTGAAGTCAATGATGATGGATTGTTTGTCAATGGTAAGAAGGTAGAACGAAGTGAAGACTTGTTGTATTCTATCATCTACAAAGACAGCTTACTTCCAGTTATTCAAACAGGAGCAGGTAGTGATTCTATGCTGTTTATCGTTGCAGGACTTGGAGTTCTAGTATCTTTAATCGGTATCTTGGAATACAGAAGAAGAAACAAAAACAAGAAGTCTGAAAATAAATCAGAATAAAGAATTGTATAAAAATCTATCTCACAAAAAATAAAATCTCTGATAGTTCACAGTGAGATAGAAAATAAAGTATAATGATTTATCTTCCTGAAGCCCTTGCGTAAAAACAAGGGCTTCAAATAAAAGGTATCAAAGCAATTTGATGCTTTTTATTTGAAAAATAGGAAGTGACTTCCTAAAAATAGAAAGAAGGAAAATGATGGACAATAAAATAAATTTTTATGGATTTGAAACGGGTGTACTTTTAGAAAAATTGGATAAAGAGTTTGATCATTATGCTTGCAATAATAAAGAATTGAATTATGGATTCTATAACGAAAATAATGGTTTCTTTTTGGAAAAGGATTATAAAGAAAACCTAAAGTATATTCGTGATTATGTAGATCAGGGAGTGGATGGAACATATGGAGTTATTTCTTTTCAAGGAAGCGTTGAAATAGGAGGAGAAGATTATAAGAACATAAAAGACAACGATTGTGATTTAACAAATATGGATTATTCATTCTTTAAAGATTTATCAAGTATTGAATATTCTGTATGCAAAAAGGATGGGAAATTAGTAGAGAATTTTTTGGAAGATGAAATTAAGAAATTAGTTGCATCAAAAATAGAAAAAGATTGTCCAGTGGATATGCTCCATCTTACAGATCGAGCAAAATATTGTTTGAAAGCAAGTGGAATTACAACTTTAAAAGGATTATTGAAAACACCTTTATACGATATGAAAAATCTAAAAAACATTGGGAAGAAAGGGTATCCTTCTATAAGAGGAGAACTTAATCGAATTTGTTATGACATTCAATTTAATAAAGAACAAGATAGAATAAATAAATTTATAGAAATTGAAGAAGAAATGGATGAAATTGAAAAATAGGAAGTCACTTCCTATTTTTGCAGAAAGCATGAAAATGCTATCTGTTAGAGTGCATAGAAATTTGTTATAATAGGGATATGAAAGAAGGTGGTTTAATGAAAAAATATACAGCAAATGTTTTTGTTAAAGACGAATTAAAAGAAATCACAAATCGTGAAAAAGATAAACCACAACGCATTATTGGAGAAGAATTGAAAGACTATTTATTTGAATCAGAAGATACCAAAGTCTGTATTTTATATGGATTGCGAAGAACTGGAAAAACAACTTTAATGTTGCAAACGATTTCTGAATTAACGCAAGATGAATTTGAAAAAAGTGCATATATCGAAGTAAGCAATAGAGATACCATATCTTCTTTATATAGTGATCTTGATAGATTGAAAGAAGAAGGATACAAGTATATTTTCATTGATGAAGTCACTTCATTGGATAACTTTATTTCCATGTCTTCCTTATTTCCTGATGTATATGTTAGAAAGGGGTTGAGAATTGTTCTGACAGGAACAGATTCTCTAGGCTTTTTCTTATCTTCTTCTCGTGAACTTTATGACAGAGCTAGATATATTCATACAACATATATTCCTTTTTATGAATTTAAACATTTGTTTCCTAATAAAAATATTGATGAATTCATTGAATATGGTGGTACTTTGATTCCTGAATATAATGAAGATTATCCGTTCTATAATGGAAAAAATGCAGAGCAATATGTGGACTCTGCGATTGCACAGAACATTCAGCATTCTTTAGAAAACTATGAAGAAGGCAGTAAATTTCGTTCTTTGATAAATTTATATAATCAAGATAAACTGACTAATGCTATCAATCGTGTTGTACAAAATAGAAACCATCAGTTTTCTATCAGGGTAATTCAAAGTACATTTAAACCTTCTGATTATAACTCTGTTAGAGATATAATGACTACTCGTGTTAAGAAAAATATCGAACCTAACACAGATATTCTAAACAAAATAGATTCAAGCACCATTGTTGAACCATTGAAAAAACAACTTCATATTTATGATGCAAGAAAAGATGAAATACTAACAGATTCTGAAGTCTATGAGATAGAACAATATTTACGAAAACTAGAAATTGTAGATTCCTATACTGTTGAATCAGGTGACTTTAATATTTCGCCAGTAGAAAACAATATTATTACACAGTCAGGGTTGCGATACAGTCAGTGCAAGGAATTGTTGAAGATTTTAGAAAATCACAATACTTTCCGATTAGGAACAGATAAAGAACAAAATTTAATTGTTTCAACGATTGATAACAATGTAAAAGGAAAGATATTAGAAGAATTGACAATTTATAATGTCCAACAATCTTTGGATGCTGAAAAATATGAAGTATTTCAACTCTCTTATCCACCAATGCCGAGTGAAGGAGTTACAGAAGGAGAAATTGATTTAGTTATTAAAGATAAAGAATTATACACTGTAGAATTATTTGAAATCAAACACAGTTCTGAAATCGTACCAAGTCAGTACAAACATATGATTGACCCTGCAAAAATGAAATACTTTGAAAAAAGAGGATTAGAGGTAACAGGAAGAACAGTGTTATATATGGGAAAAACACAAGGACAAGAAATTGAAGGTGTGAAATATAAAAACATATCTGAATATCTTGATGAATTAAAAGTATATGATCGTAATTATCAGAAGATGCTTCTAGCACGAAAAGAATGTATAAAAAATGTAGAAGATGAATATGATGATAATGATTCATTGGATACAAAAGGTTAAATGCAAAGTGGAGAGTAATCTTCACTTTTTTCAAAAATAGGAAGTCACTTCCTATTTTTGTAGAGAGCATGAAAATGCTATCTATTAGGGTGCATATAAATCTGTTATAATAATAGTATGAAAGAAGGTGCTGAAATGTCTATATACAGAACAAATGTTAGATTTGGAGTATCTTTACAAAATAGAGCGAAATCTGTAAGTTCATTAAACACAAGATATTTACTGAATGATTTGAACAAATATCTGTACTCTGATTTATCAGTGAATACACCTTATTATGGTAAAGTTTGTGCGTTATATGGTTTGCGAAGAACTGGGAAGACTACTATGATGTTACAATCTATTTTAGGTATGACAAATGAGCAATTTAATAAAACTGCATGGATAGATGTAACAGAAGAAGACAACATGGCAAGTTTGTATCTAGATTTACAAAAATTAAATGAACAGGGATATAAATATATTTTCATTGATGAAATTACCAAAGTAGAACAATTTGTAAGAGTATCTTCTTTACTATCAGATGAGTTTGCTATATCAGGTATTCATATTGTATTAACAGGAACAGATTCATTAGGTATTTATTTAAGCCAAAGAGGAGAGTTGTTTGATCGTTCAATTTCAATTCATACAACTTATATTCCATATTATGAATATACGCATTTATTTCCAAATGCCACTGCTGAAGATTATATTGTGGAAGGTGGATTGTTGTCAAAAAGTGGAATTAACTATAATAGAGATGAAAATTTTAAAGAATATGTTGATTCAGCTATTGCAGAAAATATTCAACATTCCTTGTCTAAATTAAAAGATAAAGGAGATTTAGGTGCTTTATATTTAATTCATAGTCGAGGAGAATTAACAAATGTTATCAATCGAGTTATCGAAGATAAGAACCATGAATTTTTACTTGATGCAATTTTGAAAAATTTTGAATCTCATGATATTGGAGTTTTGCATCACTATATATCGGATGTTAAAGACAATGATATATTATCCTATAGTGCTGATATGAATGTAGAAAATCTATCAGAGCAAATAAAAAAGGATTTAAAGATTTTAAATTACAATGAATTAAAGTATGGCTTAACAGAAAATGAACTTGCACAGATAGAAAATTATTTGTATGAGTTGGATTTTTTTGATGATGTTAAATATTGTACAGTTAGCAAAGAATTTTCAATTTCTGATAATCCTGTCGTTGTTCAACCTTGCATTCGTTATAATCAGGCAAAATCAGCATTAAAAGCGTTGTATAATGACCCTAAATTCGTTAAGTTGAGTGGAGATAAACAAGAGTTCATTTATAACAAATTGTTATCTGATATTAAAGGAAGAATGTTAGAAGAAATTGTTCTCTTAAATGTAACTAGAAGTTTATCTGATTGCTTTGTTTCTCAATTTAGATTTTATGAGTATAGAAAATCTCCATTTAAAAATGGCGAATATGATATGGTTATTCGTAACAAAAAGAATGAAACATTCATTTTTGAAATTAAACATTCTTCTGAAGTTGAATACAATAAACAAACAAAACATTTGCTAGATACTGAAAAACTTGATTGGTTAAAAGAAAATGGTTTTAAAGTAAAAGAAAAAGTTGTTTTATATAATGGAAAGACTTTAGATAAAGATGATAATGGGGTTATATATCTTAATGTTTCAGAATTCCTTGAAGAACTGAAAGTATATGACCGTAATTATTTGTATAATAAGAATGGCATTACTGATGGAAACGAAGACAATGATGCAGTCAATATAAGTATTGAAGATGATTTTGAAGATAGAGATATTTAAGTGGAGAGTAATCTTCACTTTTTTCAAAAATAGGAAGTGACTTCCTATTTTGAATAAAATGCAATTTTAAAATTAGTTTGCAAATATAAATTACTGTGCTATACTCTAATCGAAGAGAACATCTTCATTATCATTCATATGAGGTTTGTCCTTTGCAGTTGAAGTACAAGACAAGAGGCAAATCTCGAATCTTTAAGGTGCTTCGCTACCATGCCTGTATAATGCAGGATAGTCAAACGACTAAAAGGCGAATAATCTATTCGGGTGCTTCGCTACCATGCCTATTCATAATTTAACGAATAGGATAGCAAACAGCTAAAAGGCGAATACAAAGTCATGTATAGGTACATGGCTTTTTTTCATGTTTGGGGGTGCTTGTATGAGCGAAAAACTAGATTTCTATGAAGTGAATGTTGATTATGTAAAATATTTAAAACAATTCGATTCTCGAATACCTAATGTGGAGTATCAGAATAGAAATAAATTTTTGTGTGGTACTTTATTTAAAATCAATGGATTGAATTATTTTGCTCCTGTATCCTCATTTAACATAAAACAAAGTTCAAATTATGTCATTGAAGTAGGAAATGTACCAGTGGGAAGTGTTCGTTATTCTTTTATGTTTCCTGTGCCTGATGCAGAAATTAAACAAAAAGTGATAAACAACGAAAGTGATTATCAATACAGATTTCTGCTAAGACAAGAATTAAAATATTGTAACAAGAATAGAGAAGTCATTCAAAGTAAAGCAAAAGCAATCTATCACAAGGCATTGGATAAGAATACGACATATCATCAGTTCTGTTGTGATTTTCAATTATTGGAAAAAAAGTGTAAAGAATGGATTTATGATAAAACCATAGAGAAACATGAAAAAGGGATTCCCATGTATAAGTTTTCCTTTCAAGAGAAAATGACATTGTTAGAACTTACGAAAGACAGACATATGATTGAGTTATTAGCTGTAGATCATAATGAAGTTATTAAAAATAAAGCAACAGATAAACTTAAAAAGATAGATGAAGCTACTAAGAAAGTATCTCCAGTTCATGAACTTTTGAAGCAGAAAGAAACAGTACCCCATAAAATTTATTTTACTGATTATCAGACAACAGTTCGATTGGAATTGATAAAAGATAGTATTTGCTATTACAAGAATGAGTTGAATAATTCAATCTATGCATTGGAACGAAAAGATGCTCATTTACCTCAAGTGATGCAGAGAATGTTAGAACCATATCTAAAGGCAAATGAAAAGAATACCAATGTATATGTTCTAACAGACAGTGACCTAGCTAATAGCAATTATCATAGTCTTTTGATTGAATATCAGAATTATCCTGAACGGTTTGATTATGTGCGAAAAGGAATAGTTACTTCCAGTCAAAAAACAGCAATTATGGAAAATGAAAATCAATTTAATAAGACAGATGAATTTGATGAAATTGAAAAATAGGAAGTGACTTCCTATTTTTAGAAATGGAGAAAATATATGGAATATCATTATTTTACGATTGAAGATATAGAAATGCTTACATTTAATGGAATCCCTCATTTGCATAATCATCTTAATTATTTGATACATACCGATAAAGATCAAAAATTTACGAATGAGGATTCTGTGAGAAATGTATCCTTTATATTTGATAATGAAGGAAATTCAAAAGCATTGAGATGGACAGATGATTTAGAAAAAAGGATAGAATTAAAAAAGTATGTTTTTCGTTATATTAGAGATTTATATAAGCGATTGTTTTATGCAAGGGTTGAATGCCCTAGAAGAGATGTCCATAATTGGAATAAGGAAATGGTTGCAGAAATGTTTGGCATCATTCGAGAAATGAAGAAAGAAAAATATTATCCATTATTTGTACAAATACACGACGATCAACCAAATTTATTCTGTCATTTTCATGTCATTTGTTTTTATGATAGAAGTAAGAAAGTGGAAGGAGAATAAACAATGAAGATAGTATTTACAGGATTGGGATTGGTTTGTTGTGGATGTGCGATATGGAATATCTATAAATTAGATGTGAAGAAACGAGAACATCATATATCCTATGAAACATATCGTGAAAAGACAAGACAATGGATTGTGGTAACAATCGTGGGTGTCGTATTGATTGGTTTCTTTGGTATATAAAATAGAAAGAGGTTGGCGAGATGAATTTAAAAACACTTTATGAATTGAAGGAAGTACTTGATTTCTGTGGGTATCATGACACTATAGTGGAAGATATGACAAACAGGGGAATCGACCTTGAATCTTTGGAAGATAAAGTAAACCACGAACAAAAGGAAATCGAGGAGAATGTATATCCAAATCTTCATGGAACAGAGCTATTAAACAAAGAAAATATATCTTTACTAGGAGAAGAAATACTACAGTATTTTGAAAAGACTTTGGAAGAATGGGATAAAGGTATTATTGATTATGATAAGAATACGAACCAATTATTCCATAATGAAGGAAAGATATTCAGCAGTGATGTTATTGCATGGTATGAAGGTGGAAGAACTACAGAAGATTTAGTCAAAGAATACAGTGATGAAAAAGAGGTGGAAGAAGATAGGGAACATCAGATTCTCTTGTTATTGGGTCACGCTGTGCATTTAGGTTGGAATATAAAGCATGATGATGAAGGTATTTACTTCCATAAAACAGCACCAAATGGTTTAGAACTTGGTGTACACTTTGATGCTGTCCATGAACAGGAAAGTGTTGAAGAATTTCTTGATGCAATTTATGAGTATGGAAATGAATATAGTGTAGCTGAAGAATTGAGTTATTATGCAAATGTAGAGCATTATGGACAAGGACTTGTTTTAGATGATGTGATTGATGATTTGAAGTGGTTTAAAGATGAAGTTTTAGAAGTACATACTTTTTTGGAAAACTATCATCAGGAACTTTCACAAAAAGAAAATGAAACGATAGAGATGGAGTTAGAAGAAATCGACAAGGAGTTATGAGAATGAATAATGAAAGTGAAATGACAGGAAAGGATTTAAAAGGAATTCTACAATCATTAAAGTCGGATGAAGAATTAGTGATAGATGATGAAGGCATTAGAATTATTAAGAAAGAAGATTAGGTATGAAGATAGATGTTGTTGGAATTCGATTAGTAAAGGAGCGAGAAATCGACTATGATAAGCCAATTAAGAAACCAATAGATACTGTGAATTTTGTTTTAGAAGAGATGCAGGACTTGGATAGAGAAATGTGCATGACATTAAATTTAGATGCAAATAATTGTGTGTTAAATGCTCATATTGTATCTGTTGGTGGTTTAGATAGTTCGATAGTAGATGTAAAAAGCGTGATGAAATCGGCATTGTTGTCAAATGCTTGTGGAATTATTATGTATCATAATCATCCATCAGGAAACAGCACACCAAGTCAAGAAGATTTTCAAATTACTGAAAAAATTAAAAGAGCCTGTGAGATTATGGACATTCAATTTTTAGATCATATCATCATTGGAAAAGAAAACTATTATTCAATTCGTGGCGAATATACGAAACCATACGATACTTCAAAGCGAAAAGCTGAAAAAATAACAAGAGTATTAACGATTCAGTCTTCGGATTTAGATGTGTCGAAAAAGGTGTATGCAGATAAAGATAGATGTAATTATCAAGAGGCATTACCAATTTATAGGCGATTATTTGATGATTATAATCGAATGAAAGAAACAGATTATTCATCTTTCTTTTGGGGCTTTTCCAAATTAAAAACAAAAGATATGGATAAGGCAATTGAAAGAGCCTGTCATATGATAGGAAAAGAAACAGATGATTCTAAAATTTATGTACTGGATATTCCTAGTGAACTTTGTTTAGAAACTGACTTTTATAATTTTGCTGATGAAATCTATGCGTATCAATATCCAAATGAAATGGAAAGTATATGGAATTCAATTTATGAAAAAAGAAATTCTGAACGGCAAGTGATTTTTCCGTATATTGAACCATCTATGATCGTTGGAGAAATTAAGCAAGGTAAATTTATTGAATTCAATCATGAAGAACAAAATTTAGAACTAGATGAAATTGAAAAATAGGAAGTGACTTCCTATTTTTTAGAAAGAGGTATATCATGACAATATTGGGATTTTTACAAGGTAAAGAAAAAGACAATAAAGGAAGATACTTATTTGATTATTGGGAAGCTGATAACCAATGGCTAGAAGAAACACATAATTACATACAATGGATGTTTCCATTAGATAAAAGGAGTTTTCATCATCCATTTGTCGCTCCTGCTCTAAAAGAGTATGAATTAGAAATGGCGAAACAGGATGAGATTATTCAGTATAATATGATAATGTCTTTTCAAAGAATGTTAGAATTCTATGGATTAAGATTAAATGAAGTAGAAAACAAAATTGAAAAAAATAATTCTTTTGAGGAAAGAAGCAAGGTATGGTTAGTTGTAAAAAATCACAACCACTTACGATTGACAAGGATTATTAAAAGTTTGCGATTATTTGGGTTGGAAACATATGCAGAAATGCTATTGGATTTTTTGATTGAGTTAGTAAGTGAAGTAGATTGTTTTACAAAAATAACTCGATCAATATGGATGGAGCTAAAGATAAGAAAGTAAGTTGAATTTCCTTATTTTTGCATTTTCATTTCACAAAGAAAGTGCTAAAATGAGTATAGTAGAATTCGTGTGAAAACTATAAAGTAAATCAAAATGTACTTACAAAAAATAGTAGGTGCTTTTTTTATTGGAGTCATCAGAAATGGTGGCTCTTTTCTTTTATGCAAAGAAAGGTGGTTTCTCTATGAAAAATCAGAGTTATCTCTCTGTATATAAATGCAATGAATTTAGAGTGGTAAGTAATGAGTTTATTGGTCGTATTGAAGATACACCTGAAAACATTTCAGCTTTTGTCGTATCGGCTGATTTTAATTCCAATTACGCATTAGTGGATGATATGGATACTGTTAAAGTATTTACCATTGGTAATTTCTTGGATTTAGTACCTGATACAGAGTATTTAGAAAAGGAATTAAGACCAGTCTTGTTACAGATGCAATTTGGAGAAATAGAAATACCTGAAGTAAGATATGAAGCTATAAAAAAGAGTTTGGAAGAGTTTTTAGGAGAAAAAGGATTGTCTTCTCCAATTAGTGATTTTTTAGATGATAAACTTCGTTCTAATCGACAACTAAAAACACAACGAGGAGCAAGAAAATTTTATAGTGATGCCAACAAACAACGAATGGAGTATGCGAAAAAAAGAAGCGAAGCAATTAAAGAATATAATACATTAGTTAAAGAGGGGAAAATTATTCCCAAAACGCTGATAGAAAGAACTTTAGATAAAGCACAAGGGCATTCCGATAATCCATCCGTTCAGGCAGCTAGAAGAATAGCAGAAAAAAGAGGATATGATTGGAGAACAGGAGAAAGACTTGAGAATGCAAAAATAGATAATGTTCAAATTGTGCAACTGGAAGTCTATAAAACTGGAGAGTTAAAAGGGTATGCTGATTTCTCTGTTGAAATTGGAGATGGCAAAGTTGAAGGATTGTATCGTATCTATGACCCTGAAAACGGCAAAGAACAAACGATTGTAAGTTTCGATAACGGATATTCATCCAAAGAAATCATTGATACCTATTCCAATACAATAGAAACAGAACTGAAACTTGCTACAGAGGATACTTATCATAGCATGATTAAAGCAGATAAAAACTTTGATGAAATAGAACAAGATGATTTCGACCATGATGATATAGAAATTTAAAAAAACTATATAAAAGGGAAGACCAAAGTCCTAACTTCTTGAGTTTTTTAGAAAATTCAAGATAAGAAAATGTGAGTCTAAAGCCTATATGACTGATGATTCACAACCTGTAATTTTGTACAGGTACTAAACATACTAAAAATAAAAAAAGGAAGTCACTTCCTTTTTTTGAAAGAAGGTGGAGTAAATGGAACAAATGGGATTGTTTGATTTTTTGGATGAACAAGAACTAGAAAAGCCCAAAGATGTCTATTATATATCTAAGGAAGATTTAGAAAGTCAATTCATTGATGGTTATACACTTGGCTATCATTATGAATGGACTGTACAAAAGCCGAATTATAAGGGAGAAAACTTTATAGGGCTTTTACCAAACAATCGTGTTTATAAAAATGGGTTCATTTATCAATTTAAAACAGAGAAAGAAGCAAAACAACTGATTGTGGATACATATCAAAAACGGAAAGACTCTTTTGACAGAATGAAAGCTGATAAAGAAAGTTATCCTGTTGTTGAATATGACAACAAACCAAGAGTTAGAAAAAATCTATATTTGCTAACAGAACCAGTGAAACAACATGATGGTAGTCAAATGATATTTTCAGAACATTGGTATAGTGGTTTGAATGGATATTTCTATACTCTTACTCTACCTTATGAAGATAAGATGGATTTACAAGGTAGAATCTTATATCAAAAAGATAAGATTGAGAATGTGTCATGGTATATCAATCGTGATCTAAAAGATAAAAGAAAAGCACCTATCTTTTATACATATATCCAAGAACTTATGGAAAGATGTGATTATCTTGTCAATGAGTTAGGATACAACAATCCTGAATATATGGCGACATTGCCTGATTTAGAAATGCTAGAACAAATGTATGAAAAACACGAAAAAGAGCGTGAAATATATTTAAAAGAGCATCCAATAGTGAAACAGAAAATGGATGTAGAATATGAAGAAATTGAAGAAGATTTAGACGAAATGGATATGGAAATATAAAACATATCTTAGAAAGTAGAGGAATATGAGAAAAGATAGAGTTTGGATGAAATTTAAGAAAGAGGATTTTAATCAGTTAATGGGAGTCTTATCAAAACAAATGGAAAGATACTCGGAAATAGAAGCACAGAATCTAAACTTAAAAGCAGATATAAAAGATGAAAAAGAATGTTTACTGGATTTACAAAATAAAATTTGGAGATACTCTCATTTTGAAAAAGAAAGTGAACTGATAACTATGGATATGTTTCCATCCGAGGTTAAAAATTTATTTTGGACATTTTTGTTAAATTCATTCCATGAGCATGATTATACAAATGAATCCTATTTTGATGAATATTCAAAGAAACATGAAAAATGTATTTATAAAGGAAACAAGTTATCAAAAGGAGCAATTCAAGAATTATATAACATGAATAGGGTTGGATATGATTGGTTGATTTGTAACAAAGATGGAAGAATTTTCTTTGCAGATCATGGATTATATCCTTTGGAAAAAGGCGATAAAGTTTGGAATAATAATGAAATTGATGGATACAGTGTTTCAGCATTCGTGGAAGATAAGAAAAAGCGTTATAAATCACTTGTATCATGGGAAGATGAACAACCATTTGATATTTATGAATTTTTACTTACACAAGATATAGAAATGTGATTACTTGGTCGCATTTCTTTTTTTACATAGTAAGGAAAAAAGAAAGTAGGTGGAGAAATGTTAGAAAAAACAGTATTACAGCAATTACAAGAAATATTTCCTATGGAAGTAAATCGTGAGGAAGCTGATGCAGGAGAAAAGATTCGATTACGAAATGATGAACAAAAAGTAGAGATAGATTTCATTCTTGATGGACACTTGGAACAAGGGTATGGGTATAAGAATTTTAAAGCCTATAATCGTGATGTCTATGAAACCAGTTATATTTCTGAATATGGATATGAGGAATATAAGAAACAAATCCAAGAGGCGATTAACCACTATAATAAAAATGAATTCACTCTTGAAGAATTGGCAGATAGCGTAAAAGAAGCAGAAAAAGACAATGGAATATATTGATGAAAAAGAAGCTGTAGAAATCGTTTTAAACGATTCAGAAGAAACACTTATTTATCACAAGAGTCCTGAAGAAGAATATTTCACAAGAGAAGCATTAAAACATGAAACAATCAATTTTGATAAAGAAAGTGAAATAGAAGAGGACTTAGATGAACTTGAAAAATAGGAGATAGAAAAACATGAAGGATACATATGATTTTACTTATGCACAAGATTTAAGACATTTTATAGGATTATTGTTGGATGATTATTGTCCGACACAGTTAAAAATCTTTGATTCAGACATTGTATATGATGTGATAAAAGATTTAAAGCAATTCAAAATGGAATTGACAGGAAATCGAATTTTTGGTGACTGCTGTTTGGAGTGTAATGCATTACTCAATAAAGATTTAGAACAGCTAAAAGAAGATTTATCATATACGGATATGGATGAACTTAGTGAAGAAGAAAAAGAAATCGTAAAAGAATTTTTAGATTCGTATAAGGGTAATTATAATTTGATTGAATTTGATTGTAATGGACAATGTAGCACGATTTGGATACGAGATAATTTAACAGATAGTGAACTAGAGGCTTGTCAAATTATTGATAAGCATTTTGATGTGTTTAAAAATTTAGAAGATCGAGTAGATATTGAATTGTTTGGTATTCGGAAGGAAGAAATATCTACAGAAATGAATGAAATCGAAGAAGATTTAGATGAAATTGAAATGTAGGTGGTTAAAATGGAGAAAAGATTGACATCCAGTAATAAACGAATTGTTGAATTTTGTGGTTTAATGGAAAGTGAAGACTTGTTAAAGTTTATTGGTAGAAATCAATCTGTTTTAGAAACTTCTAGTTGGGGTGGTAAGGGAATTGACCAAGAAAAAACAAGGCAGTTACTTAATGAATATTTAGAACCTTATCAATTTGAAATAACTAAGGATTATACTACTCCTAATAATATTGGAAATAATCATTTATATTATATTCAAGATAAAGATGTGTTAGATGATATAGAAACTTTAATTGGTAGAATTGCTATCAATAATTTAATGGGATATGCAGTTGCTATTTATCAAGAAGATATGGATGGAAAAAGAATTGGAAAATCTTATCTTGAAATTACAGCAAGGGGTGTAAAAGAAGCACCAAACGAAAAATGGATTGGTTGGAATCAATATATTCAAGATAATCATTTAAATTGGAATTTAAATGATTTAGAAAAAGAACGAGAAATTCGTTTTATCATTCGTCAATGTATCGAGGAAGAAATTTTACAAGTTGAAAATGGATATATCATGGTTATACGAGAAAGTGCAGATGGAAGTACTGTGTGGTATCCTACAACTTATGAACAGGTTATTGAAGATTTAAAAAATGAAAGGCAATTTCAAGTATTTAGAGATGCCTTGTATAGAAGACAAGTTTTATCTCATCAAATTGATAAACAAATGGAAGCATCCAAGGATACATTGCAACAGGTTGATAAATCGAAAGAAAAGCAAGAATCAGAAAATAGAAAACAAGTGTTTCAGCAATCCTTAAAGGATATGCAGGAAGTTTACGATAAAATTGTAAAATTCAATAAAGAACATAAAGCACCACTTGGTACTGAAAAATATGAGTATGAGCTTTATGTGTATATGAAACAAAATGGATTGAATGTCCATCTTGCTGAAGAGTATGAAAATGGAGAATTTCTCAAAGACTTTGACTATGGACTCGTAACAGGAACGATTTATGGGTATCCTGATAAAGAATTAAGATTATCTGAGGATTTTGAAATTTGGAGTAAAGATGGAGAATACTTTGGAGCATATTCTAAAAAGGATATCATGGATAAATTAGATGGTTTAAATGCTGAAAAACAAAAAACACTATTAATTAATCCGAATGATTATGGAAAGATTATTCAAGATATGGTAAAAGTGGCGAAAGCCTCTGATAATCATACATGGTTTTTAGAGCCTGAAGAATTCTTAGATAAAACATATGCACAGGAAGACTTAGACGAACTCTCTCGTGACCTTCAATCAATCAAAGAAGCAGGAGTACATGATATGTATTCTATTGTTGAAATGTGGGATGATTGGAAAGAGGCAGATGAGCATGGCGAACCAGTTGCCACTTTTCATGGAGCATTTCTTGATTTATTTGCAAAAGAGAAATCTCAAAGCATAGATAAAAATCTAATTTCATTTAATAGTTGTACATTTGAAATCAATTTAGATTCAAAAGACAATGGAGAAGGTTGTTTAAAATGGCATAATTATTTTCTCACAGATATTCACAATAAGGATCATTTTTACATCATTCAAATCGTACAAGAAACCGGAAAGGAAGAACCAAGGTTTTCGTTAGAAAAGTTTGAAAAAGAAGAAGGTAGCAAACTGTATCTTGGAGAATGGGTGGAACTAGAAGATGTAATCAAAAATTCATCAGAAATTGAAATGGTACAAAATAAGCTAATTGAATTAAGTGATAAAGAGATTGGCATACAAAATGAAGAAATTAAAAATATAGAAGATGATTTTGAAGAATTGGATGAAGTTGAAAAATAGGAAGTGACTTCCTATTTTTTTATTTGGAAGAAGGTGTTAATGAATGACAAAGATAGATACATTGAGAAAAATCAATAAGAATATTGTTCATGAAGATGGTACGATTACTTCTTTTGATAAACAGTTGATTCAGTTGATGAGTGGTATCTATGATACACGATACCCATTGATAGTTGCAGACAGTACACACTCACTGGATTACATAGAAGATTTTGCTACAGATAATCCATTAGTCATGAATGTATCAACAGTTATTAAACTTAGAGAAAAGCATGATATAGGGTATGAGTTTGTCAGTAACTGTGAAATGTATTTAAAAGAAAGCGTGTTGGCATTTGATAGTTACCAACACGATACAAGTAAGATTATTTTATTAGATGAAGTAGATGATGATGGATTTCCAATGATTGCAATCTGTAGAGAAAACAAAGATATGGGTGGAAATCTTCTGTTGAATGAAATTACATCCATTTACGAAAAAGAAAAATTAGAACAATTATTAAATCGTTCATATGAGAATGATAAAACTTTTTACACAAACAAAAAAACAGAGCAATATGTAAAATCTAGAGGACTCCAATTGTCCAAAGGTCTTACATATGCCCTGTCTAATTATTATACTAGGGCAAGTTTCAATAAAAGTCAAGTTGAACAAGACTTGGCAAAAGAAAAAGGTTGTATAGAAGAAACTTATGGTATGGATTTAGAAGAAGATTTGGATGAAATTGAAAAATAGGAAGTGACTTCCTATTTTTTGTAAACGAAAAAATAGAGCATTTATAAAGTCTGCCAAGCTCTAATTGCTCTTAAACCTTATAAATGCTCTATCTACTTCATATGATAGACAATGTTTTACGAAAAATCAAGTTGAACAAGATTTATCAAAAAACAAATCTTATGGTTCAGAAACACAACTAGATGAAGTAAAAGAAGATGTGGAAGAATATGAATTAGATATTACAGAAGATAGATGGTAAATAACAAAATCATAATTATGCAGTTAAAGAAGATTTGAAAATAAAGAAGGAAGAACACAGAGGTAAATAAAATGAGATTTGATAAGGAAAGATTTTTTGAAGATTTGCAGGAGAAAATTCCTGAAGTATATGGAAATGACAAGGTACAGGAATTGATAAAACTTGTGATTGACAAACATTACAAGAAAGTAGAAAATGACGAAATCGTTTATGATGATGATTTATTATTAGAATTGTATGATATGGTTCCTGAAATGTCGTTCAATGAAATAGATGAATATGGAATGTGTTTATCGAATGAAATGCAGATGATGATTGATGGTTCGTATCAACATGAATATATGATGTTAGGTCGATTACAACAAGATTGTGAGTATTACTTAGGCTATGGACAACGAAGCGAGAGGAATTTATGGGCTGACACAGTTCAAGACCACATTCACGCAATGAAACGATACTATAATCAAGTACCAATTAAACCTGAATGGTTATCGTATAAAGATATTCTCCGTTATGAAGCGAAAATGACAACATTGAAATCTTTGGACGATTTAAGAGATTTACTCGAAGCTCATGATTGGAAAATCTATGATGGTGGAACTTCATGGGAAATTGAACAATATTCGCCAGCAGGAGAAGATTTTGTTTTTTGTATTCAACATGATAAGTCATTAGAAAAAGCAGTCGAACAAATTTGTGAGTATGCAATGAATTTTGATCAAGAGGAACATATTGCCATGTGGTTAGAAGCAAGAACTGTTGATGACAATCGCATGAATGTACCTTCGCCTAGTGAACTTGTAGAAGATGCAAAAGAAATTCAAGGAATGTTGGATGAATTGGATTATGTATTGGATAATTGTACATTGATGGAAAAAAAACAAGAAACAGATATAGAACTTGAAGAAGAAATGGAAGATATAGAGAAATAGGAAGTGACTTCCTATTTTTTTAAAAGAAAGTAGGTGGAAAAATGGCAGAACAACAAAACTCTATGTTTCAACAAAAATATCAGATGATTATCAATCAAGCAAGCGTTCGTGAAGTCATGGAAGAATATGGTTTAAAGATTGTTAAGAAAGGGAAAGATTTTAAAACAGTTTGTCCTTTTCATGACGATCACGACCCATCCTTGAGTATCCGTGACGACAAGATTTGGAAATGTTTTGTGTGTAATGAAAGTGGAAATGCAATTTCTTTTGTTCAGAAGTATGAAAACAAAGTATTAGGAAATCGTAACTTTACAGTACGGGATGCCATGAATAAAGTAATTGATATTTGTCATTTGTATATTCCAAAAGAACAAAACAACCAAAATTCATTAAATGCACAATATTCTCATAATTCTCGTATCTATTCAGAGCATGAACGAGTTTTGTTAAATACGCTGAATAAAATCAAAGAGATTGCCAATTACAATCTGATAAGTTTAGGAAATACAGAAGCAAAACAATACCTTCTTAATCGAGGATTTACAGAAGACTTGATTCAAGAATTACAGTTTGGTTATATTTCTTATGAACAAATACAGCAGTGGATTGATAAAACTTTTTTGCCACTAGAACATCTATTGGAAACTGGATTTATTCGACAAGATGAAGAAGGAAATTATTATCCCGTCTTTGGAAATCGTATCTTGATTCCAGTGATGGATGAACGAGGGAATACCGTTACTTTTAGTGGACGAGCCATTCATGGCGAAGAACCTAAATATCTACATGGTAGAAATACAGAGATATTCATGAAATCCAACCATCTATACAATTTCAATATTGCGAAAAATTATGCCTACAACGATAAAATCTATGTAGTAGAAGGATTTATGGATGTTGCAGGTGGAAATAAAATGAACATCCGTAACATTGTTGCGACTATGGGAACATCTTTTAGCGAAGAGCAAATCGCTATGTTACGCAGATTGGATTGTGAAATCATATTGATGAGAGATAATGATAAAGCAGGAAGAAATGCAATGGTAAAAGAAATCCCTGAACTAATGAGTAAGAAATTGAAAGTTAGTGTAGTAGATTTAAACACAGTCAAAGAAAATCTACAACTTGCAGAAGATAAGGATAGCAAAGACCTTTGGGATTTCGCTAATGCAGGAGCAGTAGAGCAGGATTTAGAAAAAGCACGAGTATCAGGCTTTCAATATCTGATGAAAAATCAGTATTTCTTAGGTAAGGATTTCAATACAGAAACCATACGAGATGCCTATGACGAAGCAAAGAAAGATGAACTTATAAAAACTTCATATGATGAGATGAATTTCAAAGATTATGTAGCAAAACATTCTACTTATTCAAAAGAAGAAGTGGATGATATTATTCATTCTTTGTCACTGGAAGAAAAAACAAATCCTATCTTTCAATTCCAAGTCAATCTGATGGAACGATATATCATCAGTAATTCCAATACCTATGTCAATCGAACAGGAGATAAGACAATGGTGGAGTTCTATCAAAAGAATTATGATCGTCTTCGTCAAAATATCTTAAATCGTTTCCATGAAGACCCTACACGATACCTTTCTCCTGAACTTGATAAGGTATTGATTCCTGCTTTAGTGCAGGACACTATGGTAAATGATGAACTGTGGTTACGATATGAAACGATACATAAGTTTAAACACGAAAATGTATTCAATAAAACATTCGTAAAGAATACGATTGGACAACAAGCACAAATGAAGTTGGACATGGAACAAAAACGATTGGTCGTTAAGCAATTTGAAAAGACATTTACAGATGATGAAAAGTTAGAATTCGAGCATATTGATGAATTATATATTGTTAATAAATATCAAGAACTATCAGGAATCATTGATATAGAAGGTTCTGATAATGCAAAATTCTTGTTAGAGGCTTTAGAAATGAAATGGATAGGAAAAAAAGAAGGAATGTCGGTTTTCTCTTATAGTTCTATTTTTGATAAATCTATGTTGTTTGCGATTGATCCAAAGTATAAGACAGCAGATGGCAAAGATTTTAAATCCATTCTACTTTACAACAACAGTGGTGGAAGTTTGAAATTGACAAAGAACAATATTGCAACCCCACAAAAAAGCAATGGAAAACAAGAAGTTGAACAAAGTATTCAAAAAGAGAAAACAGTATCTAAAGAGAGAACTTTCACTGTCCACCATAACTTAATAACAAGAGAAACAGACGATTCTTATTTTGTTAGAATTCCTAATACAATGGCGAAGAAATATATGTATATCCCTAAAAAAGATACACAATGGTCGGCAAATCGAGAAATTTTAGTGGCAACAGTATCTACGAAAGATACCTTTGCGATTTATCGTTCGGATGGGCAACAGCAGGAAACATGGAATTGTAATGATTTGATGAAGCGTTGGGAAGATAAGACAAAGAAGAAAGAATCCATTGACATAAATTTAGCAATGAATAAAAACTTACAATCAACACCTGTAAAAAGGAAACAGCAAGGAAATCCAATCATGAAAAAGAAATTGGATATACCTTCTCGTTCTACGGAAATGGTACAGAAATTTCAAAAATATCGTATTCCAGTTCATTTGATTCTAAACAATGAGAAGGGTACATTGATGGTGCGAAGTGCTATGCAGGGATATACCTTGTTTATTCCTAAAACAAGTGTGCGTTATGTAGAAGGGAGAAGTTATATTGAAGTGACACCCGAAGTGATGGGAATCGACAAATTTAAAACCATTTCTACTATATCCGTAGGAAAAGATGTTAGTGATGGAATGGAGTTAAAAGGGAATATTTCTTTTAATGAACTGGATATGTTTTTATCTTCAGAAGGAAAGAAAGTATGGGCTGTCGTAGATGAGAATAAGTTGGTGGAACAATCGAATGGATTTGTACAGATACCCATCTTTAAAGACCGTACCTATGGATATGTGCGAGTCAATAAAAAGGAATTGGAACGCATCAATGATAATCAGATTGCTTTGGTATCTACACCATATCATGAATATTCTGCCTATAAAAAATCAGGGGAATTCAATGGACTTGTATGTGCCAAAGACATAGACTACCTTTATAACGAATCTACCAAAGGTTCGATTGATATAGATAATATGGAAGCGACAGAGGAATTAGAAAAGGAAGTGAAATCGTATGAATGATACTAAAATGGATATTCAGCGTTCAGGGGAAACGATAGAAAGAACAGCCGTAAAGTATTCAGCAAAAGCAACTAAAGGGTTGGCAAAACTAACAAAGATGCTTACCCTTTACGGCATCAAGATGTTTGCGAATCCGTTAAATGCTATCAAGAAGGACGGACCGAATAAAACACTGATCCATACTCCTGAACTTACCAAAGAAGAAGCAAAGGTCATGATTGCTAAATTAAGGGAAGCCGAAATACTTGCAACTTATCGTGAAGTAGAACCATCAGGACGAGAAATACGAAGGGGTATTTCTATTCATAACCAAGAGAAAATGGCAAAGAATGATATTAAATTAGCACAATGGAAAGACAGAGCCGTTAAATATGAGCGTTTTTCTTTATTAGGCAAGTTTTGTGAATCGCAGGCTGATAAATATCAGAACTTAGTAAATCAGGAAAATAGGATGCCAGCTGAAAATAAATATATCTTTATCGTCAATCAAAGACACTCGAATGCATTAAATGAAATGTTGGCAGATATACGAGAAATGCGATTGACAAAGGATTTTGATAACAGTGTATTTGAAAAAGAAATGGACGAAAACCTAGTGCCTGAATTAAAGATGGAAGATATGGAATTAACGGTAGAATCAATGGAAGAGGGCATTGAATATGGAAATCGAATGATTGCTGAATTTCCTCATGCAGATACCTGCCGTCATATCATTACAAAAGAAGAGTTTGTAGAGCATTATGAAGATATGTGTTCTCAAGAAGTTTTTGGTGCAACACTTCAAGATGAAGATCATGTCATGGTTGTCTATCATAAAAGTTCTCGTGAGCGTATGGAAGAAATCATGGGAACAGACGGGCATAAGATTATTGAATATGGGGCAAATGGTGGCGAAACGCTACAAAATCTCAAAAATGGAGATGCACCAATTCACGCTATCGTACCAAAAGAAGAAATGAAAAATTTTCGAGAAAAATATGAGGGATATGATTATATTGCTCGTAAGCAGGAAGATGGAAATTACGAAATTCATGTATCCGAACATCAAACAAAGATGATTGATAGGGAAATGAAATTAAAAAACCAACAAGCCCACGAAGACTTAAAGCAACAAGAACAGTCCATAGATTTAAACAAGGATTCCGTACAAATGGAAAATAAAGAAAACAGTATTTCGTGGGCAGAAAAAGATATGGCAAACCAAGAAGATTTAAGCTCATTGAATGAATTTGACCTAGAGTTAAATAAAGAGGATGAGTAGATATGAAAGTAAAACGAGAATATAAAAGCAACACAGTCATTGTAGTCCTTGTACTACTGATTGTGTTTTATTTTGGCTTACGATTAGGAACACTGGTGGAATTGAATGATGGAGAGTGGTCGTTTGAGGTATTAAACCAAGCAAGCGATCAATTTTTTTCATTTGAGCCTCTTATCTTTAATCAATTTACACTGATGATAGGTTCATTTTTAGCGTTATTTTCGTGGATGATTTATGAAACTCTACATTCTTCTTATAAAAAGAATATGCAGGAAGAAGCGTTTGGTAGTGCGAAATGGAATGATCCTAATTTTACGAAAGATATGCGTGAAAAGGATATGTATCAAAATTGGATATTCACAAAGACAGAAATCTTTTCTAAAAATATGAAAGTGACTAAACGAAATCGAAACTGCACTTTGATAGGAAGACCTGGAACTGGGAAATCAAGATATTGGTTAATTCCTAATATTTTAAATTCAATGGCTGAAACAATTATCGTTACTGACCCTAAAGAAGAAATTTTGAAGGCTACAGGAATGAGCTTAAAGAAAAAAGGATATGATATTCGAGTTTTAAATATCAAGGATAAATGGCGAAGCGACCATTATAATCCATTGAAATATATTCGTAAGTTACCGAAAGAAGCGTTTTTGTTAGACCTAGATAGTGATGAAAGCCGTCAAGATATTGTACAAGAATTGATGGATGAAGGACGAAATATTGCTGAAGATGATGTCATGAATCTAATAAATACGATTATGGAAAATACAAAATCAGAAACGATTGAATCCAATACTGGTGACCCCTTTTGGGAAAAGGCAGAAATGGTGTTCTTACAGGCATTGTTTTACTATGTGATTTTCAATTATCCAATCGAAGAACGAAATTTCAGAAAAATCATGGAACTGATTCGTAAGGGAGAACCTGACAAAGAAGGAAATTCAGAACTTAGAAACTTATTTGATGAATGGGAAAGTCGTGATCCTAATAACATTGGTATCAAACAGTGGAAACATTTTGTTGTATCGGCAAAATCTCCAAAGATGATGTCCACTATTATTATGACGGCATCAGCCCGACTTGCTCCTTTCAACTTGCGTGAAGTAGATGAAATGACATATAACGACACTATGGAATTAGATAGAATTGGTATGCCATTAAACGCTGATGAAGGAGAACATGGACGAGTTGCCTATTTCATTATTTCTGACCCTAACAGCAATGCATTCAACTTCTTGATGAATATCATGTATTCACAGATATTCACAATAATCGACCAAAATGCACAAGCAAATGGTGGACGATTGGCAACTCCATGTAATATCTACATGGATGAGTTTAGACAACAAGGGGCTATCAATCGTTTCTTGGAATTTTGGGCATATTGTCGTGGCTTGGATTGTGGAATTACCATTATTCTTCAGTCTTTATCACAGTTAAAGAAAATCTATAAAGATGAATGGGAAACAGCGTTAGACTGTTGTGACTACATCTTTTTCTTAGGTTCTCGTTCAAAAGAAACTTTGGAATATATGAGTACCATGTTAGGAAAGCAGACATTGTATAAAAAGTCTTCAGGACGAACCTATTCAAGACAAGGTTCATCTTCTCAAAACTGGGATGTATATGGTAGAGAACTAGCAACCATGGATGAATTAGCTGAACTAGAAGCAGGACATGGAATCTTGTTAATGGCAGGAACAAAACCTTTCTATTCTGAATTATATGACTTAAAGAGCCATGATGATTATAAAGAAATGTGGGAAGCATGGACAGAACAGGATGGTACGAAAGACCCTGAATTTAAGAAAACAAAAGAATGGAAAGAAAACCATGCGAAACTGTACGATCATCTACAGGAAATGAAGAAACCAAGAAAGTCAAAGACAAAGCAACAACAAGAATTGATGAAAGCGATTGGAGTTCCTTGCACTGTACAAGAGCCATTTGAAATGAAAGTAGTAACGGAAGCACAGCTTGAAGCAAAATATGGAAAAGGAAAACTGAAAGCTGTTTGGAGCGATATAAAATAGCATATCTTAGCTACACTATATATTTTATTGAAAGGGGTGATGCCCTTAAAAATGAAGGGATAGAAATAAGGGGAGCATTTTTTATATGCAGGCAAGGTGCCTGTTTTTTTGTTGTTAAGAAGGAGGATTATGGAAATGGAAAAACTAACAGCAATGAAAAACAATATGTCTAAAAAGACAAGAGAAAAAGTCGCAAAAGCAGGGCTTATCGTAAATACGACAGCCATGATGATGGTATTGAATATGACAAATGTACTCGCAGTCAATTCCAATACGGATTCTATCGACCAATTTATTGATTTCGTGTGTGACTGGTTGATGAAGATTGGTGGAGTTGTAGGACTTGTTGGTGGTGTGTTATTTGCATTAGGATGGCAAAGAGATGATGCTGAAGGAAAGAGTCGTGGGTTAATGACTTTGATGGCAGGATTTATGCTAATTGCCATTGCACAAGCACCTGATATTTTTGGTTTATAAGATGTATGGGCGAGTAAAAATATTCGCCCTGTCTTTTTAGGAAAGGAGTGAAGTCAATGTTTGGAGAAATTGCAGAAGCACTGATGGATATAGCTTTTAGTATATTTGGTTTTGATATTGATATAGGAAATTTAGGATTGACAGCCAAAGGACTTTGCGATTGGACAAAAATTTCTTCTTCTGAATTTGGTACGATTGCAGAAACCTTGAATGGTGCGTTTGTATCCGTTGGATTACAGTTACTTACCGTATTTGTAATGATTGATTTAATAAAAAAGGCAATGGAAATTGATCGTATTTCTTGGGAGCGAATCGTTATGAGTGTTGCACGATTTTTGATATTTAAGATGTTAATTACTTATTCATATGAATTTTTAAATATGATTATGAAAATCGGACAACAATTTATGAATATTCTTCTTAGAACAGTAAATTATCAGACAAGTGCAGGGACAAGTATTGGTGCTACGATAGGCGATATGATAAATAATGCAGAGGGGCTTGAACTTATTATTAACTTTACCCCTGCCATAATGTTTATGGTTTTTATCGTCATTTATTTACCTTTGATTGGTACATTTGTGATGTGTATTGCACAAATATTCAGCAGAGTCGTAAAAATTGTCTTAGCATTTGCATTCGCCCCAATTCCCCTTGCAATCGGAACATGGGAAGACGGTAGTGGTACAGGAAAACGATTTATTATGAATGCTGTAGCTTTAGCATTTGAGGGATTGGTAATGATTCTTTGTGTACACATTTATGCATTAGGACTTTCTGATATGCAATCTGGTTTAATGGTACAGGGAAATAATTGGGGAGAATGTCTTGGTTGTATGATTGGTATTTTGCTTATGAATGGTATCTTGACAACAGCTTTAACAACTTCTTCACAATTAGCAGAGAAATGGAGTGGTGCATAGTATGGATGATATTAGAATCAGAACACATAAAGAACTTTCAGGAGTGGCAGAAAAATACTATGGATTTACTTTTCGACAATGGTTGTTTCTTGTTTTAACTGGAATTATTACAGTGCCTACTTATTTATATTTAACACCTATATTGGGAGATGAGATTTCAAGTTGGATTGTCATTATCATGGGTTTACCTTTGATGCTTTGTGGCTTTTTGACATTGCAGGGAATGACAGCCGATAGATTACTACCTTTCTTAAAAAGACACTATTTGGATTTCGGAAAGCCATTAGAGTATAAGACTGAAAAAGAGTTATTAGCTGAAAAAGAAGCAAAGAAAAATAAAGGTAAGAAACAAAAAGAGGAATCTGTTCAAACTATCGAAAAGCCGAAAAAACCGACAAGAGCTGAACGAAAACAGGCGAAGAAAGATAAAAAAGTTTTAATGAAGATGGAAAAAGAACAAAAGAAAGAAAAGGCTCGATTGGAAAAACAAAAGGAATTGGAATTGAAGATAGAGCGAAAGAAAGCCAAAGAAAAAGCAAAGGCAATGAAGTGGTATGGGGATTTAGATGCCAACAAGAAAGCCTTGATTGAAGAGCGTACTATGGAAAATAGTGAAAATGCACTTACGAAAGAAGATATTGAAAATATTGTCCGTCTAGGTGAAAAAGCAAAAGGCTATTTAGAAACAATAGAGAAAGGAGTCGAAGAAGATGTTCAAAAAGAAGGAAAAGAAAGAGAAACAGAAGAATCCAAAGACAGAGAAACCGAAAAAGCAGAAGAAACAAAAACAACAGAAATCAGTGAATAAGCCAAACGAAAAATCATCCAACATGAATCCTTTTATGTCTTTGTGGAATAAACGACCAACAGTTTTTGTGCCAAAGACCAATCAACAAGTGTTTACTATGTTGTTTAAGGATTACAAAGAAAATATCATGCGAATCAGTGATGATATATATTCTATCTGTTTTGAATATACAGATATTTCTTTCGCAAAAGCAGATTTAGAAGATGCAGGTGAAATCTTCTTAAAATGGGTGGATTATCTAAACTCATTTACAGATAAAGCACATATTCAAGTCACAAATGCCAGTACACCAGTGAACACAGAAAAGTATAAACAACAGTTTATCTATGATGAAGAAAGTATGGTTAGTGAACAGGAAAGACATCTTGCTCATGAGTTTAATACCTTGATTGATGATGCCATTGGGAAAAAGAAAAATACACTGATTACAAAAAGGTATGTCACAATATCGCAGAAAGCATTGAATTATGAAGATGCCAAAGCGATATTTTTTAATATCTACAGAAAAACAGAAGAAAAGTTTAAGGATTTAAAATCTAGTATTCGTATCGTACCAGTGAATGAGCGTTTGACTTTGATTCATGACTTTTGGAATATCCAAACAGCAGATGAGAAAGGAATCAAAGATTTTGAAGAATATCGTAAGGAAAAAGATTTAACGATTTATGATGTTCTTGCACCTCATGAATATATCAATCTAAGAGAAAGTGATTACATTGAAATCACGCCTCAAGATGTATTGAATTCGGATACAGAAACAGATGAAGTACATAGGAAACGATTTATTCGTTGTCTGTATATTGAACCTGATTTTCCAAATGCAATTACTCCAAAGTTTTATAATATTTTAACTACGATTGAAGATTTACACCTTGTTACGACAATCAATATTCAGCCAAATGAAACGACCAAGATTGTAAAGAAATTATCCAAATTGCAATCAGGGTTGGAAACAGAGCGTTATAACAAGGTTAAACAATATGCGAAGCAACAGATGAATTATGAATACATGAAAGATAAGAAACTGGAAACAAAATTAGATGATGTTACGCAGATGATCGAAGATATTCAGTATAACGATCAAAAAGTTTTCTGTGAGAATATCTGTTTATGTATTGTTGCTGATACCTATTCTGAATTAGAAGAACAGACTGTTAAAATTCAAAATAAAGTAGGAGAAATGTTAATTCGTATTTTACCTTTAAAATGGCAACAATTAGAAGGAATTCAAAATACACTTCCATTAGGACATAACACACTACAATTTCAACATAAGGAAACTTCTGAAGCAACAGCCGTCCATGTTCCGTTTAACTCAAAAGATTTTGCACATCCAAAATCAATCTTTATGGGAATCAATCTAGTGAGTCGTAACCCTATCTTTGTAGATAGAAAACGATTGATCAATGGAAATGGATGTATTTTAGCGACATCAGGGGCAGGGAAATCATTCCAAGCGAAAACAAATGCCGAACAAGTATTACTACGCTATCCTGATGATGAAATTATTTTTATCGATTTCCAAAAAGAATATGGAGAAGCCGTCCATGAATTAAATGGACAGACCATTACCATTTCCGATTCTACAAAGACTTATATCAATCCATTAGATTTAGATCAAAACTATAGTTTGTCTGAAGATGGTGGAGATTCGCCAGTAAAAGCAAAAGTTGAATATATGCAAGGTTGGGTAGAATCTATCATTGATGAAGGTAGTCTAAGTCCGATTGAAAAGACGATCGTAGATAGATGTGTACGACATATTTTCGAGGATTATGAAAAGAGTGGATTTAAAGATGAAAGTAAACAGCCTTTATTAAAGGATTTCCAAGAAGAACTTGCGAAACAGCCTGAAGAAGAGGCAAAAAAGATGGCGAAAGCACTTGAGCGTTTCGTTAAAGGTACACAGGATATATTCTCGCATCCTACCAATGTTGATATTCATAACCGAGTTGTATCGTTTGATATTTCTGAACTTCCTGCTTCTATACAAACAGCAGGATATTTAGTAGTCCTAGACCATATCATGAATCGTTTGATTAAGAATAGAGCAAAAGGTATCAATACATGGATTTATATTGATGAATTCCATATCTTGCTTGCCAATCCATCAGGGGCTGAATATGTAGCCAAGATTGTTAAAATCGGTCGCAAATACAATGCTATGATTACTGTTATTACACAAAATATTGAAGATGTTTCTGCGAATGAATGGGGTAGAAAAATACTTGGAAATGCCGAATTTGCTATCATCTTGAAGCAAAAGAAACGAGATCGACAGATTATTTGTGATATTTTCGATATTTCTGAAGGGGAAGCACGATATATCGGTAATGATGCTAAACAAGGGCAAGGTGTCATTGTCTTTGGTTCAGATAAGATTCCATTCTATAACCATGTGCCAAAAGAATTCCGTATCTACCAGTTGAACAATACTGATAAAAAGGCGATTGCTAGAACATAAAGTGTATGTCAAAAGAAACTAGAAAAGATGTCAATAAGACATTTCGTTCAGGAGAGTTTGCTACCAGTAAAGGACTTCGTTGGACTGGTAAAGGATTGGATAAGAGTGCCAAATTTGTTTCCGAATGGAAATATAACAGACAAGGAAGCCAAGATGATGGTTCAGGTGGAAGTGGTGGAAAGGCTACTTTAGGAATTCAAACACAAGTTGATAAACCAAATGCAGAGAATGGTAATGCATTGTCACAAGAGAATGATAATAGTGCTGTAAAAACGACAGGTTCACTTTCCAAATCAGATAACGATATTCCAATCAGTAGTATGAATGAACAGGAAGGTTCTGCTGTTTTAGGTATTAAAACAATGGAATCTTCCAATGCTGTTTCTGTTGAGAATGCAGTTATAGGAAATAATGATAAAAACAGTGCTATTTCCAATATCAAGACATTGGCAAATACCGGGGATGGAAAGAAAGGCACAGGTCAAAACTTGAAAGGAAAAATGGGGGAAGGAGAAGAGGATTCACAACACTCAAATCGTTTCCTTTCTTTTATAAATCGACATACTTTTGACTTTCAACCGACACAGGGTAAATTTTCCAAAGCAGTCACTGTCGTAGGAAAAACTTCTGTAGGAGCAAGCAAGGTTGTTAAAAAAGGGGCAAGACTTTCTCACAAAGTAGAAAAAGCAACCAATGGCGAAGATGCTACAGGAATGAAATTCATTGAAGGAGAAGTTGGACGAAAGGCAGGAAAGGTAGCAGGAAAAGTTGGGAAGAAAGTTGGAAAAACGACAGCGAAATATACCTATAAAGGTGGAAAAAAAGCAGTTCAGTTTTCCTATGTAGTGGTAAAAACTTCTATCAAAAAAGGAGTGCAAGTTGCAAAGACAGGTACAACGATTGTTAAAAGAACAGCTATGATTATCATACAAGCTGTAACAAAAACAATGATTTCGATAGGACAATTTCTTGCCCCTTTCTTTATGTCCGTATTGGCAGGGGCATTGGCACTTGGATTCATTCTTATTTTAATAGGTGGTGCAGGTGCAACCGAACAGCACTGTAGTACGGATTATGTATTTTCAGATGGAACAACAGAAGGAAATGCACAGGCTGTATGGACATACTTAAAAGGAAAGGGATTATCGGATGAAGCTGTTTCAGGTGTTATGGGAAACATGGAGCGTGAATCCAATTTTGACCCTGCCCTCATTGAAAAAGGGTATCCCTATCAAGGGCATGGCTTAATCCAATGGAGTTATGGAAGAAAAGACAATTTATTGAAACAGGCAACCTTAAAAGGTGTTTCGTGGACGGATTTAAACTTTCAACTAAACTTCTTATGGGAAGAATCCTTATCTCCTGAATCCTATTATGGAAAACAATTACAGAGGGAAGGATTTTATGAAAATAAAAGTCCATCAAGATGTGCTTATTTGTTCCATAAGATTGTAGAAAGATCGAGTGATTCCTATCAGTCGATTTCAAATACTCGCTGTAAGTCGGCAGAGAAGTGGTATGATAAATTAAAAGGTACATATAAGCTGACAGACTCTACAGGATGTGCAACAGGTTCTATTGAAGGCGATCCAAACTTTGGGAATACAGATGCTTGGCTAACAAAAAATCCATATGCACAAGCAGGACTATATGGACAGTGTTCATGGTTTGCTTGGGGTCGGTTTTATGAAATCTATGGATTTAGCCCTGGTTTTACTGGAAATGGATATTCATGTGTAGCACAGTTGTTAGCAACGCATCCTGACAAATTTGAGTTCAGTTTGATACCGAAAGTAGGAGCTGTCGGTTCTTCCGATGTTGCTCATAACCATGTATGGATCGTAGTCGGTGTAGAGGGAGAAAAGATTACCATTCAAGAGGGAAACTTAAATGGTAAGACAGATTCCTTTGAAGTAGCAAAGAGTGACTGGCATACAGTTACATACTCATTAAGTCAATTACGAAGTATTTATGGAAATATTTCTTTTGCAAATCCTAAGTAAATGAGGTGGTATCATGAAAAAAGTAATACTAGGAATTGTTGGAGTAATTGTGGTTTTAGGACTTGCTATAGGTGTCAAGATATATGTATTTCCTGAACCAACACACTTAGATGTTTTATCAAACTTAGAGCTTACATTTGAAGGTATGGAAGAAAGCGGTAAGGCATCCATAAAAGGAAATGATATTCAATATGATGGAGATGATAAAGAAGTCCTAGACTTTATTGCATCTTTGAAATATGAAATATCTCCTAATAAAAATCTAAGCAATTATGATGATGTAGAAGTGCAACTTATTTTTGATGAAAAAGCAAGGAAAGAAGCGAATGTAGAACTTGAAAGTACATCACGAACATATCAAGTAAGAGGATTAGAAGAAACACCTGAACAAAAGGCAGAACGAGTGGAAATCATTGATGGACATGAAGTGCCTAGAGATTGGGAATTAGAAGACGAAGATAAAAAAGCCTATATTGAATATCTAAAACAGTTAGAAAATGCTGAAGATGGACTTGTTGAAGAAAAAGGTGCATATACAGAGTGGATGAAAGGGAATTCTAAAGAAGAAACAAAAAAAGGGAATAAAAAGTTTCTTACAAAAGAGTATGCCAATAATTCATCTGTTGCTTTTAAACGAGCCAATGAATATGGATTTACTTCTTCACAGGAATTCAAGGTGCAGCCAATCATTGAAAAAGATGAAACGATTGGCTACGAATGTATATTTAAGGGGTCTGAATAAGACTCTTTTTTTGGAAAGAAGGTGGAATAATGAAATTAACTGTAGAACAGGCAAATGTACTTGATAAGATTGCAGAAAAATCAGGCATGGATTGTTGGTTTTCAATAACAGATGATTTAACTGCCATTCATGATGTAGAAGCAAATAGAAATATCACTTTACGATATGGAATTGGTATCTTAAACCAAGGAGTAACAGATCTTGTGAAAGATTATGGATTAAATGAACATGAAGTAAAGGTATATCATGATTTACTGGTTTCTCTTGGACTTGAAAAAGAGAAGGATATGGCAAAAGATGACTTAGGAGTAAATGGAAAATATATCATTATCAATAAGGTGGTTACTGGCACTGGATTTAATGTCGTATTGGGAGTGAATGAAAGCCATCCAATCGAGGCATATCGTTATGTGACTTGGACACAAAACGATAGAGGGTATGATGTAGGACATTATTTTGGTAATTTAAAAGAAGCACAAGAAGATATGTTAGAGCGTGCCACTGATGAGATGAATATTGATTTACATGGAAAATGGTACAATGAATTTATGGAAAATGATATTCTATGTGCTTTGTCTGAATTTCTTTCAGATGCTGAAGTGGAAGAATTGAGAAATGATAAAGAATTTATGGAACAAGCAATTCATTTTTATCAAAAAGCTGATATTGGTGTGGATCAAGCGATAAAGGATGGAGTTAAAGAACTTTATGAAGACTATAAGGAAGTCACAGTTGTAGAGTTTGATGAAGATTTAGATGAAATAGAAATGGAGTGATTGAATGGCAAAAAAAATAGCAATGGGAATCATGGCAACAATCATTGTTGTCTTTTTTGGATTGTCTGCTTATAAAAGTTTCTTTGGACAAGAAAAAGAACCTGAAAAGCCAAAGGTAGATATATTTAAAAATGCTATGGAAAAGGTAGATGTAAGTTATGTACCTTATGGAGAATCAAACGGAGATTGTCTATTGTTTGTAACAAACAATAACAAGTTTCAAATCAATGTAGCAGGAACGATTGTTAAAGAAGATGAAAACGGAGTACATGACGAAGATAAAGATGATGAAATCAATATTAACATCAATCCACAACAAACCTATGTCATGGAAACAGTCAATCCAAACAATAAAGGGGCAAGAGAATCAAGACAAGAAATTACCTTTGATGCTTCTTCTCTAAAAGCCTCTCAAGTGGAAGGTAGTAATGAAGATGGTAAAAAATCAACAGAATTATTATTCCAAGATGATGTGAATGTGCAGATATTCCCTGATAAGAGAAATGATAGCGAACAACCATTGATAACAATCGAAAACAATACGAACCATAAATTGTATGTGCAAGGGTATGTTGTGTTCTATGGAGATAAAGAACAAACGGAAATTACAAATATAGCAAAAATCGAATTTGAAGATGTACCAAAGAAAGATGTATATAAAGATTATATCTATATAGGTACTTCCGAAGAAGCGAGCAATAACTTTAAAATTTTTATCAATATGTGTGAATAGAAATTAGGTGACGAACATGGAATTAAGTGAAAGAGAACAAGAGATATTGAAACTGTATCGAGCTGATAAAAAGCGTAAAAGAAAGAAAAGGATTACATTGATTATGCTTCTTCTTTTACTGTCAATAGGTGGATATGGAGTGTATCAATATGTTCAATCCATGCCAACAGTACCTAAAGAAAAAATAGAAGAAAAACTTACAGATACAGTAAAACCTAACATTACACTTACAACAGAAAAAATCGAAATCTTTAAAGGAGAGGATATTGCGTATGAAAAATACATCAAAGAAGCAATGGATGATAAAGATGGAGATTTAAGTGGAAAAGTGAACTTTAATAAAATAGATGCCAATGAAGTAGGCGAATATGAAGTTTATTATCGTGTGAAAGATAAAGCAGGAAATGAATCTTCAGCAACTTTAAAAGTCATTGTAAAAGAGAAGGAAAAGCCGAAAGAGAAGCCAAAAGAAGAAGTGGTGGAACAACCAGTGCAACAAGCACCTCAACAAGGACAGCAACAAACTCCACCACCACAGCCTGCACCACCTGTTACAAAATACTTTATGTTTACAGATGGTTATACTATGGATAATGTAACCAGTGCTTGTCAAAATGAATTGGTTGCGTCAGGAAGAGCAGGAGTTTGTACTCCGATTCAAGATGCCAGTGGTGTCTATACAGGGATGCGTTTGGATTTATACTAAGAAAGGACAACTTATTATGAAAAGAAAACTAGAAGAACAAATCAAAGAAAGCGATAAATATAATTCATCTACAATCGAAGCAGAATATGATAATTACGATAGTCAGGAGGAAATTATTGATGAAGAAATGGAACAAGATGAAATCGAATATAACTGATGAAGAATTAAATTATAAATTCATGAATGGTTATAATTTGTTTTATCAGGAAGACAGTGAAAAGATAACAATCGTTGGAATGAAGAAAAATTTGTTATTCTATTTAACATCTTCATGTAGTTCCAAGGATATTCCTATGGTAAAGACAATAAAGGCTAGATGTAATGATATTGCTTGGTACATATTGGAATGTCCTTTCTTTCGTACAGAAGAAGGAAGATGTATCAATGTGAATGATTGTCATATGATGGGAGAAATGCCAAGACAAGAAGTAAATGTATTGAAAGAATATTTATCAAGAAAGGAGATTTATATTTAATATGGCAAGTAGAGAAAGAACAATCGAAAATAAGATCAAATTTTATGAGAATAAAATTGTTGCTTCTGAAACATTGATAGCAGAAGAACAACAAAAATTAGAAGGGTATAAGATGGAATTGAAAAAATGGCAGGTACATAAGAAAAATCTTGAAAAACTATTTCAAGAAATTGATAAAGATGTTTAATTTGGTAAAAATTACGAGTGCAAAAAAATACACGCTATGAGAAGCCCATAATGGAACGATAAGAGCCATCTTTACTTTCATGAACAACAAGTCAAAAAAGTTTGTAATTCGTCTTAGCGTTCGATTGTGGAAGTCGATTTTTTTCAAAAACGCAATTTTTAGTCTGAAAATAAGAAAAAAGACTAGGAAAGGATAAAAAGATGAAAAAAAGAGTGTTTATTGATATGGATGGAACATTGTATAGATTCCATGATCATATAGTAGATGAATCAGGTCATGTACAAATCGAGAAAATGTACGAGCCTGATTTTTTTATAAAACTGGACCCTTTTGAAAACATGAAGGATGCAATCAATCTTTTATATTCAGTAGATAAAGAGGAAGTAGAAATTTTTGTTCTTTCTTCGGCTGATATAAAAGAAGTGGTTGAACAAAAAAACTACTGTCTTGATAGAGATTTTCCATTCATTGATGAAGAGCATAGATTATTTCCGAAAACATGGGAAAGCAAAACCGAAAAAATACCTGAAGGAATTCGTGTAGGAGATATTTTAATTGATGATTACAATGTCAATCTTGAACAATGGAAAGATAAGGGTGGTGCATCTATTAAGTTTGTGAATAACATCAATCATCAAGGAAAAGGTAGATATGGTGGAGATGTAGGAAACTTATGGGAACATGAAATTCTACGCTATGATATGAAACCAAAGGATATTGTATTAAACTTGGAAGAAATCATTGGGATACAGAGAGATAGATTTTTATTTCGATTTCCTGATGAAGAAAAAAACAAAGGTATCATGGAAAAAGTAAGTTCGGTATTTAATGAATGGAATTTATGCGAACATGATAGCAAAGTATATTTGGTGTTTACAGGAGATTTAGAAGAAAGCATTACTTTCGATTATGAATGGATGATAAAAAATATGGATGCAGAAACGATAGAAGATGGATGTTTCTCCAGTTATGCTGAAGCTTTGTATAATTGGATAGATAGTGTCATTCAAGATATTCGTGATCTTGGCGTGTGGAATGAAGAAAAAGGGCATGATTTTTATTTGTCGGTTGAGGAAATAGAGTATTGTGGATTAAAAGAAATCTACCAAGATGAGAAAGAGAATGATTTAGAAATGATGGAAGAAATGGATGAGATTGATAAATAAATGCAAAGCAATAAATAAAGGTATGTCATGACATTTGAAAGTCTGTTATAATATAAACTGAACAGAATGAGGTGAAGATAATGAATCCTTTTAAAAAAGCGATAAAAGAATCTCAAGATTATTACGAAAATTTCATTACTCGTAGTGTCCATAGTTCAAATAAAATTGAAGGAAATACTTTATCATATGCAGAAACATACGCTATCATATTTAATGATAATTCATTTTCTCTATCAGATGTAAAACCTAGAGAAATCTATGAAGCAATCAATTTAAAATATGCGTTACAAGAATCATTGAAACAACAAGACAATGAAATCAATCCATCTTTAATTGTAAAGCTAAATGAAATTATCAATAAAAATATCAAAGATACAAGTGGTTATCGTAAAATTCCAGTGTTTATTCGTGGGGCAGATTTTGTACCACCTGAAGCTAAATATGTATCGAATATGGTAATGGAACAACTCTATTTTTATAATCATAGTACATTGCCATTGTTAGAAAGAATTGCAGATTTTCATATTCAATTTGAGCATATACATCCTTTTGAAGATGGAAATGGCAGAACAGGTAGACTACTCATCAATCACGAATTGATTCGTAATAATGAAATACCAATCGTTATCCCTGATAATAAAAGAGCTGAATATTTTGAATACTTGCAAAATTATGATGTTAAAGGTTTAGCTCATATGATTGAAGAATTACAAAAAGTAGAGAAAGAAAAAATGAATTTATATGTAAAAGAAATTGTTAGTGAAGATATAAATAAAAGTATTGAAGAAGATTTTGAAGATAGAGATATTTGAAGTGTTAAAAGCAATGTTCATAAATGATGACTTGCTTTTTTTTACTAGGAAGAGGGTGGAACTATGATTTATGTTACAGGAGATATTCATGGTGAAATAGATATTTCGAAGTTGAACACTCAAAATTTCTCGCAAGCCAAGGCAGGTGATTATTTGATTGTCTGTGGAGATTTTGGTTTGATATGGGATATGAAACCAAGCAGAGCTGAAGAATATTGGATGAAATGGTTATCTGAAAAACCATGGATTACTTTGTTTGTGGATGGGAATCATGAGAACTTTGATCGTTTAAAAAACTATCCTATTACAGAAGAATGGGGTGGAAAGGTTCAGAAGATTTATGATAAGGTTTACCACTTAATGCGTGGGGAAATATATCTGATAGAAGGCAAGAAAATCTTTACTTTTGGTGGAGCGTTCTCACATGATAAAATGTATCGTAGAGAAGGAATTTCTTGGTGGGAAGATGAACTACCAACAAAAGAAGAATGTGAATATGCAATAGCGAATTTGAAAACTGTTGGAGATACTGTAGATGTCATTATCACACATGATGCACCGAAAAGCATTGCTCGAAGATATGGATATGATAGAGTAGATATGAGTCAAGTATATGCAACAGACAAGGAAGATATAACGGCATTCTTAGAACATATTTCACATTTTGTAAACTATAAACAATGGTATTGTGGACATTACCATATGGACTTTGATGATAGTGAGTCCTTTCATTTTCTTTATCAAACAATTTTAAAAATTGATATGTAATGGAGAGCATTTCTCCATTTTTTTATTTTAGAGAGGAGCAAATATGCCTGAAAAAAAGAAGTTAAGCAAGACTAGAGAAATGCTAGTTAATGAGTATATTAAATCGCTTGAACAAGACCAGTTGCCTTGGATAAAGGATTGGGGAAGCAAGCCACCTCATAACGCAATTACAAGGACACCATACAGACTTTTTAACAAAGTTTTACTTTGGTATATCCAAGAACAAAATCAATATGAGGATAGTCGTTGGTGTACGATACGACAGGCAGAATCAAGAGAATGGTTTGTTAAAAAGGGAGAGAAATCCATTCCATTAGAATTTTATTATTACTACAATAAGAAAACTCATAAATCAATGACGATTGAAGAGTTTTATAAATTTGTTTCAGATTTGAGAAAAGAAGGAATCTATGATGATGAAAAAACGCAGGAGTTATTAAAAGAATATATCCTTACCAGTTCTTCATTCAATGTGTTTAATGTGCAGGCACAAATGGAGCATAGACACTATATAAAGGATGGTACAGAGTATGTAAAAGCTACCGATTATTACCAGTTACTAAAAGAAATTAAGGCTGATAAAAAAGCGAGTTATGAAGAAAAAAATCAGCGTTATGCTGAATTGAAAGAACGATATGAATTAGTGACAGAAGAAATTCCTATTGAGAAAACACCTACGATTGAATACAAAACAAATGAAGTCGTAGATAACATTATTAAGAATATGGGAGTAGGTTATGAAGAAAAGGGAGATAGAGCATACTATAGTCCTGCAAACGATACAATCACTTTACCCCCAATGACAACTTTCCATTCAGAGTATGGATACTATGCGACCAAATTGCATGAATCATGTCATGCAACAGGGCATCCTAGTCGTCTGAATCGTGATATAGAAAATAGTTTTGGAAGTCAAAAATATGCAATAGAAGAACTACGAGCAGAAATTGGTTCTTCTTTTTTAATGGCAGAGTTAGGACTTGAAGCTGATGAAAATCATGTTAATAATCATAAGGCTTATATTCAAAGTTGGATTTCTGAATTGAAGAACGATCCAAAAGTTTTATTTGATGCGATTAAGGATGCTGATGAAATTGTAGATTACATTAAAGATATTGAGGACTTTGAAAAGTATATTTCACTGTCTGAAATTGAACAGGAAACACTGGATACAATAGAAGAAGATAAGGATGAATTAGAAATGGAAATGTGAGGTGACAAGAGATGGAATATGCAAATAAGGAAGCGTTATTAGAAGCGTTAAGTTTAAATAAAAATGCCAGTGCAGGATATGATGAATACCCTGATGAAGATATGGAGTCTATTACATTCCATGAATCAGAAGATAAAGAAATCACACAGCAGTTTGATACAAAATTAGATTATGAAGGTGTTTTAGAATGAATACAGACACTATACAAATGAGTTTGTTTGACTACTTTATGGAAGATGAACAATTTACAATTCCTGAAGCAACGGCTCTTGTAAAAGAACAAAAAAAACTACAAGTAAATGATGAATCTATTCGTGCTAGGATTTATGAAGGACTTGAATTAGGCATCTTTAAAAGGGTTGCTAGAGGTGTTTATAAAGTAGAAAGTCAGTTAAATAAAAAGACTGCGACCTGTCTTTTAATCAATGGAGATGGTCGTGATTTATCATTTATTGAAGACAATAGTATTGATGGAATCATCACAGACCACCCATATGATTTAGCAAAATCTTTGACTGGTGGTAACAGAAAGTTTGCGACATACGAATTATTTAAGTATACAAAAAAGGATTTTCAAGAGAAGATGCGTGTATTAAAAGAAGGAGCATTTTGTGTAGAATTGTTACCTGAAGAGAATGAAGTAAACTATCAATACTTGTATGAAGTAAAACAAATGGCGATAAAAGAAGGTTTTAAATACTTCGCAAAAGTACCTTGGATTAAAGGCGATTTTAAAGCGAATACAGGGCGAAAATCAAAGAATAGGGAAGACATTATGTTCTTCTCAAAAGGAGAACCACGAACACTAAAACTAGATGCTAAGAAGAATATTCAACTTGCAAAAGAAAATGATATTGATGTAAAAGGATTAAGTTCTTATGAAGTAAAAGAACGCTTAGAAGAAAATGGTTTAAGCGTTTTTTACATGAAAGGAACAAGTGGAATGTTGCCTACAGAATTTCAAAGTAAAGTAGAAAACTTTCCAAAAGAATTTGATTTTCAACCGAGAAGTCGAACGCAAAAAGTGATGGAAGCAGAGAAACCAGTTGCACTTATGGAATCTATTATTGAATATATTTCATTACCTGACGAACTTCTTTTAGATCAATTCGGCGGTAGTGGGAACTTTGGAATTGCGTGTCTAAATACAAATAGAAATGCAATCATAGTGGAGAAAGATGAACAAACTTTTGAACGCATGAAGGATAATATTGTGAATACTATGAAAGAAAAAAGTGAAGCAAATATTTATGTTGAAGAAGTTGATTTAGATGAAGATATGGATGTGGAGATGGAGCTTATGTAGATGAAAGAACTATCAACAAAAGTGTTTGTAATTGCTCTGATAGGAACAATTTGTTTCTGTTTATTTATCTTTATTAAGCAACTAATAAAGGAGTACAAATTACGAAAATCTATTTTAAATGGATATTTTGTAAGTGCAGATATGTTTCTGAAAAAATGGAACGATTTATATAAAAACGAAACATGGAACAAGTCAGGGTGTTATGTAATTCTTATATATAATCATGTCGTAAATGATTTTCATAAAGAAAAATATGAAGCAATTTATATAGGGCAATCGTTACATTTAGCGAGTAGAGTGAAGCAACATTTACAAGGAAACGGAAACAAAAAAGTATATTATGATTATCAAAACAGGAAACAAATCTACATTCATTTAGAACGCTGTATGCCTTCGTATATGAACAGAATGGAGAAAGATTTAATTCGATCTTTTAAAGCAACAAGGTCGTATAACATTCAAAAAGGTGGTGGAAAACATAGACAAAACAAAGAAAATTTTAAATACAAATGAGGTATCGTTAAGATACTTAAATAATAATTTTATGGATACAAAAATGAAATTTTTGCACACGAAAGTGGTGTGGGGAAGATAATCCCTGCATCACTTTTTTTTACAGTTAGGAGTGAATGAAAATGAAATTTGAAAGAGCGAGTACCTACAATTTTGGTGCAACAAAATTGAATCGTAGAAGGGTTTCAGGGGCTACCCCTGACAAGCAAGGGTGTGTATAGACACCATGCTTGTTATATACAATTACAACCTATTGGGAAACAGATTGTGAGGGAAAAATATGGAATTCAAAAGAATACCTTTTATCGCTGTTCAAAGAAAATTTAATCTGACAGATAGACAGATGTATTACATACGAGATCGAATTAGAAAATATCATAAAGAAGATGAATGGTTCATATTCGAGTACAACGCAATCGGAGAAAAAGAACTGTGGATTTATTTGGAAGGTGTGCATTGGATAGAGGAAGTATATCTTCAATATGACACACCATATATTGAAGCAGAAATCCAATTTGTATCGAAACAGATTAAGAGATTAGAAGAAGAATTAAATGTGCATTGTGACCCTATCCACTGTGAAGATATGGACATCATTGAACTCTCTATTTATTTTCAAAAAGCAAAGAAGACGATCTATAACGAAATCAATAAAAACAGGAAGGATTTAGAAAAATATATCATTGGAAAGAAACCAATAAAGCTATCTGAAGAAGGGGTGCGTTGGATGGAATTGAACCTATATCGGAAGCGATATATGAAAGACCTCTACTTATACAAAAGAGTGATGCAGGATAGAAAGCGAGAAAAAAACAATGCGACAAAAATTACACGAGGATGATAAAAGAAAACGAGTCAATGTTTTGCTTAGTAATAATGAACGAGAACTGTTAAAAGAAAAGATGGATAAATATGGATACGCAGATTTATCGTCCTATTTACGAGATGCAGGAATATACGAAAGACTGTATTTGGAAGATATAGATGGTAAAAAAGAAATATCTGAACTTGTCAGTAATATGATTGGAGAAATCAGGAAGTATTTATTTGAACAGAATAAAATATTGATGAAAAGCAGTCTTACAAGAAATGACATTCAGTTGTTGTCTGAACAAAACGATAAAATTTTAGAATCGAATATGAATTTAGTAAAACTTATAAATGAAGTGTTGTGGGTATCTTCAAGAGTTATTGCTGAAGACCCTAGCCGTTTTGTTCAACAAGCAAAACTATTTGATGATGATGCAAAATAGAAAGGGGGCAATGAAATGCCATATACAAAAAGAATACCGGTACACGCAGGAGAAAGAGGAACAGGTTTATATAATTGCTTGGAGTATGTACGCAATGGAGATAAGACAGAGGATGGGATTTTGGTAAATTCCTTAAACTGTACAGTTGAATTTGCGGAACAAGAATTTCTTTATATTCAAAGAAAGTATCATAAAGAAAATGATGATCGAGTTGCCTATCATGTTATTCAATCATTTGATATACGAGATGATATAACTCCTGAACAAGCCAACGAAATAGGAATGAAATTATGTAAAGAGATTTATCCAAACTATCAATGTGTTGTAAGTACACACATTGACAAAGGACACTTGCACAATCATATCGTTTTAAACGCAACCAGTTTGTCAGGAAGAAAGTTAGAAGATAGATTGGCAAATAAAATAGAAGGACTATATGGATTAAGGGAAGCAAGTGACCGAATTAGTTTAGAATATGGATGTCATGTTATGAAAGACTTCAAACCGATTGGTAAATACAGAAGAAAAGATTATTCAGGGAAACTTCAAGAAACAACCATTAAAAAGATATATGAAAATGCAACAGCGATTTGGAAACCACGAATTATTGAACAAATTGAGAAATTAAAAAAAGAAACAAACTCGTTTGATGAATTGATGGAACGATTAGCTTTGGAAGGGTATCAAATTAAAAGGGGAAAATATCTAAGTATAAAACCGTATGGTAAAGAAAGATTTACTAGACTTCATAAATTAGGAGATGAGTATAGTGAGGAAGCACTTCGTCAGTTCTTCAAAGACAAGAAAAAGGGAAGCTATGTGAAACAATTAAAAGCAGTAAATGGTTATAAAGGGAGAAGTAAATATTCTGATTCCTATGTAGAACAAGCAAATAATTCTAAGTTAGCTATGGAGTTGTCTAGTAAAGGACAACAGGTAGGAAAAGAATATCCTAAATACTACAATTCAAGATATAAAGAATTTTTGAGATATAAGGAACTTGCTAAATCATTAGATTTTATGAGTGCTGAAAAAATATTCTCTTATGAAGATCTAGCTGAAAAAATTGAAGCTGTAGAACTTGAGTTAGCTGAACGAGAAGCAGAATATGAGAAACAAAAATCAATCGTCAGAACTTTTGAAGAAAACGAGCCGTTTGCACATACTTATATTGAAACTTACAATGCCTATATGCTTTATAAAGAGCAGGTTGAAAAGTTTGGAGAAGAGAATATTACGATAAGTGAAGATGTACAGAAACATCTTACAGTGAAAGAAAACTTAAATGATGCCGAATTGCAGGAAGTACGAGAATTTATTCGTGGCTGCGGACAAGAGAAAAGAGAGGCAAACAGACAGTATTCTTATATTACTTATCTTCATAGCAAATTAACAGATTATGATAAGTTGCGTTCAAGAGCATTGGAGATGAACGGATATATTAAAGGTATGAACTTTGGTATTAAAATGATTGATGAAAAACGATCAACAGATGAATATTATTGTGTCAAATTACCGTACACAAAGAAGTATGTTTATTTAAATAAGAATTGTGTGACATGGAAAGAACATGGAGTCCGTGCGACTATGTATCTCATTGATGATGAAACATACGAACTATATAATGAAGATAATCAAAAGATTGGAGAAGTATCAGGAGATCAATTAGAACAGATTTCTAACGAGGAAAAGGAAGAGGTAAAAGAATACTATGCTTCATTGAAAGTAGAGGTGTAAGGAATGAAAAAGAAGTTAATCCTTGGTGGACTTATTACTTTGCTAACAGTTTCTTTAATTCCATTCATAAATTTGTTTTTTAAGGAACAAGAGAAAAAAGAAATTGAGAATAATGTGAAAGAAGTTGTGCAGGAAAAAGAATCAAAAAAGGAAGGAAAGAAACAAGAAAGCAGTACCTTGAGTTTTGCAGAACTTAAACAAATGAATTCAGATCTAGTTGCTATTATGTATATTCCTAACACGGATATTTATTTACCAATCGTACAAACTGCGAATAATGAGTATTATCTAAAGCATAACTTTTATAAGAATTATGACGAACAGGGAAGCATCTATATGGATGCAAAGGCATCAGCAGACTTCGGCAGTAAAAATACATTTATATATGGACACAGTGTTTTAGGAACGGGTGGTATGTTTACATTTCTGAAAAACTATATGAGTGCTTCTTATTATCAACAGCATCCAATCATTAAGATTATGACAGAAGAGAAGTTGTATGATGCCCATATTGTATCAGCGTATAAAGATGTAGATACTTCTGCATCCTATCAAACCAATATTACGGATGATGTCAGTTACACTTCATATATTGATGTGATTGCAGGCAAGAGCAACTATGTAACAAATGTTCAAGCAACGACAGATAAAAATATGGTTACATTTTATACTTGTTCATTGGATGGAATTACAAACAATAGCCAACTGGCATCTACCAAAGACAGATACTATATTCATGCAGTATTAGAAGTAATAAATGAATAAAGTAGGTAAAACTAAAAAAACTTAGCTAAAACTTGAGGATATTCATGATAAATATCCTCTCTTTTTATGCTCAAAAAATGTAAAAAAGACTTTAAAATAAAGCTAAAAGCATTGAAATAATGCTTGCAAATAGGTGGTTGTTTTGCTATAATATAGGTATAAGGTGTAGTATTGCTACACCTAAAAAAATAATGTTATGGTGTAGCAATACTACACCTAGAAAGAGTAGGAATATGGAAAGAACGATCACGAAAAGAAAAACAATCAACAGAAGAAAGGTTTTATATAATTTAAACCTTCTGATTCTCGCATTAGGAAAAATCATTGTGATAACAACAATTATGATGTTTGTGATGTTATGTATCGCAGAATACTGTTTATCTTAGATTTTTTAACAAGAAGAAGCACGAATAAAGATTATAACTGTAAATAAGACAAGGAGAAAATTATATGAAAACTAAAGAAATCATTAACATAGTAACACAAGATGAAAATATATGTCCTGTTTGTGGGGCATCAATAAAACCTGAATACTCGAATTGGAATGATTGTTATGAATATTATAATTGGGAATGTCAGCAGTGTGATGCTAAAGGAACTGCTGTATATAAAATGATTAGAAATTTTGAAGAACATATTGATATTGAAAAAGGAGAACAATTATAAAACATGGTAGATACTAATCAAAATGGAAAGTTTGCTCACTCATTAGAGAGTGAGCAGGCAACACCACAAAAGGGCGAGATATATTGGGTTGATATGCCGTATTATAGCACAACCGTTATTTCAAACATAAGACCTTGTGTAGTGTTATCCAATAACCAAGCGAACAAGAATTCCAAAACCATTTTGGTTACACCAATCACAAGAAGACTTAAAAGACCCGAATTACCTTGCCATGTTACTTTGAATGACAAAAACATGGTTAAGTTAGAAGTTATTATACCAGTAGAAAAAGAGAAAATTACTGGATACTATGGGAAATTAACGGAAAAGCAAATGCGTGAAGTGAATCAAGCAATGTTGATTGAATTAGGGATTATATAGAAATAACCAATATTGGGATTAGAAAAGAGGTTAAAAAATGACATCAAGTGCCTATCAAGATTTATTAAAGACACAAAAAGAGATTTTAGAATTAGGAATGTATTGTAAAAAATTCAACATTACAAAAGCCGAATTACAGGATCTTGCATCAAAAAAACGATACGAAGAGGAGAAAGAAGAACATGACAGACGAACAAAGGGTCGTTGCTAATAAATTAGCAAAACAAAGGGAGTATTTTACTCATCTTGCACCAATTGGGGAAACAAATAAAACAAAGACAATTTGCTTTGATTTAGAAACAACAGGTGTAAATAACGAGTTGGATGAAGTATTAGAAATTACAATTTTAGATGGCAACTTCAATATACTGTTAAACACATATGTAAAACCAATTTTCACGACTTCTTGGAAAAACGCAGAAGCTGTACATCATATTTCTTATGATATGGTAAAAAACAAACCAACATTACAACAATTAGCACCCCTTATTAAAGGAATATTTGACAATGCAGATGTGATCGTAGGATACAATGGAAGTTTTGATTTAGGATTTCTTGAAGGATTATATTCCTTAGAAAACAAACAAGTGATTGATGTTATGGAACTGTTTGCTCCTATCTATGGCGAAGTCAGTGAAAAGTATGGGGGTTATAAATGGCAGAAACTACAAAATTGTGCTGATTACTTTGGATATAAATTTAAAACACATGACAGTTATGAAGATGCAAAGGCTACATTATACTGCTATCACAAGATAATGGAAAGAAAGGAAGTGTAGATATGAGTCTATTAAGTGAATTTGAAGCAACACCTCAAAAGGGTACAGTTGGTTCTCATATGAGAAAAAACAAACAACAAATCGAAATGATACACATCAATGATATTCGTCCAAATAAATTAAATTTCTTTCACATCAACGAAGAAGATGTAAAATCATTAGCTGATGAATTAGAGAAGAATGGGGTAAACAATGGTCGTGTATATTATCAAGAAGGGGAAGATGGAAAACACTATACTTTAATTGGTGGAGAAACAAGATACCATGCCTTAAATCTTCTATTCCAAGAAGGAAAGCATGATGGTATGTTTCCAATGTATGTGATTGAACAAACACCTGAAGACGAAATCAGTGAATTGGAATTGATTATGAGTGACAATCATCAACGCAACTTTTCAGAAGAAGATAAGCGTATCATCATTCAAAACTATGAGAAAATCTATAAATATCATAAATTAAAGGATAAGGAACTCGATAAAGCGATTAAAAATGCTGAAAATCCAATGCAAGTAACCATTTTAGAAGAACAAAGACGAATTCCTAAAGGGATGGAAAAGCGAGATTGGATTGCACAGAAAACAGGTTTTACAAATCGCAATGGAACACCTCTAACGGGAAGGCAAATCCAAACATATTTAACTGGAGAGTTTTCAGGAAAAGCACAAGAAACAAAACCAAAAGAAAAAGTTGTTAGTCAAGAAGAGTTGGAACAAAAGGAAGTTTTGGGTACATTGAAAAAATATCTAGTTGAAATAACAGATGCAAAAATATCAATTACACCGACAAAACTTTCGATTGGATATGCAAATCTATACGACTTAAATAGAATCTTGCAGACCTTAAAAACAGACAATGAATTAGATCATATTACGAAAACATATTTAAAAACGAAGAGAGGATAAAAAAATGGCAATTACATATAACATTCAAAACCGTAAAGGTGGAGTAGGAAAAACAGAAACAGCATTGAACATGGCTTATGGAATTTCACAGGCAGGATATAAAACGCTTTATATTCCTTTTGATCCACAGGCGAATGGACAATCTACTATGATGAAAGACGATTCTGAAATTACTGTTGAACAAGCCATGAAAGTAAGAGAATTCTATGATAAGTCTGAAGATAAGCAGGCAATCATGAAAGCCTATAAAGCTCTAGCATCTAGTGGATTCTCAAAAGAACGCAAGTATGGAATTGACATCAATGATGTATTAAAGACACCAACAATGATACAACAGGCAATCCATCAAACTTGCTATCCAAATTTGGATATTATTCCTGCATCTGATGAATTATCAATGACGGATGGTTATTTGAAACTATCAGGTAAAAATCCAAGTGGAAGACTTCGTACTGCATTATCATTGATTGATAACGATTATGATGTAGTTATCATTGATAACAGTCCGTTTGAAAGTTCATTAACATATAACTCTATTTGTGCCTGCTATAAAGAAGGCGATACTATTATTATTCCAGTTACGATTTCTGATCGCAGTATTAAAGGGTTAGGAGCAACACTTGAAATTCTTATTGAATGGCTGAATGAAGAACGATTACCATATGACTGCAAATTATTGATTACAATGAAGCAGAGAAACAAATTGACAAACGAGTGGATAAAAACACTTCGTCATATTTTCCCTAATCGAGTATTTACACAAGAAATTCGATTTCAGGGTAAACCAGTAGAAAGTGCATCATTAAAGAATGTTATTCTATTGGAAGATAAAGATAAATCAAATGTACAATCCGACTATCGAGTATATGTTGATGAAATTTTAGAAGATATTAGAACTAAATTAGGGAAATAGCTTTTTAAGTAGAAGGGGTGTAAAAATGCAACAAATAAGTGAATTAAATGTTGATACCACAATCAACGAATTACTAAATAGTGAATTAGGCTTCTTACTTATAAAAAAAGATACTAAAAATGAGGATGTATATGAAGTTTTGAATAAAACAGGAATTGTATCTGACTGGACACTAAGGTTCGTTCTAACCAATAACTATCATCATATCGTCTTTCACTTTTTTCCTCTTTTATATAGTGAAACTGACAATATGGAGAAACCACTATCGCAGTCTTTAGCAACAATAAGATCAATGGCTATAAAAAACTTGTTTTTAAGGTGGACAGAGGCAGGTCATAATAAAAGTCATGCTAAAGATCCTTTTAAAAGTAAATCGTTTATGAAATATATAAACGATTTAAGTTTTACAGATGCTGATTATATGCTCTTACTTGTTGAACATAGCGAGATAGAATGATAAAAAGATTTGATAAGAAAATAACATGAATATATTGAAAATAAAATAGGTAGGTAGATTATGGCTGAAAAGGATGATTTAATTAGAAAGATAAAAAAAATCATGGCACTTGCTGAAGATACTTCAGCAAGCGACCAAGAAATACAACTTGCTATATATCGTGCAAATAAACTACGCATTCAAAGAGTAGATGCGAAACTTGTGTTGATGCATATCATTTAGGACAAAAACATGGTCTTGAATATGAAGTAGAAAGGACAGATTTACTTGGAAACTAAAAAAAAGAGGGGTTGTTTAAATCCTGAAGTACAAAAAATCGCAAAAGGATTCTTAGGTAGAGAAATTACCACAAGAGAACTTAGATTATATCCATATATTGATTATTGCATCAAAAATGATAAACCTGAACAGATAAATGAAGAGAAAGTAGAAATTTTAAAAAGATTGTCACAAGAAGAGCATGTAGTAAGTATGCAAAGTATAATCATGTGTACAAGAGAATTTTATGATTATATGCAAGATGTACTTGCCGAGAGTTATGTTGAAACTTGGTGGGAAAAGGGGAGATGAAATTGACAAACAGACAACAAGAATATATTAAAAGGAATGTTCATAGGGTCAATTTTACATATCGAAATAAATATGATTACAGATTGTATATGCTTTTTAGAAAATTAAATGAACAATACAAAAAAGATCATACAGGCATATCACGAAATAAATTTGTCAAAGATGCCATTATAAACGATATGTCTTCAGAAAAGGATGATATAAAATTAGATAAAGAGGTATATCAATCGTTTCCTGAAGGAATGAAATACAGTTCACAATTCACAATTTCCATCAATAGAAACACAGATAGGGAATTGTATAAGTATCTTCTTGAAATTGAAGAAACACAACCATTAGCTGACTATATAAGATTAGCAGTATATAAGTACATTCAAGAAAAAGAAGTGGTTGTTTGAAAGAATACCTAGAAAATAAATAGGAAGGAGTAAAAATGCCATTTAGAAAATATTCAAACCAATTTAGGAAAGGTGTTTGTCAATTAACTTGTGATTGTGGACATTCTCCATCAAAAACAGCAGAAGAATATGAAATACCTTTAAAAACACTGGAGAAATGGATTACGGCATACAATAAAAATCCTTGTTGCTTTGATAAAAGTGATGATTATTATATAGAGAAACATAAAGAATTTGCAAAACCTATGATAATCTATCTACAAAAGAAATGATTTCTTTACTAAAACAACAAGATGATGAAATACATAGTCTTTACAGTGTTATAACTAGCTATCAAATTAAAGAAAGAATGAAATTAGAAAGAAGAGGAAATAAGCATGATAAATAGAGTGGTAGCCGTAGGGAGATTAACGAAAGACCCTTTGCTAAGTAAAACAATGTCAGGAATCAGCACTTGTACATTTACATTAGCAGTAAATCGAAGAAATCAAGTTGCAGGACAACCTGATGCTGATTTTATACAATGTGTAACATGGAGAAAAACAGCCGAAAACATCACAACTTACTTGCATAAAGGTTCTCTCATTGGAATAGAAGGCAGAATCCAAACACGAACTTATAACAATCAACAAGGACAGAAAGTTTATGTAACCGAAGTAGTGTGCGACAATGTACAATTCTTAGAACCTAAACAAAATTCACAACCTTCACAATATTCTCAATCACAACAGACATATCCATATGAACAACCACCTGTTCAAACTTATTATCAACAACAAAGTATAACTGCTGAAGCAGAAAAAAGCGTTCCTTGGGATGTTGCTGATACGCTAGATATTTCTACAGATGATTTGCCATTTTAATTAAGGAAGGAGTATGGACATGAAAGAACTTGTAGTAGGAAATCCAATTTATGACAAAGAATTAAAAGTATTAGGATTGATTACAGCTTTACCTTATGGAGAAAACAATAAATTCTAATATATTTGGGTGGATAAAAAAGGATTCTCAACTCGTGAAACAGAAAAATTTAGTCATAGTCGGTTTATCTTGTTTGATGTAAATGATATGATTAAATAAGTCAAAAAAGGAGTGATGCACTGTATGAAATTAGAAATAGTCTTAAATGAAGAAAAAGCAAAAGAACATCACTACAACATACATAAAGGCTATGCTAAGATTGAAGACTTTATGATAAAACAAGGTTTTAGCAAGATTTCTGAAGGAGTTTTAGAAGGGGATGATAGTCAAAAAAGTTTTGATTCCGTTCTATTGATTAACAGAGAATTAGCCAAAACAAAATGGTTTCCATTATTGGTAGAAAAATGGTGGTGGCACATTGACGGAGAAATTGAAGACTGTATGGGATATATAACAGGTGTTTGGGAAAAAAAAGAAGAAAAACCACAAATTATGAGGATGGAAATTGTCTTGAGCGAAGAAAAAGCAAAGCTTCATGGAATTGATGTAAACAAAGGATATAAAGCCATTGATGATTATTTTGAAAATCGAGGAGTACCTAAACTTGGACAAGGAATATATGAATGTATTGAAGATGATAATAGTTTCTCTACATTTAGCGTTGCAATCGCACAATTACCTGAAACAAAATGGTTTCCTTTGCTAGTAGAAAAGTGGCTATGGTATATCCAAGGAGAAGTGGAAGATTGCATTTCATCATTGAAAGGAATTACTCTTTAATAGGATGTTTGTATGAATAAAAAAGCTATCAACTTTGATTTGGATACAAAGAAATTGAGAGAATTCCATCCAAAAGGTATTACTCAAGCCTATACAGATATACGAAATTTTCTTGAAAGTATGGGATTTGAACATAGACAGGGTTCAGGCTATGTATCGAAAGAACCAATGCGTTATGCTACTGTAGATGCAATCGTAGAAAAATGAGTAATGAACATGATTGGTTATCTAAATGTGTAAAAGAAATTGATGTTACTGATGTAGGAGAAAAATATTACAGTTTATTAGATACTGTTTGCGGTAAAGGAAGTATTGTTAAGGATATCTTAGAAGAAAAAGATGAAATTGATTTAGATATTGATATTACAGATGATTTTTTCGACATTGATAAATAACTAAAGGAGTGATTGAGCGAGCAGGAGAGAAGAACAACTACGCAAAATGAGAGATCAAAAAATTTCTGAAAGAGTGAGCAATATTTATTTGTCTTCAATTACTGAAGTTTTATTTGAGGCAGGAGTAAAGAAAGAAGATATTGAAACTCTATTATGTAACCTAACTGAAAAAATTGAGAATTTGACGAAAGGGTACATAGGTTTAGATACTTATATTGAAACAGTTGAAGAAAAAGTTGGAATTAAACTAAAAGGAGAATAAGAATATGAAAACAACAATTAAAAAAGTGGATTTAGCTGAAAGTGTAAAAAACGCACTAGCAACAACAAAAAGTGCAGGAATGGAAGCAGTGGAAACAGTATTTACAGAAATCGCAAAAGCACTGGCTGAAGGCAATACAGTTGAAATTTCAGGGTTTGGTAAATTTGAAGTAACTGAACGCTCTGCGAGAACTGGAATCAATCCTGCTACAAAAGAAAAAATCGAAATTCCTGCAAGTAAATCAGTAAAATTCAAGCCAAGTAAAGCACTAAAAGATCAAGTAAAATAACTATACAAATGCCTTGTTCAGAACTTGGCATTTTTTCTTTTTTGGCATCAAAAAAAGGCATTTGGAAAAATGCCATTTGCCTTTTGTTAAATTGATACAAGAGTGATACGAAAAAAAGTAAAACATATATATTTTAAGTCTTTTATAGACAATGCAGATATTATAAACACGCATAATTACTTCACTTCATATTCAGAATTTTTTAATTAAGATTTTTGCTAAATAAGGCATCTTGAATACTCGCAGCACCTGTTATAATTAATGAGAATGATGCGATAGAAATTATAGTACCGTTTCCGGGATTTCCTAAAAAATACGATAAATCATTTCTAAATAAAAAAATCATAAACCATAAAATAATAACAAAAATTATGTTAGACCAATATGCCGTATTCATTATGTTTTTGAATTCTTCATCGCTTTTAAATTGATGCTGTATCAAGTATTTTTGAAAACCAGCGATTGAAATCATATCAACAAAAGTTGTTATCATATTAACGGTAGCAATAATACCAAATACTTCTGGCACCAGTATTCTTGCCAGAACAATATTTGTAAGAGGTACTATCATTTTAGCAACTATCTCAGCAGAGACTGACCATTTAGTTGCAACTATAATTTTTTTATTGAGTTCATCACTCATATCTTACCTCTAGTGATTCTTTTTAGATAGAGTTTCACATTAAATTTTATTCTTCTTTTCAAAGATAAATCAGAATATTTATTTAGAACAGTATTATACTCTTTGAGTAAAAAATCTTTCCAAAAGTCTGCGTAATCTTTATTTTGTATTGCAGGTCTGTTTAACGCTTCTTGATTATAATTATAATTGTTTATATTAACAGTTACGCCCTTTTGTTCCAATATATTTAAGTACTTTTTTCCTAAATCTGTATTAATCATGACAATTGATAAACCTTTTGATAGTTTCAAGTCTTTATCAATATAATTATTATGATCCCAGAAGTCTCCTATTGTTATATCTGAACATCTTGTTTTACAAGTGTATTTGCATTTATAACAACTATCTCTTAATGAAATGTTTTTATAAAAAAAATCTTGGCAGCAACTTATCCAGAAACCACTTTTTAGTGAACCATCTTTAAATCTTATTTCTTCACTAGAGTTCCATCCATAGGTTTTTGGTCTGAATTTATAATCTATAATTTTTTTCTTATATCTCTTTTCTAGATATTTAACATGTTCTTTTATTATTAAATCACTTTGAACACCATGACAAATGAAATCTATAGTAATTAATAAATCAGCGTAATTGCAATGTTTATATTTTAAATATTTGTATAATGCAGAAACTTGGCATGGAGTACCGATAAATAATACTTTTTTCCCCTTGCCAAGGCAGAGGAAAACTTGATAAAAAATTTGATTTGTATCGCTTTGAATATATTTGGATCCTCTCATCTTATTTCTTATTTTTATTTCATCAGTTTCAATAAAATACGCTCTAAAGGCATCCATTATTGTGCCAAAAACGCTACCATTTTCCTCAATAATGATATCAGATAAGGCTGAAAAGGCACCACCTGATGTACTTTCTTTTAAATCAGAATTATTATTATTTTGAAATGCAATTACTTTTTTTACATTATTTAAGGTTATAGGAGCTTGAATTGGACAGACATTATTACATATATTACAGTTTATGCATTTTGTATAATCTAATTCAGGATATAAAAAACCTTTTTCATCCTTATGCATCTTAATTGCCTCTACTGGACATAAATTTTCGCAATTTCTACAGCCACAACAATTTTCTTTTGACAAATCTATCATGTTTTCCTCCATTCTACCGACATTTCACATGTGGGCTCAATAATATGAAATTACTTCTACTGTATTCGTGAACTATAAGAGTGTATTTTCCACTACAGAGCAATAGGAATAGAATAGGTAGTTTTTATTCTTCAATTATTTTTGATTACAGTAAATGATGTTTCTCAATATTATTGCTCTTTATGAAATATTTTTTATCTTTAAAATAATCTATATTTTACAAATTTTTAAATGATTTTAGATAAGAAAAAGCTTTTGATCTTTCGTTCTCAATCTTTTTGTTGATTTCTGCATAATCAATCAAATTATTATCAAAAGTAAAATTATCTCTTATTAAATGTGAAGAATTTATATTGAATAAGCTGAATAAATTCTCCATTCTTTGTGGTCTGAAGTTCTTTATTAAAGTATAAAATTGCTTGTTAAATAGAATCGAAAAAGCTGTTCCATGAAATGATGTCGTAATGATATATTCTGCATTTAATAGATAACCTAGAAATTCTTGTGGTGATGCATTAATAATTGTTATGCCTGATTTTAATATTTTCATTGGACGTGTTTGTATGCAAATAACTTTAAGTTTTGTATCTGCTTTCAATTTGCTAATAACATCTTCTAATAATGGATGATTATTAATTAAGAAACAACAAATATATTTTTCTTTCAGTTTAGGTGTAACACTAATTTTTCTCCATTCTTCTACAGTAAGCAGAAAAATAGGATCTATGTTCACCTCTGCTTTTATATCACAAAATGATTTTATATATTCATAACCTTTTTGCTCTCTTAATGATAATTGGTCAAAGCTTAACAAATTTTCTTTAAAAGCTTTCCTATTTTCTGATGATAAATCATATTCGCCAAAACTAGCAGCATATGAACATTTCTTTTCGTTTTTTAAAAAGTTTAGAAAACGAACATCTCGTTTTTCAGGATCAATAGTATATGAAAAAACTTGATCGCTCCCAGTTATATATATATCAGCAGTTGGATAATTTTCTTTTAGAGAATTTGCATCATATTTTCTAGTTAATTGCATATTTTCTTCAACAAAAAATTTAAATACTTTCTTTTGTCTAATCATTTTCTTTAAATTGCATAAGGTATAAATATTAAGTAAACACGAGATAAAAAAAAGTCTGATATTTTCTTTATTTATTTTAAATAAGGGCTCCTCGCTTTCATCTAATATCTTATTATCATAGCCAAGAGATAATAAAATCTTTTGTAATGCATATGCTTGAAGAACCGCCCCATAATTTCTAGCTCTGTGAAATGTTACTGTAACAGTTTTTAATTTTTCAGATTTCATCTTAACTCCTTTAACAATTTCTTTCATTTTCAATTTCTTTATATTGACAAAATGGTATTAATGATTTAAAGTTTTTTGCGCCAGCAAACAAAAGTTTTCTACAATCTCTCATTTTTATTTCTGATTTACCTCTGAATTTTATTAAAAAATAAAGAATATACAAAATATAAGACTTAGGGTAACCACACTTTAATAAAGCACCTTTGTCATAAAAATATTTATTATTATATCCATTGAACCAACATGATACTGTGTCATTTGTTATTCCTAATGTAGCAGGAAAGCCATATATTCTAAGCTTTTTTTTCAAACAGTCTAATAGAAATAATGTATCTTCACCTGACCCATAAATACAGCCTCCTCCAAATAATTCTGAGAAATGAATATTTGCTTTTTTTAGTGAACTATTTCTGATAGCAATTCTATATGTTCCATATTTCATGTAATTAAGTTTATTTATCCTTGTTATTGTTTTTATATAATATCTTGGCAATGACAGATTATTTGTGTCAGCATTAAAAATAATGACATCTGCATTAGGAATTCTTTTAAAAGCATTTGCTATTATTTTCTCACAACCATCATAATATACTATATCCTCATCACCAAATAATAAAATATCATTTTTGGAAAATAATAAACCAATATTTCTATTTTTTCCCACACCTCTATCTGATGTATTTATCATAGTTATATGATGCGAATTACTATCAATTCTTAAAATGCTGTCATTACTACCTTGATTAGCAATAACACAATCCATATTGACATTCATATCTATAATAAAATCAGTACTTTTTTTATTCATACATGCTAATATTAATTCAATTTTATCCATAATTTATAGTTCCTTATCTATATATTTTTTATAGCATTCATTTACATCCCAAATTTCTGCATGTTGCATCCTCTTAATGTCATTTAATGAGGGTGGTGTCATGAAATCTCCAAATTCTTTTGTCAAAACACTAATTGCATCTCTAGGAGCATATAATTTAATGTTTTCATAATCTATTAATTTTCTTTCTTTAATTATATCGCTATTATATATACAATTTTTGAATTTCAATCTATCAGTCAAATTACCTACATATTTTGTATTTTTTTGATCATTTTTAAATAAGAGACGTACAGCAAAAGGTTTTAATATGGATTGAGGGCTATATTTGATTAAAGCAATAACTGCATTTACTATAATACCTTTTTTATATTTTCTTTCAGCTAAACTGCATAAAGTTATATATTTGCCGGCTAAGTACTGTGCGAATCGTATGAATAAATAATTACTAACTGGATGAATGATAAAAATATCGATATATATTCCATGATGATAATTCTTTTCATTTTTAAATAAAGGTTCAATATAAGTAGTGTTATTTGCTCTCACTTTAGCGAAATAAGTATAATCGCCTATTTTACTTTCCTGTACAAAATATTTATTTGTGTACTCAACTAATAATACATTCTTCAATTTTACAAATTCTGTATACGTCATATATATGTCCAAATCATCATCCCATGGAATAAACCCTTTATGCCTTATAGCCCCTAATAAGGTTCCTCCAGCAATTACATACTCTATGTTATTTTTTAGGCAGATTTTATGAATATCATACATAATCTCTAGTATTCTATTTTGTAATCCCAATATATGCCATTCATCAGTTAATTCACTTCTCATTAACATTGTTACATCCTCGTTCTTTTATAAGATTTATTAAAATTTTATATGTTGTAGCTCTATTAAATAACTCAATTCCCATTTTTCTACTATTTACACCCATACTCTTTCTTAAATGAACATCATTTATCATTATTTTCAAGGCTTGATACATAGATTCGACATTTTCACACTCGACATTGATTCCAGCATTATATTTTTTTAAAAGTTCTTGATATTCTATACACTCTAACGAATTAATAACAGGTAATCCCGCCATTGCATAATCACACACTTTATTTATAATACTTTGAGCAGCACCTTTTTTTAAAGGATTAAGCGCAATATCGCAACTCTTTAGTATACCAATCATACTTTCATATTTGAGTTTACCTGTAAATATAGAGTTGATATTCAATTTTTGTGCTACAGATTTAAATTTATTCTCTAAAGGACCACAGCCCATTATAATAAAATTTATATTTTTTATACCTTCTAAATTTAATAAGTGTAGTGCATTTAGGCAAGTAATTAAATCATAACTACTGCCCAAGGTGCCAATATAAACAATACTTATGATATCATCTTTTTTTTCTACAGGATCAACCGTATCAAATGTCATTAAATCAGAGCCTAAATAAACCCTATGATATTCATTACATTTTTGGTTGACAGACATAGCTCTTTTAGCATATGTATCTGAAACAGCAATTATTTCATCAGCTGATTCATATATATAATCGGCTTGTTTTTTAAAAGAATAAAAGAGAATATTTTTTAAAATCGGAACATCAAAAATCATCTCAAAGGCTTCTGGCCAAAGATCTTGGATATCTATTAAAAAAGGAATACCTCTATTTTTTACATATTGACTTGCTTCATATCCTGCTCTAAGAGAAGGAATAGCACAATATATAACATTTGGCTGGACTCTATGATTTAGATACATTCTTAATTTTTTTGAGAATTTATAGTGTGAATAAAAGCGTTTAATTGATATATTTTTTTTATATCCTATTTCTTCTAAAAGTGTTATTTTGAAATTATCTGATATTGTATATGATTTCTGACTACGGTGTGATTTAGTAGGATGATTAAAATCAGATGATATCAGCTCAACATTTACATTATCATATTTTTCTGATAGCAATTTAGATAAATAAATGAAACGACAATTTCCACTTTCATAGGGTAGTATAATAAATGGCGCTATAATAACCACATCAATCATAATTAACCTCATCGTTATTTATAACTTTGACATTTAAAAATTGCAATTTTACAAACAACCTACTTCTGAACATGTAATTCATCTCCTTTTATTGTCCTTTGTTTAATAACAACAGCAGGAACACCTACAGCGACAACATTACTTGGTATATTTTTGTTAATAACAGCTCCAGCTCCAATAATAGAATTACATCCAATTTTTAACCCTTGTATGATTTTTGTCCCTGTACCAATTTCACACAGATTCTCAATAGACACGGAACCAGATATATTTACATTTGGATAAATAGTTATGAAATCTTTTAATATAGCATCATGTCCAATAGTACATGAAAGATTTATTATATTAAAATTGCCAATTTTATAATCAATTGTACAAATATTATTAGCGCATATGATATTACCTTCACCTAAGTTTTCAACATTTACTATAGAATTTGGATCGATTAAATTTGGAAAGCAAAATTGCTTTATACACTTTATTTTGCATATGACATCTTTGCGAATTAAGCTATTACCAATTGCCACGCATATATTTAAACTTTCAGAATAATGCTTCAAATCATCTATTTTCCCTATAACTTTATAATTACCAATAGCTGTATCTATAGATATCTCATCGTCAAAAAAACCAATAATCTTGTAATTATTATTAATTTTATTTATCCTTGAGATAAGCCATAATACTTCGCGTCCAAATCCACCAGCACCAATTATTGCTATTTCAATCATTTTTATCACCTCTAAACTGTTCCATAGTTGCACAGGAATCGCTATTTATACCTTCATGCAAAATCACCGTGAAAATAGTTTTAATCACTATACTCAGGTCTAAAATAAAGTTATAATTTTTTATATAAAAATAGTCTAATTTAAATTTGTCTTGCCAGCTTATAGAGTTACGTCCATTAACTTGAGCATATCCAGTTAATCCCGGTCTTACATCATGTCGGTGCTTTTGCCACTCA
>QULU01000021.1 GCA_003481775.1 Clostridiaceae bacterium OM02-2AC
ATAATTGACGTTTCCTGTTCAGTTTTCAAAGACCGAAATTTCTATTTTGTGCGCCGTTCTTTCGTTTGGTGCCTGTATATAATACCTCTTTTAAAGATTATTGTCAACGATTTTCTACTCTTTTTTTCTATTTTTTTGCCTTTTTTATTTTAAACCACTATAAATGTAACATTTTTTCAATTTCTTATCTGTTTATGCACGAAATTCCTACCAAAAGGCAGCTTTCCCTTCCCCTTTCCTGCATATACTCCGGTTTCCTCCAGTAATTTGAAAAAAAGGTTGTAGATGCTCTGCCTGTCAGCTTTTATCCTGTAAGCTGCAAAACCAATCAGCCGGTTTGCTATCATACTGAAAGCATCGCGCTAACCTCCATATTTTCTCCATTCATCAGCCTCATTCTATCTGCATAACCCGTTTCTTCGTACAACGATCATTCAGATGGAATCGTATCGTTTTTATGAGTTCCCCGTAGATACTGCTGCCCCTATGTCACACTTATCGCCATAGGCTTCCCCTGTACGAGATGCCTGTGGTTATGCATGCAGGATCAGACGTTGTCGAATTCCTCTACTATGACTCCCTCTTGAAATTTCCATTCCGATGCGCCTGCATAGGAGCTGCAAATAAAGATGTGTTGCTTTATAAGCAGCTCCCAAGGTAGGAAATTCAGAACTGCCGTATGATTCCATAGTATCTAAACGCCCTTTCCCATAAGCAAGAATTATGAGAGTGCCTGTTTCTTTCCTGCTACGCTAGCGATACAGCATATAATCCAGCATATCTTTATAAAATCCAGCCTTTTTTAGCAGAGCTTCTGACTCTTTCGGATATTCTTTCACAAGCAGACGTTTTTTATCCGGATAGATATGCTGCTTACGATATGCCTGTACAAATGCACACAGGGCTTCCTCAGCAAGATTTATATCAAAGATTTTTAACGTACTTCCCTGTCGTTCAAAGACCATGACCACAAGGCCTCCTGCCAGAGCCACTGCTGTTCCTGCTATATTCATAAAGGCTGCAGAAGCCGTATGCTCCAGCAGCTTTCCCCACGGCTGCATAGGGTCCTGCGCATTTAACCAGCAGATTTGCTGCTTGGGGTGAGCCAGCATATGCATGCTGCCTTCATATTCCTGCTTCCATATAAACTGCGTACCGGACAGTCCTTTCACAAAATAGCCTCTGCGAACACGACCGGTAAATTCCCAGATACTGAGCAGGTCCAGAGCCTCTCTCCAGCTAAAGCCTTGTTCCTGTTCCATCTGCTGTTGAACTATGCGAAAGGTCTCTCTGCATACGATTCCATACTCCTGAAAGCATGCCTGAATCAAAGCCTCTGCCGTGATGGGCTTTCGAGGACGGATAATGTCCCACCTTCCGGATGACATCGCATACGCTCGGGCATGAAGCTGCTGCTTTGTGGATGCCTTTTTCAGTTTCTTTTGATTCAGCCACTGACGCACCGGTGTAAAACTGTCTGCACAGACAAGTCCCCGCTCTGCCAGCTTCAGCAGATTGGCGTGCACATCCCCTGCCTGCGGTATTCTGTTGAGCGCATGCAGAAAGCTCGCTCCCTGCAGACAGAGTCTTTGATAAATTCGTTGTTCCTGCATTTCCTCTGTTTGCAGATCCTCACAGCTGTCACTTGCGGCAGCTACCGGCTGTTCCCAGTCGATATCCTCATAACGATGAAAGCTTAGCGTACCATCCGGATGCAGCTTCCAGAAAAATTCACCCTGTGCCAGCTCCTGATCCAGCAGCTCCGGCTGATAGCCGTTTATTCGAGCGGGCAATAAAACACTTTCCCACAAAGAAGCCGTAAATCTCTGATTGCAGAATAAAGCAAGTGTATCCTTCAGCTGCTCTTTGGCAGGAGCATTATGAAGAACACGGTTGACAAGGAGTGCAGCATACCGATGGGAGGGCTGTGTAGCAGCCTGGGTGCGTAAATTCTGAATTGTTTGCTTTCTTGCTCTCTCATACTGTTTAAAATGATAATAGCAGCCATCATCCTCTACCGCTTCTTTTTTGCGACATAGCTGCTGCAGCCAGGATTGTACTGTCTCCTCTTGAGGGAGATAACGTTCCTGAATCTGCTTTAGCGTCTGTGTCTGCCGATAGTACAGCATACGGCGAATGATATGCATGCCTGCGTTTGCATCGTGCTCTGCCAACGCCTGTGCATACTCCTCACGCTGTTCTGCAGCAATCCAGAGTCCGGGTTCAATGTAGGTGATCAACCCCTGTGCAGTTAGTTCATGCAGCCAGTCCGCAATTCTATGCTCAGCAGGCTTACCATCCATTCCTTCTGCACATACCTCCTTGATCTCCTGCGCTGTCATATCCCCTTCCATCATCAGCAGAGTATGCAGCGCATTGGCATTTTGAATTGTCTTTTTCCGCTTTCCGGTATGCTGCAGGGCCTCTAGAGAGGGCTTTATCTGTTCCAATTGCTGCAATTCCTCATATACTGCCTGATGAATGCGCGGTGTTGTCGGTGTATATTCATACATTTCCGCAGCCTCTACCCGCCATTGCAAGGGCAGTGATAGCGGAGAAGGGGTATCCAGCTGCATTTCATGGACATGGATATCCCCGCTGCGAATCGCATATAGGACTTTTAGCAAACCCTTCAAATCCCATTGATCCTCCATGCATTCACGTTTGGTTTCCAATATCAGGGGATGCTGCTCCTCCTGCAGCAGGGCTTCCAGCATTTCCGTGCTGCGAAGTCGCTGCATCCACAAGGGTTGTCGTTTGTTTCTGCGCATTCCCATCATGAGAGCGCGGGCAGCATTATAGCGGAAATTCATACTGAAAACAGGTGTAAGCGGCAGCATGATTTCCAAAACTTTCTGAACTGCATCCGGGTCGATGGTATACAGCAGTCCCTCTTCGATTTTCCCCTCTCCATAGGAATATAACAGAATACCGTCTTCTTCGTCCACGCAACCGATATGTGTTCCGTTCATTCTCTGTGCCGCATCCTGTAAAAGCAAGGCAAGTGGCGCATTGACTCTTCTTCCAAACATGGTATGCAGCATCGCCTGGGGACTCCCTGTGGAATCTTTGAAATGCTCGATCAATATCGTCTGATCATCCGGCAGAATCTCGGTTGCCTTAATCTGCCGCTTTAAAAACTCGCTTGTATGTTCAACAGCTGCAGCATCCAGCCCCAGTGCCTGCAATTCCTGTGGCAGTGTATTTTGCTGGTAAGCCTCTGACAGCTTCCTCATAATAGCACCGAAGGCCAGACTTGTTTTCAGACTGCGCCCCTTGATTTCACCTTTCCAGAAGGGTAGTCGGGCACCCTGTGAATAGGTCTGTGTGACAACTACGCTGTCTTTATCCATGCCAACCACCTGCCATGCATTTGCCCCCAGCATGAAGCGATCGCCCAGTCGGGTTTCATAAACAAATTCCTCATCCAGCTCACCGACCTTGACCCCGTCTTCGGTTTTTGCTATATACATGCCTTTATCCGGTATGGTTCCACCAGCAGCGACAGCAAGCATTCTGCTGTAGGGATCCGCAAGAACACAGCCGTGTACACGGTCATAGAGAATACGCGGACGAACAGGCACCTCTCTTTTGTGCTCATAATCCCCTGCCAGCATGCACAGAATACCGATCACCTCCTGTTTACTAACATCGCAGAAGGTATAGGTGCTTTGCAAAAGCTCCATGACATCATCAATCGTATAGGCAATTTTGCTAAGATGCCATTTCCTTTCAAACTCCCTATGCGTACCGCTTGATACTGCAGCCATGGAGACAAGCTGCTGCGCCAGAACATCCAGACATTTCTTTGGCGGAGATGCCTGTTCAATACCGCCTGCCTTCGCAACTGCTGCACTCATTCCGCAAAACAGCGTTTCCTGTGAGGTTCGGGGATACATAAACATATAGCTAATCCGTCCCGGATTGTGGCCGGCGCGTCCAAGACGCTGCATCGTACTGGATATGGAGCGCGGGCAGCCAATCTGTAAAACCTGATCGATGCTACCCACATCAATTCCTAGCTCCATGGAGGAGGTGGCGCAGAGCAGACGAAGGGTGCCGTTTCTCAGAGCTGCCTCTACCTCCAGACGCTGTTCCTTTGACATACTGCCGTGATGTACGCGCGCAAAATCCTCACCGCCAAGCTGATTTACATAATATGCCAGCTTTTCAGCATATCTGCGGCCCTCAGAGAAAGCGATGACGCTCCTGCATTCCAGACATTTTGCATAGACATTTTCTGCAAGCTCTTCCCAGACAGGATCCTTTCTTCTGCCCAGCGCAGGAGTCAAGCCATTGACCTCGATATGTATTTGCTTCTGCATGTGGGGAGCTATGATGCTTACTGCATCCAGAGACAGATAATCAGCAGCTGTCTGCAGCGGCTCAATCGTCGCAGACAACCCGATGCGCTGTAGCTTTCGTTTGCACAGCTTCTCTAGTCTTGCGACAGAAAGCATAAGATGCGCACCGCGTTTTGTATCAATGAGCGCATGCAGCTCATCGATGATCAATGCCTCTGCCGTGTGTAATATTGTTTGCCCACCTGTGCTTGTCAGCATTAAATATAAGGATTCTGGTGTAATGATCAAAATATGAGGCGGATGCTTAATCATTCGCTGGCGATCTCTTTGTGGTGTATCACCGGTCCGTATGCCTACTGTGATTTCCGCTGCCCCCTGCCCGTTTGGTTCCTGAGCGATGCCGGATAAGGGTTTATTCAGATTTTCCCGGATATCCTGTGCAAGGGATTTTAAAGGTGATACATAGATGAGATACAGCTGTTCTTTCAGCTTTCCCTGATTTGCCAATGCCTGCAGCTTATCAACAAACACCAGAAAGGCAGAGATTGTCTTTCCTGTTCCTGTCGGTGCGCTGATCAAAACAGAACCGCCTTCCGCTATCGCAGGCCATGCCTCCTGTTGTACTGCAGTCGGCGCAGAAAACGTATGGGCGATCCAGTCTTTACTTGGCTGTGTAAACACGTGCATATAGCTGTCTTTCTCTTTTCCCATACGATGACCTCCTGCTTTCTACTTATATGTTTTGCGAATTTCGTATACTTATAACGATTTTATCATACTTTACCGGGTTGTGCTATATGTGCTTAGAGCCCTATACTGCAGGTTAGAGTCTTGTTACTAGGGGAAAGCATGTATAGGATTTTGTGCAGGAGCTATCCATCTCTTCGCGGATAGTTGTTTTATGGGTAAGTGAATGTATGTGAGCCTGTGATTCACCCGGAAGCAGAAAAGCCACAGCTGTCCTGAGATACGGAATACATACTTTGGATTCATTAGGAGTTCCTCCTGAAGCGGTTTGTAAATGTGATTCCTATTTCTCGCTCCTTATAAAAAAACAGAAACAGCAATGCCTGCTCCTGTTCGTTCTTATAATTTTAATTTTCTTCCTCCCAATACGCCTGTACGATCGGCAGCACAACATCGTGGGAATCCTCACATGCCACAATATAGTCAATGAATAATTTTTCTATATCTGCATCATGCTTGATATCTGCTAAAAGCTGATAGGCAATTTTTTTCACTTTTCCTGATGGCAACCGTTTGGCGCATTGCATGGCTACCTGTTTCAATCTTTCATCCTTGTGTAATTTCATAACATACAGGATTGCTTCCAGTCTCTGCTGATTCACAGCTGTTATATCGTTTAAGCAGTCTATAATCAATGCAGTTTCCATAGGCTTTTCATAAGGAAGATCTGCGGCAACGATTTCAGCATATTCCGTCAATGTTGGATAGCCCTCTGCACAAGCTTTATATTTCTTTTCCCATTCGCGGTTATTAACCGTCCCTGCCCGGATAGAAAATGGCACATCCTTCCGGTTTGCTGTTAAAGCAATATACTTTTTGGGTACGTCCCTTGCTTCCACTGTAACAGATGAAAACCAAAGCTTATCCGGAATACTTTTTGTAGCTGTTTGCTTATAGCTCATTCCGGTAAATGGAAGAATCACAATACAATGCAGCGGCTTTTTCAATAGAAAAGCGGCACATGCCTTATGATGACCATCTATGATAAAATTCATAAACTCACTGAAATTATAAACAATGGCACGAGGATGATTATCTTTCTTTGTAAATGTATCCATGTAATATTCAATCCGCTTCTCATTGAAACAGGAGGCGCTTTGTGTCGGATATAGGTAAACAGGGTGTCCACTAATATAGCGCAGATGATCTGTAAGGTATACACCCGCAGTTGCGGGATTTTCTATGAGCTCATTCCTCGTGTTCCAAAAGAAATTTCCGGCACCGTCTGTTGGATAGCATACCGCATCCGCAATCACATAAAGTCCTGAATCGACTAGCCCAAGAAGAGGAGTTATATCAAGAATTGATTGCTTTAGTGATGAATAGGGTGCATTTATCTTATTTTGTATGGCGGTAAGCTCTTCACACCCGGCATTTTCTATACCATAGCCTGTCGCCAATAGACTGGTGCAGGTCGGACATTCTGATGAATTTACTTGTAGTAAAGGGACATCATTCAGCATCATCTGGCTATTATAACGATATTCATTATCGTTCTTGCCACTAGAATTGTACTTACACTCTGTATGATAGCGGGTTGTGAGTGTACCTTTCCCTTTTACATATACAAGCTGTGCTTCCTTGATAACAGGTACTTCTGCTATATCTACCTGACAATCAAAATGAGTGATGATGATTTTATATGAACGTTCATACAGTAACCTCCTCTGTTTTTTTATAATATCCCCTTCGACTCCGGCAACTGTTATCACCGTTTTCATATGAGATTGAGATAGCAGTCCTTCATGAAAATATATAGCACAATATGCCTCAAAAATATATAAAAAAGGTATAGATACATCGAAAGGACTTTATTCAAGAGCTTATCTGAGCCTTCCTTTGGAATGTACATATACCTACTACGTATTCTGGCGCAGCAGAAAGGATTTGAACCTCCGGTGTCAATGACACGCCGGTTTTCGAAACCGGTGCATTAAACCAAACTCTGCCACTGCTGCATATCCATTGATGATTATATAACAGAATACAATTCTTTTTCAAGACTATTTGAAAATTCATTCTGCTTTATCTGCTATTCGCGGTTCTTTCACCTTATATATGTTTTTACAAACCGATAAGAAAAAACATGCAGTATGGTATAGCACCACGACTACATGTTTCTTTATGTTATTCCTGTACTTCAACAGCAGGCTGTTCCAAGGTGGTATCCTCACCGTCCATGATCTGCTGAACCATTTCACTGGTCAGACGTTCCGGACCGGCAGGGACATACGCCATAAAGTTGTCATCGTCTTCCTTATGGTTACGCTCCTCACGGATTTCCTTTAGTTCTTTTGCCTTTTCTCCAATAATCAGATTCATTGGACGCTCATCACCTACACCGGTTCCGGCAGGAATCAGCTTACCGATGATGACGTTCTCCTTCAGACCAATCAGGTAATCCTTTTTACCCTTGATTGCAGCATCTGTCAGAACCTTTGTGGTTTCCTGGAAGGATGCAGCAGACAGGAAGGAATCTGTTTCGACAGACGCCTTGGATATACCCAGCAATACCGGTTTGAAGGTAGCAGGAATCTGACCGCTCAGCAATGCCTTACGGTTGATCTTCGTGATTTCCGTCAGAGAAATCTGGACACCAGGATTCAGATGCGTATCGTTACCTTCCAGTACGACAACCTTGCGAAGCATCTGACGAATCATAACTTCAACGTGCTTGTCACTGATTTCGATACCCTGACTCTGATAAACCTTCTTGACTTCCTTCAGAATGTAGTTCTGTACCTGACGTACACCGGCAACCTTCAACAGCTCCTTCGGATCAACCTGACCCTCGGTAATCTTGTCACCGGCTTCCACATGTGCTCCCACCTTCATCCAAGGACGAATTGCCTGGATCAGGGTAACCTTGTGGACAATACTTTCTTTATCATTGGATACGGTAACTTCATATCCTGTATCAATCTGATGAACATCGGTGATTTCACCTGTGATCTGTGCCAGCACGGCAACACCCTTTGGACAACGAGCCTCAAACAGCTCCTCGACACGAGGAAGACCCTGTGTGATATCTCCACCGTCGGCACTTGCCACACCACCGGTATGGAAGGTACGCATGGTCAGCTGTGTACCAGGCTCACCGATTGACTGTGCAGCCATGATTCCAACAGCCTCTCCGACTTCGACATCCTTGCCGGTTGCCATATTGCGGCCGTAACATTTCTTACATACTCCATAGATGGATTTACATGTAAATGCACTACGGATATACATTCCCTCAACACCGGCGTCGACAACCTTCTGCGCAAGTGCATCGGTAATAAATTCATCACTTTCCAGAATGACCTCACCGGTCTTCGGATCCGTGATTTCCTGCTTGCTGTAACGTCCTACCAGACGGTCAAACAGACTCTCGATGATCGTATTTGTCTTACGGTCAACGATTGCTTCCACCCAGTAGCCCTTATCCGTACCACAGTCCTCCTGCTTAACGATAACATCCTGTGCTACGTCAACCAGACGACGTGTCAGATATCCAGACTCGGCTGTTTTCAGCGCGGTATCGGTCAGACCTTTACGCACACCGTGAGTGGAGATAAAGAACTCGGACACGTTCAGACCCTCACGGAAACAGGAGTAGATCGGAACCTCTATGATGGTAGGAACATATTCACCTTTGGCAGACTTGGACTGGTTTGGCTTTGCCATCAGACCACGCATACCAGCCAGCTGTGTAAAGTTGGAGGTATTACCACGGGCACCGGAACGCGCCATCATACTGATTGGATTTTTACGAGGAAGGTTTCCCAGCAGCTCCTCAGCGATATCATCCTTGACATCCGCCCACAGCTTATTCAGGTGACGCTCCCATTCCATCATGGTAAGCTTACCCTTTTTACGCAGTGTTTTCAGCTCTTCGGCCTTCTGTTTTCCATATTCCACATGCTCTTCCTTGTGCGGTGCGACCTCGATATCGGACAGGGATACGGTAACACCGGCAACGGTGGAATACTGGAATCCCATATCCTTGATCTGGTCAAGGATCTCACTTGTTTTCTCTGTGGAATAGCGTTTAAAGATTTCACCGATGATTTTTCCGAGGTCTTTCTTTTTGAAAGCCGCGGTTACCGGCATGGACTTGATAGCTTCCTTCACGTCTTTTCCCATTTCCAGGAAGAAACGCTCCGGTGTTGCGACAAAGTTTTCCGCACTGACTTCGTTTAGGAACGGGAAGTCGGTTGGGAACATATTGTTGAAGATTACCTTACCAACGGTTGTCAGCAGGTATTTTCTATTTTGTTCTTCTGTAAAGCTTTCCTTGTGTAAAGCACGGGCAGGAATGGCAATACGGGAATGCAGATGAATCTGCTGTGTCTGATATGCCATCAGAATCTCATTGATGCTGCCAAACACATGTCCCTCATTATCACCATAGCGCGTCCAGATTGCAGCGGATTTCGGGCAGTCAACGGCATTGTAGCGGTCGGCCTCCTGATAGAATTCCTCTGCGGTTTCCTCCATCGTCAGATAGAAGTTTCCCATGACCATATCCTGACCAGGTGTAACGATTGGCTTTCCATCCTTTGGACCAAGGATGTTGTTGCTACCAAGCATCATGACGAGTGCCTCGGCTCTTGCCTCTTCACTCAATGGTACGTGGACAGCCATCTGGTCACCGTCAAAGTCGGCGTTGAAGGCAGTACATACCAGCGGGTGCAGACGCATAGCACGTCCTTCAACCAACTTCGGCTTGAAGGCCTGGATTCCCAGACGGTGCAGCGTAGGCGCACGGTTCATCAGAACCGGATAGCCGTCAATGACACTTTCCACAATATCCCAGATACGTGGATCCTGACGATCGATCAGCTTCTCCGCAGTCTTCGGATTGCTTGCAATTTCTTTATTTACGATTTCATTGATGACAAACGGCTTGAACAGCTGAATTGCCATTTCACGAGGCAGACCGCACTGATACATTTTCAAATCCGGTCCGACCGCGATAACAGAACGTCCGGAGAAGTCAACACGCTTACCCAGCAGGTTCTGACGGAAACGTCCCTGTTTTCCTTTTAGGGAGTGTGACAGAGATTTTAATGCACGTCCACCAGCACCAGTGATTGGTTTGGAACGACGTCCGTTATCAATCAGCGCATCCACCGCTTCCTGCAGCATTCGCTTCTCATTCTGCACGATGATAGCCGGGGTTCCCAGCTCCAGCAGCTTTTTCAGACGGTTGTTACGTGTTATGACACGGCGATACAAATCGTTCAGATCGCTTGTCGCAAAACGTCCACCATCCAGCTGCAGCATCGGACGCAGATCAGGCGGGATTACCGGAATTACCGTCATGACCATCCATTCCGGCTTATTGTCTGAGTTACGGAAGGCTTCTACGGTATCCAGACGCTTGATCAGCTTTTTACGCTTTTCACCCTGTGCAGACTGCAGTGCATCCTGAATATGCTTGAATTCCGCTTCCAGGTCAACCTCTGTCAGCAGCGTCAGCGCAGCCTCGGCACCAGTCTGGGCAGTAAAGCTGCCCGGACCGTAAATTGCCATATTTTCGCGGTACTCACGTTCAGAGAGCACCTGCTTGTATTCCAGCTTTGTATCCTTAGGATCAGTAACGATCCAGGATACGAAGTACACAACCTCTTCCAGCTGCTTCGGTGTTACATCCAGCAGCAGTGCCATACGGCTTGGAATACCGCGCAGATACCAGATGTGCGCAACCGGAGCCGCAAGCTCAATGTGTCCCATACGCTCACGACGAACGCTGGATTTTGTTATTTCTACACCACAACGGTCACATACAACTCCCTTGTAGCGTACCTTCTTATATTTTCCACAATAACATTCCCAGTCCTTGCTCGGTCCGAAAATTCTTTCACAGAACAATCCATCTCTTTCAGGCTTCTGAGAACGGTAGTTGATCGTCTCTGGTTTCTTTACTTCACCATGACTCCATTCGTGGATTCTATCAGGTGAAGCCAGGCTTACCTGAATTGAGGCAAAATTATTAACACTCATTTACTTACGCCTCCTCTTCGTTTTCATCATAGCTCAGCTCAATGTCTTCATCTTCTATGAAGTCATCAGCCTCTGCATCGTCATCCAGAAGAATTTCATCTTCGGATTCGTCATCTGCGACAGCATCTTCCTCTTCTACTTCCAGATCATTGATGTCTTCCTCACCGACAGGCTCAGCGGCAGGAATCGGAGGCAGAGTTGCAGCTGCTTCGCTGTTGTCCTCCTTGCTGATATCTACTTCGTTACCATCTTCATCCAGCATCTTCACGTCGATAGCAAGAGCCTGCAGCTCGTGCTTCAATACGCGGAAGGATTCCGGGATACCCGGTTCCGGAATATCTTTTCCCTTGATGATTGCTTCGTAGGTCTTTGTACGGCCGACGATATCATCGGATTTCACTGTCAGGATTTCCTGCAATGTATGAGCGGCACCATAGGCCTCCAGTGCCCAAACCTCCATCTCTCCAAATCTCTGACCACCGTTTTGTGCCTTACCACCTAACGGCTGCTGAGTTACTAAGGAATATGGTCCGGTTGCACGGGCATGCAGCTTATCGTCAACCATGTGGGCAAGCTTGATCATGTACATGACGCCGACTGAAATACGCTCATCAAACGGTTCACCGGTACGTCCATCATACAGTACCTGTTTTCCATCCACGGTCATTTCCGCTTCCTTCATGATATCGCTCAGCTCGGTGTTGTTGATACCATCGAATACCGGAGTGGAGAATTTCACGCCCAGCTTCTTGGCAGCATATCCCAGATGGATTTCCAGTACCTGACCGATGTTCATACGGGAAGGCACACCGAACGGGTTCAGCATGATATCAACCGGTGTTCCATCCGGCATGTAAGGCATGTCCTCTACCGGAAGAATCTTGGAGATGACCCCCTTGTTACCGTGACGTCCGGCCATTTTATCACCCTCAGAAATCTTACGTTTCTGAACGATGTATACTTTTACTGTTTCATTGACTCCAGGCGGCAGATCGTGTCCTTCGCTTCTTTTGAAGACGCGGATGGAGTGCACGATTCCGGCACCACCATGCGGTACCTTCAGGGAGTTGTCACGTACCTCACGTGATTTCTCACCGAATATCGCCAGCAGCAGCTTTTCCTCAGGAGAGATTTCACTCTGCCCCTTCGGTGTAACCTTACCGACCAGAATATCGCCTTCCATAACCTCTGCACCGACCATGATGATACCACGGCTGTCCAGATTACGGCATGCATTTTCACTCACGTTTGGAATATCGCGGGTGATTTCTTCAGGCCCCAGCTTTGTTTCACGGCAGTCAATGTCGTATTCTTCAATATGAATGGAGGTATACACATCATCGCGAACCAGACGTTCACTCATGATGATCGCATCCTCGTAGTTATATCCGTACCATGTCATATAGGCGATGGTTACGTTTTGACCAAGTGCCAGCTCCCCGCGTTCCATGGATGGACCATCGGCAAGGATATCACCCTTTTCGATACGCTCTCCCTTGGAAATGATCGGACTCTGGTTGATGTTGGTTCCGTTGTTGGAACGCTGGAATTTACGCAGACGGTATTCTCTGCGGTTTCCGTCATTCTCACTGACGATGATTCTCTGAGAGTCAACATATTCCACGACACCGTTTTCTCTTGCGACGATACCGACTCCGGAGTCCTTTGCAATTTTGAACTCTACACCGGTTCCGACATATGGAGAATGCGGCTGCAGCAGAGGAACGGCCTGACGCTGCATGTTCGCACCCATGAGGGCACGGGAAGCATCATCGTTTTCCAGGAACGGTACACAGGCAGTCGCAACGGATACGATCTGTTTCGGAGAGACGTCGGCCAGTTCTACCTCTTCACGTCTTGCGATGATGGTATCTCCGGCTTTACGCGCTACGACATGCTCATTGATCAGGCGGCCTTCAACAACCTCGTTGGCCTGTGCGATAACATAATCGGCTTCTTCATCCGCAGACAGGTAAAGTGCCTCTTCCTGTACAGTTCCATCCGCATTCACGATACGGTACGGAGTCTGAATGAAGCCGTATTCATTGATTTTTCCATACGTCGTCAGGTTGGAAATCAGACCGATGTTTGGACCTTCCGGTGTCTCGATTGGACAGATTCGCCCATAGTGAGAGCTGTGAACGTCACGAACCTCGTAGCTCGCACGATCACGGGTGATACCACCAGGTCCCAATGCGGAAATACGGCGCTTGTTTGTCAGCTCAGCAAGCGGATTCTGCTGGTCCATGAACTGAGACAGCTGAGAAGAGGAGAAGAACTCCTTGATTGCCGCTGTCAGCGGACGGATATTGGTCAACTTCTTCGGTGTCAGGGTCGCGATATCCGCAATGGACATACGCTCCTTAACCACACGCTCCATACGGCTTAAACCGATACGGAACTGATTCTGAATCAGCTCTCCAACGGATCGGATACGACGGTTCCCCAGCATATCGATATCATCGGTATCTCCAACGCCCTCCATATTGTTCAGATTGTAGGCATAGAATGCATACATATCGGAAATAGTAATGGTGTGCTTGTCAGCATACGGGTCATTTCCCATAACCTTAACTACTGCACCGTCGTGGTCACGAATCAGGATTTCCTGAATCGCAGCTCCCACTAACCATGCATATAATACAGCACCGTTGTTGACCTTTGCTTTGATTTCATCTACGGCAGTCACACTGAGTGCTTCCGGCTTGTGGCGAGGCGTATAGCCATCCACGAAGAAATCGCCTTCCTCGTTGACTACATCTTCTCCATTTGCATCCGTCAAACGGGCAAACGCGTACATTCTCTGTCCGTAGTTCAATACAGCATTCACATTCGCGCTTGTCAAAGCAACCTTCTTGGCGATGATGCCGCCATGAACAGCTACCTTTTCCACACCCTTGACAATAGCCTCCACATCCTGTTCACTCAGAATGCTTCCTTCATACAGTGTACCGTCTTCCAGCTCCACATCGCCTGCCAGAACACGTCCGACAAGACCGAGGTGATTGCTGCTTGGTACATATACCTTATCCGGATGATTGAACAATGGATTGAACGGGAATGCATTGACATGCATACCTTTTTCCAGCTCTGTGCGAAGCGCATTACGCTCATCGCGATTGACCATGGTACCGCTGGCCATAAATACATTGCCATCCGCATCCAGAATATCCTGTGCAAGATGATGCTTATCAACACGGTTGATCGCGTTCAGCTTCTTACGCAGCTTATAGCGTCCAGCCTTTGTCAGGTCGTAACGACGCGGATCAAAGAACTTCGCATTCATCAGTGTAATGGAGCCATCCAGTGTCGGGATTTCATCAGAACGCTGATTTTCGTAAATGGACAGTAACGCCTCCTGTGTTGTCTTGACCTTATCTGCCATCAGTGTGTTTTCAATTTCTTCGTATTTGCCGAAGAAGGATGCATATAATGTAAGGTACAGATTCATGAACTCGCGATCCTCATCATCGATCGCGACATTTTCCACGATATCTCTTCCCATAGCCTTCAGGAAGGTTTTGATCTGCATCGTGTCATGTGCATCCTCACTTCTGTCAAGATCCACAGACATACCGATCGCCTTAAACAGAATAGAAGACAGCATTTTACGTTTCCGGTCAATGCTCATGTTTAAAACACGTCCTGTAGACGCCTTTTTCACTTCTGTCAGAAACTCCAGCCATGTTCCGCGGCTTGGAATCAATTCACAGGCAAAGGATTCCTTCCCTGTTTTTTCCTCATAACCAGTGGAAAAGTACGCACCCGGGGAACGCACGATCTGCGAAACGATGACACGCTCCGCTCCATTGATAATAAAGGTACCGGTTTCCGTCATCAGCGGGAAGTCCCCAAGGAAGACATCCTCCCACTTGTTGATAACCTCACCAGTTGTGTTATCTGTAATTTCAAGCTCCATACGGGCTTTCAAAGGTGCCGCGAAATTACATTCGCGATACATTGATTCCTCCGCATTGAATTTCGGCTCTCCAAATTCATAGCCAGCGAATTTCAGCTTGATATTTCCTCCATAGTTTTGAATCGGGTAAATCTCATTAAAAACTTCCCCAATTCCTTCGTTCTTGAACCACTCGAAGGAGTCTGTCTGGATTTCTACCAGGTTTGGCAGTTCCAGATGCCCGCTTACTTTTGAGTAGTCTCGACGCTCTGCCTTTTTACCGGAAGCGACAATACGATAAGGCTGTTTTTTGTCCATGTACGCCATCCTTTCTACAAGTTTCACCTATCAAAATAAGGCATAAAAACCCATTTTAATATTTTAGTATTATGCAATTTATTATAATATCAACTGTTTGTCAAATTGTCAATGCTTTTTTTGCTTTTAGTATGAAATATCCTTTTTCCTTGTGAATGATATCGCAATTTCCAAACACTTCTTTTATTTTCGTCACAGCGCTGAGAGCTCCCTGCTGTTTACGGATCACAACCCACAGTGTACCCTGATCCGCAAGATGCTCCCATGCCTCCTCGAAGATTTTATAGATGACGTTTTTACCGGCACGAATCGGAGGATTTGTTATGATATCAGTAAAAGTATTCCCACTTACCTGTTCATATACATCGGACACATGAATGTTTGCTTCGATCTTATTTTTTTCAGCATTGTCCCTGGCAAGTGCTACCGCCCTGGGATTTACATCCACCATTTCAACCTGCTTATCCGGCCATGCCTTTTTTGAGACAATTCCCACAACACCATAGCCGCAACCCATGTCCAGAAGTTGATTTCCCAGCTCAGCCTCATGCTCATGCAGCGTGTTCAGCAGTACCCGTGTCCCAAAGTCAACACTGTCTTTGGAGAATACGCCGTTATCGGTAATAAAAGAAACGTTAAAACACCAAAACCGGAAAGATATTTCCTTCCGGTTTTCTGCTAAATGACGATTATCTGTAAAGTAATGATCCATCGTTATCCCGCCTTTTTAGGTGACAAAAAGCCTTTCGGCTTTTTGTTGTTTGTAAAATGTGTAAGTATGAATTACTTGATTTCTACAGAAGCACCAGCGTCCATCAGTTTCTTCTTGATTTCTTCTGCTTCTTCCGGTTTGATGTTTTCCTTGATTACACTTGGTGCCTTGTCAACCAGACCCTTAGCGTCAACCAGACCTAAACCAGTGATTTCACGTACTGCCTTGATGACAGCAACCTTTGTTCCACCGATGTCAGTCAGAGTTACAGTTACTTCGCTAGGTCCTGCAGCAGCAGCGTCGTCTGCTACAGCAGCTACAGCAACTGGTGCAGCAGCTGTTACACCGAATTTTTCTTCGATTGCTTTTACTAATTCGTTAAGTTCTAAGATGGTAGCTTCTTCTAAGTAAGCTAAGATATCTTCCTGTGCTAATTTTGCCATTTTCATTTTCCTCCTGTAAGTTTATTCCTGTGGAGCTGCTTCTTCAGCAGAACCTCCGTCTTTTGCGTCAGCCACTGCCTTAACAGCACATGCAAATCCACGTACTGGAGACTGCAGACAGCTTAACAGCATTGATAACATACCTTCACGGTTCGGCAGACTGGACAGTTCTTTAATGGTATCTACACCAACAACTTTTCCTTCTACGATTCCGCTTTTCAATACCAAGTGTTCATGTTTCTTAGCGAATTTTGCCAGAACACGCGCAGGAGCAACTGCGTCACCACCGAATGCGATGGCGTTTGGTCCGATCAGATCCTTTGTAAGATCATCCGCACCTGCTTCAACAGCAGCACGCTGAGCCAGTGAGTTTTTGTAAACCTTGAACTCAACACCTTCTTCGCGCAGATTTCTACGTAACTCGGTTACTTCGGCAACGCTAAGTCCACGGTACTCAACAACAACAGTTGACTGAGATTCTTTCATTTTCTGAGCAATTTCAGAAACGACCGCTTTCTTGCTATCGATAATCGCCTGGTTCATAACTTCACACCTCCTAAATTTATATGTAACAATATACCCTTTAAGAGTGATATAAAAACACCCGCAGGCATAGACAGACTACGGGTGAAAGTTTAGTATCTAACTTTTACCTCGGTAACATGATTAAGCCATAAGGCCGTTACTGTCTATGGTATATTGATAACATCTGATATTTTAACCTGCTAACGAGACTTTGTCAATCGTTATTTTTCAACAGCTACTTTGACACCAGGTCCCATGGTAGTGGAGATTACCAGGTTTTTGATGTAAGTACCCTTTACAGCTGCAGGACGTGCTTTTGAGATAACCTTCAGCAGTGCATTGAAGTTGTCAACCAGCTTCTCATCGTCAAAGCTTACTTTTCCGATCATCAGGTTGATATTTCCTTCTTTGTCAACACGGTATTCAACTTTACCCTTTTTGATATCTTCAACAGCTTTTGCTACATCCATGGTAACTGTACCAGTCTTAGGGTTTGGCATTAAGCCCTTTGGTCCCAACAGACGTCCCAGCTTACCAAGCTCACCCATCATGTTCGGAGTCGCAACGATTACATCGAAGTCGAACCATCCCTTCTGGATGTCTTCCAGCAGTTCTTTTCCACCAACGAAATCTGCACCGGCATCTTTCGCTTCCTGCTCTTTTGGTCCCTGTGTAATAACACAGACCTTCTGTGTTTTACCGGTTCCGTGTGGAAGCACCATCGCACCACGGATCTGCTGATCAGCGTGACGAGGATCCACATTTAATTTGAAGCTAACTTCAACAGATGCGTCGAATTTAGCGATGTTTGTTTCTTTTGCTAATTTTACTGCCTCGGCTACTGAATAAGTTTTCGTGCGATCAACTTTTTTAGCAGCTTCTACATATTTTTTACCGAATTTTGCCATTTTGTTTTCCGCCTTTCTTATTCAAAACCTTCAACTTCAACACCCATGTTTTTAGCAGTACCTGCGACGATACGCATAGCAGCTTCCACATCGTTAGCGTTTAAGTCTGGCATTTTGTATTCTGCGATTTCACGCAGCTGATCTACTGTGATTTTTCCAGCGATCTCTTTCTGGTTACCTGAAGCTTTTTTGATTCCAGCAGCTTTTTTGATCATCATAGCAGCCGGAGTTGTTTTGATTACGAAGTCAAAGCTCTTGTCCTCGTATGCAGTAATGATAACTGGAACGACATCACCAGCACGCTCTTTTGTAGCATCGTTGAATGCTGTACAGAACTGCGGCATGTTGATACCGGCAGAAGCCAGTGCAGGTCCCGGTCTAGCTCCCCCTGCAGGGAACTGAAGTTTACAAACTTTTGCAACTTTCTTACTCACAAGACATTCCTCCTATATTTAAAAAGTCTTATGCAGTGGTCAGAATGAAGGGTTGCCTCCTTCTCCCACGCATGAAAATACCACGAAACCGCGGTACTTAGTATTGTAATATGATTCGATTGGAATTGCAACTGTTTTTTTCACAAATTACATGCAGCCATACGAGCTCTGCACTGCCGGGAGGATATAAGCTACGTGCTGAAAACAGAATTGTAGCAAGCTGCTTTGGTTCTGACAGCAAGCAGTAGCAAAAACCCCTGATTTCTTTCACCACGCTTATAAAAGTAAATCTTCCGTTTGGATTCGCATAACAGCGTGCCCGAGCCCTCAAGCAGCTTTCCATATCAGAGAAAAATATAGCAAAACCGAAAGCAATGCCCCTCAAAGCTTAGCAAGAGAGATAAATCCCCAAGATATTGTGTGAAGGCGTGTATGACTGCTCGCACTGTGCGCATACAACAAACGGCAGTCTAAACGCAGCCGCAATTCGTATAAGCTCAGTCTTTTCTGATATCGATTCTGCGAAAATAAGCACAAAGCCCCAGCACTACACCCGCACTGTATACATTGCAGCGCAGCACTGCCTGTGCAACAGATATCCCCATCTCATTGCTTAAAATACGGCTGCCCTGTATATAAAAGCAGGGAATCCACGCCTGCAGCTTCGCAAATAGTTGATATTCCATACAGACGTACAGCAATGCCATCAAAAGACCGAAATAAATACAGGTATCCACCTGTTTGCGACACAGGCAGGAAAACAGAAACATTAAAATAGTCAGGAAAAGCAACGTAAACAGATACAATGGGAGGGAGGAGGCAAGATAAGTGCCTGCCGTAATCAGCGAGCCATTCTCCATCAGATAGGGATAAGCCAGTGAACCGCCGCCATACAGCAGCCAGGTCACAAGCGCGACAGTACCAGAAGCGACGACCAAAAAGCCGGCTATCATCGTAATCGCCGCAAGCAGCTTGGCAAGCAGAATACGTTCTCTTGATATAGCAGTGGTATAGATGAGCTTGTACACATCCTCCTCAAAATCTCTGCACACAATCATGGGAACGATACTTACCGCAAGCAGAAAGAGAACGAGCAGCGATACATTGCCGTGCAGCAGCTGATAGAAAAAATTTGAAGTCTGATTTTCAAATGGGGTAGCATAGGGAAGCAGCTTATGCCCCAGCATATAGGTGGTCCAGACTGCCTGCCGCTCTCGCTCCTGTAGCTCATAGTTGAGCACAAACTCATGGTTTTCCTTCATCCATTCAATTTCTCTTATATAAATACCGTGCTGCACTCGCAGCTTTTGATCCAGACTTTCCGCATAGCGTTTGGAATCGTAAATCTGCATCAGCAGATAGTAATCCTCGTATTCCTTCTGGTAGAAATTTTCCGCAGCTGCTGCTTTATCCTGAACAGCATTGTGTAAGGAGCTGTAAAGAAGATAGGCATCTGCATAGGCCTGATTTCTTTCTTTCTGCATATAGCTGCTTGCCTGCAGGTGATAATAGGGTATGTGAAGGAGAAGAAAGGCGAGCATGGCCATCAGGATACAATAGGTATATTTGCGGGAAAGCACACGCCTGCATTCCTGAATATAGAAGGCAATCATGTGGTTCTCCGAAAGACCTGCTGGTAAAATTCTTCCATGTTAATCACCCTCTGCTGAACATCCGTGATTAGGATACCGGCATCATGTGCGGCAGATAAAAGCTTTTGCAGACCATCCGAGGATACAAATTCCACCATCATATGCGTAGCATTCAATAGCTGATAGGTCTCAGCAGTCCTCTGCAATTCGGATAATGTGGATAGCTTTTCCAGTTGCTCCGTTTCCAGTACATACTGCCTGCGATTGAGCAGCGAATCCTGTGTAGTTATCATCTTCCCCTTATCTATACAGAGAATTCTGGTAGCTATTTTTTCTATTTCTCCCAGCTGGTGAGAGGATATCAGAATACTCATCGCCTGCTCCTCCACAAGCTTTTTCAGATTCTCCCGCAGCAGCATGACACCATCAGGATCCAGCCCGTTCATGGGCTCATCCAGTATGAGAAAACGCGGCTTTGCCAGCAAAGCAATCCCCAGACCAAGACGCTGCTTCATACCTAGAGAATACTGCCCGCACGGTTTCTTCAGAGCCTCCTTCAAACCGGTGAACTCCTTCACCCTTGCAAGCTGCACAGCATCCGTTTTTCTTAATCGGGCAAAGAATTTCAGATTCTGCTCTCCTGTCATATCCAGATACATACCCGGATTTTCAATCAGGGACGACTGTACCTGCAATGCCTTTTCCCGATCGTGTTTTATGGAAAAGCCTTCGATGAGAATATCTCCCTCCTGAAAGAAGACAAGACTGTTCATGCATTTCATGAGTGTAGATTTACCTGCGCCGTTTGGCCCGATCAGCCCAATGATTTCCCTTTCACCAACCGTGAAGCTGACATCATCCAGCACCTTGGCTTTGTCATAATATTTTGTTACATGCTGAACCTCAACTAAGCTATGCATCCTGCATGACCACCTTTCTTTCTGCAGCATATAGATGTGATGATTCATTACACATCGCACTTCAAAACAGAAAGCCTCACATAGCGGCTCTTGTTTGCGATGAAGACAAGGCCTTGTTCTCTACATGGACCCCATATCCTTTTTCCTGAACAGCAGACAGGCTGCGGCAAACAGCAGCACCCCCGCAGCTGCTACAATGGTGAGCGACCATAAGTAGGAAGGACCGATATAACCTGTAACGGCATAGACAGGATTGCGGTAGGTAAAGGGATTCACAAGATTATATACAGCTGTCGCTTTTTGTGGCGGCGATAGAAAAATCCCTGCAAAAGCGGTAAAAAGAGCTGCTGCAGCGGCGGCGATAGGATTCGCCAGCAATACATGGAAGAACAGCTGTAAAATTACATAAAACATGAGCAGGACCGCTGTGAACAGGGTGCAGGCAAGCAGAGCCTTCCAGAATGGAAGAATCTCCATTTCCGGCTGTGGCTCCATATCACCAGGATTCCATGGTGAAATCCGGGTATGAAAGAAATAAATTTCTTTTTCCTCATTATAAATCAGATTTGTTTTCTCTATCTGGTTATCAAGCCCCTCAAAGCTTGTAAAGCCTTTGGAATATGCGAGCATCGGCGCATCCACTTCCGCATATCTGTCTGCCGCCCCTGTAAACAGAAAGACTGGAGTGAGTGGTATAATCAACAGAAGAACCAGTCTTTTGAAATACTGCACACACAGCCGTTGTAAATAAAAGCTGCGTTTTTTCGGCTGTGTCAGCAACAGCTTCAGCGTACCGCTTTTGTAATCAAAGTAAATCATATCCATACAAATCAGGGTACTGAGTACAAGCAGCAAAACAGGAAGCAGCTTTTCGGCTATATGATACAGAGAGGACATGCCATCATAGGAATCCGCAGATAATAAGGAGCATCCCTTTTCATGATACTGCTCATACATACGGGCTCTTGTGACAATTCCGGGAAATTCCTGCAGGATGCTTTCCGGATTGCCGTATAGATCCGTCTTCACCAGAAAGGAATATGCAGACTGCTGCATACCAAGTTCCTCAAACATGGCATCCATCTTCTCTTTTTCCCTTTGCATGACGGCTTCTGAAACGACACCGCTTAGTCCGCTGTGGGTATACAGCTGATAGCGATACAGAGCACTAAGCAGACAGATTTTTGTCATACTGCGTGTATAGACTGGATAATCCTCTTTTGCCAAAGCATTCATCGCTTCCTTTGTAAGGGCATCATACTCCGCAAGAGAGAATTCAATCTTTTCTCTTTCTGCTTGATTTTCTATATAAGCGGATACTTCCCGCGATGATGGCAGGACACTTTGATATGTTTGTATCACGGCAATTTCCTGTTTTCGCAGGCCTGCTGCTTCATTGATCCTATAAAGCTGGCAGAAGGAAAGGAATAAAACAAAAATCAGTATGCACAGAATCCCTTCCTTTTTGAATTTACACGCAGACATCATACTACCTCTTTCTCCCATGATACCCCAGCATTTACGCTGCATGCTGGGCGGATATAAATACACTGATTTTTATTCCCTATGGCAACGTCAGGTAAAAAAAGACAACCATGTAACCCCCTGCGACCCACGCCTGTAAGCGCTATCTATGCATTTATAGTAGCATCCTCATCTGCTTTGGTCAATGCGCAGGATAAAAAAACAAAGCATTTTCTCATGGTAAATCTCCCCAGCAGAAGAGCCTATCAGCCAATAAAAATTAGACAGAATGCAGGTGCTGCTCCCTGCCCTGTCCTGTTGAAAATCGGGTATGGTTTATTCCTTATTTATAATACTTTGCCTGCATTGCATACAGCTCCGCGTACAGACCTTTTGTAGCAAGCAGCTCCTCGTGAGTGCCGCATTCAACCAGCTCTCCTTGCTTTAGGACAAGGATCGTGTCACAAAACCTTGTGCTGGACAGACGATGGGAAATATATATAGCAAGCTTTCCCTTCACAAGCGTGGAAAAGGTTTTATAAATTTCGTTCTCTGCTCGGGGATCCAATGCCGCAGTAGGCTCATCCAGTACGATGATCGGTGCATCCTTATATAATGCACGGGCAATCGCCAGCTTTTGTCCCTGTCCTCCTGACGGTTCAAAGCCCTCAGAATCAAAATCCCTGTGAACTGCTGTATGGACGCCCTGCTTTAATGTTGCTATACGCCTTGTCAGTCCCAGCTGGTTCAAAGCTTTGAAAACACGCTCATCTTCTATCTCCTCCTGCAAGCCGATATTCTCCGCTATGTTGAAAGAGAATAGCTGATAATCCTGAAATATGGCAGATATCTTCTCCTTGTATTCCTGATATGAGAATTTCTTTATATTGATACCATTGATTAAAATTTCACCGCTCACCGGCTCATATAAACGACACAGCAGCTTGATAAACGTAGACTTACCGGCTCCGTTTTCACCGACGATAGCGACCTTCTCCTTACCGGAAAACCTAGCATTCACCTTATGCAGCGCCCAGGTTGATTTCCCCTTATAAGCAAAGCTGACATCCCGGAACTCTATGGATTCAATCACCTCGGGAAATGATACTGTAGCATCTGCTTCCGTATGGATTTTAATTGGCAGATTCAGATAGCTCTCTACTGCATCAAAATAAATACTATATTGCCGTACATCATTCATACTGTCCAATACATCGTTCATGGCATCGGTAAAGGTTGCGACAGCACTGATATACAGGGTGAAGTCACCAATCGTTATCAGGTGTCTGGAAACAGCATATATCATGTACAGGTATGCTATTCCCCGCTGCAGCAAATCAACGAAATGCAGAACACCCTGCGAGCAATTTAACAGATGCATCTGCCGACGATAGAAGTGCCATAATTCTCTCAGGACACTTTGCAGCTTTGCAATAAAAAATTCATGCTGTCCGTTAATCCGGATTTCTTTTGCATAGGTGACATCGGATAACAGATTATTCAGATAGGACAACCTTCTTTCCTTTGGATTTTTTTGCATTTCCAATGCGGCATAGCGCTTTTTCAAATGCATTTGTGCGATGCTGTTGATAAGTACCAGCAAAACAAAGACGGCAAGTATCCTCGCATTCATCGCAAGTAACACTGAAAAAATTGTAGCGAATATAAAAAGCTTTCCTATGATATTTACAGCTCTGTCCAACACGAAGCTAAAGCCCTGACCATTTGCATACAAAAATTTTTCAGCATTCTGTTTCATATCAAGAAAGGCAGGATCCTCCAAATTTTCTAAATCGGTCTTGACCAGACGCTCTCCCAGCTCTGTCTGAAACCGCTCCAATATGATACAGCGTTTATAAAATGCTGTATTTTCAAAGCAGCTGGACAAAAGCTTTGTCAGGAATATCCCTATTGTGAAAAACACAACAAGCTGGATCAGTCGGTGGAATTCATTCCTCCCCAGAAATTCATCGATGATGAGCTTTGGAAAAATCATAATTAGGATCGGTGTTAGCGAATTACTGATCTGATATAAAACCAGACAAATCAAATATCCTTTATCGACTCTCCATGCATAGCACCAAAGAAATTTTAAGCTTTGAAACATACGCATCACCCTATTTTCATATGTTGTTTTCTCCTGTACATCTATCCGCGCAACGCTTTCCCATACAAGGCCTGTTTTGTGAAAAGTGTCCAAACGTAACAATGTTTTGTTACAAGAAAATTATAGCGTAACATTGTTTTATTGTAAAGCGATATTGCATCATTTTCCTTTTTTCTAATTCTTTATAGCCACAGCATAGCCACAGCAGGCAGGCATATCATAGTTTACGGAAGGTTATCGAGCAGCCCTCAATTACTACCCTGTGTATATCGATAGGAGTAACCTCAATCCTGTATGTTTATTCATATTTATTGCAGCCTGGCATGCATCTTTATGCAATGAACAAGCGCAATTCATGGCATCAACAGGCGGCCAATCCCGATTCTCATATCTAATTATTTCTACAGCCTCACGGTTTAAAAGGCTGCCTTCTTTGACTTCCGTCTTTCTGCGAAGGAGTGCATAGCTTTAAAATCATCAGTTACTTTTACACCTTTTATGCAATATGTAAACGTTTCCGCTCGTATTTTCAGCAAATTCATTATATAATATAAATAATAAACGAAATAGATGGGAGCTGACAACATGAGCAAAAAATCAAAAATCATCACTGGGCTGGGGGCAGCATCCACACTTGCTGCCGCAACAGATTTCTTCCTATGCCGGACACTGTTCGACCAGACGCTGAACCGGAAAAAACTGAAAAAGGGAAAACAGCTGAGCCTGGCGGACGCGGATCTGAATGATGAACAGAAAACACGGCGCCACAAGGAGCTGCTGCTCTGCAAGAAATGGTTACAGAATGTTGCGGTTGATAAGGTATCTGTAGAAAGCGAAGACGGTCTGCAGCTGGTTGGCATGATTTACCCTTCCCATGACCATACATCACATCGCTGGGCAATCGTTCTCCATGACTACGCCTGCTGCAAGGAGGATATGCGAACAGTCGCAAGAGCCTTTCATGAACAGGGCTATCATGTGCTTACCCCGGATGCACGCGCACACGGAGAGAGTGAAGGCTCTTTGATTTCACTGGGCTGGAATGAGCGTAAGGATTTGCTACGCTGGATTGATGCGGTTCTGGAAATGGACGCTCAGGCGGAAATCGTTTTGTATGGCATCTCTATGGGGGCAGATACGATTCTATTCTGTCCGCAGGACAAACTGCCTGCCGCAGTACGCTGCATCATAGAGGACGGTGGCTACACCTCTGTATATGATATCCTGTCCTGGCAGATGACACACTATTATAAAATGCCTCCGTTCCCGATTCTGGATTCCATGGGTGTCCTTGTAAAACAGAAGATGAAATTCGGAATCCGCAAGGCAAGCGCATTGCCGAAGATGGAGCGAGCCGTTCTTCCTACGCTGTTTCTGCATGGAGAAAAGGATGTGCATGTCCCCTGTGATATGGCATTTGCCTTATATGATGCCTGTCAGTCCGTGAAGGATCTCTACATTGTGGAAAACAGTGGACACAGAGCCAATATGTATGAACAGCCAAAGGAATATTACCAAAGGATTTTCCGCTTCCTCGATGCGCATATGAAATAAGCGTTACACGAATATCCTTTCCCAACGCATACTGAAAAACAATCCTGCATAACTCTAACACAGGATTGTTTTCTTTTGCTTTCTTTTGTTATTTACGAATCGGGAAGCAGATTTCCGTCACAAAATCCTTTGGATTGTCACACTGTCCCCATCCCTTGTGATACATACAGAAATTCGCTCCGTCCAGCTCATAGCCGTTTTCTTCAATCCACAGCGTAATCGCCATGCAGACCTCACTGATCTGGCTGTAATCACCGGTGAAGGTAACACTTGCCACAGTTTCATCCTTCAGCTGTCGAAACCGGATATCCTCCACATCCTCATAGCTGCCGATCACCTCAGTGGCGATTTCCACATCAACATCCTTTTCTGCGAATCCCTCATCATAGAAATATGCCCGCGCATGCTGCGGCTGTGCAAAGGTGATGTCCCGATGCTTTTCCGCAAGGATGCTGTACATTCTCTTCCACACCAGATCCTCACGTTCATATGTGGGAATCACGGTGCGCAGGGTTGCGGCATACATTCCTTTTATCTGTTTCACTTCTACTGTATAGTTCATAAACGTATTCTCCTTATCGAGCAGCATTTGGGCCTGCTCCAGTCGAATCAGTGTATTTAAAATTCTCTGCTGCTCCTCTTTCAGCTCCTTCATGCGTATCTGAAAATAACGCTGAATCTCCTGTGGACTGTCGTACTGCCGCATGATTTCCTCCATCATGGCCACACTGAAGCCGGCTTCCTTCAGAAACCGTATTTTGGCAGCCTCAAAAATCTGTTCATGCGCATAAAAGCGATATCCGCTTTCCTCATCCACCTGGCGGGGCTTCAACAGATTATGCTTTTCATAATAACGCAGCATTCGGATGCTGATTCTGGACAGCTTTGAAAAATCACCGATTTTTAACATGCAAGGTACCTCGCTTTCCTGAGCTCATACGAAGTATACGCTATGACACAATGTCAGAGTCAACCCGTTTTTAAAAATATTGGACCGTTCGTGTATCCAGACAGATAACGCCCAGTCTGCTGTGAATATCATTCGCCGCACAGCCGCAGTCGATATCCACAACCCGCGCAGTTTTCAGATTCCCTGTATCCGTCCAGACAGCATAGGGGCGCTCCTGCTGGAAAAACAGTGTCGGTGTATGTCCGACAATCACTGTACGATCATCAAACGGACGCATATGCACATCCATACGATCCCATACAAACTGTTCAATCGCTGCTTCTTTTCCTTCCATATCCTGCTGTGTAACGACACCGTGTAAAAACTGCGGCTGCGCACTGCCGTGTACTAGGTAAAATACTTCATTATTCACCCTGAGATCACAGACAGCAAGTGGCAGCTGATCCAGATAGTCCAGAAGCTCACGCTGCTGTACTTCATGCAAACGTTCAAAGGCATCCATGGTTGTTCTACAGTGATTGCGTTTCCAGCGATCGATGACCACCCATGCCTCATGCATATCGGTTATCACATGATGGATTGCCTCATAATACTGCTTCATCATATACTCATGATTTCCCAGCAGCATCACTACATGTTCACGCGTCATCACATCGCGAAGAATGGCAATTCCATCCGGTCCGCGATCGATCACATCCCCCAGTATATACAGAGTATCCTCCTCTTTTAATGCAAGAGCCTCCAGCATGGCATCATAGCGGCACTTCAAACCATGTACATCACTCATGACATAGGTACTCATAAACATCCCTCCTTACGTTAACCGGCAGTTAAAATATTCAACAAAATGTTAACCAGTCCTCCATTGCAGGAAGCCCTGTCCTGCCGTATACTATAAATACAGGTATTTGTAGAAAGTAAAGGTAATACGTATGGATATTGGAAAAAACATTGTTCGTCTTCGGAATGAAAAGGGCTATACTCAGGAAGCACTGGCATCGCTGCTTCACGTCAGCTGTGCGGCTGTCAGCAAATGGGAGCATGGAAGCAGCTGTCCGGATATATCTACACTTCCCATTTTAGCACGAATCTTTGACATCAGTATTGATGAGCTGTTGAATTTTGAAAAAAATCTGAGCAAAGAGCAGGTAAAAGAGCTGTGTGAGGAAATGCTGCAGCAGTTTCAACAGGCACCGTTTGCAGAGGCTATGGCTTTTGTCAGGAGACTTTTGCGGCAGTATCCCAACAGTGAAGACCTGAAGCTGTCAACAGCACGCTTATATATGCAAGTGCTTTTACTGGTACAGGAGGAGGAACAGGCGAATGAATTTCTGGCACTGGCAAAAGAGCTTGCCAAGGAGATGATGCTTTCCGGCAATCTGGAGAATAAGCAGCTTGCCGGTATTCTCACTGTTAATTTTATGGCGATGGAACAGCATTATGAAGAAGGGCTGCGTATCCTTCAGGAGCTTCCAAAGCTTGCGGATACCGCTTCTCTGGAATGCTCACTCGCCATGCAGATCAAGGATGAGGAGGATGCAACGCATATGCTGCAGGCACATCTGTTCTCCCATTATAATCAGCTTGGTATGATACTGCTGAATATGTGTAATCTGGCGAATCGTCATCATCACAAGGAACAGCTGAAGGACTGTCTGCAGCTGATTGAAGCATTAAACCGCTCATTCCGCTTCCCCTTATCCATTACCTCACAGCTGTATATGTATACCGCAGAGCTTCAGGATGAGGAGCGTACGCTGCAATATATAAAGGAATATATTACACAGTTAAAGGCGATGGATCAGCAGCAGGAGCTGCGTCAGACCTTACTGCAAAGCAATCCATGGTTTGACCATGTACAGCTCAGCAGCACAGCGGTGCCGAAGGGTATCCTGCAGGGGCATATGAAAGAGATGTTAGAAGAAATGATGCAGTATAAAACACTCCAGTTTGATAGTGTGCAGCAGCTGTTGAAAAATGAGCTGCGCAGCCTGTCTGATTGAAAGGGATAACCAGCATGTATAGCAGCTGCGAGGAACCCATACACAGCATGATTTCCATGGCTTCTTCATAAAAGCGTAACAAAGGAAGCCTTTCTCTGCCTCTCTAGCCTACAGAAAGCATGTGTTACTAATCGTTATTGTATTGCTATCGTATAACCAGCATGGTGAATATTCGCTGATAAAGTGTCCAGCACAATGGGAATCTAATTTTGATATCGATGCTATCCCCTTATGACCATCTGTTTTCATAATGTTTTTAAGCAACGAATTACCAACCCCATGATAATTTAAAGCACCCTTTCCTTCTCACGATAATTTTGATATCCACGAATTTTCCTATGATAATAAGTTGCTTTTTTCTTTTGTTCTTTCTTCAGAAGGTCTTTCTAGTAAACAAAAAAGACACGCGATGTGTCTCTTGTTTCTATGAACGGTAGCTGTTGCTTCAGCACTTACACGTAGGAACAGAAAGAAACATCCTTTCTGTTCCATCACTGCGTGCTATGATTCGCATAGCTTATGATTCTATAATAATTCTGTATGCAGACTCAGCTGTTCCAGCAGCTGCGTTTTCTTTTCTTCATCCCGCAGCTGCGTAAAAATATCATCCTCCACACTGCGAATCCAGTACAGCCGTACACCATCCTGTTTCAAATGCAGCGGGAGAGGATTCACACTTTTATCATCGTCAATCAAAACACAACCGGAATTCTCTTTCACACGAATATCCAGCGTATGTCCATGTCCGACACAGTCAATCGCATGCCATGGCAGTGAGCACAGCCCGGCAATGGATGTGAACAGCTCCAGCTCCTCTTCCTTACGCAGGGAATCGCTTGGATATTTCATTGCAAATTCACAGCGGGCATACTCCTCGTATTCCGCATAATAGCGGTCTGCATTCGGCATGGAAAACATCCCGGTGCCAATGGTGAACACATAGGTTTCTCCATCTTTTTCAAAGGTCAGCAGCAGTCTGCTTGGAAAGCGGTCCTTGTTTAAGTCATAGCAGTTTGTTGCTGCTCCAAATATATCACTGAGTGAAGAAAAATACGGGGTATTGTAATTCTTCCACACCTCATTAAATTCCTGCTTCCAGAAATCCTTTCCCTCCAGGATTCGTTCTACCATAGGACTGGCATCCTTCAGCCTCCAGGACACCATATTGTTTTCTTTCGCATACAGGGCATAGCCGGGGAAGTTATGTCCATCTGCCCAGGAGGGTATCACACAGACAACCTCACCGTTATACAACAAACCGGCGATATGGCCTTCCTTGCTCCAGACGATTTCCAGTGCTTCCTCATTCCAGGGATCTGTAGACATAGCTTCATCCACAAACATGCTCGGTAATACCGGTTGATGATCCTGCTCGATTTTCTCCTTCTGAAAGGATTTTGGTGCCGCAACCAGATTCTTCACCCAGCAAGCAGAGCGGGCAATCAGCCGTTCATTTTCAAAATCCAGATCATACATATAAAAATAAATGCTTTCGCCATCACTAATAACATCGGCCGCAATCGGACACAGCGGTGATTCCGAAAACTTCAGACTCATTTCCTTGATTTCTTCCATTACAGTCTCCTTTTTTCTTATGTGTTTATTATACAGGAAAATCGAGAAAATAGCACTTTACAAAAGCTATTTCACAGCTGACTTTTTCAGATAATACAAACATGAAGCAGAAAATTCTATGAGGATAAAACAATCAGGAATTGCTAAATCATCTCTTGTATTTAACCTTCTATTTATTGCATATACCTCATAAAAAATATCGAAACTTTGAATATTTCATAATCAACTTAATGAGTTAGCATCAATGCTAACTGTATAGATAAATATATATGTAACTATTTATAGTTACATAATTATCATCTATATTTAACCTTTTATTTATTGCATATTCCTTATAAAAATATTATCAAGCTTTGAATATTTCATAATCAATTTAATGAATTAGCATCAATGCTAACTGTATAGATATGAATTAGAACAATCTATGTTCGGCTCAATTATCACCTTTATTTAGCCTTTTATTTATTGCATATTCCTTATAAAATTATTATCAAGCTTTGAATATTTCATAATCAATTTAATGAGTTAGCATCAATGCTAACTGTATAGATATGAATTAGAACAATCTATGTTCGGCTCAATTATCACCTTATTTAGCCTTTTATTTATTGCATATTCCTTATAAAATTATTATCAAGCTTTGAATATTTCATAATCAATTTAATGAGTTAGCATCAATGCTAACTGTATAGATATGAATTAGAACAATCTATGTTCACTCAATTATCACCTTTATTTAGCCTTTTATTTATTACATATTCCTTATAAAATTATTATCAAGCTTTGAACATTTCATAATCAATTTAATGAGTTAGCATCAATGCTAACGGTATAGATAAAAAAGTACAACTATATATAGTTAATAAATTATCATCTATATTTAACCTTTTATTAATTGCATATTCCTTGTAAATATTATTAAAACTTAATCAACTTGATAAATACGTATATAGATACAAATTAGAATATTTCTTCAATTTATATAGCAGCTACAGAGAAAATGAAAATATAGGACCTGTTACATGAGCTCCATATTCTAATAGTTCATAGGTAAATCACATATTTATGGATTAGCTGTGAATAGTAATCATAAAATTACAAAAACAGAATTTCACCTAGTTGCTAACGATAAAAATCTGAGAATTCTAAATTGTATGGAACAGCTAATCCGAACTTGAATTTGGAAGAAACCGCTCAGTAATCACAAAAGATTTAAAATCTTGATATCCGGTTTCTGCCTACATCAAAACATATACGAAAAGATAAATCAAAATACATGTAATATTTTAATGTCTTGAATTCTCTTGTTTTTTACTTCTCACCTATTTCAGCAGTACTGTTTTTAAATAAAGAATGTTATTATCGAAAACCGGAACTTGTGTATTCGCGATATGTATACCTCCATAGAAACCTGTGATTCAGCTTGTTTCCTTAATCAAAGCAGCAGTGCCTGCTTCCATTTCCCGCGCCGATAATAGATGATTCCTGCAATCACAGAAACAAGTGTAGCGGCAGGTATGGCAAGACCTATCCCGGTAAGGTCATGATTCCCGTATTGTGACAGGATAAATACCAGAGGGATACGGATGCACACGGATGCCGCTATGCCGTTGATCATGGCAAACAGTGTTCGGCCGCAGCCATTGAAGAAGCCGTTCATTGTGAATCCAAAGGCAACCAGTAGAAAATCATATCGGAAATAGTGTAGATATTGTTCTCCTGCAGTGATAACTGCCCCCTCCGCCTTAAAGATGCGAAGAATACTTTCAGAAGATATACCTGCCCAGACAAAGAATATCATGGAGGCGGTGAATGCAAATAAAACACTGATCCACAACGCTTTTCCAGCGCGTTTCCAATTTCCGGCACCGATATTTTGTGCAGCTATGGTGCTGATGGCAGATGCGATTGCCGTTGATGGCAGCATGGCAAAGCCTTCAAACTTGTTACAGATACCGGCAGCAGCACTAGCAGCGACGCCAAAGCCGTTGATAATAGCAGCTATGCATAAGAAGGAGACTGCCGATATGACCTCCTGTAAAGAAATGGGAAGACCGATTTTCAACAGCAGAAGTGCCTTATCCCTTTGCATATAAAAGCTGGATAAATGAAAATCAAAGCTGAATTTTTGTTTACGCAGAAAGATTATGGACAGCAGAAGAGATATCCCCTGAGAAAATGTTGTCGCAATGGCAGCACCTGCAGCCCCCATATGAAAGCCGGCAACCAGCAGAAAATCAAGCACGATATTAAACAAACAGGCAATGGTAATAAAATACAAAGGACTTTTGGAATCTCCAAGACCTCTGAGAACTGCACTGACAGCATTATAGCCAAAGCTGAAAATTATCCCCATACTGCATATATATACATAGCTGCAGGCATCTCTATAGGCTTCCTGCGGTGTTCGGATGAGGGATAGCAGCTGCGGTGTAAGCATTAGCATTACAACTGTCAACAGGATTCCCAGCAATAGAAAAAGCGTAAAGGTTGTGGCAATGGAAGATTTAATATCCTTGTCTTTGCCATTTCCTGCATATTGTGCAATCAATACGGTGCTTCCCATCGTCAGACCGGTAATCAAAGAAAGCAGCAGCTGGGTAATCTGAGAACCCAGTGACACCGCAGATATCTGTGCCTCGCTATTGTACCATCCTACCACCAGCAAATCGACGGTGCCATACAGTACCTGTATGAGGTTTGCTGCCAGAAAGGGCAGCGCAAACCACAGCAGGGCAGAGTATAAATTGCCATGCAGTAAATCTATTTTCTTTTGCATAGATTCCCCTCCTGATCTGTATTCATATACTCATAATAATGTTAAAAGCTCCTGTGGAGCTTCTGCCATGTAGCGACAGGGCAGGGATTCCGTTGTAACACTGCCCCATTTCGCCCAGACAAAATCCACATTGGCTGTTTTTGCACATTGTGCATCGTTCATGGAATCACCGACAAACAATAGCTCTCTTGAAGAGTATCCGGTTTTCTGCATGATATAAAGAAGCACATCAGGTGCAGGCTTGGTGCGTGCAACGACCTCCTGCACGCCAATACAGGAAAAACAGTCAAACGCCTCTTTTGTCAGCTGCTTTCGCAGTTCATAAAATGCGGCATAGCTGCGGGAGGTCGCAATACCAAGCGCATAACCGCGTTTGTGTAATTCAATCAACAGCTCATTGATTCCAGAGAATGGTTTTACGGTATCCATTCCTTTTTCACAGTGATGAAAACAGATATCCTCAAAGCGTTCCTTATCCTCTTCCGGCACGTTCAGATATGCACAGTTTTCCTGATCCGTCTGAAAATAACAGGGAATAAAATACGCATATGGTAAGGGCTTGCGATTCGGATACATTGTTTGATACCCTTCATATAGCATCGTAATCATAATGGCAGAGTCAATCAGCGTTCCATCGCAATCAAATACAACCATCTTATAGTTTTGCAATTCTCACAACCTTCTTTCACAATAGCGGCGCACTTCTTCCGCAGCCTGCTGTTCATCACTACCTTCAATTTCAAATAACAGAATTTCATTCCTGCCTACATTGATTTCCATCAGTTCAACGATTCTGCGCACATTGGCACTGCGTTGTCTGCTATGCACCATAATCGTACTGCTGTATTTTCGCGCCATCGCAGAAAGATCACTCGCCGGTCGCGCGTGAAGCCCCATATGGTTCTTTACCGTATATTGGAATGTAATCATTCTGTCACCTCATTTCATGTCAAATTTTTCATCCAGTGATTCCTTTTTATACGCACGGTACTTGTGATAACTTTTATCATATCATCGAAGCGCAGCACCGTAAATAAAAGCGGCACTGGTAATTTTAGGATAAGACCACACAAGTAAAGACAGGTTTTATTTTTGCTGATTTCAAGTATAACAATCGAATATAAATTGTGATACAAATGCATGTTTTGTTAACTGAATCATAATTAACAGGTAAAACAAGTATGCGGACAATTCCCAAGAAAAATGCTGATAGGAAACTATTTCCTTGTATTTACAATTTCAAATTCACAAAACACATCAGCATTTTGAAATTATATACAATGGAAATAACTATTATCAGCATCATCGTCTCAATATTTATTTATTATCATTCATCATGTGTATTGAAATATCCTTCTTCAGGTAAGGGTCCTATTGTTTTAATGATAATGCCATAGTCATAAGCAAGTCTGGCTGCCAATATCTCTACAATAGGTGCATACTGTAAGAATACAAATGGTGATTGTAATGGTTCAAAAACTAGGTCACACTCATGTCCGCTATCATTCCCAATAACAAATGCATCACCTACTTTGTCACGAACATAGCGAATCAGGCCCTTTGTAATCGTTTCATTATGTCCATCATCAAAAATCAGAATTGCATGGCGGTTTGTATACCCCATGGTCGGCCCATGCATGCCGTCATCCATATCATAGCCAACGCATAGAAATCTTCTGGCAATTTCCAGTATCTTTAACGCACCTTCTAATGCTGTTCCATATAAAGTTCCAGCACCATATAAAACAAAACCGTCCTTATTCATAAGTTTCCATTTATTACGATCAAACCAATCCATCGTCTTATCGCATATCTCTTCATGCATTGCTGCTGCTTTTTCTGCTTCTTTCAGATAGAACGTATAATCATTATTACTTAATGTTCCTTTTCTGAATCCAATTTCCATAGCGATAATCATATGCGTGAACACAGACATACAGTAACCGATGGTTCTGCATCCAAATTCTTCATTATCTGTTTCCATAAGGATATGACATCCACTCTCTTTTGCCAGTGGTGTTTCTGCAGACTCTGTAACTGAAGCTGTCGCATAACCAAGCTTTTTCATTTTACGTTGAGCAATGTTGACCAATGTAGATGTACCACTTTGCGATGTAAAGATATAAAGAGCGTTTGGATTATAAATCTTTTTCTCCAAAAAGATATTTGGGAGAATGGCTGTTGTTGAAATGCCACTTGCAGTTTCTACAAATTCTTTTGAAGTTTGGCAAGAAGTACCGCTTGTACCGGAACCGATTAACACGATTTCATTTATGATATCCAGACGTCCTTCTAAATATCGGAATAGATCCCTAGTTAGTTCCTTTCGTTCCTGCAGTACCTTCCTCACAGGTCTTGGAACACGACGAATTGTATCAATAAGATTCATAAATATTTCCTCCTTCACGCTATTTAGCGATTTTACTTATTTAAAAAATTCCAATATATTTTCCTGCAACGCCAATCACCATGAGAATCACAATAAGAGTTGTAGGCTTCATATTCTTATTCAGAAGTTTAAAACATCCCAGCGTAAGCAGTAATGGAAGCAGGCAAGGAAAGATTGTGTCTATCATTTCCTGAATTTTTAATTCACTGCCATTCATATTAAATACATATCCAATATTGACGACGACCATTGTTGCGGTCATTGCACCAACTGTCATTAACCCCACAATACTGGCAGCCTTTGTTATAAAACTCATAATTCCGCTTTCTTCAGCTTGTGTCATGAATTTAGATCCCATTTTAAATCCTACATATGGTAGCAGGATACGGCACGGTTCTGCCAAAAGATTATATAAAAGAAGAAAGACAATTGGCCCCAGAATATTACCATCCTTTGCAAGGCTTAATCCGATTCCCATCGTGATTACACGCCAAGTACTCTGAAAAATCGAATCACCGATACCAGCAAACGGTCCCATTAGAGAAGTACGAACAGCTGCTATGGATGCTCTGTCAAAATTTTTATCTTTAGCGCCCTGTACTTCCATAGCTGTACTCAAACCTGTAATAAATCCGCCTACAACAGGATTCGTGTTAAATAATTCATAGTGCCTTTTATAGCCTTCTATACGCTCCTCATCCGTTTCATACAATTTATTTATCACTGGAATCATGGTCCATAAATATCCCATGGCTTGAAATTTCTCCCATGTATATACGGCATTTATTTGATGAGAACGCCTTGCAACTTTTGCCATTAACTTTCCGTCTTCTTCATTTAAACCGAATTTCTCCCTAATCATCGAAAAGTTCCTCCTCTCCTTGAGCACTGGTTACTATTGTTTCAGTAGATCCTCTTCGCTTACTGAATTCACCTTCAAAGAATAATACAATCACTAGAATAACGCCTATTATCGCAATGGCCATAAGTGGCATTCCACAATAAGCTGCCATAATAAAGCCTAAGAAAAAGTAAACAGCCAGTTTTTTTTGCCACATCATTTTAAGAAGTAATCCGAATCCTACAGCTCCCAGCATATTAGCAGCGACACCCATACCATCAAGCAGTGTTTGCGGAACGCTATCAATAAAACTTCTCATCACATCTGCTCCAAGTAAAACCGCCAATCCGCAAATCGTACCATTGAATACTTCATAAGATATTGAAACAACAGGGAAAATTCGTTGCAAAGCTTTCCAATTTCCTTTACTTACCTGCCGCTCTACGTATGGTGTAAATAAAGAACGTAACCCTATACCTGGCACAAACAGCATTTGACATACAATAGAAGCTGGAACAGCAAGCGCAAATGCTGTTTCTATTCCCTTACCGAGTATTATCGCATACGCCGTACCTACAGCAGTTCCATGTATGGAATCCGGAGGCACCGTTCCACCAATAGCCATAACACCCATAAAAACAAGTTCAAGAGAAGCACCTACCTGCACTCCCGTCTTGACATCCCCCAAAGCGATACCCATTGCTGTTCCTACAATCAATGGTCTTGTTATCATCGGATTACATAGCCAGACATCCAAAAAATCAAGCATACAAACAGTAACTCCGACAAGCAGCGCCTGAATAATCATGTTCATTCCTCCTTTTCATTTAAATACTTATCAATACTAATTTTGTGTTCTGTAGGAACCATTCGTAATTCCAAATCGTTCACCAGTTTCCGTAATTCCTTCAGATTGTTAAGATCCTGAGCGTCCAAACATACAGCAGCTGCAATCATCTTTCCTCCTTCCTTATTCTTAACACCGCCAATGTTTACGCGATGGATACAATCTGTCGATTTTACCAGCTTCAAGGTATCCTGAATCGTTCTTGTTATTAAAAAGATTTTTATTTTCTTTGCATTCGGATTATTGAGAAGAGCGATTGCATCATCAACCGTTTTGATCGCCAGCTTTACACCAGCCGGCTTCGCCATTTTCAATGCCAGCTTGCTCATTTCGTTTGTTGCAGCTTCATCATTCGCAATCAGAATGGCTTCTGGCGCCACTGCTCCGACCCACGTCACTGCCACTTGTCCATGCAACAGGCGATCATCAATTCTACAAAGTTCTACCATAATTTATCATCCTCGATTCCTTTGTCAATTTCACTTTTTACACTTTGATAGTTAAATAACAGAATGTTTTCCCTGGCAGTATCTATTGTCTTCCTTAACAGCTCCTCAATATTTTCATGATCCTGTGTAAGCAACAGCTCTAATACAATAGACAATGTCATTCCGGTCATCAGATAGACCTTAGGATAGATGCATAAGTGCATGAGCTGATTGTGCACACTCCCGCCATTGATATCACAAAGCAGGATATATTCCTGTTCCTGATTCCGATCTATTTTATCTTTTAGTATCTGATAGATATCCTGCGGAGTCTTATAGGTATCCAACCCGTATGCGCTAATCCCCTGCGTACTTCCCATGATCATCTTTACAGCACTTAACATGCCCTCGGCCAATGAACCATGAGAAGCCAGTATGATGTTTCTCAAGCTCCTCCCCTCCTTTCCTGATATTTCACGCTTCACTAATCTATAAGCAAACTGCGTGCCAGTTTTCATCAATCCGGCACGCAGTTCTTGTTTATCCCTTTAAACAGGGACGAATTTGATTTTACAAAAGGCATCGTAGCTTCTATTCAAAAAGCTTCATTCAATCGTTTCCCATAATTCATTGACACTGTCATCCACCGCCTTGACACTGTCACGCTTAAAGATATAGTCGTAAATATAGCCAATTTCACTTACCGGAATTTCCACATTGTAATGCACCTCTACATCATGAAAAGCCCGTTTGACAATAGCGATAAAATCCCCATGCTTTTGTATGAAGGAATCCAGCTCATGAAACTTTGTCACATTCTTATTGATGATCAGCCGTTCGATCAGACAGCTGATATGAATGTATAGACCAAGCGTGATATTGCTGCTGAGAACCATCTGCAGCTCTCTTTGAATCGTCTTAATGATTTTTTCCACACTGTTGATAATCTTATCGCTGTCCAGAATAGTTAAATAATCCAGTAAATTATCCATAGAGAAATTTTTAATCATATTTTCATTAAAGGCTTCAATCTGATCCGGACGCATACGTTGGGCAAATGCTGCATTCGTTTTCTCCACACTCTTCTGTTCAATCATTTCCTCCAATGAAATAAAAGGGATCTCTGCTATCTTTGGATTCTTGGTTCCCACGATAAACAGAATATTATACTTTTCAAAGATTGAGGAGCTTCGTCCCGATTTGATCAGGGAATCGAAGTCATAAGGAATCACACTGATGGATACATGCTCCGGCAGGGACGCCTCCATCAGATTACTGATTTTCTCCGCCGTACCAATTCCTGTCTCACATACGGATAAGACAGCGTCCTGTTTTACACGGTTTTTGATAATTTTATAATGGTAAGGAAGATGACTACTTGCTTCCCTGAGAATATCCTGTATCGCCATTTTCTCTAAAATCATACTGCCAATATCCAGTGCCAGCTTGGTTGTGACATTATTGATGATACCGATATCCATAAGCTTAACACTTTCCAAGCGCTGATAGATATCCTCCAGAGATCCCATATCCACCAGAACGATAATCTCCTTACTGCTTTCTTTCCCCTTTAAGTACTCACTCAGCTTCTTCACAATGACATCGAAATCACTTTCAATCGGCATATCGATTGCATCAAACACCCGCTGCTTCAACAGTTGATTGGCAACCTCCGCAATTCCACTGGCTATCGCATAGCCATGAGCGATAATCACTGCCGGTATATCCGCAGCCTGCATTTCCCTGTCAAAATAGCGAATGAAAAGAAACAGATCCAGAAAACCAAACGGTCCCGGAACAAAGTTCAACGCATCACTGACCAGCTGCCAGATATCGCAGACAATTTCATATTCCAGTCCATATTCCCGATGCAAAAGATTTTGCAGTTGTTCCACATCCTTACGGTTACTGATTCTCAGCTGATTGATGGAAGCATAATTCTGCATGTAATCATTCATAAAATGAACAAGTATGGAAATCTCATTGTTTGAGAATTTCTCCAGATGATATTTATGAATCACGATATTCATGATATTTTTCACCAGATGATTCATCATATCAAGCTTCGGAGATTCATAGGTGTTTCCGGCAAACAGATAATCTACATATTGTTCCAGCTTTAAGCAGCAGCTTTCCACATAAACGGATAGCCTCGGCTCTGTTGGATTCATGGTACGGTATTTGTGAATCATATAGGAATTCAGCTTGTACAGGTGACCGTCCTTCTGCGTATTTACCAGCATTTCGCTGCTGCGTATCATCGTTTTATCGTCATAGCTGTAAAGTGTCAAATCCTTCCCGGAGCTTTCCAGCAAGTCGCTTGGCAGATCATACAGATGCAGCTCCACATGCTTCTGTTTATCCTGACTACGGAGAAACGCCTTGGCAACGCTGGCCCGGATACAGTTTTTCAATCCCCCGACATTACCAATGAAAACATGTCGCTCCAGCGTGCGATAGACCAGATCCGACAAACAGATTTCCCGCTGGATATGCTGTTCCTCCTCCTGTATCAGATATTGCAGAAGCCTTCGTTTCTCCTGCAGAGGACGCTCCGCAAGGGAGGGTACCTTGACAAGCAGAGGGATTCTTCTCAGCAGTGTTTTCAGCAGTACCTCGCTAGGCTGCATGGTTGTTGCGAAAATCAGTCTCGCCTTGGACTCATACCAGTTATCGTTATCCCCAACCATGTGGTAAATCCCCTTATCCATGAACAAAAATATCTTTTCCTGACATTCCGGTTTCAGTCCATGCACCTCATCCATAAACAGAATACCGCCATCTGCCAGTGCCAGCAATCCGAGGGTATCCTTTTCCGCACCGGTATAGGCACCCTTTTTATAGCCGAATAAATTGGTCATCAACATCTCCGGGTTATTTGCATATTCTGAGCAGTTCACGGTCACAAATCTGCTGTCGGAAGGTAAAATCCCGGTATCCAGTCCATATTGAAACATCAGCTGGGCAATCAGACTTTTTCCAGTGCCGGTAGGTCCCTGTAAAAGAATCGGGAGCCCATGATCAGGATAAGAAACAGCCGCCTTGCATTGCTCTACCACATAGCTCAGGCTGTCCTGGGCGCCGATCAGGTTCAGAAACGCATGCTTTTTATCCGCTGCCCTTACTTCATCGCGCATTTCATCCAGCGTTTCATAGATGTCGGCCTGCAGCTGTAGGAAAAACCGTTCCTCCAGTGTTTTTCGCAGAAAGAAATATACTGGACGTGTGTTGATTTTGATAATCTGTCCTCTCTGCTGCAGTTCACTCATATAATGAGAAATCAGATTTCGGCTGCATTGAAAATGATCACTCAGCCATGCTGCCGTCAATACCTCCAGCTCCTCAGATGACCAGCTTTTATCAAAATCCAGAATACTGCATTCTCTTTCCAGCAGTTCCAGAATGCCCTGCTTGATCGTATTATCGCTCATGCACTCTCTCCTTTTCTTTCATGAAATCTATGTATTTCAGAAGTGAACCACCCATACGTATTCTGTATAATTATTGTATATTATTTTCGATTATACAAAATGCTTCCTATTACTCTTTATTATACATGAAATTTGTGCTGTTTCACGAGAGAAAGAACGATATTTACATTCTTGCTGTAACAGCTATTCCCTGAAGAAAAAACAACAGGTAAATACTGTATACTTTTCAGCGTTTTGCCATTCAAAAAAACATCCCTGTATAAAAGCAGGGATGCTTATCTTATTTTATTTCCTTGATTGTCTTAATGCCCTCAGCATCAATATAGGATATGTTCAGCTTATCTCCGGCCTTCAGGAATACGAGCTGATTTTCATATTTCGTCGTAAAGCTGATCTTATAAACATCGCCCTTGTCCGACTGAATATAATAAATCGTATTTCCGTCCATGTTGATTTTTTCCACACCGGCAACTGTGATATCAGCTGTTTTTAAGGATTCCTTACTGATGGTATCCTCACTGCCGCTTCCCAAAAGATTCAGCGTCTTTTTAAACAGTGCATCCAGACCTTCATCCGTATATACGGTAGCCACCTTCTGATAATCCACAGCAGATACTGTCGCATACATCTTAATCAGTCCGTTATCCTTTAATGACATCAGATATACCGGATTTCCCTTGATATTGATCAAAAGAGGGAAGGTGGATTGATAGCCGTAATTTTTCACTTCCGACTGCGCACTCTTCATAGCGCTCTTTTCATTGGCGCCTGCCGTTGCGATTTTCATTGCTTCATGTGTACGCAGGTTCACCAGTACAAAGCCAAGATTAGATTCATCTGCGTTTGCAGAGGTCAGTCCGCTGTACAGCCAGATATCGCCGTTTTTCTCCAGATAATTATAGCCCTCGGAGGTGACAATGACGCCGGTCTGTCCAAACTGGGAGTTCCAGAATCCCTTCTTCAGACTGCCGTTGTCATCCAGCTCCTCCACAACCAGAGATTCCGGATAGATACGATCTGCCCAGGATGGAATATGCTTGGTATCATATTTCTCACTCTTTCCTGTAATCGGATCTAGGAACACAGCGCCGGTCACACGCTTTTTATTACCGACACCGGAATAGGTATAGGTTGTACAAATATACCACGGTCTTCCTTCCTCATCAATTTCAAAGGATGGCTCTCCGAATATTTCAGTCGGATACTGGAACCGCAGATGACGGCTCAGATTATCATTGAAATAAGCAGATGGAACATACTTCATACCATCCAGACCGAGATCCTTCAGCTTCACCAGCTGCGTTTTACCGCTGGTGCTGTCCACCGTGATATAGGCAGGTACACCACCACTCTTGTTTTTAAAGAATTTAATAAATCCATTATAGGTCAGCGGTGTCACACGATACACACTATCCTTATAGGAAATCTGTGTATACTCATTGCTGACATCAAACTGTGAAACCCATTCTGTCATATTACCCATAACCTTATCTCCCAGACGGATGGAGCTGTCACGGTCAATGATCGGTGTCTTTTTAAAATCCACCTGCGGCACCTCGCTGAATTCCACATCCTTTGGCTCGATTCTCTGTGAGAATGCCTTGGCATGGAAGATACGTGAAGTAACCAGAGTCGCGGCGGATGGGAAGACAATCACAAAAATCAGTGCCAGAATGGAAACCTTGCAGATGGTTCCCCAGCGTTTCTGTTCACTTGTCAGATTGACGACATTCTTGTTATGAAAGGTTGCACGCCAGTTCTGAAAGGAATCGATCTGCCGCTTGGTAAAGGAAAACACAATCAGCAGTACCAGAAGCGGTCCGGCACTGAATGCCAGAAACTTCCAAAAATCAGGAGCATGCCAGTTTAATGGTGGCAGCATCACATAAAACATTCCAAATATATACAGCGCATATACAGGAATCAGAAAATATATATATTTTTTCATTGCTTATCCCTCGCTTTTGAATTTGCTATAAATATAACATATTCCAGTCTGTTCGTACACTGTTTTCCTAATAAGTTTGTCTTTCAAACAGCTAGCGAGTATGCTTCATGCCATTAAGGAGCACCGGTTCTGCTTTTACCAGTCTATCCCCCGCAATAAGGTTCCGCTAGATAAAAGCCAGTGATCAGGATACGCGGCTTGTCATACCCTATGTGAAAAGCTTAAGCAATGAAACAGAGCCCTGCTTGTTCATTCCCTCCATTAGCAGCATATCCCTCTGTGCTTCATCCCGTTTTCAATCTTTAAATTCTACGATAGGAGCGGGAGCGATAGATGCGCAGGGCTGCATAGCCAAGCAGTATACCGCTGAGAATCCATACGAGAGGGAGCAGCTTCCACAGGAAAAAGGCGTGATCAAACAGATTACAGGTGAAGCCTCTTACTGCAACACTTGTCGTTTCCATAAATTTGATTGGAAATAGCTTCATCCAGGAAACATAGGAGGAAAGCTGTGCGCCTGCAAGCATCACCAGAAGACAGAGACCAAGCGATACATAGGAGGATTTCAGACAGGTGGAGACAAGTGTCCCCAGTACAGCACAGATAACAGCCCCCAGCGCAAGCGCCTCCATTGATATGAGGAATCCCTCCTGATAGGTGAATACAGAAATCAAATGCAGACCCTCGGTCATATTTACCGCCATATCACCGAGATTTCCAGACAGCCATGCATACAGCGTTACCGGCAGCAGTATCAACAGCAGGGCGAAGAGTGCACAGGTAATTGCAGCTGCCAGCTTGGATAAAAACAAAGAGCTGCCTCCCTTACTGCAGGAGCTGAGTACCTCCAGCATATTCTGTTTGCGTTCCTTGCTGATCATATTGCTGGAAGTCACAAGCACCCATACCATCAGCACGATACCCACGGCAGCATAGGTTTCCAGTAAGGAGAACCATTCCTTACTATCCCCGTAATGAAAGGAACCCTGTTCATTCATATAGGCCTTCAATAGCTGAAGCTCAGCCCTGCTCGCATCGAGGGAATATACGGGAGAAGCGACCTCTTCATTATTGAAGGAGCTGTACATCGTCCCAAAGGTACCATCCTCGCTATTCCATGGCTTATCCTGAAGCATTATTTTTCCATAATTCAGATACAGCATACTGACAACCTCGTCTGCAATATCCTCCTTATAATTGGGGAGAAATACCTCACGCATATGCAGAATCCGCTTTCCGCTCTTTGCTTCCTTTGTATCCTCCGCATAGGCATATGCCTTTTTATTGCTTTGATAATCCTCATACCAGTCCCTGCCATACAGGGCTTCCATTTTCTCCATATCGTAAATATGTGTATCTATGCGTTTCTCAGCAGCTTTATATGCGGTCTGTAAACGATCCCACCAGGCCGCATCCATCGTGCCTGTCCATGTTAATTTTACGCGGTGTTTTTCCTCCTGAATCTCTGCGGTGCTCATACGGCTTCCGTCCGCATGCAGATAAGGATTTGATCTGTTGTCGGTATCCGCAATCATGTTTTGAAAGATCACCATCGGCAAAATCATAAAAAGCAATAAAAGAATTAGGTGAAAGCGGGAGGTCATTATTTTTTTACATTCCAGTAGGTACAGTCTCATACCTCTTCCTCCTGAAAATGATACAGATACAAATCATTCAGGGTTGGCTCCACACTGCAGGCATCCCTTCCTGTATCATCCAGATAGCGGACGAGTGTTCCCTGTGCTGATGCCCGCTGATAGCAAATAATCGTATCTCTGCGCAGCTGCTCCAGCTCCTTTTGTGATACCAGACGTTCCTTCACCTTCCCATCCAGCACCGCAAGAAGCTTTTGCGGGGTATCATGGGCAATCAAACGGCCCTTTTTCATAATCATGATCTGGTCTGCGATTGCTTCCACATCACTGACGATATGGGTAGACAGCAATATGATTTTATCCTTTGAGAGCTCACTTAAGAGCTGTGAAAACTGATTGCGTTCCTTTGGATCCAGCCCTGCCGTCGGTTCATCGAGAATCAGTATAGCAGGATCATTCAGCAGTGCCTGTGCGATTCCGAGCCGCTGCCGCATACCGCCGGACAGTGTACGAATCTTCTTTTTCCGTTGAGCAGTTAGGTGAACTGCCGGAAGAAGCTCCTCCATACGCTGTGTCGTATAGGCCTTTGTCAGTCCCTTCACAGCCCCCATATATTGTAGAAATTCCTCAACGCGAAAGGTTGGATACATTCCCAGATGCTGCGGCATATAGCCGATATTAGCAAGATATTCCTCCCGCTTTTCCTGTATGTCGATATCCCCATATAGAATCTGTCCTTCATCTGGAGGCAGGACATTGACCATCATGCGCAGCAGTGTTGTTTTTCCGCTGCCATTCGCCCCCAGCAAACCAGTGATCCCCGGCGTTAATACTGCATTCATATGCTGAACTGCCGTTACGCTACCAAAGCGCTTGGACAGCTGTTCCAGTTTTACATTCATATAGTTCTCCATTCTCTCGCTAACCACAAGTATACGTATTCAAATTGTTCCTTCATTTGCATGGTTCTGTTCGCACTGTATTCCTCGTATTGTATTGCATCATCAAAATTGCTTTAAATGTTTAAAAACGTAATGTTAAATTTCATAATTGTATTCCACCAAAATGCGGAGAGAGCTTTGCTTCTGCATGTGTCCTGCAACGGATGTTCGATTTCTATCCATACGTTTTTCTTATCCTGTTCATAATGGACCATGACCTTATACTGCAATGCTTTGCAATACTGACAGGAATCAGTACAGCACACAGGAAAAACCAGAAGATACATATAAGAGGCAGTCGATGATATAGCGTTCCCAGCACAGCGAACCATGGCGTCATCATAAGCTGCCCGATTGCCTGAAAGGAAAGGAAATTGGATGGAAAGAAGGATGTCCATGAGGTCTGCAGTCCATTCATTGGCAGCAGCATGGGAAGCAGGAAAAAGAGCATTCCCGCTCCCAGAGAGACTGCCGGTTTTTTCACCATAACGGAGGTGAAGACAGCAAACAGGGTACACGCTGTTCCGCTGAGCAGCAGTAATCCCAGAGCCTGCAGATCAACCTGCGAAAATGTATAGATATGCAGGGTTCTCAGCATCATGAGCGTCGTATCTCCACCGGATAAGTCAAGCATGAGCGAGGTTGATAGGGACAAGATGATATACAGCACTGCCGCAAGCAAAAGTGCCATTGAAAAGGAAACGATGAGCTTGGCACAGGCCAGCTTTCTTCTGCCCTTACGGCAGCTTTTCAAAAGCTCCAGCATATCGCAGGAAGCCTCCTGATTAAACATGTTTCCAAACAGAAACAGACAGAAGATTGCATAGACCTTGGCAGTATCCTCAAATATCTTCATGCGACTGAGCCAGCCCTCGTATGGACCATAGCGCCATTGATGTGTTTGCAAATCCTGTCGTACAAGGGCAGGAGTCTGCGGATCCGATCGTACCACGTCCCGCATTTCCAGAGTACGGTAGCCGTCCCAGTACGCCTGATCCAGCGTTTGATAGCGGATATCCGCTTTGTCGATTCCCTGCTTTACAAGCTTCTCCAGTTCCTGCTTTCGTGCAGCAACCCAGCTCTTCTGCACTGTCCCGGACATGCTTCTGCGCAGATCATCTGCTGTCGCTTTTGCCTCTTTTTCATTTAACACGGTATCACCAAGCAGGGCATAGCGCTGTTGGGTCTGTGCATGCTGTGTGAAAGCAAGATGCAGAAGCGGAAACAGCAGCAGGACACACAGCATCGCACAATGCAATCGGGAGTGAAAAAATTTATGCAGCTCACTCTGACACAGTCTACGCATGAAAATTCCTCCTGCGGCGATCCCATAAAACATAGCCGCTGTACATCATAGCAGCAAGCAGCAGCTGTCCGCCATATTGTTCCAGCAGGCTGATCCAATACAGCGCTCCAAACATCTCCAGCAATACAAGACCGCCTGCCGCAAAGCCGTATACGTATAAGAACATCTGCAAAACCTGATCATGGGCATATAGATGCAGCGTAAAGGCATTCAGCAGCAAAAACGGTATACAGCCGCTATACAGCAAAGTAAGCAGATGGATATCCGTATGCATGGAGATGCTGAGCGCTATGATTAGAATTCCCACAAAGGAGATACCGCCCAGCAGCAGCATTTTCCACATAAGCATACGCTGTGGAGAATAGGGGGAAGCCATTTCCAGCTCCTTCATGCCATAGATATCACATCGGAAAACCTCCACTGTAATAGCGACAGACAGCAGAGAGCTTCCAAGAGATAGAAAGGCAACTGAATTCACCTGATATCCACTCGGCAGACACAGCCATACACCAAGTGCTACAAGCAGGATCAGCGCTGCCTGCACGGCAATACTTTTCCACCCATGTACATACAGCAGCTCCCGCAGAATTCTCAACAGACTATCCTCATGCTTTTTCACCGGCTGCTTGTGAAGCAGTAGCTTTACTTGTGTGATAACCTCCAGTATATCGTCCTCCGGGATTTCCGGAATATGCAGCGTTTCCAGTCGAACCTGTTCTTTTTTCACTACCATCCCTCCTTCTGGGCACGTTTTTTCAATATTTGAAGTGCCAGCCTGACCTGTGATTTCACAGTAGAAACATGAATACCTGTAACCTGCGATATATCCTTGTATTTCAGTCCTTCATCATATCGCAGCAGAATCACATCCTGCAAATGCGGGGGAAGCTCGCTTATCCAGGAGCGAAGAATAACAAATTCCTCCTTTTTCTGAAACAGCCGTTCCCCGTTATAGGTATCATCCCGCACCTGCTCCTCCTGCAGCTCGTCCGTGTATCGTCTGGAACGGGTATGGTCATACACCAAATGCAGAGCGATACGATATAAAAAATTCAACAGCTGTCCCGTTTCCTCATATTGATCCTGATGCTTGTAAAACCGGTAAAAGGTTTCCTGTGTCAGATCCTTGGACAAAGCCGCATCCAATGTCCGATGATACAGATAGGAATACACCTTCGGATAGGCATCCCGTATAACCGCTTCCAGCTCTTCATCCTCAGAAGCAGAATGTTTATTTATTTTCATCTGCATGACGCCCCTCCTCACTCTGTATAACGCTGCATTTCACAAAAAGACGAAAAAAAATATTTTTTTCACCTTACACCTGCAAAGTATTCATAATGTAAAATATAACAGAATCCCTATCTGATTTATATAGGGGCTTTGAAGGTTTGTTGTACTTCCGCATATACTTCCTGTCTTCATCTTAAAGGCAGATGTACTTCTACCTTCTTCCTGCAGGTAATTAAAAAGACGCCGCTTATAGTGACGTCTTTTCTATACGTATATCGTTTGTATGATACTTCCGCTTGTCTTCGCTTCATCCACTGGTATGCTTCTAACACCTGTCCCATGGTTATAAAGTCATCCGTATTTCTTTATATTGTAACTCCCCCGCTTCTACCTCTGCTTGTAATATAATAATGATTGCTTTCCTATATGTATTCAATGATACTATCCTCATTGTAGCTGTAGACGCAGAGTGTTGTTTGATTCTGTGATCTAGAAAAGCTTTTCGCACTCCTTCTCATCTTGTTTCAAGAAAAGCATATCGAAATACATCTTATCGCCATTTCTTACAGTGGCTGTAGCGTTTCATACGATGATAATTGCTAAAGCTGCGGCATTGTTTATGAGCATATCATACTGAATTATCGTCATTTTGAAATTCAGGCTTCTTGTAATAGCCCTTTGAGCCTCTCCATGAGGGAGGGATAATCTGCACGGTTAAAATCGGTCACATCAAGCTCTATGACTGTACCTAAGGCAAAGCTTCCATAGCCGCGATTTTTACAGCGATCCATGAATTCCTCATATCCCACCATACACGGCTGATTGTCACGTTTCAATATTGTATCCCCTTTATGATAGCTTCCTGCAATATGTCCCGGATGACGGGTTACATCCAAATCACGTGCCCGCTGGCGTTCATACAATACATCGAGATCAGCATACAGTCGTATGGTTACGATTTGATATGAATTCGCTGATGCCATTTGTTCTAAGCGGCTTCTCTGCTTCTCACTGAAGGGATAATCACTCAAAACAGACATATGCATATGCATCATATCCTCCATGTCTTCATAATACTTCGTCCATGCTTTCTGAATATTCGCTTCCTTCTCCTCCATGCTGTCAAAGCCATAACGATCCCACATTTCTTCCTTGTAGTCATCCGGCGATAGAATATGAAACATCGGATAATGCCGCTGAATTTTATGCATGAGATAAGATTTGCCGGTACCCGGATAGCCTGCCAGCAATAGCAACGTTTTTTTCATTTTTCAACACCTCCTTGTTACAGTGCCCTTTATTTCGGTAATCTGTTATACAAATGCCCACCTTACAGTGGGCATACATGCTATATTCTAAACAGTGTGGATTTCTCTGTTATGATACGTTTGATATGATCATTTGCAGGAGTAAACAGCTTGCGCAGGGAGGTCAGCGGCGTTGCATCTGGAAAGCTTGCATTTACCTCTTCAATATAGGATTTATTCAGCTCGGTTCCCACATTGATTTTTTTCATCCCCCTTGCACAGCGTTTCATATCCTCATCACTGACACCGGTTCCCCCATGCAGCACCAGCCCGACATCCTTTAACTGTGCCTGTAGTGTTTCCAGCAGCTCATAGTTGATCTTCGCCTTCGATTTATATTGTCCATGCGTAGTACCGATTGCCACTGCCAACGCATCCACCTGCGTTTCCTTAACAAAGCGCAGCGCATCCTCCGGCTTTGTATAAGCTGCATCGCTCTTTTCGACAACAATGCCATCCTCAGCTCCCCCAATGCTTCCGATTTCGCCTTCCACAGACACATTATGTGCATGGGCATAGGCAACGACCTCCTGCGTGTTCTTGATATTCTCCTCCAGCGGCAGGTCACTGCCATCATACATAACGCTGGAATATCCTAAATCAATCGCTCTTTTCAGTGCAGCAATGGATTTGCAGTGATCCATATGCAGGCATACATTGATATCCGCCTTCTCTGCCAGTGCTTTGACAGCCGCAATCAGTGCCTCAAAGCCGATATATTCCGCAGTTCCCAGGGATGTCTGAATAATAATCGGTGTTCCCAGCTCCTGTGCGGCCTGTACCATGGCCGGCAGCATCTCAAAGCAGTGAAGATTAAAGGCCCCTACAGCACCCTTTCCTTCATGCTCCTTAAACATCTCAATCAGATTCTTATACATTCTTACGTCCTCCTTATTTGCTTGTATCTGTTTCCATTTCCATTCTGTTTTAAAAGCTGGCTCTTGTGACTTCCTTGGAAATCGCCATCATTTCATCGATTTTCCGAAGATAATACTGGATCTGCTCATCATCCTTTGCCTTCGCGGCCTCTCTTCGTTTGGTATTATACAGATTCAGCAAGGTACGATATCCTTTGCCCAGGTCCTTCTTTTCTGAAAGACTCATTTCCAGATACTGAATAGCCTCATCCATCTGCTTAGCTTCTGCATATAAGATCCCTATTTCATTTAATGCAGCTATGCGTTCCTCTCCGCTCTTATCCTTAAGCTCTGTGACAGCAGCCTGTGCTTTTGTCAGCAGCTCACCAACATCCTGTACCACTTCCTCCTGCACAGGAGCTTCTTTCTTTTCTTTGCGTTTAAAGAACATAGCAGGCTCCTAGAACAAACCGAGTACTGGCTTTAACAGCCAGCCGTACAGCAGACCACAGACAATCGTATCCACATCTGTACACGTTGCATTCAGGAATCCGATATCTGCCAGCATAGGAGATAAGATTGCAGGCAGCAGCGTGATGAACAATCCATGAATGATGCCGGAGATAATGCAGCCTCTGGTACCTCCCATCGCATTTCCAAAGATTCCCGCACAGCCACCGGCGAAGAAGTTCGTCATCATACCCGGAAGAATCATTGGCAAGCCAAACATCGGGAAGAGGAACATTCCGATAACAGAACCGATAGTCGTACTGACAAAGCCGATAATAACTGCGTTTGGTGCATAAGGAAACAATACCGGACAATCCAGTGCAGGCTTAGCATCCGGTACCAGCTTCATAGCGATACCACGGAACGCAGGCACGATTTCTGCCAGCAGCAGACGAACACCGGCAAGCAATACATAGACACCTACAACAAATTGAACTGCCTGCAGGAAGGCATGTACCAGATAATTTGTTGCCCCTGCATACTCCGCACAGAACGCAGGTCCTGCGAAGAAGGCCGTTACCAGGAACAGCGGAATCATGACAATACCGATAGACAAATAGGTATCCTGTAAAAATTCCAGACCCTTTGGCAGCTGCAGCTCCTCTGTGGAAACTGATTTCTTACCGCCTGTCAGCTTTCCTACCCATGCAGTCAGCACATAGCCGACGGTGCAGAAATGACCTAGTGCGATATCATCATTGCCTGTGATTCTGCGCACATAGGGCTGTGCAATCGCCGGCATCGCTACTGCGAAAATACCGCCAATCAATCCACCGACGAGAATCAGTGTTACGCCGCGCAGGCCGCACCAGTAGCCGAATACTGCACAGATTGTTGACATCCAGAGCAATGCCTGTCCTGTCAGAAAGATATACTTCCATTTTGTAAAGCGTGCAATGATAATATTGAAAATAAAGATAGCCCCCAGCGTTAGTGCGATTTCACTTCCCAGTCCGAGCTCCCCCATCGCCTGTCCGTTAATCGCTTCAATCGAAGGCACAAGTCCCTGCATGCCAAAGCCTTCTGTAAAGATTGCCCCAAAATAGGTAAGCGCCTGAACGATGACACTGGAGCCGGCAGACAATACCATGAAGCCCAGCAATGTTTTAAAGGTTCCTGAAATCACCTGTCCTGTCGGTTTTTTCTGCAGCAGAAGTCCCAGCATGGCAATCAATGCAATGGTGATCGGTGCCTGTGTCAGAATGTTGTCAATGATAAAATTTACGATTTGCATAGTGTTTCCCTTCCTCTCTTACGTATAAATGCTTACAGCTTTCCCTGTTCCTTCAGGAATGGTACGATTTTTTCTTTGATCTCGTTTTTGTCCACCAGTCGGTTTAGAAAGATGGTTGGTGTTGTCAGCTCCAGATTCGCAAACTGGCTCTCAAAGTTTCTGCCGGAAAGAATCAAATCTGCTTTCATTCCCTTCACGCTGGATAAATCGCAGTGATCCAGTGTTGCACTTACACCAAGCTCCTGAAGCACCGTTTCCACTGTCATCTGACAGGCAAAGCTGCTTCCCAGTCCATTCCCACATACCATTAAAATCTTCATTGAAATCCTCCTATCTTAACGGGGTTACCGTATTTGCCTTATTCTTCATCCTGTAAAAGGACATTCAGCTCTTCAATCGTATTCAGCTTCGCAATTTTTTCCACATAGCCCTTTTCCACAAAGGTCACAATCATTTTCAATATATCCAGATGCGTCTGTGAGTCGATGGCGGAGAAACAAATCATAACCTCGACCGGATCATCCTTGGGATCGAAGTAAACCGGCTCCTTCAGGGTGATCAGAGAAAATCCGATACCCAGAGAACCATCCTCCGCTCTTGTGTGCGGGATGGCGAATCCCTTAGAGATGACAACGTATGGTCCGTATTTTTTGATGGAATTTACTATGCCTTCCACATAGCTTTCCTTAGCCGTTCCGTTTTCCACCAGAATCCTGCCACCGATGCGAACAGCCTCCTCCCAGTCCCTCGCACGCACATGCAGCCTTACATTTTTCTCACTTAATTCAATTCCTTTCATAACCTCATTCCTTTCCCTGCCTCTGATATTCCAAATCGCGTATAAATTCCTCATAGCTGCAGCCCTTGGTCAGCTTGCGTACACCGAAATCCCGTATGAGATAGTTGTACAGTGTCTTAAACACATCCTCCCACATGCCGTATTTGCTTTTCGGTATGTTCAACAGCAGGACGACCTGTACCTTTTCCTGATCCCATACAATCGGCTTCTCCAGAATCGTAACGGAAACACTGGCTTCCTTCATATCGTTTTCCAGTGAATGCGGCATGGCAACCAGGCTGCCCAGCTCGGTTGTCGCCATAGCCTCCCGCTTGAATACGGATTGCTTGTTCTCCTCCTTCATATAGCCCTTTGCAATCATCGCGTCGGAAATATACTGCAAGACATCATCTCTTGTTTTCAGCTTCAGATTGGTGAAATATAGATCCTCCCGAAAGATTTCCTTGAAATATCCGCTCTCCTCATGGTGATGCGTCATAAAGGTTTCAATGCGGCGAACATCGCGGGCATCCAGCAGCAGCTGAATCTGCAGAATTTTATCACTGTGGAAATCTTCAATCGGAACACTTGTCAATACGAGATCCACACTGTCAATCAGCTGCTTTGTGACCTCATACAGCGGACAGGTCTTGACGATATGAATCCGATTTTGAAAAAACTGCTTTACGCGTTCCTTTAGCAGCATAGCGGTCGCCATACCGGATGCGCAAACGATGACGGCATCAAAGATTTTCTGCTTTTCATTCAGCCCTTTTCGCTCCAGGGCCGCACCGAAATGAATGGCGAGCAGCCCGATTTCATTCTCATTTGTTTTGATGGAAAAGACATGCTCAACGATTTCACTCGCCTTGACCGCAAGCTCAAAGGCAAACGGATAGTTGTTTTTCATATAGTCCAGAAAGTCATTGCGAATATTCATATGAAAGCGAAGGCGCTGTACCGCGACACTGAGATGGACAGCCAAACCGTTGATCAGCTGGGTATCATCCGATAAATCCACACCGGTATCCTCTTTGATGCGATACAGAATTTCCTGTATTTCCTTTTTGAATTCATATTCCTCATTTTCATCCGTGAAATTCGTGGTAAGAAATTTCTTACTGGAAATCAGGTGCTGTGTCAGATAATACACCTCATCCGTAATGTCGATATGAAGCACGCGATAGATACCTGCCAATACCTCCTTCGCTGCTGTAAACTCCATATGCCCTTCAAGCTGTCGGATTTCCTCTTCTTCATAGTCCACTCGCTGTTCATGGAAGGAACGCTTTAATATGATGACGATATGCACGATCAGGTTTTTAAATGCGATATCTGTAAGCCGCATATCATAGTTTTTCATGGTTTCCAACAGGATACCTCGCAGCTGTGAAAAGAGCTCCTCACTCAGGATATCATCGAAAAATTCAGTTTCTCCGCTCGCCAGTGCATCGTTGTGCTTGAAGATGAACTCGGATATGCAGTAGCGGATATTCGCTTCACTTCCCATGATATGAACACCCTTTTTCTGACTGATCCCAACCTTTAAAGAAAAGCGCTCCAGCATTTTATCAATCTGCCGGATATCCTTCTTCAAGGTGGACATACTGACAAACACCTCATCCGCCAGATCGTAGGGATTGATGACTTCTTCATTGCGCAATGTGTTTTTCAACAGATGCTGCATGATATACGCCGCTCTATCCTTTGGATCACTGGGAATAATCGTATCCGCGACTTTTTCCTCTTCGGCATGCAGTTGATCCATGAGCTTCGTAAAAGATTCCTGTTGTTCGGTATTCAGATAATAACCACTGCCTGCTTCGGAAAGAATGGATGCACCATGAGCTTGAAGCAAGCCATTCAATTCCTTTATATCGTTTCGGATCGTTCTTGATGACACGCCGATCGACAAAGCAATTTGGTCGCTGCTCAATACCTTTCGACTTTGTATCAGCAGCTCCAGAATCTGAATCATACGTTTGTTATATAGTTCCAATACTGTCCCTCCTTGCTTATGGCCTTATTATAATGGAGCGTTTTTCGGATTGATAGGCTATCATTTTCCACTATCTGCGGAAAAAACCGGAACCCTTTTCCTAACAGCTTTCTTATAATGGATAAGCAGCTTCATAGTGACACAAAATGAAAAAAAATGATATCCTTCTCATCCCGGCTCCGGATGAAATGAATACCATTTTTCTTTTACTATTTTTGATTTCCGTTTGAATGTCTTCCTGTTTCTTTTGTTTCAGCTTATGTGCTGCGCACAGATATCACATAGACTACAGCCCTTTGCTGTTGTGCTGCGCACGGATACCACACAGACAGCCCTTTGCTGTTTTATATGGAGCCGTGGTTGTAATGTGCTTTTGTTTATCGATTTCTTTCACTTTGACAAGCTCCGCAAACTCTGCCGCTTTCTGTTATGCACCATGATTCATGCCTTTCTGACAGTATGCGACTACATACTGCCGTTTCCTATGACATGCGCTTGCTGTCTGTATTTTTTCTATATACCCGCAGACTGCTCATCTTGAAGCGTGTAATCTTCATTCAAATAATTCGATTGTTATCAAGCCCCATTCATCGAAATACAGCATAGCAGCAGCTTTCCTCCTGCTTATCGATACAAAAAGAAAGCCTGCTGTATGAATTCAGACTTTCTTTTTAAATTGCTTGTTGAAGCAGCCTGGCCTTCCTTGCAGGTCGCTTATAATGCAGCGCGATAGATATTTTTTACATCCTCTTTCGTAAGCTCTACATAAGCTCCCTTCAAATCCTCTGCTGCTTTTTCCGCCATCACATCGAACTTGGCTTCGTCCGTGATTCCCACTTCACGCATCGTTGTCGGAATTCCCATGGCTACAAAATAATCTCTCGTCTTTTCGATTGCTTCATGAGCAATTTCAAACGGATCCTTCTCCTTGTCAATGCCCCATACATTAACACCATAGGCTTTGAATTTATCCACAGTTTCATCACTCAGCACGTACTCCATCCAATGTGGCGTCAGGATTGCCAGCCCAACACCATGCGTAATATCATAGTATGCAGAAAGCTGATGCTCCATTGGATGCACTGTCCATGCCACCGTCTTTCCAAGCTTGATAAAATTGTTGATTGCCCAGCTGCTTGTCCACATCAGATTTGCGCGTGCTTCATAATCCTCGGGATTTTGTACTGCACGAACACCGAATTCAATACATGTCTTTAGCAGTCCTTCCGCCATGCGATCCTGCATATATCCCTGTACATTGGAGAAATAGCATTCAAAGATATGACTCATGATATCTGCTGTTCCTGCCGCCGTCTGGTATGCGGAAACACTGCAGGTATAGCTTGGGTCCAGAATAGATGCCTTCGGACGCATATCCTCATGTCCTGTACCGATTTTATCATTGGTCTCCAAATTGCTGATAACGGCAAAGGTATCCATTTCACTTCCGGTCGCAGACAGAGTCAATACGGTTACGATTGGCAGTACACTGACAACCTTCGCAGGATTCAAAACGATGTCCCACGCATCACCGTCATAGCTGATGGCTCCTGCTATCACCTTGGCGCAGTCTATGGTACTACCGCCGCCAATCGGCACTATGACTTCAACACCCTGTTCACGGCACAGCTTTACACCCTCACGCACTGTGGTAATTCGTGGATTTGGCTCCACACCGGACAACTCGCACCATGCGATGCCATTCTCCTTGAAAATTTTAACGACATCATCATAAATACCGTTGCGCTTAATACTGCCTCCGCCATATACCAGCAATGCCTTCTTGCCGTATCTGGATACGATATCGCCGATATGGGCAATCTGCCCCTTACCAAAATAAATTTCTGTGGGAATTGAATAAACAAAGTTTTCCATATACAAAAACCCTCCTTACTTTTATTATACAACGTTCACGGCTTCTTGAACATGGCTCTTTCTTCAGTGTTTGTCCGATCGGCAACAGGCAAATCCCAAAAATATCCGCATACAGATATTTCCCGGGAAATTCATACCATGTGCAAGCCTTCCTGTGAGGTCAGAATTTCCTTTCAGGATACCGTATCCAGGATTTCCATTAGAATCTGCTCTTTCTCTGCCGTTTTTAATATTTCCACAAAATCATCATGCATCAATCTTCTGGCAAGCTTTGACAATGCCCTGAGGTGGAAGTCATTCTTATCATCCGGTGCAAGCAGACAGACAGCCGCTTCCACTGGCTCTTGATCTATCGACTGCCACTCGATACGATGCTTCATTCTGACAAACAGAATGCCAGCCTCCTTTACACAGGCATGACGAGCATGCGGAATGGCGATTCCTTTCCCAAAGCCGGTTGTGCATTCCTGTTCCCGCTTGCAAAGCTCCTGAAAAAAGGTATCTGCATCACTTACCTTTCCTTCCTGAAATGCTATTTCTGCGAGTGCGTGCAGTATTTCCTTCTGGGTGCTTCCCTCCAAGGCAAATACGATGTGTTGTTCTGTAATCAGACTCATGTTCATTTCCTCCTGCCTGTGCAGCTTTCGATATTCGTTCTTATCTGCATCATCGAATCAGCTATATTTTACAGGAAAGCAGACAGCATAGCTATACACATTGGTATTTTTTACCTTTTTAGGAAGTGATTACAGCCGCCGGCCTTCCTTCTCTCCTTGCACAGACAGCTATATTCCTGCTGTCTCTAAACTGCAATTGCGTACAGTGCCTGATACAGTGCGGTTTCCTGCTCATATATATCCAGTACACGTTCTGATATTATGTCCAGCAGCTGTATATCCCCGGATTGCGACAGCTTCCACAGCAGCTCTGCAACAGCATCCCATAAAAGGGAAACCGCAATAAACTGTTCTCCCAGCTTTACAAGACGTGTATCCTGCCAGATATCAGCAGCTTCTTTCAGAAAATCTCCATACATTCTGCGAAAGATGCCACCTCCCGTTCCGCCTTTTTCATGAATTTGAAAATAGTTTGTGATACCTGCCAGCCTTCGCTTCTTTTGACAAAAGTCCTTCCACCTGCAAACCTCTTTGGAAAACTTCAAAATGCCGGAAACACCCAGCAGCTGTGCCGGCGGATACAGCATACCTTCACAGGTATCCAAGATTGCCTCGCGCAGAACCTTTTGATTCACAGCACGATATCCCTGTACATCAATGCACAGATATTTATTCTTTGCAGGAAACGGGCGAAAGCTGCTGCTGCGGGCTCGTTCCATATCATCATAATCCACCATGTGAAAATCCTTAGCAATCTGCCCGTTTGGTGTATCGATCAAAGCGTCATGCTGATCCCTGTCACTGACCAGAAATTTTCGTTTTTCATCATCGTAGCCAAAGAGCACGACGGCATGTCCACCAAAATGACTTCCATCAGCCAAACCAAGATAAGGAAGAAATGGCATATCCACATAGACAAGAACCGGCTGGTTGGCATCAATCATTTGCTTTGTCACTCGGAGTATTCTGTCATATTTCTTTCCGGCCTTGCACTGCATGGTAATCTGCAGTCTGTCTGCCAGCTTTTTTTCAAATTCAAATACCTTGGTACGACCGTTGATCATAGGAGAGGCTGCCGGATTCAAATAGAGAAAGGACAATCCGGATGCCAGACCAAATAATAATTCCTCTGACATGGGATACCCATAGTACGCAAAAATTTGTTTCAGGGAATTGGTAATGCAGTGTTTTCCTCCCTGCGGGACGAAGCCCTCCACCATATGTTTCATATACGCGTGCTCCCGGTTCTTTCAAAGGGTAAGTAGAGTTCAGTGACATATGTGGAGGGATTGCCGCGAAACAGCATTCCCGGACTCTTCACATAGTCCTCTCTGGATGGTGTCAGAATCCGCAGGTCATGTTCATTCGCATAGGCAAACAGAGTCTTATAGGCAGCCCATAGCATATCGTAGCTGCCATGATGCGTTGTGTGTAATGCATGCATTTCCGGAAGATATCGACAGGCTACAGAGGGATGCCGGATTTCCTTTCGCACCGGAATACACAGCTCTATATCTGCAGTCTCCTTACATTCCTCATCGTGATACAGATTAAAATGCTTTCCGCTTGCGTTGTCCTTTACTGCTTTATAAAGCAATGGAAGATAGGTGTCCAGATCACAGTATCTGCCTGTAAAACGAATGGATGCGACCAGCTGTTTTGCGACCGTAACCGTGTCGATTGCATATGCATTTTCTACATGCTCCTCCGCTTGCGCCAAGCTATGCTCACGCATTTGTTGAATCAGCTCCCTTTCTTTCCGAATGTTTGCTTCAATATGGCTGATTTTTTCCTGCAGAATATAGGAAAGGTCTTCCCCTTTATTATGCTCCAGAATATCCTTTATCTCCATGATGGAGAAATCAAGGGAGCGCAGATATTGAATCATCCGTGCTGTTTTTAAATCCTCATCACTGTAATACCGGTAGTGATTTTCAGCCTTCCGAAAGGACGGCTTCAATAGTCCCTCTGTGTCATAATATCGTAATGCTTTTACTGTAAGATTGCATAATTTGGAAAATTGACTAATCGTATACATCGTGATTCGCCTCCTTCTGCTTTATTGTAAACGTTCCTGTGCACAGGAGTGTCAAGTAGATTATAACGTATTTTAAGGAAACATACCAAAGAACAGAAAAACAGTATACGTCTCCTCTATCCGGCGTGTATACTGTTTATATGTCTTCAAAATGTGCAATTACCTCGGAGGCATCCTGCATATCCAGCAGCGTTCTGATTTCGCCATGCTCAATCAGAGCAATCAGTCTGCGATAAAAGTTCTTGATAGAACGCTCAACTTCATTTTTATTGCTTGCGGATATCACCGGCAGAAATACATGCTGTACGTACTCGTCACGTAAGATTTCCATAATAATAAATTGCGTGCACCCTTTCTTATTCATCACTTATTGCTTCATGTCAATAAAATCACAGACATATAATGAGAGCATAGAAGAGAACGGAATATATGAAAAAAACTGCTGGATTTTATTCTCCAGCAGCATTCGCAGTATTTCTTTTTTTAAATATAAACAAAATCAGAATGATTCCCACGAGTATCAATGCGATTCCAAATAGAATAAGCAGCCATAAATAGCCATCCAGAAAAGCCACAAAGAAATTATAGAAGTATTCCGGTTCCAGACGGATTCTATGTGTAAAGCCTCCCAGCAATATACCTGCCGGTAACAATGCCAGCATCCATCCGGCGCCTCCTGCCGCACTTCCAAGAAACAGAAGCGTATCCTCCTTTTTCAATTTCATACGTATTAGGAAAATCACAGAAAGCAGCAACAGCAGCACACATGCTCCAATAGCAAAGGGTAGAATTCTGTCCATCATCTGTACGCCCATCACGATATATTGAATAAACGGAAACTGTACGTATTGCTTATATCCTTTGGCATTTACTTTCACATAATTTTGCAGCCGCAGCTTTCCATCCTCATCCAGCTTCAGCTTTTCTTTTTGAATGATCTTCTGTAAATATGTGTCCAGCTTGTCCATGAAGCTCTTTTGATCCACTACAGCTGTTTTGCCTGTAAAGCTGGTGTCAATAAATGCAACTGCCTCTTTTTTTACGTCTGCTTCCTTCAAAAAACCATCATAGATGGAAGGCTGGAAGCCTGCAGCCCCCGCACTTTTTTTAAAGTCCTCGGTAAGCTCCTTCGTGACTGCTGTATAATACTCTGTTTTATCCAATGTTGATAACAAATATCCCTTATTCAGCAAGGTTGCCTTGGATATACAGACAAACAGCAGCAGGAACAGAAAGAATGCGATAAAGAAAGAAAACATACCACCTAACAGCTTTTCTCTGCGCTTCATTTAGTATCACCTACCACTCTTGGTCCGCTCACCTTATCCGCGTATACAAAGAGACGGTCTTCCTTCTCCCCTACGCCATCCAGCGGATAACAGGTAAAAAGAATCAGCTGCTCTTTGTTCTGTGAAAGATCATAAGCGGAAGTATCACTGGCATCCGCTACCTGTGATCCTGTGATCTTATATTTGAAAATTCCGTAATAGGTTTCAATCGTTATGATTTGCCCATTTTTTACGATCCCAAGATTCTTGAAATACGGTATGGTATGTCCCGCAATCATAACCGGTTTTCCGTAACCCGGTTTCCCCGATTGGATACGAATCCCTGCACCAACATACAGACATTCATCGGTAGAGCCGTAAATCAAGGGAACATCAATATCGGCTGCTTCTATCATAATCTTTCCCATGGTATCACCAACTCTTACGGATTTAATGTCCAATGCATCTAATTCCCCATCGCTCGGAAGTCCCTTTTTATCCGAATATAAATCCCTGGCAGTGCTGGAGAAATCCGGAGCCTGATCCTGCGCTATCATCTGATACAGCGATGTCACTGGACGAATGTACGGCTGTGCAATCAAAAGCATGATCAGGTATCCGATAAGAAGAAAAAATAATGGTACAGTGATCCACACCATTATTTTTCTAAAAGCCTTGTTCACGTTTATTCTTTAATAGTCTTTTTTCTGGAAGCTACGATACCAGCACCTGCCAGGATGACTGCTAAGCTACCAAAAATTGCATATGTACTTGAGAAATCCTCACCGGTTTTTTCCAGTTTTACAGCTGGTTTTGTCTTATCCTTAATTGTTGGCTTTGCAGCTGGTTTCTCTTTTCCGGTTTCTTTTTCCTCTTCATAAACGACGTTCTTCTGCGTATAGATAACGTCTCCGTTGCTGTCTGTGATTGTCAGTGTATCCTTTACTGCATCATAAGCAATATTGAATCCGATTGTTTCCATCGCAGGCTTCATCAGATCAACCATTTCATTCATCAGCGCAGGAGTAACTTCATCTTCCCAGTGTTTCTCAAGGAAAGTCTGCACATTTTTCGCAGAATCCTTGATTATTTTAACATCCTTATCGCTCAGATCCACACCATCCAGATTAAAATAGTCCTCCATGGTTTTGTACTCTTCACTCGCCGGTACATATGCCAGTGTTTGACCCTGAATCGTAACACCCTTTGCCATGTAATCCAGAACATCCTGTTCCGCCTTGTTAATACCGCTGGCAGCATTGATAGGAGCAGCACATACTCCCAGTGTCATTGCAGCACAAGCAGCTGCAGTTAATAATTTTTTCATACGTTCCCTCTTTCCGTTTGTGTTATATATCGTAAAGCCCTTACAATATATAAAAACTCAACATTTACATAACTATATAATATATTAAATTTCCATATGTTGCAAGCTTATCTACACATAAAACCTGATAAATTCTTATAAAAACCAACAATTTGCAGCTTTGGTGCGCTTTTTTCAAAGATAGTCTGGAAAACTAGCATTTTCAATCTGCTATAAAAAGGCGGATTTCATGAAATGTGTATGAATTTTTCATATGATATCTTTTCGTACAAACATGGAAATGCAAATTATTCTAGCGTAAATATCATGAAAAGCTACGCATGCCGCTGTTCCATGTCATTCTATATCAGGCATAAAACGCGCATATAGACCACCGCTGTATCTTTGATACTATAGCTTGTTCATCGCCCTATTTACAGATTTCATGATAGGATTACACATACAGAATATTTCCTTTGATGAAATCATATGCTGACACTACCCCTTTTTACTTTCAAACTCTTTGCATATGCTGGCGCGCTGATCCGCTTCATATAAATCAAATACTGTAAGACATAGACTGATAATTCCCTTTTTGAGCTTATCATCAGCACAGGGCAGCTTCAGATATTCCAGAAACTTCACATCATGCGCATAGGCAGGTGTTGGTCCTCCCAATGCCAGTTCGCTGTACATCATCGGGCAGACATGCGATACATTTCCTACATCACTGGAGCCGCTGGCATCTGCATCACTGTCCACAAAGTCACCGGAGCCGCAAAGCTTTGCGTTTTCCACATACAGCTGTTGAAAGCTTTCCAGATTGATTAGATCATAATAGGTATTTTCAAAATTACGATATTCCATTTGCGCCCCTGTCATCAGGGAAGCTCCCTTGGCAATGTTGATAATCTTTGCACTGATTTCCTCCATATAAGCCTTATCGGCTGCACGGATGTAAAATTTACATACGCACAAATCCGGAATGATATTGCATGCTTCTCCACCCTTGGTGATAATTCCATGCACTCGCGTATCATTGCGCATCTGCTGCCGCAGATAACTGATTCCCGTAAACATCAGATTTACCGCATCCAATGCATTGACGCCCAGATGCGGATACGCTGCAGCATGGGCTGCTAATCCATGGAAGGTGAATTCCAGGGAATCCATTGCCAGCGTGACGACATGCGCATTATTTTCCGCTCCCAGATGCAGCTGGAATGCAAAATCTACATCATCAAACGCACCTTCCTCAACAAGAACGCATTTTCCACCAGTTGTTTCCTCAGCCGGGGTCCCCATAATTACAATCGTTCCCTCCAGCTCCTCCTTCATTTGTGCAAACATGAGCCCCACTCCCGCACATACCGCTCCAATCCAGTTGTGTCCGCAGGCATGTCCAAGCTCATTGTGCTCTTCTCCATAACCTGGCAGCGCATCATATTCTGCTAAAAACGCATAGGTCGGACCTGGCTTACTACCCTTTAGCTCGCATCGAAATGCTGTCTTTAAAGAGCCGTACGGCAGCTGTACAGAAAAACCTTCCTCCTTCAGCTGTTCACAAAGATAAGCACTTGACAAAAATTCCTGATCTCCATCCTCGGGATGGTCGTATATCCATTTGCTGATTTCCTCTGCCTTTTGCTGCACGCAATCCACATACAGCTGTTCCAGCCGCTTTTTTCTTTCATTCTTCATATGATAGCCTCCCTTATCCTATTTGCTTTGCTATTTCCATAACAGTCTCACATTGCCACATCCATAGAACATCCCTTGATCGGACGAGCAGTGAAAGCAAGACGCACACATTGAATAAGAAACAGAGAAGGGCTCCCTGTTTCTTTCTTATGCTATTCGATTGTTACATGTTCAAAATAGAACATTGCTGCCGGTGTACGCTCCAGCCCCTTCACACCTGGCTTTTTCAGCATTACCTGTGTATTTGTTACCAGTGGAATGAAGTAAGCCTGTTCAACGATCATGCGGTTTTCTGCATCATGCAACAGCTGCATACGCTTCGCTGCATCTGTTTCCAATGCAGCCTTCGCCATCAGATCTTCGTATTCTGCATCATCGAAAACAAGAACCGGCTGTGATTCCTTCTGCCACATGCCAAGATACGCTGCAGCAGGATCCAGTGTGGTAGCACTCAGACCATAGCGGCTTGTTTCAAACTGTCCGCCATCGACCTGCGTATAGAATACACCCTGTTCCACCTGATCGATTTTCAGATCAATATAAATTTTCTTGAACTGCTCCTGCAGTATCTGTGCAATATCCATATTTACCTGCTGCCCTGTGGTCTTATATTTGATTGTCAGCTTTTTACTATCAGAATAACCTGCTTTCTTCATAAGTGCCTGCGCAGCCTTTACATCGTATTTGATATAGTTACCGGCATCATCTGCTTCTTTTCGGAAGTCTTCCTTTTCTCCCTGAATTCCATGAGGAACCAGACCAAACAGCGGCGTTACATAATCTCCAGTATCCAGCACCTTTACAATACCGTCACGATCAACAGCCATAGCCATTGCCTTACGAACATTAACATCCTGCAACGCCTTATTTTCTGTGGATAAGGAATTGATATCAATAAAGTAATTGGATACATATGGATCTACCCGATACAAATCATCCTTGCCCTTGTAATTGGTATATCCTTCATTAGCGACATAGGTAGCGAAATCAATCTCTCCGGCCTCATAGCCCTGATACTGCGAAACGCTATCTTCCATAACCTTGAAGTGCAGCTTTTCCAGCGTTGTTTTGTCTGCCTCATAATAATCGGCATTCTTCACAAGGTCAACCGCGTCAGCAGGATTTACGCTTTCTGCCTTAAATGGACCGTTTACCGGTACATCTGCGGATAAAGACCATTCAGAATCCTTTTCCTTTGCGATATCGGAACGAAGTGGCGTATAGATTCCCTGTGTCATCAGTTTATCAAAATACAGAACCGGCTGAATCAGTTCTACGGTAAAGGTTTTATCATCCACCTTTTTCACACCGACATCCTTCATATCCTTTACTTTCATATCCTTGTCAAATGCCTTCTGCGCTCCAACGATGTATTTTCGTCCATCCTGCGCATTATAGGCATTGTCAGCACCATACGTAAGTCCTCGTTTGATACCGTAAACGAAGTCATCCGCCTTTACAGCCTTACCGTCACTCCATTTTGCGTCCTTAATGGTAAATGTGTAGGTTTTCCCATCCTCGCTGACTTTATAGTCCTCACAAAGATCCTTCACCAGATTACCATCCTTGTCCAGCTTGAACAGGGTACGATACATGTTTTGAATTACGATCATGGAATACGTGTCATCCGCACGCGCCGGGTCCAGACTGGTGATCTGTCCGCCAAGTGCAACCTTGAGTTCATTGCTGCTCTCTTCCCCGCCCCCGCAGGCACTCAGGCTGAGAACACTGATTCCCATGAAGAGCGATAACATTAGTTTTTTTAGCTTTTTCATACAGTTTCTCTCCTTTTACATTTATTATCATACATTCTTTTTGAATATTTTTCAATAAATGTAAATACTTTCAACACAAAACTTATATAAAAGTAAAAGTGTTTACAGAAAATTAAGCATGCAGGTCTTTTATCAGTGATTTATACGCCTGATTGTTTTACTTGAATTTAGAGTATATTTGAACTCATTTGTTAAGAAAACCTAAATTCATAATTTTTTTGAAATTATTCCTCCATTTAAAAAGTATTCAGGTTATATCAAAATACACGCTAATTGTATGTGTTTTGTTGCTAAGATAGCTTTGTCATCACAGCCCTGTCCACGATCACTAAATTTATCTATTTGCGCATCAAACAGATTCCTTTTCATATCCTTCAATGTTAAAAACAAAACAGGATACTAATTCTGATGTTTACATGCTTCTTCATCCTTTGAGATTTCTAATCCGTTAAACAAGTAGCTGTTTTCTTTTTCCTTGTTTGTAAAGAAATAATACAGCACGTCAGGGCGGGCAGCGCCTGCTTATGTTTAAAGTTTTCCCAAACCTTCTTGGTCTGGTATAAAACGCAACCTTTTCGCTGTATACATCTTTCATCATTGTCATCTTATCTTTAAAGTTTTCTATATCAATCGGAAGCATCTTCATAGGACCATAAGCTCCTTTTTATTCTTTCCAAGCGCTCTTTTTGAGGTAAACGAGAAGAAATATTGATATAGAATAATGCTTTATTTTTCTCATATCCTACTTTCAGTAGAGAATTTTATTGTCCTCCAACTCTTTGGGACACTCCACCCTAATCGTTTCTAGTATAGAATGTAGATCTACCGCCGCCATGACGGGTAATTTCCCCCTCATCCACCAATATTTTCAGGGATTTTTCAACTGCGGCTCGCCGAAGCGCAGGTAAGTACTCAACGATCTGAGCTTTTGTAAATTTGCCTATTTGTTCTTTTGCGGCATTCCGTACCATCTCCAGAGCCGGTTTCTTTTCTTCGACCAATTCTAAACGATTTTCGAAATCTCTATAGCTAGCTAAAATGACGCCTAGAAGATATTTGATAAAGGGTGTGACATCATTGCTTCCTTCATGCCATCCCTCATCGATATCCTGCAATGCTTCATAATAATTTAGTTTTGTTTTAGCGATTTTAGTTTCTATACTGATGTATTTTCCCACCTCAAATCCGCTCTTATAAAGTAGCAATGCGGTCATAAGTCGTGACATTCGACCATTACCATCATTAAAAGGATGGATACACAAAAAATCTGTGATAAAGGATGGAATTAACAGCAAGGGTTCAATATCTGCAGCGATTGCTTGATTGTAACTTTCACAAATTACATCGATTGCCTGTGATGTTTCATAGGGAGCTAACGGCTGAAATCGAACAGCTCTGGTTCCATCAGCTCGTATTTCTGCAATGTAATTTTGCGTATTCTTGAATTTTCCACCAAAAGATTCTCCTGAATAACTATATAGAACCTTATGAAGCTGCAGGATATAATTGCTTTGGATTGGGATATATTCATAACTTTCATGAATCATATTCAGAACATCTCGATAACCGGCAATCTCTTCTTCATCCCTGTTTTGCGGTGATGTCTTTTCGTTGACTAGCAGTTTGATTCTTGTGTCCGTCGTAACAATGCCTTCAATTTGATTTGATGCTTCAGTACTTTGTACTTTCGCAATTTCTACTAATTTATCAAAAATCATTGGTTTCTGTTTGATATAGAGTTCCTGTTTTCCCTTATATTCATGGATTTTAGCAATCAATGTTAGGACTTCCAAATCCCATTTTTTATCTCTGATCTCCAGATAATTAAACTGTCTCATTCCATACCACCTCATTATTCTCCTATTATAGCAAATTTTCAGGAGAAAAACCAAGGCTCATAAGGGGATATTAAAGATATTCTCCTATCAACGCTCATATTCTCCTATTATCAATCATGAAATAGGAGAATAAAGAAGACTGTAGGAGAATACGATTTGGATATCGATTAAAATTTATCACTCTGATGAAATAGGTGTTTTTTAAGGCCCTCCTCGATACATGAGGTTGTTCTTATTTTTTTCGGATATAACAAATCTGTTTTATAAACTTTCTCCGCTACCATGAGTTTAAAAGTTATGAAAGCGAAAAAAGCGATTCCCTATAGCAGAATCGCCTTATGACATGCTTATTTCAAATGTGCATCGAACCAGTCTGCCATTTCCTGCAGTCTGCGTAATCTATGCTTTGGTTTTCCACTCCTGCTCAGCTCATGATTCTCCTGAGGAAACAGACACATACGGCTTTCCACATCATGATACTGCAAAGCCGTAAACATCTGCAATCCCTCACTCAACGGGCAGTTATAATCCTCCAGCGAATGGATGAATAGCGTGGGTGTCTTTGCACGGTCTGCATATGCAAGCGGAGAAGCCTTCCAAATGCTCATGACGTCCTTCCATGGCGTTGTCTGCATTTCATTGGGATCAAAGGTATAGCCGATACAGCTGGTACCGAAATCCGATGTCCAGTTCGCAACACTCCGCTGGGAAGCAGCAGCCTGAAACCGGTCTGTCTGCGTGATAATCCAGTTTGTCATAAAACCGCCATAGCTTCCACCTAGCACGCCCAAGCGCTCGCTGTCCAGTGCCGGGGTCTCCTGAATCACTGCATCCGTAAACGCCATCAAATCCTCATAATCAATCGTACCATACTTTCCACGCAAATCCGCATACTCCTCACCATAGGAATCACTGCCCCTTGGATTTGTGTAAAACACCATATACCCCATGGACGCAAACATCTGCATTTCATGGTTGAAAACATTTCCATATGCACAACGTGGTCCTCCATGGATACTCAACAGTCCCGGATATTGTTTTCCTTCCACATAGTCAGCCGGATACAAAACCCATCCTTTCTGTATCTTTTTTTCAGAATTGGTATATAGGACTTCCTTTGGCTGTGCTTGCATATGTGTCTGTAAATACTCCGCATTCCAATTCGTCAGCTTCTGACAATCATCGGGTTTGCGTAAATATATTTCCTCCAACGCGTTTTCTTCCATTTCCAATGTATAACAGCCCTGTCCGCTCACGGCAATATCCCGTATCACATTACCAGACGGCGTCAGACAGATATCCCTGCCGTCCATAGACAATGCATACAGCAGACAGCGCCCATTTTCATTTTTCAGATGGTAAACGATCTGATCCTTCATCATGATGGAGGTCGAAGCTCCGACATGGCAGTCGCTCACAATATTGCAATATGCGTAATGCTCACAATCCAGCAGCTTTTTAACCCCCTGCTGTTCTGTCCAGCTGTAGAAATCCGCAGCCTCCTCGTTGCCATACTCCAGCATATCCGTTCCTGTAAAAACAATCGTATCTTTCTCACAGACAACAGCTTCAATGCGCAGGGTGTCACAGCTGACAAGCTCTGTTTTCCGCAGCGTATCTGTGGAAAAGGTGAAGATTCCCTGCGTCAGCGGTTTCTTTGTGGTATACTCCTGGGCACTGCACACAATACGCGAATTTGAAACCGCCAGGTTTTCCACATGCCAGTTTCCTTCAAACAACGCTGTGGATAGCTGACTTTCCTCATCAAAGACATACAGGTAGTTTCGCTTCCCGCTGATATAGCCGACACCGTTATCCCAGAATGGAATCTGTGTCAGCACGATGGTATCATCGTCATTATTCTTCTGAACAGATTCCTCTGCCAGATAAGCATACCGCTGCTCGCTTATCCTCTGCAGCTGTACAACATTCGCAGGTATTGTAAAGGCAGGCGTAATACAAAGGGTATCCAGATGCAGACGGACGAATTCCGTTTTCTCTTGCTCGACAGGCTTTTGAATCAGCAGTGTATGTTCATTTTCCCACAGAAAGTTGGAGAATTTCTGCTTCTGATAAATACAGATGCTCTTATCTCCCTGGTGCAGCCACAGACTTTTCTCGTATTCATCCGCTGCCTCCACCATCTGCGTATGTACATAGACCAGACGGCTTCCGGAAGGGGATGCTTTCAAACCACTCAGCAAATGCAGCTGATAGAGGTCGCTTTTCTCTATGCTCTTCTTCATGCTTTGTTTCCTCTTTCGCACAGCTGCTCATCCAGCAGTTTTCGTATTTCTTCATATGCTGCATTGACATCCGTATTTTTTACGGTATGGCGAAACAGTGTGGACAGCTCCAGTTCGACCAGTGCCTTGGAAATTCTACGCTGGGCACTGGCAGTATCATCCCGATATCTCAGCATGATCTGTTTCTCCAGCTCCTCCATGCTTTCTGGTTCTACAAATACGCACAGAGCATCCGGATATTGCAGCTTAATCTGTCCAACGCCCTGTGCTTCCACCTCAATCATGACATTTTTTCCGCTATTTAACAGAAAATCCACCTGATGCTTCGGTGTACCATAATAATAGCCGTCAAACTCCGTATACTCCAGCAGTTCACGATTTCGCAAAGCCTGTGCAAAGGCTTCATGATTGACAAAATAATAATCTTTGCCATCCACTTCCTCCTCGCGTTTAGGGCGTGTTGTCATGGAAATGGAATAATTCAGATGCAGTTGTTCATCACCAAGCAGCCGGTCACGGATATCCTTTTTTCCCACACTGCTGGCGCCGGTTAATACAAACAGCAAACCCTTGTTCATAATCCTTCTCCTGGTACAGTCACAGCATGTATAACAGCTGTCTGCCATACCTTTTCCTTTCTTTCAAAAAAACGAAAACACAGCCTTATGGCAGTGCTTCGTTTTACAGGTTATATAATCGCATTATTTTTCATACAGGAAGCAGGCAACCGTTCGTTTCCCCACATTCACCATTCCCGGCTTTTCTCTGGCACAGCGCTCTGTGGCATTGGGACAGCGGGTACGGAATACGCAGCCGCTCGGGGTATCCAGCGGACTCGGCAGCTCTCCCTCCAGTACGATTCGTTTCTTTTCTCTGGCAACACGGGGATCGGGAATCGGTACCGCTGACAACAGCGCCTGTGTATACGGATGCAGCGGACGGTGATACACATCATCGCTGTCTCCGATTTCCACCAGATTTCCCAGATACATAACACCGATGCGATCGGATATATGCTTTACCATACTTAAATCATGCGCAATAAACAGATAGGAAATGCCCATCTCCTTCTGGATATGCTCCAACAGATTGATGACCTGTGCCTGAATGGAAACATCCAATGCACTAATCGGCTCATCACAGACGATGAACTGCGGATGCAAGGCAAGCGTTCTGGCAATGCCGATACGCTGACGCTGCCCTCCGGAAAATTCATGCGGGTAACGGCGGATGTGATCCGGCTTCAGCCCGACGATATCCAGCAGCTCGCGAACACGCTGTTCCCGTTCTTCCTTTGTATTAAAAATATGATGAATATCCATTGGCTCACGGATGATTTCTCCAACCGTCATACGAGGATTCAGACTTGCATAGGGATCCTGAAAAATCATCTGTACATTTCTGCGGAATTCCGCAAGATGGCCGCCTTTGATCTTGGTAACGTCCTCACCATGGTAATACACCGTTCCGCTTGTCGGCTCATAAAGCTTGACGATTGCACGTCCGGTGGTACTTTTTCCACAGCCGCTCTCTCCAACCAGCCCGAAGGTTTCCTTTGGATAGATTTCAAAGCTGACACCGTCTACGGCCTTTACCACCTGTTTTTTTGTGAACAGACCACCCTTGACAGGAAAATGTACCTTCAGGTTTTCCACCTTCAATACTGCATCACTCATTGAGCCTCACCACCTTTACGCGCCTTGGGATGCTGCAGCCAGCAGGAACAGCGATGCGTATCAGATAGCTGTGTTTCCTGCGGCATGCGCATTTTGCATATCTTCATGGCAGCTGTACAGCGATCCGCAAACGGACAGGTATCCTGAATATTCAACAGATCAGGAGGACTTCCCGGAATCGGATGCAGTTCCTTTTTTTCAAGCTCATTCGGATTGGAAATACAGGACAGCAGACCAATCGTATACGGATGCTGCGGATGTTCAAAAATTTCAAACACTGTACCGGTTTCCACAATTTTTCCACCATACATAATCGCGATACGATCACAGATACTGGCAACGACACCAAGATCATGGGTAATCATGATAATACCCGAATCAATTTCCTCCTTCAGATGGGAAATCAATTCCAGAACCTGTGCCTGTATGGTCACATCCAGCGCCGTTGTCGGCTCATCGGCAATGATGATTTTCGGATCACAGGCCAGTGCGATCGCGATGATGATACGCTGCCGCATACCTCCGGAAAACTGATGCGGATACTGCCGTATTCTAGTCTCGGGTGAAGGTATGCCAACCTTGCGCATCAATTCGATTGCACGCTTTTTCGCTTCTTCCTTCGATATATCCACGTGATTCATAATCGGCTCAATCAGCTGCGTTTCAATACGCAGAACCGGATTCAGAAAGGTCATCGGGTCCTGAAAGATCATCGCCAAATCATTACCGCGGATGCGATCCATGACCTGTTCATATTCCTTACGCTCGGAAAATGCCTTTGGCGATATTTCCTTGCCGTCGATGGTTATACTGCCATCCTTTACGATTCCGTTTCCTGACAACAGGCCCATAACGGAAAACATCGTCTGACTCTTTCCGGAACCGGACTCCCCTACGATTCCTAAAACCTCTCCCTTATCCACAGACAGGGATACATCACGTACAGCATGTACCATTCCGTTTTCTGTTTCAAAATCGGTAGAGAGGTGTTTAATTTCCAGCATACTCATATGATTTCCTCCCTACTTCTTCTTTTTCTTCGGATCCAGGGCATCCCCCAGTCCGTCTCCGATAAAATTCAATGCCAGCATTGTCAGACAGATTGCCAGAATCGGCCACAGTGTCTGCAGCGGATAGGAGGTCAGGGTGCTTCTCGCTTCATTCGCCAGTGTTCCCCAGCTTGCCTGCGGTGCACTCAGACCGATTCCCAAAAAGCCCAGAAAGGCCTCATAGAAAATCGCACTCGGCACCAGCATGGTAACGGAGACGATGATCGGCCCCATGCTGTTGATAATCAGATGCTTGAAAATAATACGCCCGCTACCCGCGCCTAGCACCTTGGCCGCAAGGGAAAATTCCTGTTCCTTCAGCGTCATGACCTGTGTGCGCACCTGTCGGGCCATTCCCATCCAGGAGGAAATACAAATACCAATCAGAATGGAGCTCATTGACGGCCCCATAACCACAACGATCATAATGACATACAGCATATCCGGTATGGAATACATCATATCCACAAACCGCATCATGATCATATCGATTTTACCACCGAAGTAGCCGGCAATTCCTCCGTAGAGGACACCGACACCAAGAGAAATAAGGGCAGCCGCAAAGCCGACGCTTAAGGATACGCGCCCGCCCCACATGATACGCACCAGAATATCACGGCCGAATTTATCCGTTCCCATCAGATGCTGAAGGGATGGACCTACATTGCGGATTGCCAGATTCTGACCGTCATAGGTATAGGGGGATACCATCGGTATGATAATCGCACACAGCAGCATGAACATCAGAAAGCAGAAGCCCACAAATGCCAGCTTGTTCTGTCGAAACCGATGCCATGCATCTGCCAGATAGGTCCGGCTTTCATACGCTATTTTTTCTGCATTTTTTTCAGAATCATCCAGACGTTCAAACAGATCGTCACTCAATTCTTCCTGCAGTATTTTGTCACTCATAGCATTCACCTCCTAATCCAGCTTGATCCGCGGATCAATGATGGCGGACAGGATATCAGTAATCAGATTAAAGGTGATGACAAGGAAACCAAGGAATATTGTCAGTCCCATGATAATCGGATAATCTCGTGTTGTAATACAGGATACAAACGCACTGCCGATGCCCGGTATTGAGAAGACGCTCTCAATGACGAAGCTTCCCGTCAGCATGAAGGCGAACATCGGACCTGCATAGGTTACCACCGGCAGCATGGCGTTTTTCAAAGCATGCTTGATGACAACCTTCTTATATGGCGTCCCCTTGGAGCGCGCCAGAATGATATAATCCTGATTCATAACCTCCAGCATACTGGAACGGGTCAGGCGGGCAATCATGGCGATGGGATAAAACGCAAGTGAAAGTGCCGGCATGATGTAATTCAGCGGACTGTTCAATCCGATAAACGGCAGAATATGCAGCTGTACCCCGAATATAATCAGCATGATCATCGCAATCAGAAACGACGGTACACTGACACCGATCGTTGCCACAAACATACACAGGTTGTTCACCCACTTATGCCGTGATAACGCTGCCCCAGTCCCCAGCGCAATTCCTCCCACAAGAGCCAGAACAAAGGCAATCAGCCCCAGACGTGCCGTTACCGGAAATCCGGTTTTGATATAATAGGAAACACTGCGTCCGGTATTGATCATACTTTCCCCAAGATTCCCCTGTGCGACCCCCTTCAGGTAGATCACATACTGCTCCATCAGCGGCTTATCCAGATTATACTTAGCTTCTGCGGCAGCCAGTGCTTCCGGTGTCTTATACTTTGCCAGGGAAAATGGTGATCCCGGTGTCGCCTTCATCAGAAAAAATGTCACGCTGGCTAGTACAAACAGTGTCACAAATCCGATCAGCACACGTTTGATGATATACTTTGGCATACAAACAACCCCTTTTCTCATTTCGCTTGTCGCTGGATATTTCGATGCGTATATCCTGCTGTGTTAATTCGGATTTTTGGTAATGCTTAACACCTTGTATCCGTTTGCTTCCAGATCACTCGCCAATGCGTCTGTCTGGAAGGTATCAATACGGATGATCATATCCGCAAAGCCGTTGTGCTGGGAATATACCCCCAGATGTGTGATATTGCAATTATTACGGACAAAGATTTCCGAGATTTTCCCAATCGTTCCCAGCTCGTCCTTGACTTCGATACAAACACGGCTTCCGCTTGTGCGATAGCCCAGAATATCCAGGAATGCAGAAAGAACATCGTTACTTGTCAGAATGCCAACAACCTCATTGGCATCGTTGACAACCGGCAGACAGCCGATATCATGCTTGTACATCAGCAGTGCTGCATCCTCCAGAAAACGGTCCTCATGAATCGTGATGACATCACGGATCATAATCGCATCCACGCTTGTCTTTGAAAGCAGGTAATTCAGCTCATAAATACTCAGACTGGTTGCCTTACTGGCACCCTTTTTGGAAATCATGCCCTCTGTAACCAGACCAACCAGCTTTTTGCCGCTGATGACCGGGATACGGTGCAGCTCCTTTTCACTCATGATATCGACGACATCACTGATTTTACTATTCACATCGATACAGATCGGATGCTTTGTCATTCTGTTTTTTACGTACATAATATTATCCTCCCAGGTATGCTTTCTGAATTTCAGGACTATTGACCAGCTCTGCGCCAGTTCCCGTCATGACGATATTGCCCGTTTCCATAACATAGGCACGATCCGCGATAGACAATGCCATCTTTGCATTCTGTTCAACAAGCAGAACGGTTGTCCCTTTTTCATTGATATCCTTGATGATGTTGAAGATTTCCTTTACCAGAATCGGTGCAAGTCCCATGCTCGGCTCATCCAGCAACAAAATCTTCGGTCTGGCCATCAGCGCACGTCCCATCGCCAGCATCTGCTGTTCTCCTCCGGATAAGGTGGAAGCATCCTGTGAGCTTCGCTTCTCCAGAATCGGAAACCGCTGGTAAATATCCTGCAAATCCGCTTTGATACCGTCCTTGTCCTTACGCAGATAGGCACCCATCAAAAGATTTTCATACACACTCATACCGGGAAAGATATGCCGTCCCTCCGGTACCTGTGTGATACCTTCCTTTACGATATTCTTGGCACTGACCTTGTTCATCGATTTGCCAAGGAACATAACCTCTCCGCTTGTTTTCTTCAGCAAGCCGCTGATGGTTTGAAGCAGAGTCGTCTTACCGGCACCGTTGGCACCGATCAGTGAGACGATCTCCCCCTCCTTAACCTCCATGGATACATCCTTCAATGCATGAATCACGCCATAGTGGACATTTAATTTCTCTACCTTCAGCATCTTAAATATCTTCCCCCAAGTACGCCTTAATGACGCGCTTGTCGTTCTTGATCACTTCCGGAACACCATTGGCAATGCATTTTCCATAATCCAGCACATAAATTCGCTCACAGATCGTCATAACCAGCGACATATCATGCTCAATCAGGATCACCGTCAGATGGAAGTCATCCTTGATCTGATGAATCAGTCTGGTCAGATCCGCTGTTTCCTGTGGATTCATACCGGCTGCCGGCTCATCCAGAAACAATACCTTCGGCTGTGTGGCAAGCGCTCTGGCGATTTCCAGACGACGCTGTTCCCCATAGGGAAGATTGCTGGCAAGCTCATTTCGCTTGTCATACAGATGTACCACCTTTAACAGCTCCTCTGCCTGCTGCTTTACACGCTCCTCCTCACGATAGTAGTTCGGTGTACGCAGAATTGCCTGCAGGGTTCCGTATTTAATATTCTTATGCATTGCGATTTTCACATTATCCAGTGCTGTCAGATTTTTAAACAGGCGGATATTCTGGAAGGTTCTCGCCAGCCCCATACGCGTTACCGCATACGGCTTCATACCGCCGATTTCCTTCATCTCGCCATCGACATTCAGCTCAATTTTTCCCTCACTCGGCTCATAAACACCGGTAAGCAGATTGAACAGCGTCGTCTTTCCGGCACCGTTTGGTCCGATCAGCCCAATCAGCTCCTGTTCATTGATTTCCATATGAACATTGGATACCGCACAAAGACCGCCGAAGTTCTTTGTCAGTCCACTCACTTTCAACAAAGCCATATTAACGCACCTCCTTCTTTTTCGAGAACCGCTTTAACAGACCCGAGAAGGTGAATTCCTTGGTTCCAAACAGGCCCTCCGGACGAAAGACCATAATCAGTACCAGCGCGGCTCCGTAAATAATCATACGGACATCCGCAAAATTCTGAAGATACATATTGATAAAACCGATGACAACCGCCGCAACAATGGAACCGGTAAAGCTTCCCATGCCGCCGAATACAACCAGAATCAGGATGTCCACAGATTTATTGAAGGTGAACAGATCCGGCTTTACAACATAGAAGTTGCAGGCATACAAGGCACCGGCCAAGGATGCCAGAACAGCGCCGATCACAAAGGCAATCGTCTTATACTTTGTCGTATTGATTCCCATTGCTTCGGATGCAATTTCATCCTCACGGATGGAAATACAGGCACGTCCGGGTGCACTGCGTGAAAAGTTCAATACGATCAGCAGTGATACGATCAAGCAAAACAGCAGCAGCGGCCAGGTCGTCAGCTTCGGAATACCGAACAGACCGGCAGCCCCGTTGGTAATCGTCATATTCAATACGATGATACGTACAATTTCAGAAAAACCAAGCGTTGCAATCGCCAGATAATCGCCCTTTAATCGCAGGGTTGGAATAGCGACTATCAAAGCGACAAGCGCAGAAATCACACCGCCGATGACAACCGCAAGCGCAAAGCCACCCAGATTCGGCGTTGCCTTTGTAATGATGGCAGCCGCATAGGCACCAATGCACATAAAGCCGGCATGTCCTAACGAGAACTGACCGGTCACACCGATGATCAGGTTCAGGGAGATTGCCAGTATCATATTGATTCCAATCGTATATAAGGTACTCTGATAATAGAAGTTGATAACACCGCCCTGCATGAGCAGCGTGATGATCGTTAACAATGCCGTCGTGAATAAAATCCAGCAAAGGTTCAGCTTACTAAAGATATGTTTCATACGCCTACACCTTCTCTTTCACATTTTTGCCCAGCAATCCTGCCGGCTTGATGATCAGAATCAGAATCAAAATAGCATATACAACGGCATCCTTATATAAGGAGCTTCCGTATGCAGTGACAAGCGCCTCAACAATACCGATGAAGAAGCCGCCAAACATCGCACCCGGAATAATACCGATTCCACCGAATACCGCAGCGACAAAGGCCTTGATACCGGGAACCATACCCATCAGCGGATTGATCGTATTGTAATACATACCAACCAGAACACCGCCGGCACCTGCGAGTGCAGAGCCGATGGCAAAGGTATAGGAAATCGTTGCGTCCACATTGATGCCCATCAGCTTCGCCGCATCCGCATCCACGGAAACAGCACGCATGGAACGTCCGATTTTCGTCTTGCGTACGATAAACTGCAATGCGAGCATCAGAATGATGGTAATCGCCAGAATATAAATCTGCTGCATCTGAATCTGAATGCCGAACACATGGAAGGTTTGATTGCTTAAGACGGACGGATAGGTTTTTACCCCCGGCCCCATGACCTTCTGTGTGGAATATTCCAGAAAATAGCTGACACCGATTGCCGTAATCAGCGCCGCAATTCGTGTCGCATGCCGCAAAGGCTTATACGCAATGCGTTCAATAACAACACCCAGCACACCACAGACCACCATGGCCAGCAGCAGAGCCGGAAAAAAGCCCAAATGTAGCTGTGCTATGGAGATGAATCCCACATAGGCACCAAGCATGTAAATATCACCATGCGCAAAATTGATCAGCTTGATAATCCCATATACCATCGTATATCCCAATGCAATCAGAGCATAGATACTGCCAATGGAAAGACCGTTTACCAGCTGTTGAAAAAATTCTGTCATAACTTCACCCCTCTATACTGGAAAATAGGAGAAAGAATATCTTTCCCCTATTCTATACTTCATCGTATTCTACTATTTGTTCGGATCAACTTCTACTGCATTCTTCTGTTCGCCGTCAACCAGCTCTACAACCAGGGCAGCCTTCTTCGGTGTATGTGTTTCATCAAAGGTAAAGCTTCCGGTTACACCCTTGAAGTCAAGCTCTGCCATCGCCTTCTGTGCAGCTTCAGAGTCTGCTGTTCCTGCCTTTTCAAAGGACTGAATCAAAACATTTGTAGCATCGTAAGCCAGAGCGGAGAACATGCTTGGATCTTCATTGTATTCTTTCTTGTAGTCCGCAATAAACTGTGTCAGTGCATCGCTTGCATCTACCGTTGTATACGCAGTTGTAAAGAATACATCGTTCAGGTTTTTGTTCCCTGCCAGCTTCACAAGGTCAGTGGAATCAAATCCGTCACCACCGACGATCGGTACATCAATTCCCATTTCACGAGCCTGCTTGATAATCAGACCTACCTCATTATAATATCCAGGGATATAGATCACATCAAAGTCCATTCCCTTGATTTTTGTCAGCTGTACGTTGAAATCGGTATCCTTTGCCTGATAGTTCAGCTCGGTTACGATTTTTCCGCCTTTTTCCTTGAATTTATCCTGGAATGCCTTGGAAAGACCTTTCGCATAATCAGAGCTGGAGTCAGAAATGACAACAGCCTTGGTTTTCTTTAAGGTATCCTTTGCGTACACTGCCATCGCAGCTCCCTGATAAGGGTCTTCAAAGCAGACGCGGAATACATATGGATATACGCTTTCCTTTGTCTTACCATCCTGCAGTGTTACATTGGTTGCTGTCGCAGATGGTGATACCACCAGCACCTTATTGTCGGATGCGATTTGATAGGTTGCCGCAGATGCCCCTGAGGTTGCCGGTCCTACAATTCCCTTTACACCGTCGGATGTAATCAGCTTGGTAGCCACGTTTGTGGATTCATCCGCCTGAGATTTATTATCTCCTTTAATTGCCTTATAGCTGAACTTGTTGTCCTTGTTTGCATTTGCCTGTTTGATAGCAAGCATAGAGCCGTTATATTCCGGCGTACCGTAGTTTGCTGTTTCCCCGGACAGCTCATAGTTTAAACCGATTTTGATTTCGTTCGTATCTCCATCACCGGAGCCTGCATCACCGCTGTTTCCACAGGCAGTCATCGTTGTCAAAGCCATACAGCTAACTGCAGCCATGGCCATAAATTTCTTAAAGTTTCCCATGTTCCTCTCTCCTCTTTTCCTGAAAAATAATCAATTACCGTTAAAATTGATAGTTCTATTATATGCGTTTGCACATTCTTTTTCAAGTGTTTTCTGCAAATTTTTCACATATTTTCATGACATTATGTAATTTATTACAATGCAGACCATTTTCATATACGCTTCTCCTGTATTTATGCAGATTTTCCGATCACATGGTCTCTTTTTATTGGAATGAATCCATTTCGCATATATACTTTATCCGGTGAGGAACCTATTTAGATTGCTTTGGCACAGATGACATCTCCTGAAGAACATCAGTCAGGAAAATGCATATAGGAAAAATATATGAAAAGCTTTATGGTCTTTTGTTTTTATAAAAAGACCATATCACATACAGTCGGATATGGCCCATAGAGCATTTCTTTCATAATTAACAGCGATTTTCTGATAACTGCTTCACATATTTATAGAAGGTCGCCTTTTTCAGTGAGGTCCTTCTGC